>NZ_JBZVDZ010000009.1:0-266115 GCF_058408365.1 Paenibacillus sp. MDV22-iso6 | reverse complement strand
TTAACA
Source organism: Paenibacillus sp. MDV22-iso6 (assembly GCF_058408365.1). NCBI lineage: Bacteria > Bacillati > Bacillota > Bacilli > Caryophanales > Paenibacillaceae > Paenibacillus > Paenibacillus sp. MDV22-iso6. The sequence goes on along the minus strand of NZ_JBZVDZ010000009.1, from coordinate 266,109 downwards.
GGAAAAGGGTGTTTTTGTGTTCTACTTACGAGTTGATGATCTTCACCTAATTGACAAATGAAGTTACACGGCCGGATAAAAATTGCATTGGAGCCGTGTTCTCGGTATTATCTCCGCTAATTAGCGCATACAGTACAACAATGAGATGTATGCCTATAAGGAGGAAACAGCGGTATGACTAATCCGATTCTGCAAGCCCCGAATGTTCAGTTGGCGGCCGATTCGACAGCGGTGTTGAATTATCAGCGTGATTCGCGCAATTATATTACCCAGTTGTTTGGACCGCAGCTGCCTACGATCAAAAATGGTTTCTTCAATGTACACATGAGCAAAGGAATTATTGTGCAGCCACACTGGCATACAAATGTGACCGAGATGGTCGTTCTAATTAACGGGGAAATTACCACCTCTGTCTACGATCCGTTCAAGCGGGAGCGGATAAGTTATCACTTGAAGCCAGGTCAGGTTTCGATATTCCCTCAAGGATGGTTTCACTGGTTTGTGGCGGAGACCGATGATGTGCACTTGTTGACGATTTTTGACCAACCTACGCCGGACATTGTGCTGGGGGCTGACTTCCTGGCTGCAACACCGCCTGAAGTTGCCCATCGTGCATACTGTATTGATGAGGAGGCGTACAGGACGGCAGTGGCATCCATCAAAAATGACGCGATTTTGGGACCGCCGATTGGATGTGTGGATTCTGTTTCCGATCAGGCGATCAAAGCTTCTAAATCATCCAAAAACTCAAAGGGATAACGTTATCTCGTTCTCCTATCAAATGACCGATTTCAGGCCCGTGACCGGAAAATTTTCCGATTACGGGCTTAAATTTTGTTCCAATTAACACATTCCGAATTCTCTGTTAAGATAGGCATAACATTGGCTTGTTACAGTAGTAGCACTCAAAGAATGTGGAGGGACGATCCATGACCATGACTGAGCAGGAAATGCTGGAAACCGCGATGAGCTATGCACCTGTATTGATGTTTGATCGAAATGAACCCTTTTACCCTGATTTTGTAGGCGTTTCCATTCTGGATCAATCAGGACCTTCACCGTCATTCCAGCGGGAAATTCATTTTCCGGTTGAGGCGGTCCAATATGTAATTGAATTTTCGATTTGGTGGGATTATGAAATAGGGCATTTGTACGAAATGGAGCATGTGTGGATATATGTGGGCCATGACGGTGAAGTCGTGGATTGTGAAGCCAGCTTCCATGGCAGAGTACTTCGGGGATTGTTGAAGGATCGAGTTAATGTGGTTGGACGCCATGTGTGTCTATACTCGCAGCCAGGCAAACATGCTTTTTCTCCAATCCCTGTGGTGTTTGAATTGTTGCCGGATTTGTATAGTGCAGCAGGCGCCAATGCGGGTTGTGACGGACTGCTCGTGAACGAGATGTTCAAAGGTTATTTCCAGACCAATGAAGAAATTGACGCCAGCGTGCGGAGTTTTCTGCAGACCAAGGCGTTTGTTCCCTCTATGGAGTTTGAGGAGTTTTTGCTTGAGCCGAGTCTATTCATGCCTTGGCAGCAACTGTTTACTATGATTCCTGAGAGAATTGAGAGCAGATTGAGAGAACTTGAATTAAGATGAGAATTGGTAGGTTGTCTACTTAGAAAAATGAATATAGCAAAAAAAGTGCTTCATCATCCTTTGGGGATGACGAGGCACTTTTTTTGTAGACCAGTAGACCGACGAATCTTAATCCGCCTTGAAAATCAGATCCATAAACCGGTTGGCTGCCAGTGAAATTGGCATATTACGCTTTGTCATGATGCCAACATGTGAAGGGGGCAGGGCTACATCCAGCTGAATTTCGAAGAGAGAGCCTTCTTCCAGCTCTTTGGAAATAAATTCACGGGTGACATACGATATGCCCAATCCCCTACGTGCAAATTCGATTAACAAATCCACACTGCCGACCTCAATCTCAGGTTTGAGCGTGTAGCCATAGCTGTTAAAAAGCTCCGTAATTGCCATTCGGACCCGGCTGTTTCTGGAGAAAAGAATCAGTTGATGCTCCAGCAGCATTTCCAATGTCATAACTTTATCCTTCAGTTGAGCATAACGTTCGCCCGCGACAAAGCAGTCTTTGAGCTGGATACTTTCCCTGACCTCAAGCTGCGGATCAACGATGGGCATCCGCACAACACCCAAATCAATTTTGCCTTCTTTCAAAAACGTAATGACTTCCGGCGTTGTCCCATGACTTAGATGCAGCTTGATGTTAGGGTAGAGCACATGGAATTCTTCCAGATAGGAAAGCATGTAATGCTTGAACAGCGAATCACTGCCACCAATCCTTAGCTCTCCGTTGTCTAAACTCTTCAATGCAGCCATTTTCTCCTCGGCCAGCGAGATCAGAATCTGGGATTGTTCAATATAGGAATACAAACTCACACCTTCCTGTGTTAACGCAACTCCCTTGGAATTCCGGTAAAACAACGTGAGACCAAAGCTTTCTTCCAACTGTTTGATGGCGTGGCTGACACTTGGTTGAGTAATATATAGCGCTTTGGCGGCTTGGGTCAAACTTCCTGTTTTGGCAGCCCAATAAAATACCTTATATAATTCATAATTTGTTGTCATAGATATCGTCTATAGCTCCTGTGAAATATATTAATTACTTGTATGGCTATGAAACGTATTATAGTGTAACTACAGCAAAGAAACCAGAGTTACTTGGAAGGAGAATAGTGAGATGGAACCAACGAGCATTATTTTATTTGGTGCGACTGGCGATTTAGCCAAAAGAAAAATATATCCAGCCTTATATAATTTATACATTGAGCAGAAACTTCCGGAATCCTTCTCGCTGATTGGCTTAGGACGCAGAGAATGGTCTGATGAATTCTTTCAGGCACAAGTGGAAAAATCATTAAATGAATTTTCCAGACGCCCTGCTGATCCTGAAGTTGTGAAATCATTTGTGCAGGCTTTCCGTTATAGTGTATTGAATATAAGCCATAAGGAAGATTATATAGAGCTGTTAAATTTAGTGGAACAAAGAGAGGCTGAACTTGGCATTCCATCCAATCGTCTGTTCTACCTTTCGGTTGGTCCAGAATTCTTCGAACCCATTGCAGAGAACATTCAGGGTAGTGGACTTGGATCAACTGAGGGCTGGAAACGCCTTGTGATCGAAAAGCCATTTGGACATGATCTACAATCGGCTCGTGATCTCAATCGCAAATTAAGCGAGGCGTTCACAGAAGAAGAAATTTATCGGATTGACCACTATTTGGGAAAACCGATGGTGCAGCGTCTTGAAACCTTGCATCAAAGCAATCCGATCATGAAGGCATTGTGGAACAACCGTTATATCTCCAATGTGCAGATCACCGCTAATGAGACTGTTGGCGTGGAAGAACGGGCATCCTATTATGATCATGTAGGCGCCGTGCGTGACATGTTCCAGAATCATATGCTGCAATTGCTTATGATGATGGCGATCCAGCTTCCATATAACAGCACCACGGAAAAAGTCGGTTTGAAGAAAAAACACATTATGGAATCGATTCAGCCACTGCAAAAGCAAAACGTGGGTGCAAGTGTCATTCGCGGACAGTATGCTGCAGGAAACATTCAAGGTAAATCCGTTAGCGGTTATGCAGCTGAACCCGGTGTTGCCGAGAATACGATGAATGATACGTTTATCGCTGCAAAATTGCAGATTGATGACTTCTTCTGGCGCGGAGTACCTTTCTATATCCGTACCGGTAAACGAATGAAGGAGAAATCAACTCGCATTGTCATCGAATTCAAAGAACCATCTGGACAGGCTAACGTGGTTAACGGTTCCAAACCGAACCTGCTTGTGATTGAGATGAGTCCTGACCAGAGCATGACGCTGCAGCTGAATGCCAGCGACCCGCAAAACAAAGGGGAGTTCAAACCTGTTCATATCGATCTGTCACCAGATCGTGAGGATCTGGCCGAGGCTTATGAGAACTTGATTCATGACGCATTGCATGGTGATCCAACGTTCTTTGCCCATTGGGATGAAGTAGAACTGTCTTGGGCTTGGGTACAACCTATTCTGGATGCATTCCAGGAGAATTTGCTCCCACTTCATCTGTACCCTGCGGGAAGTTATGGACCAGCAGAGTCGGATGAGATGCTCGCTGCGGAAGGGCACCACTGGTGGTTTGACCAACCTGCCGATCAGCAGGCTGAAGATGATATTGAAGTTCCTTTGGCTGTTAATGCAAATCTGTAACATAAAAAAACAATAAAACATATCCCTTGGAGGTAATTGAATATGAAATTTTTCATCGATACAGCAAACTTGGTAGACATCAAAAAAGCATACAAAATCGGCGTCCTGTCTGGTGTAACAACAAACCCGTCATTGGTAGCCAAAGAAGGCGTGAAATTCGAAGACCGCATTGAAGAAATTTTGCGTGAGGTACCTGAAGTTGAATCCGTATCTGCGGAAGTAACACCAGATGCGATCACAGCTGAAGAGATGATTGCTCAAGCAGACGAACTGATCAAAATCAATAACAACGACAAAAACATCACAATCAAGCTGCCAATGACACTTGCAGGACTGGAAGCTTGCCGATACCTGACTAAAAAAGGTGTGAAAACCAACGTAACGTTGATCTTCACAGTGAACCAGGCGCTGCTAGCTGCTCGTGCTGGTGCAACATATGTATCCCCGTTCCTGGGACGTCTTGATGACATCTCCGAAGATGGTGTGCAATTGGTTGCCAAAGTTGCTGAGCTGTTCCGTACACATAACCTGGATGCACAGATTATTGCAGCTTCTGTAAGACATCCGGACCACGTTACACGTGTAGCAATGGCAGGAGCACATATCGCTACTGTTCCATTCTCCGTCATTGAACAAATCTCCAAACACCCGCTGACAGATCAAGGTATGGAGAAATTCGCAGCAGACTGGAAAAAAACAGTTCAGTAATAACGGATTGTTGATCTCGAATTTTAACCTACTATATATAAAGAGTATTGGGAGGACATAATGAGTAAACAACAGATCGGTGTCATCGGACTTGCAGTAATGGGTAAAAACCTTGCCCTTAATATTGAAAGCAAAGGATTCTCGGTATCGGTATTTAACCGTTCCCCGGAGAAAACGAACGATCTTCTCAAAGAAGCCGAAGGTAAAAACCTGACAGGCGCATTTACGATTGAAGAGTTCGTAGCTTCCCTGGAATCTCCGCGCAAAATCCTGATCATGGTTCAAGCGGGTAAAGCAACGGACGCAACCATTGAACAACTGCTGCCACACTTGGACGAAGGCGACATCATCATTGATGGCGGTAACGCATACTTCCCTGACACCCAACGCCGCAGCAAAGATCTGGAAGCCAAAGGCTTCCGCTTCATCGGTGCAGGTGTATCCGGTGGGGAAGAAGGCGCTCTGAAAGGTCCGGCAATCATGCCAGGCGGACAAGAAAGTGCGTATGCGCTCGTTGAACCCATTCTGACAGCCATTTCCGCTAAAGTAGGCGACGATGCTTGCAGCACATATATCGGACCAGATGGTGCCGGACACTATGTGAAAATGGTGCACAATGGTATCGAATACGGTGATATGCAGTTGATCGGAGAAGCGTATCATTTGCTCAAATCCGTGCTGAATGTTTCCGTTGAAGAATTGCATGCAATCTTCTCTGAATGGAACCAAGGCGAGCTGGATAGCTACCTGATTGAAATCACGGCAGACATCTTCTCCAAATACGATCCGGAAACCGGCAAACCAATGGTTGATGTCATTCTGGATGCAGCTGGACAAAAAGGAACAGGCAAATGGACGAGCCAAAGCGCGCTGGATCTCGGCGTACCATTGTCCATGATTACGGAATCCGTATTCTCCCGTTTCCTGTCTGCAATGAAAGACGAACGCGTAGCAGCAAGCAAAATTTTGAACGGACCAGCAACTGAAGCATTCTCTGGCGACAAAAAAGCGTTCATCGAAAATGTGCGCAAAGCGCTGTTTGCAAGTAAAATCGTATCTTACGCACAAGGTTTTGCTCAAATGCGTGCAGCTTCAGACGAATATGGCTGGGATCTGAAATACGGCAACATCGCCATGATCTTCCGCGGTGGCTGTATCATCCGTTCACAGTTCCTGCAAAACATCAAAGAAGCATATGACAAGGATGCAGAATTGAAAAACCTGCTTCTGGACCCATACTTCCAAAACATTGTTGAATCCTACCAAGGTGCATGGCGTGAAGTCGTGGCAGCTGCGGTAACTCAAGGAATTCCAGTTCCTGGATTCTCCAGCGCGTTGTCTTACTATGACAGCTACCGCACTGAACGTTTGCCTGCGAACCTGTTGCAAGCACAACGTGACTACTTTGGCGCTCACACATTCAAACGTGTGGACAAAGAAGGTTCATTCCACTTCCAATGGATGGACACCAACGAGTAATATGTAATTCGAGATCATTCAGCATTCCTGTGCTCGTTCATGATGTTAGTTAGTCATGAGCGGACGCAGGAATGCTTTTTTATTCAGATGACAGGCTATGGGTCGATGTATCGCCTAATATATGATTGAAATTTAAGTATTCCAAATTGTAATAAATTGTACGCATCTGAGGAATGGAAACAGATGTCCTCACCCCTTTAACTACGTTATACTTGTGCAGATGGACTGGAATTTGGTTAAGAGAAAATTCAGCAATCAACTTATTGACGTGGAGGTTAACGGAGGCATGTTCGTACTTGCAGGCATCTTGTTTTTGGTAGTGTACGGTTTATTAGTGTTTTACATAGGACGGAGCGGATGGAGCTGGATGAAGCCGGTTGTATCTGCGAGATTTCGTTGGTTTTACATCGTTGCGCTCGTATTCCTTTCAATTTCTTTCATACTGGCAAGGTTGTTTGGAAGTATTTCCTTCCTGAGTGTTATTGGTTCATACTGGCTTGCAATCTTTTCTCTGCTGTTATTAATTCTGCCCGTGGTTCATCTAACGCTATGGTTGCTTAGACTAACCCGTATTCCAAGACATTACGCTCATAAATGGGCAGGGGTGGTCACTCTCGTGCTCTTGCTGTCCACGTTGGGCTACGGTATCTATAACGCCTATAGTCCAGTCGTAAGACAATACAGCATTCAGATTGACAAAAAAGTGGAAGGTGTCAACAGCCTCAACATTGTGATGGCTGCGGATATGCACTTTGGCCTGCTGTCCGGCCCTGCTCACGCTAAACGCATGGTGGAAGAAATTAACGCACTGAAGCCGGATTTGGTGCTGTATCCTGGTGATATTATCGATGATAACCTGGATATGTATCTCAAGAGTGGGATTGCGGATATTATTAGCGACATTCAGGCTCCTTACGGGGTGTACGCCTCACTGGGCAATCACGACAAGTATAATGGTCCGATCGAGGATTTGATTGCTGCTCTGGAGAAGAGTAATATGCAAGTTCTGTATGATGATAAAATTACATTGGACGATAAGATTACGCTGATTGGACGGAAAGACCGGACAGAGAAGGATCGTGCAGAAGTAGAGACATTGATGGAGGATACCGACTTGAGTAAGCCTGTGATCATGATGGATCACCAGCCTTATGATTTGGATATTGCGGAGCAAAACCATGTAGATTTGGTTGTGTCTGGTCACACCCATCGTGGTCAGATCGCACCCGCTCAGTTTATTACTAAGGCCATCTACGAGAATGATTGGGGTTATCTGCAAAAAGGGTCCATGCACTCTATCGTGACCTCTGGATTTGGCTTCTGGGGACCTCCGATTCGTACAAGCAGTCGTTCGGAGATTGTACAGATTAATGTGACGTTTCAATAATAATTATCGATATAAGTAACAGTGAGCCCTTCGGAAGAAGGGCTCCTATTTGTGCTCAAGGCAGATGAGTTTACCCCAAACGGAAAATATTTCCATTTTGAGTAGAAGACTTCTCCAGTTTGTTTCTGTATTAACATGTACATATTAAGACTGCATACCCTCCAACGTGGAACTGTAGGGAAATATTTCTTGAAAGCAAGACGAAGTAAAATAGCAGTGGTAGCATTTTGGGTTGACACCGTTTTCAGGTTGTGATAGATTATACCCGAGGCTTGTTACCGGTAATGCGGGCAAAACCACTATGGAAATGATTTTATTATTTCTATTTTGGTTTTGCCCTTTTTTAATCCTCAAAAAAAACAGGTGGGTCCATAATGATTATTAAACAGATATTTAATAACAATATTGTCAGTACCGTGGATGACAAAAACCAGGAACTGCTGATCCTCGGCCGGGGTATCGGGTTTAAGTTCAAGGCAGGCGATGAGATTGATGAAGAACGGATTGAGAAAGTATTCCGGCTTCAGGATGCATCGATCTATGAGAAGTTCAAGTCCATCGTCACGGAAGTGCCGATTGAAATTCTGCAGGCGACAGATGATATTGTGACACTGGCACGTACGCAATTGAACAAAACCATCAGTGACGGGATTTATGTCTCACTGTCGGATCACATTCATTTTGCTGTCCAGCGCCTGGAAAAGGGAATGATTACACGCAATCCGCTCTCCTGGGAAGTGCAGCATTTCTACAAGGCCGAGTTCGACGTGGCCCGGGAAGCGCTCACCCTGCTGAAGGAAAGACTGGATGTGGAGTTTCCGAAGGATGAAATATGCAACATAGCGCTGCATTTCATCAATGCGGAAGTCAATGATTCCATGAACGATGTGACTCATTTGATGCAGCTGCTTCAAGAGATCATGAACATTATCAAATATCACTTCAATGTCGAATTGGATGAAGATAGCGTCAACTATTTCCGTTTCATTACTCATTTGAAGTATTTCTGCCAACGGGTAATTACTCACTCGTCACATGACGATGCGGAGGAGTATTTATACGAGGTTGTACGGAAAAACTATCCCGAAACCTTCAAATGTATCGGCAAGATTGAGACTTTTATCCATAAGAACTATCAGTATGATATGACGCATTCGGAACAGTTGTATCTGACCCTTCATCTGGAGCGGTTAATGAAACCGAAGCGTGACCAATGAAATATCAGCACATGAACCAGAACCTAACTAAATATCAAATGGGCTTGTTACTGTTCAGTCAGGCAATACCCGAATGAATGGCACGTAGAAGACGTGGCTATTTGTTCGGGTATTTTTTATTGGAAAAATGAGGAGGAAATGATCATGAAACATCAGGAAACGGCACAGGAAATCATCAAAGCCGTTGGGGGAACAAACAATATCAACTCAGTGTATCATTGCGTCACACGACTGAGATTTGATCTGAAAAATAACGATAAAGTGGATAATAATTCACTTAAGAAACTGGATAAAGTCATGGGAACAAATATCTCAGGAGATCAATTCCAGGTGATTATCGGGAATGATGTGTCCAAAGTATTTGATGCTATGGTGAAGGAACATCCGGCAATACAGCAAAGTACAGAAAATAAACAGCCTAAACCGGAAAAAAGTAAAAATGTAATTCTTAATATTTTTGAGACGATTGCGGGTGTCTTTGCACCAATGCTTCCAGCGATTACAGCTGCGGGTATGCTCAAGGGATTGCTTGCATTATTCGTATCCCTGGAGTGGATGTCAGCAGGCACTGACACGTACCGTATCCTTTCCGCCATTGGGGATGGCGTATTCTACTTCCTTCCGCTGCTAATCGCAGTTAGTGCTGCTCGTAAATTCGGCAGTAATCCGTTTGTAGCCATTGCGCTAAGTACTGCGCTGATGTATCCCGATATGGGCGCATTGCTATCCAGCGGTGAATCGGTTGCGTTTATTGGTATTCCGGTAACGGCTGTCAGCTATGCCTCATCGGTTATTCCGATTTTGCTTGCCGTATGGCTGATGTCTTATGTTGAGAAATGGGTTGACCGCGTTATTCCAGCAGCATTGAAGTTGCTGCTTGTGCCACTGATTACCTTGCTTGTTATGGTTCCGGTAACACTGATTGCGATCGGTCCACTGGGAACATTTGTAGGTAGCGGCTTGTCCGGTGGTATTAACTGGCTGCTGAACGAAGGCGGATTAATTGCAGGGATTGTTCTGGGCGGCGCGATGGCGCTCATTATTATGACAGGTATGCACTATGCGCTCGTACCGATCATCCTGAGCAATATTGCTACATTAGGCTTCGATAAATTCTTGCCACTGACGTTCATCTCCAATATGGGACAGGCAGGAGCGACGTTAGGCGTATTCTTCCGTGCAAAAGACAAAAAGCTTAAAACCGTTGCATTGTCCACCAGCTTCACAGCTCTGATGGGTGTAACCGAGCCAGCCATGTACGGCGTAAACATGAAATATAAAAAACCGTTTGCCGCTGCGATGATTGGTAGTGCAGTGGGTGGCGGATTCGCGCTTGCTTTTGGAGCCAAAGCTTATGTGCTTGCAGGTAACGGTGGTCTCCCGGGTCTGCCATCCCTGATCGGACAAACCTTCTGGTACTCCTTTGGCGGTATGATTCTTGCCTTTGTCGTGGGTGCAATTATGTCAACTGTGTTCGGGATCAAGGAAGAAGAGGGCGATGCCGAGGCATTGGCTCAATTCTCACCAGGCGCTTCTACGACACCAGCGGCAGCATCTTCCAACAATGCTGCAACTGTGAACGTGGACGATATGGGTGCTCCGACACCAACAAGTGATGCGGTAGCCATTGCACCGATGACGGGTAAAGCGATTGCACTCAAAGAAGTTAATGATCCAACGTTTGGCGATGAATTGATGGGTAAAGGTGTGGCATTTGTTCCAACGGTTGGCGAACTGGTGTCACCAGTTACAGGTACCATCATGAATGTGTTCAAAACGAAACATGCGATCGTGGTCCGCAGTGATAACGGAATGGAACTTCTGATCCATGTGGGGATCAACACTGTGAAACTGCGCGGTCAGTATTTTGAGGCCCATGTCGCTACGGGAGCACGTGTACAGGCCGGAGATAAGTTACTCACGTTTGAACTTGATCAAATCTCCAAGGAATATGACATTACAACGGCGATGGTCGTTACGAATACAGCAGATTACAAGCAGGTTCTGCCTGTGAAATTGGGTGCAATTACAATCGGTGAAGAAGTATTGAAAGCTGAAATTTAAAGTCTAAAGACGAACTTAAGAAGAAATAGACGACATCAATAAGAAGAGGAGAGATACGCATGATCAATCGACAAGGGTTTCCAGAAGGTTTTTTGTGGGGCGGCGCAATTGCTGCCAACCAGGCTGAAGGTGGATTTGATGCAGGGGGCAAAGGTTGGTCCACAGCGGATATGGTTCCTTATTTTGAGAAAAAGGATTACACCAACCTTAGAGAACTGATGCACGTGACCAGTGCAACGGTTGAGAAAGCGATGGCTCACCACAGTGCGAAGGGATACCCGAAGCGTTACGGTATTGATTTCTATCACCGCTTCAAAGAGGACATTGCGTTATTCGCCGAGCTGGGCTTCAAGACATTCCGTCTTTCCATCAACTGGCCGCGTATTTTCCCGAACGGGTACGACGCAGAGCCGAATGAAGAAGGATTGCGTTTCTATGATGAAGTATTCGACGAATTGCGTAAACACAATATCGAACCTCTCGTGACGCTCTCTCACTATGAAATGCCGATGTCATTGGTATTGAAGTACAACGGCTGGGCAGGTCGGGAAGTTATCGGACATTTTGTAAGATACGCCGAGACCGTAATGAATCGCTACAAAGACAAGGTGAAATACTGGCTGACGTTTAATGAGATCAACACAACCATTATTGAGCCATTCACGGGTGGAGGCATCATTGAAGATCGTGTCGATAATGTGATGCAAGCTTCCTATCAAGCACTTCACCATCAGTTTGTTGCCAGCAGTCTGGTAACGCAGAAGGCGCGTCAGATTAACCCGGACTTCCAGATTGGCTGTATGCTTGCGCGCATGATTCACTACCCGGCCACGTCGAAGCCGGAGGATGTATTGCAAGCTCAGATCGATAATCAGCTGAACCTGCTGCATACTGATGTACAAGTGCGAGGAAGTTATCCAACCTTTATGGCTCGTTATTGGGCTGAACATGACATTTCCATTGCGATGGAAGCAGGAGACGAAGCGATCATGAAAGAGCATACGGTTGATTTCATCTCGTTCAGCTATTACACATCGCTGGTATCCGCAGTGAATCCGGAGGAATATGGGGTAACTGGAGGCAACCTGTACAGCACGATTAAGAACCCGAACCTGGAGCGTACAGAATGGGGCTGGCAGCTTGATCCGATCGGACTTCGTGTGGCGCTAAAAGAGCTGTATGATCGTTATCAATTGCCATTGTTTGTCGTGGAAAACGGACTTGGGGCCAAGGATACCGTAGAGGCCGATGGTTCCATTAATGATGATTATCGGATAGATTATCTGAGAAAACATATTACACAAATGAAAGAAGCAGTCATGGATGGGGTAGACCTTATGGGTTATACCAACTGGGGTGCGATTGATATCATCAGTGCGTCCACTTCGGAAATGTCCAAGCGTTATGGCGTAATCTACGTCGATCAGGACGACAACGGACAAGGCACATTGAATCGCTATAAGAAAAAGAGCTTTGGTTGGTATCAGAACGTCATCGCTACGAATGGCGAAGATTTGGGTTGATTTCGGGGGCAGTCCTTGCGCAGCAGTTATTGCGGCGCAGGGGCCGCTTTTTATTTTGAGCTCAAAAAGGATAGCGCTGTTACAACGATGATGATATACTGTGATCCTATTGGAGGGGATAAAGATGAAGAAACCTATTATTGCTGTAGATATGGATGACACCATATGTCATCTGGTCAAGCGAGCCATCTATCATAACAACATCAACTTCCCAACCCATCCGCTGCGATATGAGGATATGATACATTGGGACACATCCCATATGCGCCATCCGGAATGTACACATGATGTATTTTACGGTCGGCCAGGGCTGTTTGAGGAACTGGAGATTTACGATGAATATGTAGTAGAAGAGGTGGAAAAGCTCCATCAAGCCTATGATCTGCTAATCCTAACGGCGGCTGAGCCCAAAACGGTTGTGGAGAAGTGGAATTGGCTTCAGAAGCACATGCCATACATATCTCCAGAACAGTTTATAACCTGTAAACGGAAAAACTTGATTAACTTCGATCTGTTAATTGATGATGGAGCACATAATCTGATACCCGCGATGAATGACGGAAAAAAAGTCATCTGTATCCCTCATCCTTGGAATATAAACGAACGGGAGCAGCATCAGTTTCCGTTAATGACCTCTTGGAAAGGTGCAAAGGCTTATGTAGATCGTCTGCTTGAAACAGAACATGCAGATAGCAAGCTTGATTCGCTACAGAGATGATTCCTGGAAAAGGAACGGAAGGCAGGAACACTTAATTCAATGGTTCAGTTCTGAAGTTCCTGCGATAGCTCTGCGGGGTTTCTCCCGTAATTCGTTTAAAGACAGCGTAAAATGAATCTACATCCCGGTAACCTACAAGTTCAGCAATTAAACTGACTTTATGTTGTGAATTCTTCAGCAATTCACAGCTTTTTTGTATGCGCAAATGTTGTAGATAAGCACCAAATGTCCGCCCGGTATGGGTCACGAACATGCGCCTAATATGTCTTTCGCTCCAACCAGAAATACTCACCAGTTCGCTTAGACGGATTCGTTCGTTAACATGTTGGTCCAGGTAATGAAGGATATGTTCCATATCAGTCGCATTTTCCTTCTCTTTGCAGGTAGCTTGATGGATCTGTCTGTAAGTCGTCACGACGAGTTGGCTAACAAGCGTATACAGGATCGTGGAAGAGCCGATTCCCGGAACGGCAGATTCGCGGTACAGTTTTACCATTAATTCTTCCATCCGTTGGCTGTAATCTGTGATGGATACATAAGGAACCCGATTCTTTTCCAGGTCTGTCAGATGGTTTCGAATCTCCTGCTCCTGAATAATAATGGACAGGGTGTGGATCAGTTCGGAATTGAACAGACAGTTATAGATAATGAGTGGATGCTCTGATACATTCGCAGTAGCTGGGCGGAATACATGAGGAACGCCGACTGGAATGACAAATAACATCCCTTTGTGTACCGGAATAATATCGTCACCAATGTGATGAAAGCCCTTTCCTTCTGCCACATAACTATACTCAACAAACTCGTGTGCGTGAAAGGGAACCATAAAATCCTCGGAACATCGGTTCACGAACAGCTTCAGATTATTCTGGAAAAAGGATTCACTCTTGAACAGCTGAATGGTTGGATTCACGGAATAGCCTCCTTAGTTGGAATGACCAGATTACCGGGTTAAACTGTCCTCATTACCGGGTATTTCCGATCACAGAATCGATATAATTATATCGTAACCTTGAATTGGAAACCACGATGGAAAGGGATGTTTCTCTGATGTTGACCATAAGTCATCTGCGTTGTGAGTATAGAGTAAATCCGATTGGACTAGATATCACGTCACCCAGATTAAGCTGGCATTTGCAATCCGATCACAGAAATTGTGTACAGTCAGATTATCAAATTCAGTTGTCACGGACGGAAGATTTTGCTCAGATGGAGTGGGATTCCGGCAAAAAAAGCTCTGATCAGTCCATTCATGTTGAACTGGAGCACTGGGTGCCCGAAGCACGAACCCGCTACTATTATCGCATTCGTGCCTGGGAACGTGCAGGAGATGAATCAGACTGGTCGGAGACAGCGTATTTCGAGACGGGATTCATGGGTAGTGAAGATGCCTGGCAGGCGGAGTGGATCACAGTCGATCCTTCCTCTCAGCAGGATGAGTCTTGCCCACGACTGCGTACCTCGTTTGAATTGAAAAAGCCTGTAGCTTCGGCAAGAATATATGTGACTGCACTTGGATTGTACGAACTTCATCTGAATAATCAGCGAGTGGGCGAAGCGTACTTCACCCCGGGCTGGACCAGTTATAGTAAGCGGTTGCAATATCAGGTTTATGATGTTACCGATCAGCTTCAGAATGGACAGAATATACTCGGTGCTTATCTGGGAGATGGCTGGTACAAAGGACATTTGGGATGGGAGAAAAAGCAGGAGATATACGGTACGAACGCAGGCTTGCTGCTGGAACTTCATATTCATTATACCGATGGTTCAGAAGAACATATTATTTCGAATCGAAACTGGAAGAGTTCCCCCAGCGCCATTCGCAGCTCGGACATTTATATGGGTGAAACGTATGATGCACGTATGGAATCTGATTGGCAGGATTCATCTTCAGTCCAATGGTCGCCAGTACGTGTGCTGGATTACTCGAAGGAGATTATTATTGCACAAGAGAACGTTCCCGTAACGCCAATAGAGCAAATTAAACCTATCGCCTTGCTTACAACTCCACTGGGAGAACGTGTGCTGGATATGGGACAGAATATGGTCGGTTGGGTGAGATTCAGAATTCAGGGTGAAACGGGGCATACGGTTGAGTTGCTACATGCCGAGATATTGGATCATCAGGGTAATTTCTACACTGACAACCTGCGTGGTGCAACGCAGTGCATTCGTTATACCCTAAAAGGCGGTGGAGTGGAGACGTACGAGCCACGTTTCACATTTCAGGGATTCCGTTATGTGAAGTTGATTGGATTCCCAGACGAGATTCGGCTCGAGGATTTCACAGGTGTAGTTATGCATTCCAATATGGAGCGAACCGGTGATTTCAAAAGCTCCAGTCCACTCGTGAATCAGCTTCATCACAATATATTGTGGGGGCAAAAAGGGAATTTCGTTGACGTACCGACAGATTGTCCGCAGCGTGATGAGCGGCTGGGCTGGACGGGAGACGCGCAGATGTTTATACGAACATCCTCATACCTGATGAATACGGCGCCTTTTTTCACCAAATGGCTGAGGGATCTGCAGGCGGATCAGGGGGAGGATGGAGGCATTCCTTTCTACGTTCCTGATTTGAGAAGTTCCACGTCAAACGGATGGGGGGATACGAATCATTCTTCCGCTGCCTGGGGGGATGCCGCGGTGATCTGTCCATGGACGATCTACGAGATGTACGGTGATGTCAGGCTGTTGGCCGAGCAATATGACAGCATGAAGCGCTGGATTAATTACATTCATGCTCAAGGAGAGAATCCTTACTTGTGGAATACTGGCTTCCACTTCGGGGATTGGCTCGGGCTGGATTCCAAGCCGGACAGCTATATTGGGGCTACAGATAAGGATTTCGTAGCAACTGCATTCTACGCCTATTCTGTTTCTCTAACACGGAAGGCGGCTGAGGTGTTAGGGCAAGCGGAAGATGTAACTTATTTTGATAATCTGCATGACAACATTGCTGCTGCCTTTCAAGATGAATTTGTGACACCTGCGGGCAAACTTGCAGTTCCCACTCAGACTGCCCATGTACTTGCTTTGCATTTTGACCTATTGGATTCTGCAGCTCGGAAACGTACCATTGATCAGTTGGGAAAACTGGTTGCGGACGCTGGAAACCACTTAACCACCGGATTTGTTGGAACACCTTATCTGAATCCGGTATTGAGTGATACGGGAAATCATGATCTGGCCTATACGCTGCTCTTTCAGGAAGACTATCCATCCTGGTTATATCAAGTGACACAAGGTGCAACTACGGTTTGGGAGCATTGGGACGGAATCAGGGAGGATGGCAGTCTGTGGAGTGCAGACATGAATTCCTTCAACCATTATGCATACGGCGCCATAGGGGAGTGGTTATATCGTTATGTTGCCGGAATTAACACAGATGAGCAACAGCCCGGGTTCCGCATCGTACACATCGAGCCCAAACCAGGACCAGGACTGGAGTGGGTCGAAGCGAGTTTCGAGACCATGTACGGTTCTGTCACATCCAACTGGTATCGCCGCGATAATAACGAGATGGAGGTTCGTGTGACCATTCCTGCCAATACGACAGGCACGCTCCTTCTTCCTGGAGCAGATGTACAGACAGTTCTGGAGAACGGAAAAGCTGTGGACCAAGTAGCGGACATTCACGAAATTCAAACGCAGGGATCAGATGTACGAATTGCTCTGGGATCAGGAAGCTATCAATTCACATACAAGGTAATTAAAGCAGATCAGGAAGTGCACGCACAACAGGTGGAATCAGTATAACTGGTGTGCATTAGAGGAATAAGCAAGCAGGATCGTGAACTAATATAATAGCGAAAGCTGGACCGAGTAGAGGATCTGCACACGCAGGTTCTCTTTTTTTTACTTGGACAGAGAAATTTTTCTTCATTTTGATACGAGGACCACAATATTAATGCAATGAAGGGAGAAAGATAAAGTTGACGACTGGAAAAATTCTAGGTATTGCCTACAATGTCATTCCTGTAACAAATGTAGAGCAGTCAGCAGCATGGTTCGTGAACCATTTTGGATTTAATATTAGACAGCCAAGAGAAGGCTATATCAGCCTCTTTAGAGACAATAGACCAATTCTCGATCTGATTGAAAGTGATCATGAATCCAGAGCCGTATTTCAAGTGAAGCAGAAGAAGAGATGGGTCATCACCTTTTTTACAGACGATATCGTTAAACTCCATACTGAACTCACTGCTAGTCAAGTTCGTGTTGGCAAAGTTAGTGATGAGGGCAAATACGGAAAGTTCTTTACATTCGAGGATCTGGACGGTAATCTGTTCGACGTCTGGGAGCATCATGACTGTGAATTAGTATATTAGGGTGAAGGAGCATAGCAATATCATTATGAGTAAGGAGGACGTATTTAGAATGAGCAAAGAGAAAGTTAGACTAGTCAAACCTTCAGCTGAATATAAAGAAACGTATGCAGCATTTTATGAAGACTGGGTTGCAAGCGGAGAATCAATGGTACCGTGGGTCATTTCGAAAGAGCCCTATCCTTTTGAAGAGATGTTAGCTTTTTTGGAACGCAGTGAACAAGGCATCGATATTCCTGAGGGCTGGGTTAGGGACAGTACATACTGGCTCGTGACGGAGAGTGATCAAGTTGTTGGAGCCGTAAATATACGACATGAATTGAATGAGAAGCTGTTCCATAGCGGAGGGCATATTGGTTATGGAATTCGTCCAGGCGAGAGGCAAAACGGATACGGTGCAGAGATCCTCAAGCTTTCCTTGGAAATTACCAAAGATCTTGGGATTCCCAAAGTATTAGTCGTATGTGACGCACATAATGAGGCATCCAGAAGAGTTATTCTTCGTAACGGGGGCATCCAGGATCAAGACTATGTAGAACCTGACGGGAATATCGTTGAGCGGTTCTGGATAGGTAAATAGCTAATGTCGAATAATGCTGAATCTTGTTGTAATTTAACAAAAATAATATAGATCATGATTGTAATACCCACGTCTGCTGATTAAAATAAAGGTTAGAATCTGGATTGCGGCCGGAAACTATCATCCTATCAGGCATAAGTGAGGTTTTATTATGAATCAACCGGTTAATCGGCCCCGGCGTATTGAGTATCTGGATCTCTATCGTGCTTTTGCAATTATGGCAGTGGTCGCCATTCATGCGACTTCAACAGCAGTTGCACATTATCCCAAGCACACGTTGGATCATAACTTTTATTATTTTTGGAACAGCTTTCTGCAATTCGCCGTACCTGCATTCCTGTTTCTGTCCTCATTGGTGTTGTTCTACAATTACAGCTCCAAGATAAAGGAAAAGGGCTGGATGCCCGCTTTTTATAAAAAGCGATTATTTTATGTTTTTGTGCCTTATCTGGCCTGGTCACTCATTTATTTTATCGTCAAACAATGGCTAGCAGGCAAAGAACCTCTGGCACATGTGAAGCAGTTCTCGGAGCAATTGTTAACCGGTACTGCACACACGCATTTATATTTTTTTCTGATTATTTTGCAATTTTATGTGGTGTTTCCACTACTTCTATCGTTAACACGTTATCGTTTGTTTAATCGATATTTACCTTTGTTCTTTATTGCTACGCAGGCTGTTTTTTACGCGTTGCATTTGCAGTTTCATTTCTCACGGATGGGGAGTTTGCTGCCCAGTTACCTAATTGTTATTGGATTCGGTGCATGGATTGGGTTGAACTTCGATGCGGCTTTGAAGAAATTGTTCTCGTACCGTTATGTGCTGATTGCTGCATTGTTGAGCGGAGGAGCAGTGTTTATTTACGGTAATACTTATATAAAAACGGCTTTCGCCGCAACTCCGGCGCTAACCTATACGTTGCTATTTCTATTCCGTAATCTGTTTACTCTCTCAGCCTGCTTACTCTTACTGATCGTATGTGAACGAATAGGTGCATGGAAACAGAATGGATCTAATCGGACAACTCGCATTCTGAACTCTTTGGGTACGGTGGCGTTTGGTGTATTCTTAATACACCCATTAGTGCTCTTGTTCTGGAGAAGAGAACTCACCGTGGAACTCGCCCCACACTTCAGTCTTGGTATTATGCTGTCTTATGTTGTGGCGATTTTGCTCTCATGGATTATTGCCATGGGACTTCGTCGAATGAAGTGGGGATGGGTCCTGATCGGACGTTAACGTTTGGCAGACTGTGTAACGATGAATATAAAGTAAAACCGAAAAAGAGATTTCAAGCCCTGAACATTCAGCGGGTGACTTGATATCTCTTTTTTATTTGTCGAAGAGGCGTTATTATGGACTAATGTCCATAAAATTCAAGTAATGGAATACATGTTGTTAATGTCAGGAGTGGTGGAATGAAGTTCATCATTATTTTTGGTCCACAGGCTGTAGGGAAAATGACGGTGGGTCAGGAATTGGAGAAGATCACCGATCTGAAATTGTTTCACAATCATATGACGATTGAATTGGTGTCACCTTATTTCAGTTATGGTACACCTCAAGGAAAGAGACTTGTTAATCTGTTCCGTCAGGAGATTTTTGAAGAAGTGGCGAAGAGCGAGCTGCCCAGTTTGATTTTTACATTTGTGTGGGCATTCGATATGAAAGAGGATTGGGAGTACATTCGCAAAGTCTGTGCGTTGTTTGAGTCCAGAGGTGCAGAGGTATGTTATGTTGAACTGGAGGCTGATCTGGCGGAACGATTGGAGCGTAACAAGAGCCCATATCGGCTGCTGCACAAAGCAACGAAGCGTAATGTCGAATGGTCAGAGCAGGATCTGCTTTCGAGTATGGAGAAATATCGATTGAACTCCGAGCCTGGAGAAATTACGCATGAGCATTATATTCGGATTAATAACACTGACAAGAGCCCGAAAGACGTGGCACAGCTAATCCAAGAACGATTCAAACTGTAATTGAAAGTGGAGGGGAAAAGCATGTATATCATTTTGGCTTTAATAGTAGGATTTGTTCTGTGTCTTCTGATGCCATATGGTACGATTCTGGCAGGCGCGATTATATTTGCACTTGTTGCAGACAATTATCGTCAGACCATGAGTATGCGCGAGGATATTCGATCCATCAAGCATCATCTAGGATTGATGCACAAGGGCGAAGCGGAAGAGTACCAGATCGATAAACAGTTAACGGATATCGAACACTTGGATTCGGACCAGTTGAAGATCATTAATCGAAGAATCGAAGCAGAACTGGAGAAGGAAAGCAAAAAGAATAAATCATGATGAACCGATTACACGAAAAATGAAGAAATAGAGTGCCAATGGATTCGAGAGATGATATATGTCTGCAAAAAAGTGAGAAAAGCGTGACGAAATAATGATAATTAATTTTTTTTGTATGCAATTTTTCATCATTCGGACACATTAAGTCCTCCTCTAAGGAGGGCTTTTTTGTTTATTTATGATCCGAATTCAACAGAATTTCAAGAAGCATATTAGCCAAAATATAGTGAATAAGTGCAAGCACTTTTTATCTGAACTGGCGCGAAAATGTTCATGAACGTATCTATAAATTTTGGTTTATTAATGGACGAAGTGGAAGGCGAGGAGTAGGCTGAATGATACAGATCTAATACAGACAGGTATTGAAATTCTGGATCTGGAGCTCTGGGTGCAAGTATAATTCCCTGGATAAGGCGTCATGCTAAGGGAGTGCTTATAATGGGAAGGTAGATAGATACAGAATGATTATTCGTAAATAGAAAAAAATACAAAGCAGATAAACAGATTCATTTATGCCTTCAGAAAGTGTTTTTTTAGGTGGAAAGCATCATCGATTTTTTTGTTGCACAATGTAGAAAAATGTAATACCATGAACGCACATATAGTTAACATTGAAGTGAAATGGGCAAGGCCAGTGACCTCATGGAAGGCACGGTTTGCCTTTTTCTGTATATTGGAGTGGATAAAGTGAAGATCGAGAAGGTGTTAAACAATAATGCTGTAGTTGCGATTAAAGATGAACGTGAAGTCATCGTTATTGGCCGGGGAATTGCTTTTCAGAAGCGAGCCGGCGATGAGGTGTCGGAGCAGCATATTGATAAGATATTTACTTTACAGAATGAAAATATTCAGGAAAATTTCAAGGCATTAATCGCGAGCATACCACTGGAATACATGAAAGTGTCTGAAGAGATTATTGCCTATGCCAAGCTGAAGCTTGGGAAAAAGCTAAACGAGAGTATCTATCTGCATCTGACGGATCATATTCATTTTGCCATTGAACGTTATCGTAACAATCTGCCCATCCGTAATGGACTGCTGTGGGAGACCAAGCAACTCTACAAGGACGAATATGAGGTAGGGCTGGAAGCGTTAAATATGATTTGTGATCAGTTTGGTGTGCTTTTGCCGGAAGATGAGGCGGGGTTTATGGCACTTCATTTTGTAAATGCAGCACTTAACGAAGAGATGCCTAACATCCGAAGCATGACTCAGGTCATGCAGGAGATTTTGACGATCATCAAATATCATTTCAAAATGGACTTTGACGAGAACTCATTGAATTATTATCGATTTGTGACTCATCTGAAGTTTTTCGCCCAACGGCTGGTAAAAGGCAAGCATTATAAGAGCAACAAAGACGATGAGTTATTCGAGATGATTCAGAAAAAGTATCCTGAAGCGCACAAGTGCTCGGAGAAGATTAGAAAATTCATTGAAAATAACTACACGTATCAACTGACTAACGAAGAAATGATGTATTTAACCATTCATATTGAGCGTGTGGTGCATGCCACTTCAGAGTAACGATATTACAAAATAAAGATTCTTAAAAAAACGCTTGCAAAAGATTAGAAGTTATTATATTATGAATCCATAAAGTAAGCGCATACATCAATCGGATTGTAACTGTTCAATCAGGCAATTCCGATACTTCCGACCACTCTGGGTCCGTAAAGATGGGTTGCAACTTACTTTAAGATGAAGTTGTTAATGCTACAACTGAATATCGCTGTGTACAGCCTTACAGGGTTGCAACCGTTAAGGGCAAAACCTGAATTGCTGAATATCACGACTTGTTTCCGGATTTTTCGGTGCGTTGTGTATGTTCAGTAGTTCAGGTTTTCTTTGTTTCACAAGCATCGGGAGTCTACTTAGAGAGGGAGAATTACTATGAACTACGATCAACTGGCCAAAGACATCTTGTCTGGTGTAGGCGGAGCTAAAAACGTAAACAGTGTATTCCATTGCGTAACGAGATTGCGCTTTAAACTCAAAGATGAAAGCGTTGCTAAAACGGAAGAACTTAAAAATCTGCCGGGTGTCATTACCGTCATGCAGAGTGGTGGACAATATCAGGTCGTAATCGGCAATGAAGTGCCGGATGTATATAAAGCTGTTGTAAAAGCTGGTAATCTGCCTGCTGAGGGCCAGGTTCCAGAAGAACAGGAAAGTTCTGGTAACAAGGGGAGTTTGTTTAGTCGCTTTATTGATATGATTTCTGGTGTCTTCACTCCGCTGCTTGGACTGCTGGCTGCGACGGGGATGATCAAAGGTTTTACAGCCATGTTTTTGTCCTTCGGATGGATAGCGGACACATCAGGTACGTACCATCTGCTGAATGCAACGGGCGACTGTCTGTTCTACTTCTTCCCGGTATTCCTGGGTTATACGGCCATCAAAAAATTTGGCGGCTCACCGTTCCTCGGTATGGCGATTGGAGCTACACTCGTATATCCTACGCTGTCCGGTTTGACTGCGGGTGATCCACTGTATACGTTGTTCGCAGGTACATTATTTGAATCACCAATTCACATTACGTTCTTGGGTATTCCTGTAATCCTGATGAATTACTCATCATCAGTTATTCCGATCATTATCGCTACATTCTTTGCAGTGAAAATAGAGAAATTCTTCAAAAATGTTATTCCTAAAGTGGTTAGTACGTTCCTGGTTCCATTCTTCACACTGCTGGTTATCGTTCCTGCAACATTCCTTGTAATTGGTCCAATATCCACATGGGCAGGTCAATTGATTGGTGCGGGAGCAACAGGAATCTATGAATTAAGCCCACTCGTTACAGGTTTGGTCATTGGCGGTTTGTGGCAAGTGTTTGTATTGTTTGGTCTTCACTGGGGACTCGTACCTGTCATGCTTCTGAACCTGAGTACGTCCGGTTCTGACCCAGTGGTTGCGATGTCTTTCGCCGCTTCCTTTGCCCAAATTGGTGCAGTACTCGCCGTTATGTTAAAAACCAAGAATGCCAAATTGAAATCATTAAGTATTCCAGCTTTCATCTCGGGGATCTTCGGTGTAACTGAGCCAGCCATCTATGGTGTGACACTTCCACTGAAAAAACCATTTATCATGAGCTGTATCGCAGGTGGTATTGGAGGCGGAATTCTAGGATTATTCGGATCGAAAATGTACATGTTTGGCGGACTTGGCGTATTCGGCTATCCGACCTTCATCAACTCAAAAACAGGCGTTGATTCCGGGTTCTACATGGCTCTTGTAGCTACAGCGGTTGCGTTCATCCTTGGTTTTGTTCTTACGTATGTTGTTGGTTTCAAAGACAAAGCAGACGCAGTTCCAGCGCCAACACCTGTACTTGATCCAAACCCGAACAACAGATATGAAATTTTCAGCCCAATGGCTGGTGAAGTGGTTGAACTGAAAGAGATCAATGATGTTACCTTTGCAGGAGAGCATATGGGTAAAGGGATTGCGATTCGTCCAACCAGCGGCAGAGTCGTATCTCCAATCATGGGTGTTGTACAAACGGTATATCGCACCAAACACGCCATTGGACTTGTCACTGATGATGGTGTTGAGATGCTGATTCATATCGGACAGGATACGGTGCAATTGAAAGGTCAGCATTTCACAGCTCATGTAAAAGATGGCGACCGCGTTAATGTGGGCGATCTGATCATGGAATTTGATCTGCAAGCGATCAAGGATGCCGGATATGAGACGGTTACACCGATTATTATTACGAACACGTCCAATTATCTGGATGTAGTAGGCACGAAGGATGCATCTGTGAAAGAGAAAGACAAATTGCTTACAGTGCTCGGTTAAATGAACGTTCATTATGGATAGGAGGTAGACGTGAATGTATGAAAAATTAACAGCCTTCCCGGAGAATTTTCTATGGGGAGGAGCAACGGCCGCGAACCAGCTTGAAGGAGCCTATCTTGAAGGTGGCAAAGGGTTAACTACGGTTGACCTGATCCCCACGGGGGCTAATCGCTTCCCGATTGCTTTGGGAAATCTCAATTCATATGAGCCCAAAGATGGCGAGTTTTATCCTTCGCATGAAGCGATTGATTTCTATCATCGATACAAAGAAGATATCGCACTATTTGCGGAAATGGGATTCAAGTGCTTCAGGCTCTCTGTAGCATGGGCACGGATTTTCCCTAATGGCGATGACGCTGAGCCGAACGAGGCGGGATTGCAGTTTTACGATGATGTCTTCGACGAATTATTGAAGTACAATATTGAACCTGTGGTCACAATCTGTCACTTTGATGTCCCTGTACATCTGGTCGAAACGTATGGCGGGTGGAAGAACCGTAAGATGATTGGTTTCTTTGAGACTTATGCCAAGACATTGTTCGATCGTTACAAGGACAAGGTGAAATACTGGATGACGTTTAATGAAATCAATATGCTGCTGCATCTTCCGTACATTGGAGCGGGTATTGTTCTCCAGGAAGGTGAGAATAAAGAGCAGGTTCTCTATCAGGCAGCGCATCATGAATTGGTTGCTAGTGCTTTGGCTGTGAAAGCCTGTCACGAGATCATTTCAGGTGCACAGATTGGTTGCATGCTAGCAGCAGGCATGGTCTATCCGTACACTTCCAATCCAGACGATGTATGGAAAGCCATGGAGCAGGATCGGGAGTCGTTCTTCTTTATCGATGTTCAGTCCAAAGGAGCGTATCCTGGGTATACGAAGCGTTTCTTCAGAGAACACGAAATTGTGATTGATATGCAGCCGGAAGATGCAGATATTCTCATGCAGAATACAGTCGATTATATCGGATTCAGTTATTACGCCAGCCGCTGTACAAGTACCGATCCGGAGATTTTGAAGGATTCGACCGAAGGTAATGTGTTTGGTTCAGTGAAGAACCCGTATCTTCAAGCTTCCGAATGGGGCTGGACGATTGATCCGAAGGGTCTTCGAATTACCTGTAACCAGCTGTATGATCGCTATGGCAAACCATTGTTTATTGTGGAAAATGGGCTTGGTGCAACGGATGTTTTACTAGACAATGACATCGTTGAAGACGATTACCGCATTGATTATCTGAATCGTCATTTTGCCGAGATGGCTGAAGCCATTCAGGATGGGGTTGAGCTTCTGGGTTACACGAGCTGGGGACCGATTGATCTGGTCAGCGCGGGTACAGGGGAGATGAAAAAACGTTACGGTTACATTTATGTAGACCGGAACAATGATGGAAGCGGCTCACTTCGCAGAGTGAAAAAGAAAAGTTTCCATTGGTACAAAGAGGTTATTGCCAATAATGGAGCGCAATATTTTTAACTCCAGGTGTAGTCCCTTTCGAATATTACAAAGAGCAGTCTCGTTGACACGGGATTGCTCTTTGCTTATGAGGGATGAATTTGACTCATAATTTGTTTCATATATATAATGAAAAGATCAAGAGAATCTTGTCACTTAAGAAGGGAGGAGCATCCAATCATGAAGAAAAAATCACTTGCGTTTATATCTCCGGGATATGGATACTCCACTGCTGTCTTTTTCTAGAATCTATTCCAAGGGAGAAGTGTGCCCAAATGAGGAAGAAAACTAGGGAATATCGCAGAAAAATCTTAAGAATGACGAGGTAATCAACATGAAAACCGACAAAATTACTAGAAAAAATCCAGCTAATATGCCAGCTCCTGTAGGACAGTACACGCATATTACAAGAATTCCGAGGAATGCAGAGTTATTCGTGACATCGGGTCAAATTGGAGCAGATCGTAGCGGACACTTTCCGGACGGTCTGAATGAGCAAGTCACGAATACATTCAATAATATTAAAACAGTACTCGAATCCGAGCATTTAGATGCTGACCATATTATCAAAGTTAACGTATGGGCGACGGAGAAAATCGATTGGGATTTCTTATACGCTGAGTGGGGACAATTATTCAGTCAGGATTATCCTGCGATGACAATTGGATATATTACGGAGTTAGGTCTACCCGAAATTAAAATTGAAATCGAAATATGGGCAGCAAAAGTGTAGAACCAAATAAACTTCTTTAAACCATGGAGCTTCGATGAAGCCCCATGGTTTTTTTGATTTCTTTATTCGTGAGAAATGCAAATAGCGATGATCTATGCCATTAGGAGTGAATGTAATTGTGTTATGGCACTTGCAGACTCTGATAGGCATTCAGTCGCCCATATGTCCAGTAGACACCAGAGCCGGATACGGGATCGGATGCGAAGCATAAGGCATCACGAATCTGCGCATTAGTTTTCCCACGGGAAGCCAGCAATGCAGCTACTCCCGCTACATGGGGAGCGGCCATGGACGTTCCGCTTAGATAGGCATATGAGCCACCCAGGTATGTGGACAGAATGGTATCACCCGGTGCAGCCATATCTACCCACGATCCGTAGTTTGAGAAATTCGATTTGAGGTCGGAAGGATTGGTTGAAGCTACCGCAATGACATTGGGATAAGATGCAGGTACAATCGGATACGAAGTATTATCATTACCTGCTGCCGCGATAATGACAGCGCCCCGATCCCATGCATATTGCACGGCAGCCTGAAGAAAGGCTTCTCCCGTTGGTCCACCGAGACTCAGGTTAACGACTTGAATACCGTTGTTGGCTGCATAAACAAGTCCGTTTCCGACGTTACCCGTTGTACCTTGTCCATTGTTATCCAACACACGCAGCGGGACAATCGAAGCGAGTGGTGCCACACCTGCAATGCCAACTCCGTTATTGGTTATAGAAGCCGCAATTCCAGCTACATGGGTACCGTGTCCGTTACCGTCTTCGGGAATATTATCATAATCAACGTAATCGTATCCGGGAAGGAGCTTGCCAGCGAGCTCTGGATGGTTTAACTGCACACCAGTGTCAATGATCGCGATTTTCACCGAACTGTTACTTTGGGAAATATCCCAGGCAGCAGGAGCATTGATTTTTTGCAAGTTGTATTGGTAAGGGAAAAACGGGTCATTTGGTGTAAACGATGCCTGAAGGTAGTAGTTAGGTTCAGCGTGCTCAATGAGCACATGATCCTTGTAGTGTTTTAACATACGTTGCATTTTCTTTCTTGATTCAAGGCGATACCAGCCCAGATCTTCATACGTTTCGGCTACGTTGCATTTTGCTTTTTTATGCAGAGTGTGCATCTCGTCAGCTGTCGTACCTTCCTTGAACTTGATTAACAGCTGCTTGGGTGCGTGGGGATAAAACTTTTTGGCGGCAAGTTTATCTTCCACATAACGATAGACGAACCCAATTGCCAGCAGAGCTGCAGCAGACATTCCAAGCGATAACCACATATGTTCTTCCCCCTCGAATTTGATTGATGACACGCCTTATCGTATGCGAACCCTATCAAATCGCGCGGGCTTTCTGCTATTTTGGTTAGGAGTTTAGATAGATTGATAGGAAGAGTTTATTTCGGTAGAATTGTAAGCAGAGAGCGAACTTGCGTTTCGTTGGGTTCGTATACGGAGCTGAAACGGGCTCGGATCTAAGAATAAGGAATGTGGATTTTGTGACACAGCTTCAGGCGGTCCCGAGAGTGATAGCTATTCAAGAGCACCAAATGAAAGATGCAATTGATTTTGCCATGCGTGTACGCAAAGAAGTATTTCCAATGCTGGATCATGAGGAATTACCTGTAGATCTGGAGCAATTCAAAGAACATTATCTGGATTCAGCCGTTACTGTCTTTCTAGTTGCGGTCACGGAAGATAATGAGATCGTGGGTTCCATCGGTATCCTGCCTTATGATGGGCGTATCGAAGCTGTGAATGGACAATATCCTGAGCAGTCTGCCGCCGAAATTGTAAAATGTTATGTGGATTCTAAATATCGCAGATACGGTATCGGTTCACTCCTCGTAAGAGAACTGGAGAAAGTGGTGGCAGAGCTGCACTACACAACCTTGTATTTGCATACACATCGCTTTTTGCCTGTTGCCGTGGATTTCTGGAAACGTCAGGGATATGTGGTTGTAGTGGAGCAGGACGATGATTGGCAGACGGTGCATATGGACAAATTGCTATAAAATAAGTGATTATGACTATGATTACTTTGATGTACGAACTGCGGATACCGAAGGGGAATATAGGGTGATGCGTTTGGATTACTTTAATGGGGGATACGAGATGAGTACAACGAATCGAAAGATTGTTTTTATAGATATTGATGGCACATTGGTAGATGATGACGGCAACATTCCGGTTTCCGCACAACAGGCATGCAAACAGGCACGTGAAAATGGACATCTGCTTTATTTATGTACAGGACGATCGAAGGCGGAAATCTATGATTCTATTTGGGACGTAGGATTTGACGGTCTGATCGGTGCTGGTGGTGGATATGTTGAATTCGGTCAGGATGTGCTGTATCACAAAAGGGTAACGGCAGAAGATGTACGACATATGGTCGATTTTTTCAATGAACACCAGATTGACTTCTACCTCGAATCCAATTCGGCTTTGTACGCCAGCGCCAATCTTCAATCTCATCTGGAACGTCGCATTTATGGGGATGTAGAGAATGATCCCGGTGCCAGAGCGAAAAAAGAACAAAAGCCACATCCGTTTATTGCTGGTTTGACATATGGTGAAGCCGATTTATACAAGGACGACGTAAACAAAGTTTGTTTTCTGGAAAGCTCTACGATTCCGTTCAATCGAATCAAGCAGGAGTTCGAAGGCAAATTTGAAGTCATTCAGTGCACAGTGCCCATCTTCGGTGAAGGAAGCGGTGAACTGATGATCCCGGGCATTCATAAAGCCATTGCTATTGCAGATTTATTGGAGCATCTGGGTATGTCACGTGAAGATACACTTGCCATTGGGGATGGCATGAATGATGCGGAGATGCTGGAGTATTGTGCTGTAGGGATTGCGATGGGCAATGCCAAGCCAGGTCTCAAAGCCATTGCAGATGATATAACAGGAACTATTGAAGAAGATGGCTTGTACCACAGTTTTGTGAAATATGGATTGATTGAGTCCTAATCAACTTCAAACGAGTGGGAAGAGGTGAAACCAATGTCGGAAGGAATAAAAGTTGAGCTAGAAATAAGTGCATTCGGTCAGGAAACAGTTCCATCGTACGATGATTCGTTTCGTAAACATGAGATCGCAAGAACTCGTACTTTACCTAAAGAGACTACACTAGCGCAACTGGAAGAGATGTTGAAGGAAATGATGGCAGAGATCAAAGAGGATTTTCAGCAGCCGGAACAGTTATTAGCCAAAGTAACCCTGAGAGCGAAGGAAACGGAGGGGGTATTAAAATACTTGGGTTAGGGACTCTTTTTCATAGAAATGTTCTAGACTCCGGACAAGGCCCAGTAGATAAATCCACCAAATAATCCGATGCAAAGTCCGGCGATGACTGATAAAAGGATAACAAATTTTTTCCCGTTCATAAACAACCCTCCCCCATGATTTTAACATATACGTATTGGTTGATGTTTTGTATTGCTATAGCATCTTCGGGGGGATTTAGGGTGGGGCGAATGTTAAGCTGATGGACATGAAGGAGAGAATTACATATTTCCTCCCACCTGACCGATATAAAATAGGTATGCCTATTGACCAGAAAACGAAAGGAGTGCAGAACATGGATATTGCAGCATTATCAATGGCTATGAGTCAAGTCTCAGTGGCGCAGTCGGCGAGCTTGCAAGTTATGTCAATGTCGAAAGACATGGCAGAGCAGCAAGGTCAACAACTAACAGAAATGTTAAAGTCGGTTCCGGCTCCTCATCCTAATTTGGGTGGAAGTCTGGATATTTCGGTCTAGACGATATTTGAGTTTGCGTTCTCGCGTTAAATTTGCAGCAAGCAAAACCCAAACGGCTCCAATTCCATTGAATTGAAGCCGTTTGGGTTATTTATTTTCGTCTTAGTTTATTTCCGACAAGCTTGGCGATCTGCCTTCCAACGGAAGTGTATCCTTGAGCGTCCATAACTCATCGTAACTGGAAATCTGAAGATCGGCTTTGGATAAGTCCTGGTCACCTGATCCCGGATTACGGTATCCGATGCAGCGCATGCCTGCACTTTTGGCGGCCTGAACACCATTGCGCGAATCCTCAATGACAAGACAGTTCGATGGGGATGCTCCAATCATCTCGGCTGTAGTCAGGAAAATATCTGGAGCCGGTTTGCCGTTCGTGACTTCCTCACCTGTCATTCGGACCTCAAAGTATTTTCCAAGTCCGGTCTTGTCCATGATCAGATCGATCAGTGCACGTGGAGATGAAGAAGCAACGGCTATCGGAATGTGCTGTTCATGCAGCCAGCTTAACCAGCGTTCCACAGAAGGCATGGCTGTCAGCTTCGGGTGAGCCAGCATCGTCTGCATCACATTATGTTGATGGTAGGCGAGGGCTTCTTCCACGGTAGCCGTCAACTGGTGCTTGTCCAACACTTGCCGCCACATCGATTCCAGCGTAACTCCAACATAGGTGTGATGTTCTTCCTCCGTCATTTTTGCGCCAAAATGGGCAAAAGAGCTGCGTTCAATCTCGAAATAAATCGGTTCGCTGTCAATCAGTACGCCATCCATGTCAAAAATGACCGCCTGAATGCTGTCATCCTTCGACTCTCCCAGCCCGTCAAACTCCTTGTTTGCTACCATGTTGTATTCCTCCTCCAGGATTCTGTAAGCAATTATCTCTAATTTATCTCAATCATGATTAACTTGCTACATTAGATACTGGAGCCGCTGGATTGCAGCACCACTTTTATGGCATGTGAAGAAGCTTGAAGTGTACGCCCCTGAATATCGCAGCCGAGTGTGCGGAATGCCTCTTCGTAATCCTCCAATGGGAACGAATGGGTGATAATTTTTTTCGCCGGGATAATCTGTTGCTCAATCATGTAATGTGCTGTTGCGAATGTACCCAGGGAGTCGATGGAGCCAATGATTTTCAGACTGCGGTCCACAACTTCCTTGGGATTGAACGATGTGTTTCCATCTCTCAGACCGACCAGCATGAGATAACCGCCGCTGGCGAGTTGCGAGAGCACTTGTGTGCCCACAACGCCTGTCGTATCCACAATCATATCAACCTGATTGGTTGTGGGTGCCAGCGACTCTATCGCATTTTCAAAGGATGAATGAACCTCCCAGCGATCCGGTGCAATCGAACCTGCAATAGCCAGGCGTTCTTCGGAGATGTCGACGAGACAGCCAGTGACACCTTTGGAAGCGA
Source organism: Paenibacillus sp. MDV22-iso6 (assembly GCF_058408365.1). Classification (NCBI taxonomy): domain Bacteria; kingdom Bacillati; phylum Bacillota; class Bacilli; order Caryophanales; family Paenibacillaceae; genus Paenibacillus; species Paenibacillus sp. MDV22-iso6. The sequence goes on along the minus strand of NZ_JBZVDZ010000009.1, from coordinate 234,388 downwards.
GGGCGTAGCTGTATAGAATTCCAATCGGCCCTGCGCCGAGGATAATCGTTCTAAAATTCGGCAGCAGATGGATCTGATTAATGCCTGTAAGCATGCAGCTCAGTGGTTCAGTCAAGGTCGCTTCCTCATAGCTCACATGGTCCTTCAATTTATACAAAAAGCGATCCTCGGTTACATAATAATCCGTAAATGTACCGTCAGCACTCACACCTGTCTCTGTAACCGACTTATGTGTGCAGTGATTTTGTCTGCCTGTTCTGCACATGTCGCATTGCCCGCAATAATAGGTAGGATCGATGACAACCCGGTCGCCCGGTTGCAGTGTCGTTACAGCAGAGCCCACGGCAATGACTTCCCCGGCAGACTCATGACCCAGAATAACGGAAGGAACCGCATGATATTTACCGCTAACAATACCGAGGTCGGTACCGCACACACCCGTTGCCCGGATTCGAACCAGCACCTGATTGTCTCTTGCGATTTCTGGAACAGGCCGTTCCTCAAGCGCTACATCCCAAGCCGATTTGTATACCAATGCTAACATGTTAAAACCTCCTTATAATAATATGAAATGTAACTATAGCGATTCATTTTAAAAACAGTTTCTGACAAGATACGTAAGTAGTGAAGGAGACGAAATCGATTCTGGAGAAGCGGAGCGTTCGCCTTAAAGCTTTCTGAAAGAAAGCTGCTTCGGAAGCATACGCTATCAACGGATTTTTCCCTCGGAAAAGGGAAATCAAATAAAATCCGGGGATAACAGCGATCAGAAGAACGATTCGTAACCGAAACGACCACTTCGAGCAATGGCATTGAAATGTTTTAATGGACGCTGGCAAGTACTGAATCGAGTCGCTCTACAATTTCAACCAACTCATCTTCTGTTGTGGTAAGCGATGGTCTGACCTTAACTACGTTCCCGAAGCCGTAACGTGATCCTCTTAAAATCAGATGCTCATCCGTGAAGGCACGTTCGATAATGGCGTTGGTTTTATCCGTATCCGGTTCATTATTGTCACCCACCATTTCCAATCCCCACATCAGGCCGACTCCGCGAGCTTCACCAATGCTTGGATATTTCATGGCCAAATCTTGCAGTAATCCACCTAAAATTTCACCTTTGCGTTTCACGTCATCCAGGAATCCGGGTTCGGATACAACCTCCAAGGTAGATTTGGCTGCGGTTACAGAGATCAGATTGCTTCCTGAGGTGAAGGAATGTTCATGCTTTTCCAGTACATTTAATCGGGACTGCATCAATACCGCAGCAACAGGCACACCGATACCACCGAGACCTTTGGCAAGGGTAATCATGTCAGGCTGGATATCGAACAGTTCGCTGGCAAACATATACCCGGTACGTCCGATTCCCGTCTGTACTTCGTCGGCAATAAGAATGATATTGTACTCATCACACAGTTTACGCAGGCGCTTGAAATAACCAGCAGGAGGAATGATATTGCCGCCATTGCCGAGGATCGGTTCAATAATCATGCAGGCGACTGAGCCGGAACTCGCATATTCTATGGCATCGGAGATAGCTTCAACGCATTGATATCCGCAGTCTCCGCTTGAGGATTTGAATGGGCAACGATAGCAGTATGGTGCAGGCACATGAACGGAGTTGGCAACAGCCGAATTTGGAAACCGTTTCCGCCGGAAGGCATTTCCCGAAATCCCTGTTGCAAACTGGGTCTGACCATGATGGGACAGGTACAGGCTGATAATGTCTGTGGATTGCGTGTATTTCTGTGCAATTTTGGTGGCACATTCATTGGCGGTTGAGCCCGTAATATCCCGCATCCATCCGGCATTAATGTCGTTTGGAGCATATTCAATCAGATGATCGAGCACTTCATCCACATACGGTTCTGTGAAGGAGGAAGACATATGCGTCAGATTGCCGACTTGTTCCTGAATTTTGCTCACGACATGCGGGTGATTGTAGCCCAGTGACAGGTTGAACGTACCGGACACACCATCCAGATATTCAACGCCTGCATCGTCAATCAACTTAATCCCTTGTCCGGTTCTGAAACGGTTTTTGGTTAAGGTTTGCATACGATTCCCTCCATAAATGTAATGTACTAGCCTGAACGAAGATCAATAATTTCGGATTACGCGGGCATCACCCCTCTCAAGAAGCAACGTTTAAATCTCTTTACTCTGATGTGCGAGAGTTCCACTTACGGCGCTGTTCCTTACATTCCAGAGATGAGAGAGTACGAGAGTGAGTAGCAAAATCAGACAAAATCCGGCCAAAATCCAGATCGTGTTCACTACAGGCCATGCACTCATGCTCCATCCGGTTACATACTGCAGAATGGCGCCGCCGATACCCCCTGATGCAATCAGGATGCTGGTTGTGCGCTCAGTCATGCCCGGAATCAAAATGTTGGCATAGACCAGTGCAATACAGAACAGCCCTGACATGAACAATCCGGTTCCGAAGATTAGCAGGTATGTTGCCCATTGGCCCGTAACGAACACCATGGCAACGGCGAACAGAAGTGTACCTACCGTACTCCAGATCAGGAAAGGCATGTAGTTGACAGCTTCAGCAATTTTTCCGGAAAAAAGACGACCGATAATCATGGCAATCCATAGGATGGATACGCTGAGTGAAGCGACAGACTCCTGTAACTGCAATCGTTCGACCAGGATGGAAGGCAGGAAGTTCATCAGGCCTAACTCCAGACCCATGTAAACGAAGAAAAAGATGACGAAGATGGTGAGCAGCCCCATATGTTTTCTGGAATACTGGGCCCTGCCCGTTGCATGTCCAACGGTGTTTTCACCAGCTTGTTTCAGATAAGAAGCGGCGGAGGTGGGCATGGTCACCCATAACAGCATGAGAATAAGGGATAACGCGGAAACGGTATAAAACGTAAGATGCCAAAGATCCAGCCAAATGTATAAGGCAGCGACTGCCGGAATGAGAAGTGCTCCGAGGGCAAAGTACACATCAAGCTTGGACATTGCTACTGCTTTCTGATTTTCCGTAAATTCTATCGTAAACGCACCAACGGAGGGCTCAATGATACCAGACCCAAACCCGACAATAATGGTTAGAAGAAGAACAACTGTCCAGGATGGCAAGAATCCGAGAACGGCATAGGCGGCCACAATACAGATCAGTGCGATGGTTAACATGGATTTTCTGCCGATGCGGGCAGTCATGGAAGGAGCAACGAGCACCCCGACAAGAAAACCGAGGAACTGCAGAAACAACAAAAATCCGCCATCACTATAACCACGCTCATAATGTGTCAATAAAACGGGTAGAAGTGCACCGAGTACAACGCTGGTTATGCCGATTAACAGATAAAAACCGCAGCTTAAAGCGAAAATTCTTCTCATAAGTTGTCCTCCTAAGATGGATATAAATTTTATATTATGTAAATAATGTTTCTTTCGTATATAACTTATACCATAATTATGCAATTGTACATGCTTTTTATTGTAAAATAATGTTAACTTTTGACGAATGAATGATCTTTCTCACACAATGTTCAACCTAAAACGATTTCGTGTCGAAGCAAAAAAAGTTTCCTTATCTGTAATAGACAGGAAACTTCTTGACGTTCGGAAACATTAATCCGAATATGATTTAACTTAAGCTGTCGTCCCACTAAGCAGTTTGCACAAAGAAAATTCCATCCAAGGGTGCCTGAGCAGTCGCAGGGCCAGTTCGTAATAACAAATATCCGTTTGCATCGGAAAGTCCCAGTATATCCTGATAGGGATGGGGGAAATCCCCGGAATAAATCTGACCAACGAATTGATAGTCCTCTAACAAATGGCTAATTCCGTTCACACCGTTTGGTAGCATGGAAGAGAAAAATGAAAAGGCAGGGAAATCCTGTTCCTCGATCTCTACTTCCGTCAATCCTACTCCGCATAAAGGAATGGATTGAATGGGACATACGGAAGTTAGTGGCTCTGAAGATACGGATACATATGTACATCCAGCGAGAATATTCTCCTTCCATTCCAGCTCATCCCCCGTATAGGTTACCTGGTCCAAAAAGTATTCCGAAGCGAAATAGGTGGAGAAGACCGAAATGTACTTCCCGGGTGGCAACGAAGGGACATGCATCTGTTGTAAAAGTGTATTGCAATCAATGGAGAACAGATGCAACAAGGGTTGGCTCTCCTGATTAAGCGGCCAATCTGTAACATATGCGATTTCTCCGCCAATCCATATGCCAGTATTCTGGTTCAGAACATCAGGGTCAATTGAAAGCTGGTTAACTTTGTGCATGGTAAACTCCTCTTTGTGTCTGGATTAAGCTGTTTAAACGGACAACACATTAATTATGACGGGCTGACCGTTCAGTCTTTGACTTGAATCGCATTTCCAAACAGCTTGCGTGCTTTGTCCCAATCGACGCCTAGTTTACCTTGCCAGCCAGCCCAAGGCATCTCCATATCAGAGCGGCCTTTGGTATTATTAAGCAGCAACTCACCGTTCAGGATATGCTCGTTGTTGGTCCAATGGTCTGTACTGAGGGAGAGAACCTGATTGGGCAGTACACCTACTCTGGACAGCGCTTGAAGAATACTTCGGCGAATCCCGGCGTGTCCTTTGACTAATCTCTCTGCAGTGAGTCGTTTCTCAAATTTCCCCGGAGACTCTTCGTCTTCAGCCTGATCCAGCATGCGAAGCAGTTGATTGAATGTGGTGATATCCTCGGGAGTCGGTTTAATTGGTCCTTGCTCAAGTATGGTGACAAACTCTGTCAGATCGGCGTATGCACCTACGCTTGTGCCACTGTAATCATAACCCTGGTGAAGGGCGTAACGGATATTGGATAGATTCTTCCAGCTCTCATCGCTATGACTGAAACCGCAAACTCTGCAAGCCAGGAACTGTTCAGTCTCTTCGTAAGCATGTGGCTCTGAGTGAATCATCATATGGTAGCTTGCGAGCGTAGATATGCCTCGAGGATAACTGCCCCCGACACCTGCAATAAATGCTTGGGTAATCGTTGACCAGGATAGACGTTCATTCTGCTGGAAAGCGATTAGTCGTTGAATGATATCATCATGGTGGACCATCTCCAGATCATTAGCCACCCAGCCCACTGAAGTCAGTATATATTGTTCGGCAGGAGTAAGTGTATCCGTTTGATAGATCATTACTTCACGTGCTCTGTCATAATCACCATTGGCGTGAAAATATAACTTTTTAAGGACTCTCATACACTTTTTGTCCATGGTTAACTCCTTTCCATAGTTTATTTTGGATTACCTATGTACCTCCGAATAACAATTTATTTGCTTCGTTTCATTATAAGTGAGATGATGTTTGATGAAAATCAGTACAAGGTACTAACCTATTGAACAAAGTGGTGGTGGAGCATGCGAATTAACAAATACATAAGTGAAACAGGATACTGCTCCCGCAGGGAAACGAACCGATTAATTGCAGCCGGGCGCATTACGATTAATGGTAAAGTATGTGAAAAAGGAGCGGACGTGGAGCCTGAGGATATTGTGCTCATTGATGGTCAGGAGATTCCTTACAATGATCGCGAGCCTGTTTACCTTGCTCTGAATAAACCCATCGGCATTGTCTGCACCGCAGCCGAACAGGTGGAGGGAAACATCATTCAGTATGTGAATTATCCCTCGCGTATCTTTGCGATTGGCAGGCTGGATAAGGCGTCCGAGGGATTGATTTTTCTGACGAACGACGGGGACATTGTGAACAAGATGATGCGTTCGGAGCATAACCACGACAAGGAATACGTAGTAACCGTAGATAAACCAGTGACAGACGAATTCGTACGGGCGATGTCGCAAGGGGTTGAGATTATGAATGTGGTGACGAAACCGTGTGAGGTATATAAGCATAGTGAGAACGTATTTCGTATCATTTTGACTCAGGGGCTTAATCTGCAAATCCGCAGAATGTGCAAAGCCTTGGGATACAGAGTGCTCAAGCTGGAGCGCATCCGAATTATGAATGTTACGCTGGATGGACTGGAACGTGGACAATGGAGACATCTGGAGAAGCAGGAGCTGGTGAATCTTCTGTCCATGTTGAATTAGAAGTTGCATCTGCTCAATGTCCTGGCAAAATGAAGAGGCACTAATCCGTAATGGATTAATGCCTTTCTTTGAGTTTTGGACGATGAAACCATATACTATTCAAGTTCTGGCAACGTACTACGGTGGTCTTTTCTGTGTACTTTCTTCTCTGAAATAAATGATCCGAGCAACGTTAATAGAGCGCCAAGCAGCGTTATCCAGGTAATCCGTTCATGTAGAATCAGTGCAGAAGCGACGACAGTAATGACAGGCACCAAATAAATGTACACACTTGTTTTGACGGCTCCCAGCAGACTCACTGCCCGGTTCCAGGTTACAAAACATAAGGCCGAGGCACCCAGTCCGAGAAAGAGAAGGTTCGAGAGGTTGGTCATGTTGGCGAAGCGCCCGAGATCGAAGTGGAATTCGAACAGGAACAAAGCCGGCAGCATGAATAATAGTCCATAAAAGAATACTTTGCGTGTAGCACCGATGGTGTGATAGGGAAGTTCACCTATTTTGCGCATGAGAACAGAGTAGATCGCCCATACAGCAGGTGCCACGAAAGCGAGCAGATCCCCCAGGGGATTCAGTTGCAGAATGAAACTGCCGTTGAATCCAATAAGGATAATGCCAGACAAGGCAATGGCGAAGCCCAAGATAAACCGCTTTTGCAATCTCTCTCCATCCAGGAAGAAATGTGCAAGGACTGCGGTAAAGAAAGGGGCAATCGAAACAATAACACCTACATTGGAAGCTAAGGTGTACACCAGTGCAATATTTTCAATGAGAAAATATAACGTAACCCCGCATAATCCAGCAACGATAAACAGCATTTCTTCTCGGAGTGAGGTAATTCGCATTAACTGCGGATAGATCAGGAAGAGCACCACATAGCCAATCACGAAACGGAAAAAGAGAATCTCCACCGGCGTGAAATCGATCAGCAGCACCTTGGTGGAGATAAACGTTGTTCCCCAGATCAGGATCGTAAGTAAGGCTAGCAGGTGTCCAGTGGAAATTTTGTTCTGACCTGTCATGACAGATCATCCGCTGTGCGCTTTGGATCCAATTCATGGTTGAAGATGCGTCTGTATTGCTTGGGGGTCAAGCCAATTAGCTTTTTGAAAAAATTCGTAAAGTGACTCTGGTCACTGAAACCGGTCTGCGCTGCAACCTCAATCGGGAGTTGGCCTTGTTCCAATAGCCGTTTGGCCTGATTGATGCGAATTGTTTCCAGGTAGCGGTAGGGAGATATCCCTTTTTGCCGAGTGAACAAACGCAATAGATGGTACTTGCTCAGCCCTGTTAACTCGACTAATTGGTTCAGCGTAATGCTCTCCATATAATGAGTCTCTATGTACTCGCATATGAGTCTAATCTCGATGGTGACGTCCTGGGCGGAAATGGGCGGTTCGGCAACGGCATATTCTCTCATCAGCTGTTCCAGCAGAAAGAGCAGCAGTTCTTCTTTGTGAAAGTCAGCTTGCTCTTCCAAGATCATCTGATGCAGCTCATGCAAAGAAGTAACATGTTCGCTCTGATAGAGAACAGGGGAATTAAACCGTGGCAAATAATCTTGTCCGGTAATTTCCAGCACATATTGGCGCATGACCTCAGGTTGAATGTTGATGCAGCGATAATCCAGAGTTCTGCCGTCCACCTGTTCGCAGGCATGGGGATCATGCGGATTAAAAATAATCATGTCTCCAGTGTTCAGGATATATTCTTCGTTATTACATACGAGATGGCGCTTGCCTTGCTCAATAAATCCAATGACGTAATAGTCATGAAAATGATTGGGGAATTTCTGCATAATACCTTCAAATTGATAGGCTTCGAGCTGTAAATCGGTATCGAACACGACGGTTCGCACTTCGCGAGTCACCTGCTGCACCTTCTTTCTGGTAAGTTAAATGTCATTATAATATGAAAAGAAGGAACTTTCTTGGACGATATTGCTCGCTCTGTTTTGTTCAAACATGTAAAAAAACCAAAATACCCGCTGTCCCTAACTAGATGGATGACGAGTATTTTGGTTCAATTATAGCTCATTTAACGGATAACAATATTAATTTGAACCTAAATTATTGTTATAGCAACGTAGCAAGTGCTTCTGGCGAAAAAGCCTGAATTTCATTCACACGGCCATCACGGATTTTCACAGCCCACGCCGGATCAGCCAGTAGTGCGCGTCCAACGGCAACCAGATCAAATTCCTGCTGGTCCAAACGAAGGAGAAGATCATCTAAATCCTTGTGTCCTGCACCTTTACCTTCCGTATAGAGACTTGTAAATTCATCATCCAGACCGACAGAACCCACGGCTATCGTTGGTTTGCCTGTCAGTTTTTTCACCCAGCCGGCAAATCCAAGTTCCGAACCTTCATATTCCGGCTCCCAGAAACGTCGTGTTGAGCAATGGAATATATCGACGCCGGCCTCTACCAACACATTCAGGAATAACTCCAGCTTATCTGGTGTGTCCAGCGGTTTGACGTAATAATCACTCATTTTCCATTGCGACAAACGAATGGCAATCGGGTAATCGGGACCCACGGCAGAACGGATTGCTTGAATAAGTTCGGTAGCGAATTGCGTACGCTTGATAAGATCACCGCCGTAGCGGTCTGTCCGTGTATTTGTTCTGTCCCAGAAGAATTGGTCAACCAGGTAACCATGTGCTCCTTGAATTTCAATGCCGTCAAACCCAAGCTGTTTGGCATGAACTGCTGCGTCCACAAAAGCCTGAATGATGTTGGCGATTTCTTCGTCTGTCATCGGTTCACCCGTCAGATTTCCCTCGAGATCAATACCCGACGGTCCAATGGATGGAGCTTCCGGATGAGGCTGCGATCCCGCTGGACGAGCCATACCCATATGCCAGAGCTGAGGAAAAATCTTGCCCCCGGCTTCATGAACTTGTCTGACGACTTCTGCCCAGCCGTTCAATGCTTCTTCACCATGAAAACGGGGAACACGCGGTTCGCTGGTTGCCGCCGGATGATCAATGGTTACACCTTCGGTAATAATAAGTCCGACGCCATTTTCGGCACGTCTGCGATAATAAGCCGCTACATCGGTACCCGGTACACCATCGGGTGAGAAAGCCCGACCCATAGCGGGCATAACGATGCGAGACTGCAGGGTTAAGTTATGAATCGTATAAGGTTGAAACAGATTTTCCGTAGATTGAACTTGTTGTTGATGATTACTCAAGTCAAACACCTCCATAATAGTGCACCTCCAAGCGGGGTACGAGTGCAATATTATCAATGGAGAGTGGCTGCATCAACCGACGATTTATCCAATGTGTTGCTTAAGCGAAGCGACCATAATAATGTTGGTTTAACCCCGGATTACTTGTTGAGCTAACAGGAGCTATTTATAATAGGAGCAGAGCATTAAGAAGTTTGATTACAAGATCGATTAGAAGGGACACTTTGTATATGTCAGGTGAGTTTTCTCCAAATCCCAATGATCCACGGGTGATCCGAACCCGTCAATTAATTCAGGATGCGTTTTTTTATCATTTGAATAAAAAGGATTTCTCAGCCATCACAGTTCAGGATATTACACAAAAGGCGACGATTAACCGGGCCACATTCTATGCCCATTTTGCAGACAAATATGAACTGCTTGAATCCGTTTTGTCCTATGCTTTCCAAGAATATGTGCTCAAACAGATTGATGCAGAGGCACATTTGACAGAAGAGACCCTGAAGCAACTGGTGATCTCGTTATGTAATTATCATGATTCAAGTAATCAATGTATCAAGAAATATGAGTCCGTAGCGCCAATCTTTGAAGAAAATATTAAGGCCCAGTTAGAGAAGCTCGTTCTGGAGCTTGCCATGAGTCAAACAGATGGAGCAGAGCCACCCAAAACATTGGCGTATTTGGCAACGATGCTGAGCTGGTCCATCTATGGGGTGACGTATCGCTGGAATTTGGAGGAGAGACAGGAATCCCCGGCTGAATTGGCTGAGCGAGTGGTGCCATTTATGATGAATGGAACAGGTTTACTGAATTAACGAATGTAGAAAGAAAGAGCAGATGAGATCTGCTCTTTTTGTTTTGATTTTATCCATCGAAAATATAGTGAAGATTATCAATTCATAAATGAATTTACGTCAGATGAATTTACGTATATAGCTTCAGCGGAAGGGTCGTTAAAGATTGTCCGGCCGCAGAGGCAGTCAGGTTTTCCTCCAGATTGAATCCTTCCACGGGTTCAATGCTGGTGAAGGTTTTTAGGAATGTGGTCAGTACAATTTTGGCTTCCAGACGCGCCAGTGGTGCCCCCAGACAGAAGTGAGTACCAAAACCAAATGCAAGCTGTTTATTATTGTTCGATCGATGAATATTTAAGGTGAACGGGTCTTCGAACATGTTCTCATCCATATTGGCTGCACTCATCCACGCTACGATAGCGTCTCCCTTTTTCAGTTTAACACCAAGCAGATCGTTATCCTCTTTGACCATCCGGTCCATTTTGCTGATGTGAAAGCGATATCTCAGCATTTCCTCTACCGCGGCTGGAACAAGCTCAAGGTTATCCCTGAGTTCGGCATACAATTCCGGTTGATCATACAGAAGGGCATAGAACGAGTTGGCCAGCAGGTTGCTTGTTGTTTCTATGCCAGCACCCAGAATAAACATGGTGGTTCGCACAATCTCTTCATCCGTAAAGTGCTCGCCATCCACTTCCACCTGGATCAGGTCGGATATGATATCTTCTCCCAGATTGGATCTTTTGGACACAACGAAGGGATACAAGTATTTAAAATATTCTTCGCCGGCAATCTTTTTCATTTCGTTAATTTGATCAAAGGTGGCATCGGTAGTGGGCATAAACATGGTGTCCACCCAACCCTTGAACAAATGACGATCTTTGGAAGGAACGCCAAGCAGGTCAGACATGATAATGACAGGAAACATGCTCGTATAAGCTTCAACAATGTCCACTTCTGATTGATGCTCAAACTCTTTAATTAGCTCTTCGGCCACTGCCTGTATTCTCGGTTCCCAAAGCTTGAGACTTCTCGGTGTAAACGCACTTGCCAGCAATGATCTCCGCTTGCGATGATCCGGCGGATCTACATTGTGAATATCCAGCTTGTCCGGCATGTGATGCTCACTGTCCGCACCTTTTTCTTCACTTGAATATCCGACGTTCACAATTGATCTTTTTCTCACACTGGAGAAGTGCTCGTGATCATTAAGCACGGTTTTGACAAGATCATACTTGAATATATGCCAGGAATCGGTCTCTTCATTGTAGATGACAGGTTCCTGATTCAACATGCTGCGATACCAACGGTAGGGACTGAATTCTTCTTCTTTCGATTGGAAATTCGTGATTTCTGACAGAGAAATAATAGAGCTCTTCGTCATTCGTTTCGCCTCCTTGGTTGGTCTCATTGACAAATATAACAAATAAGAGTACTTTAATTCAAGTAGTTTAAATTAAAACAACAAGGTGGAGTAAAGAGTGAAGAACATACTGAAGCACGGCGGAGTCAAGGCAGGCATATTCATGATCGTTTTTTATCAGATTGTAATGTTGACCGTTTTTATGTCGGGATATAGTGCAATCCCCAAAAATGTAACCAATCTTACGGTGGCCATTGTCAACGAGGACCAGCAATCCGGTACTGAGTTTGTACAAAAATTGCAAGAACAATTGCCATTTAAGGTAGTAACCAACGAATCATTGCAACAGGCAAAGACAGGGCTTGAAGATCGGGATATTCATATGATCATACGTATACCGGGTGATTTTACGGAGAAACTGTCTGAACAAGGCGGTAAAGCTCAGCTCCAGTACCTGATTAATGAATCGAACCCAACAACGATCACCAGTTCTATGAAAAATGTAGCTGCTCAAATCACTGCGCAGATCGGTGCTCAGGTTCAGGCACAGAGCTTTGAGGGTGTGCTGAGCAGTATGCAGGTTCCTGCGGAGCAATCGAAACAGATTGTGGAATCGACCATGGACAAAGTATCATCCGACATCGTTCTGAGCAACCCGCAACCAGCAGGCATGCAAAATCAGATGGCACCGATGTTTATCACCATGGCGCTCTATGTTGGAGCCATGATCTATGCGATGCAAAGCATTGGCGGCATGAAACAACTGCAAGGACAGATGGGGAAATGGAAAGCATTCTTTGCAATGCGAGGAGTCAACCTGCTTGTTTCCATCCTTGCTCCACTTGTAGGGATAGGCATTTATTTTATGGTGCAAGGGTATGGCGTGGAAGCGTTTTTGAAACTGTGGATGGTGCATAGTTTGCAGTTGTTTGTGTCGATTGAGTTTACAAGTATCTTTATCATGCTTCTGGGTCAAGGCGGAATGCTGATCAATATGATATTCGTACTCAGCCAATCCATTGCAAACGGGACGTCCATGTCACCGGAGATGATGCCAGGATATTTCAAATTCGTAAGTCAAATCACACCGATGTTCTATTCAACGCATCTGGATTACAATATTCTCTTCGGTGGGGGACGAACGGTGCATTATGCTGTTGGGCTGGCATTGGTTGGTGTGGGAGCCTTTGTTATCAATACAGCCATTCATCATTTCAAAAAAGCCAAGCAAACTAGTACCACACAGGAGTCTGTACAACAGCCCGTTATGATATAAAATAGAAGATATGAGGGTAGGCGATGAAGAAGAAGCTATGCCCTTCGATTAGCAGAATGGGGGCAGTCACATGTCGATTCAAATATTTATACTCGGTGCACTAAGTGAAGGGAATTATTATCCCTATGATATTAAGAAGCGAATTGGGAAACATCTGGATCAAACGGATGCCAAGATTACCGAAGGTACCATTTATTATAATTTTGAAGTGTTGCTGAAGAAGGGTCTTATTGAGAAGGTAGAAACAATTCAGAGTGAAAATCGACCAGACAAAACGACATATGGAATTACCGAAAAAGGACGTCAGTCCCTTGAACAGAGCATATATAAGGTGTTCCAGAAGTTTACGAATGTACAGTCCTTATACGCTGCGTTGGTCCATTTGGATAAGGTGGATAATCAGAAGATCGCGTATTTGATTGAGGATATTATTGAGAAGATGAATAAGAGGCTGGAATATATTGAATCTCATACACCTCAGGAGATTGATGTGCAGGAGGATCTGAAAGATGCACTGTTGTTGATGCGAGATCACGCGTACCACTCCATTCAGAGTGATATGATCTGGCTTCAGAAACTTCTGCATCATGTTCAGAGCAGAGTATTAAAAAGCTAAATCACTACTCGTTAAAGGAATGAGGTGAAAAGATAATGTATGAACATTTGGTCGCATTCAAATTGAACGATAAAATCACTACGGTCAAACAGCAAGAATTGGTAGCTCAATTACTCGCGTTACAGGAACAGATTCCTGGAATTGTGGATCTCACCGCAGGTATTAATGTAACAGAGGAGACGGATCATATTCAGGGCTTCACACTTGGCCTGAGAGTGACATTTGAAGATCAGGAAGCGCTGCGTGCTTATGGCCCGCATCCTGCACATCAGGCATTTGTAGCCTCCCTGAATGAGTGGCTGGAGAATGTAATTGTGGTCGATTATTCGATTTGAGTCTGCATATTGTCCATATTATATTATGCATAAGAAGTCGCCATGGCGGTGGCTCTGAAATGATTAGGTTAGCCAGAATTTTCTGGCTGGCCTTTTTACGTTTTTCGATGGGGATGATCGGGAGAAGTAAAGGTGTTTCGGGATTTTATGTGAGATAATATAACAAAAGAAGGAGGTGTTTTCATTCCTTTTTGTACAAAATGCCCAATATATTGAGTTCTCTTTATAACCTGCAACAATTCTATGTGATGGATCATGGAACTTCCCGCAATTGTTTATATAATGTGAATCAACATAACATGATTTTTGCAGCGGTAAAGTGATTCTAAATTACAGGGGGCAGGTAGGGATGAGAGAAACCAAGAGAATGAGGATTTTTTCACTGGGAATTCAGCACGTATTGGCGATGTATGCCGGGGCCATTTTGGTTCCGCTGCTTGTGGGAAGAGCGTTAAACCTGACTGCGGAACAATTGGCGTATCTGGTATCGATTGACCTGTTAACCTGTGGTATCGCGACATGGCTTCAAGCACGTAAAGGGAAGTATTTGGGGATTGGCTTGCCAGCGGTTCTTGGAAGCTCATTTGTTGCTGTGACTCCCATGATTGCGATTGGATCACAATATGGAATTCCGGCCATTTACGGTTCCATCATAGCAGCAGGGATATTCATCGTTATATGTGCTGTTTTCTTTAGTAAAATCGTCAAACTGTTTCCTCCCGTTGTGATTGGAACAGTCGTAACCATTATTGGTCTGGCGTTAATTCCAACGGGCATCAAGAACATGGCAGGTGGAGCAAACAGTGAGAATTTCGGAAGTCTGGACAATCTGGCGCTCTCATTCGGGGTATTGCTCTTCATTCTGGTACTGAATCGATATGCTCGCGGCTTTGTCAAATCCCTCGCAGTTCTCCTCGGTATTATTGTGGGTACCCTCGTCGCTGCCATCATGGGGAAAGTGAATTTCAGTTCTGTACAGGAAGCCTCTTGGTTTCATTTGCCCCAGCCCTTTTACTTTGGATGGCCTACCTTCGAAATCGGTCCGATCATTACCATGATTATTGTCGGCACAGTTGTCATTATCGAATCTACAGGTGTGTTTATGGCCTTAAGCAAAATCTGTGATCAACCGATTAACGAAAAGGATTTGGCACGAGGATACCGCGCAGAAGGTCTGGCATTTGTACTTGGTGGTATCTTCAATGCTTTTCCGTATAACACATTTGCTCAGAATGTCGGTTTGGTTCAGCTCTCCAAAGTGAAAACGACCAATGTGGTTGTTGCAGCCGGAGGTATTCTGATTTTTCTTGGACTGATCCCCAAAGTTGCGGCATTCGCAACGATTATTCCCAGCGCGGTACTCGGCGGGGCAACGGTTGTTCTGTTCGGCATGGTAGTCTCATCCGGGATTAAAATGCTGCAACATGTGGATTTCAGCAAGCAATCCAATCTGTTAATCGTTGCTTGTTCGGTTTCACTCGGTCTTGGCGTCACGGCTGTGCCGGATCTGTTTGCCCAGCTGCCTCAAAGTATCCGCATTATTGTTGGTGATGGTATTATCACAGGCAGTCTGTGTGCCATCCTGCTCAATGTTTTCTTTAACCTCGGATTTAAAAAAGAGAGTCTGCCCGTACAGCCTGTACAAGCTCAAGAAGCACATACTTAAGATTGTCTTGTAACAGGTATGCGATCTGAATAAATGGAACAGACCCAAGATGTATTGGTTGAGGTGGAATGATCGGAATGACTCCCCTTGTCAATGAACCTCTTGGGTCTTTATTTTGGGTGAACTGCAGAGTACAATTGGATATTTTTACTCAACATACCCCGGAAGCTTTTCACCTGTGATGAGTTCGAAAAGTTTTGCAGATTTCTTCTTAGTTAATTGAACATAAGTAGGTTTACTTTCAATGATGATTTCAACCTGATCCTGATGGGGACTGATCCAGAGGTTATAGATGACACTTTTATCTGAGGAATCTGTGTTCTTTTTCTTGAAAAAGAATTTATAATCCGGAGGTCGCACCATATCCGCTATAGTATTGTTCGATGGGATAGAGGCGGCGATGTTCCTGATGGCTTGCACCTGTGCTGGATCGGTAATTTTTCTATACAGGGTGTATTGATTGGAGTTCTCAACCGGTTGTTGAACGATAACCTGATTTCCCTTTGATTGTATGTTGTCCGCTGAACACCCGGTAAGGCACATAAATAAAAGTGTTATAGACCCAATCCAATAGATGTATTTTCTCAATTTGATCACCCCTTAATCTTTAAACGGTGTCCCGGGTATGAAAGTTACAGCAGGATGAATGCAAAAGGGATATAAATATGCTAAAGTTTCATCATGAACATGTTACATGTTCTTTCCGTTGAATTTCCATGCGACTACATAAATGAGCATTGGTTCACAAGGCTAAAATAAAACGAAGGGATATCCTGATATCGCTTGGTTACAGAAAAGGAGTTGTGATCACCATGCAACAAGAAACGCTGAAAAAAGGCTGGAACTTTGACAACAGTTATGGACGTTTGCCACAGACTTTTTTTACAAATCAGGGTGCGGTACCTGTTCAATCACCCAAGTTGATCATCTTCAATACATTGCTTGCAGCAAGCCTGGGGCTGAATGCTGAGGCTCTTAACAGTGATGAAGGAGCAGAGGTGTTTGCAGGTAACCTGATTCCGGAAGGTGCCGACCCTCTCGCTCAGGCCTATGCGGGTCATCAATTCGGTAATTTTAACATGCTTGGTGATGGACGGGCTTTGCTGCTGGGAGAACAAATCACGCCACAAGGCGAGCGAGTGGATATCCAGCTGAAAGGTTCGGGAAGAACCCCATACTCTCGCGGAGGCGATGGACGTGCTGCTGTTGGGCCAATGCTGCGCGAATATATTATTAGTGAAGCGATGTATGCACTCGGCATTCCAACAACGCGAAGTCTGGCGGTTGTATCTACTGGAGAAAACATTACACGCGAAACAGAGCGACCTGGTGCAATCCTGACTCGGGTGGCTTCAAGTCATTTACGTGTAGCAACCTTCCAATACGCAGCCAGATGGGGATCGATTGATGAGCTCAGGGCATTGGCTGACTATACACTGAAACGGCATTTTCCCGATATTGCCGAAGCCGATAATCGCTATCTCCAGTTACTTCAGGAAGTCATTCGTCGACAGGCTTCACTTATCGCCAAGTGGCAACAGGTTGGTTTCATTCATGGCGTAATGAATACAGATAATATGGCCATCAGTGGTGAAACCATCGATTATGGGCCGTGTGCGTTTATGGATGCCTACAATCCAGCGACGGTATTTAGCTCCATTGACACGCAAGGTCGGTATGCATATGGAAATCAACCGTATATTGGCGGCTGGAATCTGGCTCGGTTTGCCGAGACGCTTCTGCCACTGCTGCATGAGGATGAAGAACAGGCTGTACAAATCGCTCAGGATGCGATTGCACAATTCTCTGAATTGTATCACCACCACTGGCTCTCGGGAATGCGGAGCAAGCTGGGCTTGTTTAATGAAGAGGCTGAGGATGAAGCGCTAATCAGGGATCTTCTTGAATTGATGGAGAAGCATAGTGCAGATTACACAAATACGTTTCTCGCACTGACCTTTGATACGCTCAACGGAGCTCCTTTATTCGATACTTCAGAGTTTGCGGAGTGGAATGAGCGTCGCCAGGCAAGATTAGGCAGACAGCAGGAAGGGAAAGAAGAATCGCAGCAATTGATGAGAACTAGCAACCCAGCGGTGATTCCTCGTAATCATCGGGTGGAAGAAGCACTGGACCGAGCGGAGAATCACGGAGATCTTAGTGTGATGGAGAAACTTCTTGCTGTTCTTTCCAACCCGTTTGCACATTCTACCGAACAAGCTGAGTACGCGGAACTGCCTACGCAGTGCGATACCTCCTACCGGACTTTCTGTGGAACCTGATTGAAAACTTGTTATGAAGAGGCTGCCATTGGCAGCTTTTTCATTATCATGTCAAAAGGAGATTTTATGTCCAACATACTAAGCAAAACAGAGATTGCAAAAACTCTTTTTCAGTTGCTTGAGCGGACATCCTTCCGCAGGCAGCAGATTGAGGACTATGTTAACCGCTTGTTTGAGAGCTTTAAAGGGGAAGGAGTTCCCTATGTAGAGATTGAAAATGATGCATATATAGTTCGTATATACGAGCGTGGCATGGTTATGTTGGAAAAAAGAATGGAACAGACGGAAGAAGTAATCTACTGGCTGCTGGAGGATATCATTTTTACGGCAGCGCATGTGGAATTGCTGAAACGATATGGTGTGGATAATAAACAGACACACTTGAATTACACAAACGCAGTGACGCAAGAATTGACCCAAAGTGTTGAGAAGGCTTTCCAACAGCTTGGAGATCCTTACTTGTATTGGCATCAGACGGGTAAACGGCAAGATCTGGAGAGGCTGGAACCAAGAAAAGAGAGGTGATTGACATGAGTGAACAGGATATTAATGATGTGTGGTATGAATATGCGTTAACCTTTGTGGGGAAAAAGAATGAATCCGCTCAGGGCTGGGCTGCGTTAACAACGAATGAACAGGAAATTGCTGCTTTATGGCTGCTAGAGATGGACGTCTTTAACGGTGGTTTTGTTCAATTTTTCTGCAACTGGGGCGAAGAGGTATACCTATACGCGTTGCAGGCATTACATACCATTGGTGCGACTCAAGTAATGGACATCATAAAGTCAGCATATGGCTGCATTAAGCATTTGGGAGAGGATGAAAGACTTGCTGAACTGTGGGATATTCCTACGTTTCTAACAGTAGAGGAGGAGCAACATCTTGATGCGCTGGATCAGCAATTTTGGAACAATGAAGATCAGATTGCAGAAAAGGCTTATGCATATTACCACGAGAAGTTGAACAAGATGTCTTTATAAACTTTGGCGTAGGCATTCATCTGTTGCTCTATATAAAGATTAAATACTTGGCCTTGCAATGATATTAACGTTCGGCTATACTGGCTATAAATTGAATACATGAATTACGTTGATAGAGCGAAGTAGCGGCTTTGTCCCTGTTACAGAAAGTCAGGGGTTGATGGAACCTGATACATACAAGGGCTGCGAATTACACTCTGGAGTACTTGGGTAATGCCAAGCGGAATGGCAAACGATATTTTGCTGAAAGCGGTATGGACAGCGTGTGAGTTGTTGTCTGTGCAAGTTGGGTGGTACCACGGTTATGATAATCGTCCCTATGTCTATTGAAGACAAGGCGGCGATTTTTTTGTGTCCCAAAAAGCCTCGCCCGGCTTAGCTCCTTGTGAATTAACGTAGATCATGGCCTAATACCAATGCATAGAGAAGGGGTTGTTTGTTTTGAATATTATTGATGAACTGGAATGGCGCGACGCCATTAATCAACAGACAGATGCGGAGGGTCTGCGTGAGCTGACAGAGACCACGTCGGTTTCATTGTATTGCGGAGTTGACCCTACAGGAGACAGCATGCACATCGGACATTTGATTCCGTTCATGATGCTGAAACGTTTCCAACTCGCTGGGCACCGTCCAGTCATTCTGATTGGTGGGGCAACAGGAACGATTGGTGATCCAAGTGGTCGTCAATCGGAACGTTCCCTGCAAACGTTGGAAGAGGTACAAGCCAATGTAGATGCTCTGACTGCACAAATGAAAAAGCTTTTCGTAACGGATGGCGACAATCAGGTACGTATGGTCAATAACTACGACTGGACACACAAAATCAATGTGATTGAATTTTTGCGTGACTACGGTAAGAACTTTAACCTCAACACGATGCTAGCCAAAGATGTGGTTGCGAGCAGACTGGAAGATGGAATTTCGTTTACCGAGTTCTCCTACCAGATTCTCCAATCGCTCGATTACCTGCACCTGTTCCAACATGAGGATGTACAGCTGCAAATCGGCGGTTCCGATCAATGGGGCAACATTACAAGCGGTCTGGACCTGATCCGTAAAAAAGAAGGGCCAGAAGCTAAAGCTTACGGTCTGACGATCCCGCTGATGCTCAAATCCGACGGAACGAAATTCGGTAAATCCGCAGGCGGGTCCATCTGGCTTGATGCGAATAAGACGACTCCATTCGAATTTTACCAGTTCTGGGCGAACACGGATGACCGTGATGTAATCAAATACCTGAAATACTTCACATTCCTAAGCAAAGAAGAAATTGAAGCTTTGGCTGAAAAGGTAGAAACGGAGCCCCACAAGCGTGAAGCACAAAAGGCACTCGCTGAAGAAATGACGAAATTTGTTCACGGCGACGACATGCTGGAGCAGGCGAAACGCATTACCGCAGCACTCTTCAGCGGAGACATTCGTTCCCTTACAGCTGACGAAATCGAGCAGGGCTTTAAAGAAATGCCGACCTTCGAAACCGATGGTGAAGCAAAAAATATTGTAGACTGGCTCGTGGATCTTGGCCTGGAGCCATCCAAACGTCAGGCGCGTGAGGATGTCACCAAAGGGGCCATTTCCATGAATGGTGAGAAAGTTACGGAACTGGAATTCACGGTCTCTGCAGAGCACGCAATCGGTGGTAAATTCATCATTATCCGTAAAGGCAAGAAAAACTACAGTCTGGTGAAATTGAAGTAGCCATAAGATTACATTATGAATCTTGGGAAGGTAGATGCAAAGGTTTCATCTTCCCAAGGAACACAAAAAAGGACCGTCTCCAATCATGTCAATGACATCATGGAGACGGTCCTTTTTATATTCCATCCGCAAATGGCTTATTAGTTATTCATTTATTGATTCACAATCGCTGTGATCTCTTCATCCAGATCCAGTCTTACATTCTCACGGTAAGCCCGAATGTCGTATTCACTGTGCAGATAGCGCAGGATCGCTTCAATCATGTTGGATTCGACCAGATACTGACTGCGGCCTTGAATCCAGACTTCTGCGGAATATCCCGTATCTTCTTCCCAGCTCAGTTCCACATTGACATCGGTTGGGCGAACACCCTTGCGTTCAGCCATGTGAATACAGATCGCGTTGACAATTTCATCCATGCTCAGAACCATAGAGATTAGTACCGTCCGTTTCTGTTACGGTCATCATCATCACGATCATTTTTGCGGTCATAACGACCATCTGCTGCTGGTTTACGACGATTCGTAATGGCTCTGAACAGGGCCATCGCGAGCATCACGATCAGCATAATTGCAGCTACGTTTACGAGCAATCCAAGAATGTTACCCAGAGCGCCCATGCCACCGAACAATCCGCCGAACATCATGCCAGCAAGACCACCCAGCATCATACCTTTCATAAATCCACCGCCACCGCCGAAGAATCCGCCACGGTTCGTTGTAGCTGCTCCATTGGAGTTATTATTCGTATTAGATTTGCTCACATTGCTGTTGGAATCGGATTTCTTAGGTGTGTTGGTATAGCTTTTTGTTCCCGATTTGAAACCGCCACCACGTCTAGCATCAGCAGAATCCGGATTCGCAACTCCAACTGTTGCAAACAGTAATGTAAAGGCCATGAAAACCATCATGAGATGTTTAATTCCGAATTTTTTCTTCATTGTAAAGATCGTAACCCCCCGATTAATTTGTTTGATTCGCCCAAAAATGGGCCTTACTCAAGTAATACGGTCAACTTACAGGAACGTTTCAAATTTTGTTTATTTTTCTGAAATACTTGGACAAGGGTCCTGAATTGCCGCCTGACCATCGAGTAATTGGGTTACCCAGTTACACCATTCGATGCCCGTTTGTGCGTTCATTAACCCTTTTTGTACCAGAATGTAACTTCCGAATTCCCGACTGCCTACTCGCAGATTATCCTGAGGGATACGGGACTTCAAATCCTCGAAATAACGGATGCGTTCCATGAACCAGTTTTTGCGCTCATTCAGAATGCGTCTCATGCTTCCGTCTTCTGCAATGCCGACACATAAAATGCGCAGATTGAACTCGTCACGCGTAACCGGAGCGGTAACGGGAGTGATCATCCATCCCAGCAGTTTTTCAATACCTTTCTCCGTGACTGCATACATTTTCTTGTCTGGTTTGTCAGACTGTTGCACCCAGCGGGAGGCTAAAAGCTCATCGTTTTCCATTTTGGAGAGGAGCGGATAGATCTGACTGTGCTTAGCCTGCCAATGCGGCTGGATCTTCAGCATTAGATCATAACCTGATGACTCCTCGCGGGTAAGAAGCCCGAGCAATCCGTAGGAAAGTATGTTCATGCACATGTCTCCTTAATATTAGGGCTGGGCCAGCAAAAACAATAAAAATTGCTTTCTTTGACCGCTTTCATAAAAGTGTACACTGAAACTGTATGGTTTGACAACCTGACAGAACAACTGCCTCAATTTAGACAAAAAAAGAGTGCGGACCTCGAGGTCCGCACCCAAAACCATTTAGAGAGATGTCTATTGCCCATACCCATCTGCGACAAGATCAAGTTCACCTGTGTAGGAGTCGATGACCATGCCGTGAACGGGTACAGTAGGTGGAAGCAATGGATGTTTCTTGATCACTTCCACAGTATGTTTTACCCCTTCTTCAACGCTGTCAAACCCGCGTAGCCACTTTTGTAAACGTATGCCGGAGTTCTCCAGTGTGCTCATGACTTCCTCAGATACACCCCGTTCAACCATATGTCCAATCATGGTCTCTGCGTGTAGGGAAGCCATACCGCATTCCGTGTGTCCAACAACCAGTACTTCGTCGGCACCAAGCTCATAGATGGCGACGAGAACACTACGCATAACAGACCCAAAAGGTTGAGAAATGATTGCGCCAGCGTTTTTGATGATTTTCACATCGCCATTCTTCAGGTTCATGGCCTTGGGCAGCATTTCCACCAGACGAGTGTCCATACAAGTGATGATGACCATCTTTTTGGTTGGAAACTTGCCTGCCGTATACTTTTCGTATTCTTTAGTCTCGACAAATGATTTGTTGTAAGCCAGAATCTCTTGAATGTTGTTCATGTCTATTGCCTCCTGTTATCCAATACGATGAGCACGGCCACTTGCATCAAATGCAGCTTGTCCTACGCCCTTTGGTATTTTTATTATACCACGGTCAGCAAATTGCATTATTCCTCGGTTTGGAGGAATAATGCAATTTGCATCTGTTAAAAGTTGATTATACGCATTGCAAAAAGTATCATCAATAGGGAAACCAACATTTTTTTGAAGAGGTGAACGTTAACAATGGAACAACACACACAGGAACAGCTGGAATCCTTCCGTAATCTGGCTCGCAAAATCAAGAGTTATCATGAAGCCATTGGTTTGCTTCACTGGGATCTGCGCACAGGTGCGCCCAAAAAAGGTGTCCCGACACGTTCGGAAACACTGGGAATGCTGTCAACCGAAGCATTCAAACTGCAAACCTCAGCTGAGATGAAATCCTACCTGAATACATTAACAAATCCAGCCGTGATGGAACAGCTGGAAGATATCGACCGTCGTCAGGTGGAAGATTGCCAGAAAGAATATAATCGCAGTCAGTCCGTACCACCAGAAAAAGTACAAGCGTATACCGTACTTACCGCAAAATCAGAAACGGCTTGGGAAGATGCCAAGCATAACAGTGATTTTGCAGGTTTTTCGCCCTACCTCACCGATATTGTGAAGCTCAAACAAGAGTTCATTGACTATTGGGGTGTGAAAGATACTCGTTATGATACCCTTCTGGACATGTATGAACCGGAACTGACTGTAGAAAAGGTGGATGCGGTATTTGCCCGTCTCAAAGCCCGTTTGGTTCCGCTGCAAGAGAAGATCAATGCTTCGGCGAACAAGCCGAACACGGAGTTCTTGAACCAGCTGTTTGACAAGGATCAACAGGAGAAATTCAGTCTGTTTATTCTGGGACAAATGGGTTATGACTTTGAAGCCGGAAGACTCGATGAGAGTGTTCATCCGTTCGCAACGGGCCTGAATCCAGGTGATGTGCGGATCACGACGAATTATTTGCAGGATGATGTGACGAGTGCGGTCTTCAGTTCACTACACGAAGGCGGACACGCTCTGTATGAGCAAAATATTGACGATAGCCTGGCTGGTACTCTTCTTGCCGAAGGAACGTCCATGGGTATCCACGAATCCCAGTCGCGTCTTTGGGAAAATATGATTGGCCGCAGTCTTGCATTCTGGACGCGTTATTATAAAGATTTGCAACAGCACTTCCCTCAATTAAACGAGGTTGAGCTGGAAGACTTTTACCGGGCAATTAACCGGGTTGAAAGCTCTCTGATCCGGATTGAAGCCGATGAGCTGACGTACAATCTGCACATCATCATTCGTTATGAAATTGAGAAAATGCTGTTTAACGAAGGTCTGGAAGTCAAGGACCTGCCGGAGACCTGGAATGCAAAATACAAGGAATATCTTGGCATTGTGCCGCCGAATGATGGTATGGGTGTGCTTCAGGATGTTCACTGGTCGGGTGGTGACTTTGGTTACTTTGCTTCTTACTCGCTCGGCAATATGTATGCTGCACAGATTCTACATACATTGCGCAAAGAAATGCCTGAGTTCGATGCCCATATTGCCGAAGGTAACCTGATTCCCATCAAGGAATGGTTGACTGACAAAATTTATCGTTATGGCAAAAGCCGTACACCTTCCGAACTGATTGTGGCCGTAACGGGTGAAGAGTTGAACCCAGACTATTTGGCCGATTATCTGGAAGCGAAATATGCTGAGATTTACAAGCTGTAGACAGCTATAACATTATTATCAAATTCTTGAAGAGCGGGGCATCATTGCCCGGCTCTTCTTTTGCATGCAAGTTCTTAACCTTTTGCTGGGCATCAGCATATCCATAGTAGAGAGAACAGCTGAAACCAGTGAAGGAGGGAAATATCATGAAATACACGCCCTGGTTCATCCGGGCCATCGTCATTTTGCTCATTATCATCGTGGCTCTCACCAGCTGCAATAAAGATAAGGATGAAACCAAAATTACGATTGGTGAGGTCACACGTTCTGTGTTTTACGCACCGGAGTATGTGGCCGTGGCCCAAGGTTTTTTTGAAGAACAGGGGCTTGAAGTGGACATTCAGACGACGGCTGGTGGAGACAAAACGATGGCCGCATTGCTTGCAGGCTCAGTAGATATCGCATTGGTCGGAGCAGAGACGTCTATTTATGTCTATCAACAAGGCGCAGAAGATCCGGTCATTAACTTTGCCCAGCTTACACAGACGGACGGAACGTTTCTGTTTGCCCGCAATCCCGAAGGTGACTTTAATTGGGATCAATTGAAACAGAGTATATTTCTCGGACAAAGAAAAGGCGGCATGCCTCAAATGGCAGGCGAATTCACGCTGAAAAAACATGGCATTGATCCGCAGAATGATCTGGAACTGATTCAAAATGTGGATTTTGCCAACATCGCTTCTGCATTTGCTTCAGGTACGGGGGATTATGTGCAGCTTTTTGAACCTCAGGCGTCCATCTTTGAGAAAGAGGGTCGCGGCAAAGTTGTAGCCTCGTTTGGGAAGGAAAGTGGTCATCTGCCTTATACGGTTTTCATGACCAAACAAAGCTATATTAATGACAACAAGGACATCGTTCAGAAGTTCACTAACGGTTTGCACAAAGCACAAGCTTGGGTGGATTCCCACACCGCTGAAGAGATTGCTGAAGTCATCAAGCCTTATTTCAAAGATATTGATCCAGCCATTCTGGTAAGCAGTGTGAACCGTTACAAGGAACAGGGCACATATGCAACCGATCCAATCATTGATGAGGACGAATGGAATAACTTGCTGGACGTCATGAGTGCTGCGGGAGAACTGAAACAGCGTGTGGATTCTCAAACGATTGTGGATAATTCCTATGCAGAACAAGCAGCATCAGCGAAGTAACCAGGTATTCAGGAAAGGACGTGAGCATGTATGCCTGAATCCGAAACGGTGATCAGACTGGAAGGGATTTCGCAAGTCTATGTCAGCGAGCGTGAAGCATCTCTGGTTATCGAAAATTTGAATCTTCAGGTCGAGCAAGGAGAGTTCGTTAGTCTTGTTGGCCCAAGCGGATGTGGTAAAACGACATTGCTGTCGATCATCGCCGGGCTGCTCACACCAACCGCAGGCGAGGTCAAGGTAAAAGGTAAACGTATCGAAGGTCCGTCCGCCCAGATTGGCTATATGTTGCAACAGGATTATCTGTTTCCATGGCGTACCATTTTGGATAATGTCCTGATCGGACTTGAATTGACAGGTGGGCTCAATGACGAGAGTCGCGAGCGCACACGTGAGCTGCTGGCAGGTATGGGTTTAGCTGGAACCGAAAGCCAGTATCCTTCCGAGTTATCCGGGGGCATGAGGCAACGGGTGGCTTTGTTACGTACACTAGCTACGGATCCGGGAATACTGTTGCTGGATGAACCCTTTTCCGCACTCGATTATCAAACCAAGCTGCAACTGGAGGATCTGGTCTCAGACACACTGAAGAAATCCGGCAAAACTTCGGTGCTTGTCACCCATGATCTGTCCGAAGCTATTGCCGTCAGTGACCGCGTCATTGTGCTTGATCGTAATCCGGGGCGCATTCGGAAGGAGTTTATCATTCCCGAAGATCTGCGGAACGCACAGCCTTTTCACGCGAGGGAGCAGCCAGGGTTCAATGAGCTGTTTCAGGCGTTATGGAGTGAATTGGATCAGTCCGGAGGAGGTGAGAAGAACGGGTGAATCAGACGAACCAGAAGCAGGAAATGCGTGATGATTGGATGAGACAGCTGCACCAAAGTCATATTCAGCAGGTTGCCAGATGGCGACATAAAGTGCTGGCGGTGCAGCTGTCCATGTTGGTGTTTATGTTTTTGCTGTGGGAACTGGCGGGAAGGCTGCGCTGGATTGATGTGCTTTTGTTCAGTTATCCCAGCAAAATTTTCAATCAGATCTGGAAGGACATCGTCAGTGGAGAACTATGGGCGCATGTTGGGGTAACCGTAGGGGAAACGGCAGTCGGCTTTTTGCTGGGGACACTCGTCGGAACACTGCTTGCGGTTCTGATCTGGTGGTCTCCTTTTTTGTCCAAAGTGCTTGATCCTTATATGGTTGTGTTCAACAGCATGCCCAAAGTAGCGCTGGGTCCAATCTTTATCGTCATGTTTGGTGCAGGATTTACGGCCATTGTCATGACGACTTTGTCAATCACGGTCATTATTACTACACTTGTCGTGTATAACAGTTTTAATGAAGTAGATCAGAACTATATTAAGGTTATCCGTACGTTTGGTGGTGATCGCTCCGAGATCTTCAGCAAAGTCGTATTACCCGCTTCCTTTCCTGCCATTGTTTCTACCTTAAAAGTAAATGTGGGCATGGCCTGGGTCGGTGTAATCGTGGGTGAATTTCTGGTCGCCAAGCAGGGATTGGGCTATCTGATCATCTACGGATTTCAAGTGTTTAACTTTACCCTTGTTTTATCGAGCCTGTTGATTATTGCGGCTGTAGCTACAGCGATGTACCAGCTCGTTGTATATGTAGAACGCAAGCTGCTGGCAGGACGCAGGTAATTCTACAAAACATGCGTGTGCAAAATAGAATGCTTCATGATATGTATACAATTTCACAAGAGGTGTCACGTTGCCCGAACCCGAAAAATCAAGTACCATACTAATACGAATATTCCGCGCAGTCCGGAATGAATGCGACGATTGGAGAAGAGGGCCTAGAGGCTTCTGTCGCATCAATCAAATTGCCAGCGTCCCTCATCCGGGGCGCGTTATTGAGACCGACATGCATATGCATGTCGGTTGATGCCGTTTATGACTGTAGCAGCTAATTCCGAAATGCGGTTCTTCCTGAATGATTCTTTTGATTAGATAAGAAATGGTTTTTGGCAGGATGTGTAATACTAGGGATATGATATATGACGATACACGCTGTCAGGCATTGGACAAGCGCTCACTTGGATAGGTATGGCTCGCTGGCTTTGACATTTTTGCAGCTTAGAGGAGAGGGAGTTAATGGGTTTTAGGGTAATTAAAACCGCAATAGCCGCGCTGATGGCTGTGCTGATTGCGGACTGGTGCGGCTTGCCCGGACCAACATCGGCGGGCTTGTTAGCCATACTCGGCGTTGATGTGACACGGAAAAGAAGTATTCGCACCATATCTGCGAGATTTTTCGCTTCCGTAGTGGGGCTTTTATTTGCAAGTGTACTTTTTCACTTTCTTGGCTTCCATTATTGGGTGCTGGCGTTCTACATACTAATTGCATTTCCGGTTATCGTTCGGGCCGGATTCAAGGAAGGCATTGTGACTGGTTCTGTCGTGGTGTTCCGGGTATTTGGCGGCGGTGAAATGGACGTACATGTGGTTTTGGTCCAAATTGGGCTGTTGCTGATTGGTCTCGGTTCCGCGATGGTTGTCAATCTGGCGTATATGCCGGCTGCGGACCCGCAGATGCTGCGTATTCGCAAAAGAATTGATGAGTTATTCTCGGTCATCTTCAAGGAGTTTGCAGCTACGCTACGTAATCCGAATGAAGTGTGGGCAGGGAAAGAACTGATCGAAGCTGACAAAGCTGTACTGGGCGGCATTGAAGCGGCCAAACGTTCATTGGAGAATCAGGTCATCCACCCGAACGAGGGATGGAGTGTTTACTTTTATATGCGTAAAACGCAATTGGATTCCATCCAGCATATGATGCATCTGGTATCCCAGATCTATCAGAAGATGCCGCATGCGGAAATGGTATCGGAGCTGTTCGACCAGCTCAGTCAGGATGTGCTCACTGAATCTTACACCGGACGTACAGAAAAACTTCTCGCAGATGTGCAAGAAGAATTCAAGCGAATGGAGTTGCCGGATACAAGGGAAGAATTCGAGATTCGTTCAGCTATTCTCCAGCTGTGCCGGGAACTCGCGCTGTATCTGAAAATAGCCAAGAAGGACAAAGCTCCGTCTCCGGTATCGGACCGGTCCCAATCTACAAATGAATAATAGAAAATAGTTGTCACCCTAGACGGATGCCCTGCATACACTTGTAAAGAATGATTGTATGGAGGAGGTTTAAAGATGTCATTGAGTCATAAACATCAATGTAGAGAGATCATCACGAAGGCGATCTGCGGGAAAGGTCGTAAGTTCTCTACCGTAACACATACCGTGACTCCGCCACATGGTCCGACCAGTATTTTGGGGGCTTGGATTATCAACCACCAATATGAAGCCGTATCAGCGGGGGACGGAATTGAAGTTATTGGTACTTACGATATCAACATTTGGTATTCCTATGACAAAAATTCACAGACGGATGTAGCCAAAGAAACGGTGTCGTATGTAGAACATGTGCCTTTGTCCTATCTGGACCCGAAACACCGGGCCGCCACTGTAGAGGTATCTGCGGATGCAACGCAGGAACCGAGCTGTGTGGAAGCCACGGTGTCGGCAGGTGGAGGCAGCGTAATTATCCGGGTAGAACGGGAATTCGCTGTTGAACTGGTCGCCGAGACCAAAGTTTGTGTGAAAGTGTGCACGGATGGCTGTGGAGATTACGAAGACAAGGATTATGACTTCGGCAGTGGTGATGGAGATTATGACGATCTCGATCCCGACCTGCTTGACGATGAGCTGTAAGCTCAGCGATCTGGATTCATAAACTTAAGGTATCATATGCGCCGCAAGCGGCAGTGAAGAGGGCGTAAGCCCTCTTTTTTCATTTTGGGCGAGAATTGGGAGGAGGGACAGGATGAATGTGATAGATGAGGCCGAGGAGGCGGTGCGCCGATATGAACGCATGCTCCCTCGTGAACGAGCAGATCGCCTGAAACGATCCGGGATTGAAGTGCTGGCTTCGCAGGGCAGGCGTGACCGGGAGTTGGGTCTGCGTGTACGTTACGATGTAGAGATATGCTGTCTTCAAGCGATTCGCATCAAACGTAGGGACACCAGTGGAATGGGTGGAGCGCAAGAAAGTGTGCTGGATCGTGAAGCAGCATCAACGTTATTCAAACGTATTGAACGGCTTGCCACCAAAACATTGTATACGGTTGGACTGGATCACGGCGCTGTAAGACTGGAAGCGTCAGGAAAGAGCGGTTGTTCTGTCATCTCGATTGACCCAAGGCCATGGAAGGGCATGACAGATCTCTCTGCCATGTACCGTGCAGGCTGGAAACAGCTTCAGTCCGAACTGGATGAAGAGCGGCATCGTAATGCAGCCCCCATACTTGGAATGGACCCTGAATTCCTACTTGTGCAAATGCCAGAATCCAAAATCGTGCCCGCCTCCAGATTTCTCGAACGAACAGGCGTAGCCGGCTGTGATTCCGTGACGATCGGTGGACGACGAATATATCCGGTAGCCGAACTGCGACCCGCTCCCAGCTCTGAGCCGCGCGAACTGCTGGCTCATCTGATGAGAGCCTTTGCGGCTGCATCTCGTAGTATTAGTGATCACTCGCTGATCTGGCAGGCAGGGGGAATGCCCCAGCGCGGATTGCCGCTCGGCGGACATATCCATTTCAGTGGCGTTACACTAAATGGGGAGCTGCTGCGTGCACTTGACAATTATCTAGCATTGCCGCTTGCCGTTCTTCAGGACCCACGAGGTTCAGGCCGGCGTCCACGTTATGGGGCATTGGGTGATTTTCGACTGAAATCTTACGGTGGATTTGAATACCGCACGTTACCCAGTTTTCTGGTATCTCCTCTGGTTGCCAAAGGTGTTGTTGCTCTAGCTGGTCTTATCGCGAGAGGTTATCATCAGCTGCGTCAACGTCCTTTGGCGAAGGCTGCTATTCATACTGCTTTTTATGAAGGAAACCGTGAGGTAATGCAGGCGCATATTCCGGCACTGCTGGATGACCTGACGCAAATGGACGGTTATGAGCGTTATGAACGTTACGCCGCTCCATTAATTAGCCAGCTAAGACAGGGTAGAACATGGGACGAGAGTCGGGATATACGTAAACTCTGGAATATTCGAGCAGGTTCATGAAGAGTGGGCACTTTTTTGGTATAATGAGAAATAAGTCGATTTTAATCATCGTTACGGAAGAAATGGAACAGCAACCTGTGAGGGAAGCGGCGGAAGCCGAAACATGAGGCGGTGGCACGAATAAGGTGCCTGACCGCCTTATTGTTCCTTCCGAGACAGCTTCTCTTCCTGACAACATTGGAACGGATGGAGGATACTCATGGCTCAGTATACGCCAATGATTCAACAATATTTGCAAGTGAAGGCCGAAGCGCAGGACGCTTTTCTTTTTTTTAGATTAGGTGATTTCTATGAATTGTTCTTTGAGGATGCGGTTAATGCTTCCCGTGAGCTAGAGATTACATTAACAGCACGCGCAGGAGGGGGAGAAGATAAAATCCCTATGTGCGGTGTGCCTTATCATTCGGCTGACAATTACATACAGCGCTTGATTGAAAAAGGATACAAAGTAGCCATCTGCGAACAGATGGAAGATCCAACGGTAACCAAAGGCATGGTGCGGCGTGAAATTGTACGAGTTATAACACCCGGAACGGTAATGGAAGGCAAGACCTTGGGGGACAAGTCCAATAACTATATGGTTTGCCTGACAGGGAATCAGAACACACTTGCACTGGCTGCCTGTGACTTGTCCACAGGGGAGCTCTACGTGACCTCTGTTCCATACTCACAAGAGTGGCTCAAGGATGAGATCGGAATCTACGAACCTTCTGAACTAGTGGGGGATGCTGCGTTGCTTGATACGGTGGCTACCCAGGCATCTCCAATTGGTCGACCTGTGGTGTATACACCATGGACGAAGAGCAAGGAAGATTTGGTGCGTCAGCAATTCGGAGAAGCGGTATGGGCACGTTTGGAGCCTGAACGTCAAGCCTGCATAGCGCGTCTTTTCTCCTATTTAAGTGAGACACAGAAACGTTCACTTGGACAATTGACACAGGTTTCAACGTATGAGCCGGATCACTTTATGATTCTGGACCCCTTTACTCGGCGTAACCTGGAACTGGTGGAAACGGTACGTGAGCGTTCGAAAAAAGGATCGCTGCTCTGGCTGCTGGACCGCACAGAAACGTCTATGGGTGCCCGCATGCTGCGTCGCTGGGTTGATAAACCCTTGCTGCAAAAAGGAAAAATCAATGAACGTCTGGAAGCGGTAGATACGCTGTATAACCAGTTTATATTGAGGGAAGATCTGCGTGCAGAACTCAAAGACATCTACGATTTGGAACGCCTGGTGGGTCGAATTGCCTTTGGTAATGCTAACGGTCGGGATCTGAATGCACTGAAGCTGTCACTAGACAAAATTCCAGGGTTACGTCAGTATTGTGCAGGCTCGCCTTCCACGACGCTACAGCACATTGCTGGTATTATGGATGATTGCAGTGATCTGCGAGATGCAATTGGTCAGGCTATCGTTGATGAGCCGCCTGTGTCCGTGCGTGATGGTGGCTTAATTCGTGAAGGATACCACGAGCGGTTGGATGAGCTTCGGGAAGCCTCGGTGAATGGCAAGCAGTGGATTGCTGAACTGGAGGCCAGAGAACGTGAAGCGACTGGCATTCGCTCGTTGAAAATTGGCTACAACAAAGTATTTGGGTACTATATTGAAATTACCAAGTCGAACTTGGCTTCTCTGCCAGAAGGCCGTTATGAGCGGAAACAAACCCTTGCGAATGCTGAGCGTTATATTACACCGGAGCTGAAAGAAAAAGAGACGCTGATTCTGGAAGCTCAGGACAAGATGGTCGATATTGAGTACGGCTTGTTCGCGGAACTGCGGGAACGGCTTAATCAGGAGATCGCCAGGTTGCAAAAACTGGCTGAGCTGGTCGCGGAGATTGACGTGTATCAATCCTTTGCCGTCATCAGTGCAGAGCGTAATTTCGTACGGCCTACATTGACCGATGGTTACGATTTGGTTGTGGAACAGGGGCGCCATCCGGTGGTTGAAGCGGTGATGCGAGATGGTGCTTTTATCGCCAACAATACTGCGATGCAGAAGGAAGAGGCGCGCATTCTGCTGATTACCGGTCCGAATATGGCGGGGAAAAGTACGTATATGCGGCAGGTGGCGCTGATTTCGATTCTGGCTCAGATCGGCTGTTTCGTGCCGGCAGGACAAGCTGAAGTACCGATTATGGATCGTATTTTCACACGGATTGGTGCGGCAGACGATCTCATCGGTGGACAAAGTACGTTTATGGTGGAGATGGCCGACATTCAGGTCATGACGGATAAAGCAACACCACGCAGTCTGATTATTATCGATGAACTGGGTCGGGGAACGTCTACCAGTGAGGGAATGGCGATTGCCCAGTCTGTCATTGAATATGTGCACGATATCATTGGGTGCAAAG
This sequence comes from Paenibacillus sp. MDV22-iso6, assembly GCF_058408365.1. Taxonomy (NCBI): domain Bacteria; kingdom Bacillati; phylum Bacillota; class Bacilli; order Caryophanales; family Paenibacillaceae; genus Paenibacillus; species Paenibacillus sp. MDV22-iso6. Next base: position 201,432 of record NZ_JBZVDZ010000009.1, on the reverse strand, counting down.
CGCTGGTATCAACTCATTTCCATGAGCTTGCTCATCTGGAAGAGAGTTTGGACAAGTTGGCGAATTACTCCATGGCCGTTCAGGAGAGCGGGGACAAGGTCAATTTCCTACGTAAATTGATTGCCGGGGCTGCCAGCAGCAGCTACGGGATCTATTGTGCACGGCTTGCAGGACTGCCGGACAGTATCATTGAGCGGGCAAATGGCTTGCTGCACGGTTTCGAGCATGCGGCGGCTCAGGTTGCGGTTGGCAGCGAATTTGCCGCGAATGACAAGCAGCAATCGGGTGATCATGCTCGAGTCGGTGCAGAGTTCCAGTACACAGATCATTCATCGTTGATTCGGGAGCAGGAATCTACAGAACCTGTCGAACTCACTGCTGCGACTGAAGCTCCAGTACAGAAACAACAGGACAAAAAACAAAATGGCAAGCAGCAGGCAGTCTCCAAACATGCTGATGTGGTTCAATTGTCCATCTTTGGAGATGAAGAGCCAAGTGTAACTCCGAAAATGGAGGTAGTTGCCCTTGACAAGCCTGCTCGGGAGTTTATTCGTAATATGAAGGATATTGATGTAATGAACATGACACCGCTTCAGGCGATGCAAATACTGAATGATCTCAAATTGAAGGCACAGCAATTATCCTGAGTATAGGGGAGGGGAAAACCTGTGGCGAAAATTCATGTGCTTGATGAACATATTGCCAACCAGATTGCAGCAGGTGAGGTGGTCGAACGGCCTGCTTCAGTCGTTAAGGAGCTGCTCGAAAACTCGGTGGATGCAGGCGCCTCCAAGATTGATGTTACGGTGGAAGAGGGCGGATTGCTTCGTATTCGGGTCAAAGACAATGGTTCCGGTATCGAGCCGGAAGATATGGAAAAGGCCTTCTATCGTCATGCAACTAGTAAAATAGTTCATGGCCGCGATTTGTTCCAGATCACAAGTCTTGGATTCCGGGGAGAGGCCTTGGCGAGTATTGCCGCTGTCTCCAAAGTGGAGGTGTTATCGGCCAGCGGGAATGATGGGCGAGGAAGACGAATCGTGATTGAGGGAGGCAAACTTCTCTCACATGAGGATGAAACCTCACCCCAAGGCACGGACTTTGAGGTGAAAGAACTATTTTTCAATACGCCGGCCAGGCTTAAATATATGAAAACGATCCAGACCGAGCTGGGACATATCTCGGATGTTCTCTATCGTATGGCAATGTCTCATCCTAACATCTCGTTCACGCTGCGTCATAATGAAAATACACTGCTTCAGACGCTGGGCAATGGGGATCTGCTGCAAGTGGTTGCAGCAATCTATGGTACAAATGCCGCCAAAGCAATGCTCCCCATTCAGGGAGAGAGTCTGGACTATCGAGTGAGCGGGCTGATCAGTTTGCCGGAATGGACTCGTGCCAATCGTGGTGGCATGTCGACCATTGTGAATGGACGCTTTATTCGGAATTACGGGCTCAACCAGGCTATTCTGAAGGCGTATCATACGTTGCTGCCCATTAATCGGTTCCCACTTGTCGTGGTGCAATTGGAAATGCATCCATCCCTGGTCGATGTGAACGTGCATCCGGCGAAGCTGGAGGTTCGTTTCAGCAAGGAAGCGGAGCTGTATGAGTTTGTGGAAACGACACTGCGTGGAATTTTGCGGAAGGAAGTGCTCATTCCACAGGTAACCAAGCAGCAAATCAGACGTGGAGATAACAGTTCCTTTATCCAGGAACAGTTCCTGTTCCCGAGAGGTCCTCTAAAGGAGGAAACGGAATCCGCAGGGTATGGGCAACAGGGTCCATTGGGGAAATATGCTGGACTCACTAAAATGACTTCAGAGGACGATGATCTGGATGCCCCAGCTGATGTGGCTCCGGCTGATGTGCAATCAGAGCCTGATGGAAACGGTGAGGGTCAGACGCTGCCGTTGCATGAAGCTCCACCCGAGATATCACCATCCTATGATCCATTTGGTATGGTGAGCGGGGACTCAGGATCTAATGTTCTGAAGCGTAATTATAGTGATGACGAAAATCCCCATAGCGATTCAGCTTCTGCTGTGAGTGGAAGTACCGGTGCTGCTACAGTTCGTGCTGCGCAAGATGCCTTACATTCAACTGAAGATAAGGGGCTATCAACTTCACAGGCTCCGACTTCTGTGTATCGTTCCAATTCGATGAATTCTCCGGTTAGAGAAGGGCGTTCATCTTATAATCCATCTGCGGTGGCTGCAAAAGGAGAGCGGAGCTGGAAAGCTCCAAGTTTACCTGACCCGGCAAGGCTGGCATCTGCCGTTAAATCGGATGTTTCCATGCCAGCGTTTCCTGAACTAAGCCTGATTGGGCAGCACCACGGGACGTACTTGATTGCACAAAATCAAGATGGTCTATATCTGATTGATCAGCATGCAGCCCATGAACGGGTGAATTATGAGTATTATTACGAGCAGTTTGGCAATCCGGCTCAGGCTTCGCAGGAGTTACTGCTGCCCATTACATTGGAGTTCACACCATCCGAGACAGAAAAGCTCAAAACAAGACTGGCTTGGTTCGAGCAGGCGGGTGTCTATTTGGAACATTTCGGTGGGCAGACCTTCCGGGTGCGTTCCCACCCGTTCTGGTTCCCCAAAGGGGATGAGAAAGACATTATTGAAGAGATGTCTGAATGGGTGCTGAGTGAACGTAGTATTGATGTTGCCAAGATGCGAGAAGCGGCGTCGATCATGTGCTCTTGCAAGGCGTCCATCAAAGCCAATCAGAAATTGACGGATCAGGAGGCGGAAGTGTTGATTCAGCGTCTTGGTTCTTGCCGTCAACCGTATACTTGTCCACACGGGAGACCGATTGTGGTGTCATTTTCAACCTATGATCTGGAGAAATTGTTTAAACGGGTCATGTAGCTATTTAGGAGGAAATTATGTATATTACAACCGGTGAAAAGGAAGCAGGCCACCTTGTGGAACGTGCACGAAACCTTGCGGAAACAACGGGAGGAACATATGTACCACGCAAAAGGATGTCTTTACCTGCAATGATTGCACATTATGAGATTGATGAGATTATAGTTGTGCTTCAGGGTAAAGTTCGTTTGTTTCGTCCGGATTCACCGCTGCTTGAGTTTCACCCCAGTATGGGATTTGTTCGGGCCAAACGTGTGTTAAAAGGAGAAGCTGATCCGATGCTGGACGCGGGGGCAATCCTTGAAGGGGATACCGTTATCGATTGTACAGCAGGATTGGGCACCGATGCACTGGTATTCTCGGTTGCTGTAGGCAAAAGTGGTCGGGTCATCGCCTGTGAAAGTTCCCTGCCGCTGTACACGTTATTAGTAGAAGGCATGTCTCAGTACGAGAGCATTAAGCCTGCGGTAAATGAAGCTTTCCGGCGCATTGAGCTGCGGCATGCGAATCATCTCGATTTGCTGCGTTCCTTGCCAGACCGAAGCTGTGACACGGTATATTTCGATCCGATGTTCCGTGAACCAATGCTTGATTCAAGCGCCATTCAGCCTTTGCGAGATTATGCGAATCCAAATGCACTGGATGAACAGAGCATTATTGAAGCGAAAAGAGTTGCCCGCAAGCGGGTAGTTATGAAAGAGAAGCGCGGCAGCGCGGAGTTTACAAGACTCGGTTTTGAAGTACATGACCGGGGCAATGCAAAAACACTGTACGGAGTGATTAATGTTGAAAGCGGAAGTTAAACCGAAGCTGCTTGTGCTGGTTGGACCAACAGCGGTAGGCAAAACAAGAATGAGTATTGAGCTTGCACAGGCGTTCAATTGTGAGATTATTTCGGGGGATTCCATGCAGGTATATCGCGAAATGGATATCGGGACGGCCAAAATTACTCGCGATGAAATGAAGGGTGTGCCTCATCACCTCATCGACATCCATGAACCGGAATACCCCTATTCCGTGGCGGAATTTCAGGAGAGCTGCACACGTCTGATTGGGGAAATCCATGAGCGCGGCAAGTTGCCTTTTATTGTTGGTGGCACCGGTCTGTATGTAGAATCGGTATGTTACGGCTTTCAATTCTCGGACAGCGGCTCAGATGAAGCGTTCCGGGATGAACAGTTCCGTTATGCAGAGCAACATGGCCCGCAGGCGTTACATGATAAGCTGAGGGTCATTGATCCGGTTAGCGCAGAACGACTGCATCCGAATGACCAGCGCCGAATTGTTCGTGCACTGGAGATCTATCACCTTACAGGTGAGAAGTTGTCCGAGCAGCTGGCTTCCCAGAAGAAAGAGTCTCCATATGACCTGCTTATTGTGGGTTTGACAATGGATCGTCAGAAACTGTATGCCCGAGTGGAAGAGCGAATTGATCTTATGATCGAGCAGGGTTTGGTAGATGAGGTCAAGTCTTTACTGGAGCGCGGCGTAGCGAGAGGACATATCTCCATGCAGGGGCTCGGTTATAAGGAAATTGCGGCTTATCTTCAGGGTGAAGTAAGCTGGGAGGCTGCGGTAGAGTGGCTGAAAAGGGATACACGTCGTTTTGCCAAGCGACAATTGTCCTGGTTCCGGCATATGAAAGACATTGAATGGGTGGATATGACGGATACCGAAGATTTTGCAGGGAATTATGCCCATGTATGTGAGATGATCAAACGTAAGTTTGACTGAATATAGAAGGTGGAATTTGCCACCGATTAGGACTTTAGAACCTCTATCTTTTAGAAATAAAAGGTAGAGGTTTTTACTTTTTTTTATATGAAATGATGTTATTAAAAGAGGGAATATTCAGAGTCCTATGCAGATTTAAGCAAAGAAATTCATTGTAAAAAAATAACATAAATATTAAAATGAATTCACATGACAGGCCATTTGATTTTGTTTGTAAGGTGAAGGGGGAGATTTTATGAGTGCAGAACCGAGCGGAGTAGCGAGTTTATATCTCTTTTTCTCAGGATTATTTGGAATTGGTTTTGCCATTGGAGGTCTTGTCGCATTAATTTGGTTAATTATTGTTCTCATCAATACCAATACATACCTCAAACTCTTAATCCATGATAGAAAGAATCGGAAAAATATGACGTTGGCCAGAGAAGAAGGGAAAACATATACAGATCCAGAAAAGTAGAAGGGAAACGTGGAAAAGGGTAGAATTTGTCCCTCTTTTGCAATTCTGACAAGCGGTGTATAATGGATAAGTCTTCTAGTTGCAAGCGAAGCTCAGGCATAGGTGCAAAATAGCAGGCAAGGGGTTTTTGTGGATTATATGAATCCGTTCATGATATAATAGCACGAAAGCTACTCAGCGATATTGAATATTACTTATAACACGAATTCAAATGAACCAATGGGGGTACGGCTAATGAACAAGTCCATCAACATCCAAGATACGTTCTTGAACCAACTGCGGAAAGAAAACATTCCAGCTACGGTCTATCTGACCAATGGCTTTCAAATCCGCGGAACGATCAAGGCATTTGACAATTTTACGATCGTCATTGACAGCGACGGACGCCAGCAAATGGTCTACAAGCACGCCATCTCCACGTTCACGCCGCAACGCAGCGTATCGCTGATGCAGCAAGATAATAGCGGCGAAGCTTAAAAAATTACGAAACCTTTTTATCAACCATTTCGTCTACATGTATAGGAATCGAAACAGAGCAACCTGAATAAGGGTTGTTCTTTTCATTCCGGGCAAAATAAGCTCTATAGGAGTTTGAGCCAGTAGTCGAATAGAAATTATGCAACTGAAAGGGAGTCAGGAGGTAACATGCCAAACGATCCGTTGTCGAGGTCTAACAATCGCAACAGCAATAACAAGTCAACCAAAAAAGCGAAGCCAAAGACCTCTAAAAAGAAAAAAATTACGGGTAAACGCGTTGGATGGACACTGTTTTTCACCATGGCAATCGCCATATTTTGTGCACTGGGTGGATATTTATTTATTATGGTGAGTGGGGAAAATCTGCTCAAAGCCAACAAGGACAAAACAACAATCAATGAAACTTCAAAAGTATATGATCGTAACGGACAGTTAATGGGCGAGTTGTCCATTCAAAAGCTGGAGCCGGTCAATGAAGAAGATATTCCGGATCTAGTAAAGGAAGCTTTTGTTGCCACGGAGGACAAACGATTTTACGAGCATCAGGGCGTGGATATCTGGTCCATCGGACGTGCAGCGGTTAAAGACGTCATGGCCCGCTCCATGGTGGAGGGTGGCAGTACGCTGACTCAGCAGCTTGCGAAAAATATGTTCTTGTCCCGTGACAAGACCTTCTTCCGTAAAGCGACAGAGGTTTCCATTGCAATGGCATTGGAGCGCAAGTACTCAAAAGACGAAATTCTGACGATGTATCTGAACCGGATTTTCTTCGGTCATCAGCGTTATGGAATTAAGGCTGCGTCTGAATTTTATTTTGGAGTGTCTGACCTTAATGAGTTGAAGATCTGGCAAATTGCCACATTGGCAGCGATGCCTAAAGGGCCTTCTGCCTATAACCCGCTGAGCAATCCCAACGATTCCAAGGCACGACGTGCTGTGGTATTGCAGCTGATGTATGAGCAAGGTTACATCACCAAGGCGGAAATGGATGAAGCCAAAGAAGTAGACTATGACTATACACCGCCTGAGAAAGATCAAAAGTATCAAGCCTTTATCGACTATGTTCTTCGTGAAGCGGAAAAAGTGACTGGTAAAACGGAGGATGATCTGAATATCGGCGGGTACAAAATTTACACGACGATGGATGCTCAGGCTCAAACAGCCATGGAAAGTGCTTTCTCGGATGACAGTTTGTTTGAGTCAAGTAAAGACGATCAGCCAGTTCAAGGCTCCATGGTAATTATGAACCATGAAAATGGCAGTCTCGTCGCCTTGATGGGCGGACGGGATTATCAAACAAAAGGCTACAGCCGGGTCACACAGAGCCGCAGACAACCTGGATCGGCATTTAAACCGATTGTGACTTATGCACCGGCTCTTGAATCAGGTAATTACAATGCAAACTCAGCTCTCAGTAATGAAAAGCAATGCTTCGGGAATTACTGTCCGGGTAACTTGCATGGTTATTCTTCAACCATTAGTATGACTGATGCCATTACAAAATCGGAGAATATCCCGGCAGTATGGCTCCTAAACAAAATTGGTGTGAATACAGGTGTTCAGTTTGCAAAAAGCGTAGGTATCCAACTTACGGATGAAGACAAAAACCTGGCGATTGCGCTGGGTGGTCTTAGCAAAGGTACGAATACGCTGGAAATGGCGCAAGCCTATAGTGCATTCGCCAATCTGGGTGAGTACCAGCAGGCATACTCCATTAAGGAAATTAAGGATAGCGCGGGAAAAACGACCTATAAACACGATAAATCGGAAACAACACGTGTTATGACTGAGCAAAATGCTTATTCCTTGACTAAGATGCTGCAAAATGTCGTGAATGACGGTACAGGTCGTTCAGCACGTCTGGATCGACCAGTTGCTGGTAAGACGGGAACCGTTCAAAGTGGTATCTCTGGCAACAGTGCTAACCGTGATGTTTGGTTCGTCGGATACACGCCAGAATGGACTGCTGCAGTATGGATGGGTTACGACAATCCTGATGCAACCCATATGCTCAAAAATAGCAGTAAGCTATCAGCGGCGTTCTTTGCCAAAGTTATGGGGGATGCGTTGAAAGGAGTTCCTGTGAAAGACTTCGAAGCTCCAGCAGGAGCCCAGACACCTCCACCGGAGAAAGAACCAGAGCAACCAACACTTTCAGTGAGTGGTTTGAATGGTGCGTATGATTCATCTACGCAAACTGTATCGTTGAATTGGACTGCAACGGGAGATTCCTCGACACAGTATCGGATTTACAGAAAAGAGACATCTGAGGGACAGTTCACCCATCTATTAGATGCGGTTGGTTCGACCAGTGCGCAGGATCTAGGTGCACTCCCGGGTCTCACCTACGAATACTATGTGACAGCTGTTGATTCAGCTACGGGACTGGAGACTGATCCGTCCAACATCATATCGCTGATGATTGAAGCGGAGGAATTGGAACCGGAACAGCCAGATACGGGCACGGAGCCAGGGACGGAACCGGGCACAGAACAGCCTGGAACAGAAAATCCAGACAACGGTTCGCCGGGGAATGGAAGTTCTGAGGGTAACAATGGCAACGGAAATGAAAATGGCAACAATGGTAACGGCAATAATGGAAACAACGGAAACAACGGCGGGACAGGTCAAGGGAACGGACAGACCGGAGAAGGAAATACACCGCCTGGACAGGGAACAACAGAACCTGGAGGTACGGGTGAGGGTTCCAATGATGGATCTGTGACGACACCGGGCGAAGTGGTCACGCCACCAGATAGTGGAAACAACGGCAACAATGGAGAAACGAATGCACCGACAGATTCTCAAACTGGAACTGGCGGTTAACAAGAATAAGGCGCATTAAATCATTACAACCTAAAACCTGCTCCCTCATATTGGGGAAGCAGGTTTTTTGGTTTGTATAACCATTGGAGTGGAACCATAACTCTCTAATAGATGGGGCAAAGCTTGATTTTGAGTGTATAACTTAAATATGGTAAGCTGTAACTATTCGTAATACGTTGTGCAAAGCGGATTCAGGCACTTGTGGAATCGGTAATGCGGACGTTATTCGCTGTTCACCAATATCAGCAGGTCACGGACCTGTGGTCGGCAAAGAGGGGTTCGTATGAAACGGAAATTCGGGGACCGCGCGAACTGGCGCCGGATTACGAACCGACAATTTACATGCCGGTTCGTTCAATCCAAAATTTTTACGGGTTACATTACGTTGTATACGATACAAGATTTGAAAGAGCCTTTGTGGAAAACCTATGGAGGAAGTACATTTTGCATTGCGGATAAAGGTTATTCCTGGTTGCAGTATTATCCGAAGGGCGAGCACTTTGTTGTTACGGCCATGTTTGACGATCAGGAACGGATCGTTGAATGGTACATTGATACATGCCGCAGCCAGGGCATAACCGATCAGGGTGTTCCGTGGTTTGATGATCTGTATCTGGATGTCGTTGTCCTGAAGGATGGAGAAATATTTTTGCTGGACGAGGATGAACTTGAAGATGCTCTTTCACGTAAGCACATTACGACGGGGGATTATGATCTGGCTAACCGGACAGCCAAGGAATTGTTGCATGCCATTGATGCTCATGTGTTTCCTTATTTCCAACTGTCTTTGAAGCATAGACAATCCTTGTTTGAGAATGGGGAGTTCAGAAAAAATATTCAGATTTAAGTCATGGAAAAGTCGCAGAATTCTTCGCCATCCTTCTAATATTAGAGCACCTGATAGAATACATTAATAATCAGGAGAGTTCAGCCCGATAAAATAGAGGTGATGGCGAATGAACGGACGGGTCATGGCTGCAGGAGGGCAACCGGGAGGCAGACCATCCAGACAAATTAATGTTGTTTTGCGTAACCAGGAACCTCAGATGCTGGTCAAAGAAGAAGAGACGGCAATACAAGCGGCAAAAGGTTTAGCCAAACATGCGCATTTTCAGGAGATTCAAGGTGAATTGGAGCAGCTGGTTGGACTCGAAAATATCAAGGATTTAGTATTTGAAATCTATGCTTTCTTACAGATTGCCCAAATGCGTACCGAAGCTGGACTGATAAGTGGGGCGCACGTGTATCATATGATTTTCAAAGGCAATCCGGGAACCGGAAAAACAACGGTAGCACGAATCGTTGCGAAGCTGTTTCAGAAGATGGGTGTATTGAGTAAGGGTCATTTGATTGAAGTGGAACGTGCAGACTTGGTCGGGGAATACATCGGGCATACGGCACAAAAAACGAGGGATTTGGTCAAAAAGGCATTGGGTGGAATCTTATTTATTGATGAGGCGTACAGTCTGGCTCGCGGGGGCGAGAAGGATTTTGGGAAGGAAGCTATCGACACACTTGTAAAGTCAATGGAAGATAATAAAAATCAATTTATCCTCATTTTGGCGGGTTACTCGGAAGAAATTGATTTTTTTCTACAGACGAATCCCGGATTACCTTCCCGTTTTCCGATCCAGGTTGAATTTCCAGACTATAGCATTGATCAATTGATTCAAATCTCCGAAATTATGGCTAAGGAACGTGACTATATTCTCATGCCACAGACCATACTCAAACTAAAGCAGCATCTGCTTCAGGAAAAAAATGAATCTCTTCATGCGTTCAGCAATGCCCGATATGTCCGAAATGCCATTGAACGATCGATTCGCCATCAGGCAGTTCGACTATTGGAACAGTATACCCAGGGAAATCCGGGAAAACTAGAGCTGATGACCATCCGCACAGAGGATTTGAAGTTTGAGCAAAAGTAAGCGATAATATAATTTTTAACGCAGCCGGCCGGGTTAACCGGTTCGGCTTAAAGCATGCCATCTAAGGTGGCACAGAATATATGCGGAAACGTAGTAGAAGGAGTGAATATACACGATGACAAATGGAACACATGATACAGATATGGTGAAGAAGGATCGCGCCGTGTTGGTGAGTCTGGTTACCGATGAGGTCAAACGTTCGGGTATTAACCCGGAGTACTCCCTTGAGGAGTTGGTAAAACTTGCCGAGACGGCAGGCGTAGAAGTGCTGAGTGTATTGTCACAAAACCTGAAAACCCGGGACACCAAATGGTTCATAGGTAAGGGGAAAGTGGAAGAACTTCGTGCAGTGGCTGAGGAAATGGGAGCAACAACAGCTATTTTTGACCAGGAGCTGTCCGGTGCTCAAGTTCGTAACCTGGAAGAAGCGTTGGATCTCAAAATTATTGACCGCACCCAGCTGATTTTGGATATCTTTGCGCAGCGCGCCAACACAAGAGAAGGTATTATCCAGGTTGAGTTGGCTCAGTTGAGCTATTTGTTACCACGTTTGTCGGGTCACGGAAAAAATTTGTCCAGACTTGGTGGCGGAATTGGAACGCGGGGTCCAGGTGAAAGTAAACTGGAGACGGATCGTCGACATATTCGTGGCCGCATAGATGACTTGAAGCGTCATCTGGAAGAAGTGACACGTCATCGCAAGCTGCACCGGGAACGTCGCAAAAAGACGGGGATCGTTCAGGTAGCCCTTGTAGGTTATACGAATGCGGGTAAGTCCACCTTGCTTAAACAATTAACGGCGGCAGATGTGTATATTCAAGACCAGCTGTTTGCCACACTGGATCCAACCTCTCGGACGATGGAACTGCCAAGTGGTAAAGAAATCGTACTCACAGATACGGTTGGGTTTATACAAAACCTTCCTCATGATCTGATTGCGGCTTTCCGTGCAACGCTGGAGGAAGTGAATGAAGCGGACCTTATATTACATGTGGTCGATGCATCATCTGCAATGCGTGAAGACCAGATGAGAACTGTACACACGATTTTGCAGCAACTGGGTTCAGGGGACAAGCCTCAATTGGTATTGTATAACAAAAAGGATGCTTGTACACCGGAGCAGCTTGAGATGCTTCCTTTGGATAAAGAACATATCAAAGTGAGCGCTCTGGATGCAGATGACTTGCTGAAAATTCGTGAGCTTATCCAGGCTGAATTGACTGGCGCTACCAAACGGTTCCGTATTCCGGCTGAGCGTGGCGATCTTACATCTGTACTTTACAAAATAGGCGATGTTGTTGAGACCACATTTGAAGATAATGATGTAATTTATGAAGTGGAACTGCAAAAAGGCGAATATGAGAAATTCGGTTATTTACTTGAAGATTTCATACAACTGTAACATCGATGACATATTTGTATGATAAGTTGACACGATAATTGATGTTTGACGTCAGATTCGTGCTATGAAGGGGAATGAAGCAAGATGGTAAGCTTTGATTCAGAGATTATTGAACTTCAACGACAGGTTGAACGTCAGATTGAGGGGCAATTGCAACAGATTGACCGGATCACCGATCATAACCAATGGAAAGTAATCAATGCTTTTCAGCGTAGAAAAGTCAGTGATTTTCACTTTGCGGGTTCAACGGGGTACGCTTATAACGATCGCGGGCGTGAGGTGCTTGATGAAGTGTATGCCGATGTGTTTGGTGCAGAGGCGGCACTGGTGCGTCCCCATTTTGCATCAGGTACACATACTATTGCTACAGCTTTGTTCGGTGTACTTCGTCCAGGTGACGAGTTGTTGTACATTACGGGTAAGCCCTATGACACATTGCATAAAGTCATTGGCAAGCCTGGTGATGGAACAGGATCATTACGGGATTTCGGAATTGGCTATCAAGAGACGGGTCTGTTAGAAGATGGCGGAGTAGATTGGGCGGCGGTAGAGAAAAGTATCAATGCAGCGACAAAAGTCATTGGTATTCAACGCTCCAGAGGATATGATTGGAGATCTTCCTTCTGTATTGAAGAAATCGCTGATATGGTTACACGTGTAAAGGCGATCAAGGAAGATGTCATCATATTTGTGGATAACTGTTATGGTGAATTCACGGAGGAACGTGAACCAACTGAAATCGGGGTAGACCTGATGGCAGGTTCACTGATTAAAAATCCCGGTGGAGGTCTAGCGGAAACCGGTGGATACATATGCGGGAAGGAAAAGTACGTGCAATTGGCTGCCTATCGTTTGACTGCTCCTGGAATTGGCGGTGAGGTTGGCGCGATGTTGGGAACAACTCGTGGCATCTACCAAGGACTTTACATGGCTCCGACAATTGTAGGACAGGCCGTTAAAGGGAGCACATTCGCTGCGGCGATGTTTGCTGCATCCGGATTTGTAACCAAACCGGCATGGAACGAGATGCGTACAGATCTGATTCAGGCTGTTCAATTCAGTTCGGCCGAGCATTTAATTGCCTTTGTACAAGGGATACAGCGGGCTGCTGCAGTAGATAGCCATGTAGTTCCTGAACCTTGGGACATGCCGGGTTACGAGCACCCTGTCATCATGGCGGCAGGTACGTTTATACAGGGTGGGAGCCTTGAATTGTCGGCAGATGCGCCTATCCGTGAGCCTTTTATTGGCTATATGCAGGGCGGTTTAACGTACTCTCATGTTAAATATGGCGTTTTGATGTCATTACAGACCATGAAAGAACGCAAATTATTGTGAGTTTATCTAACACATCATTGACACTTAGTAATAACTAAATGTACAATAGAGTGAAGAATAGATGACTGGAAGGTTGATGAATGATGGGTGACGAAATTCGCAGAAATATGGCCTTATTCCCGATAGGTATTGTAATGAAACTTACGGATCTGTCCGCGCGTCAGATTCGTTATTATGAGCAGCACAGTTTGATTGTTCCTGCGAGAACGTCAGGTAATCAGCGTTTGTTCTCTTTCAATGACGTAGAACGATTGCTGGAAATCAAGGCTCTGATTGAAAAAGGAGTTAACATTGCAGGCATTAAACAAGTGATGAATCCTGTATCTAAAGAGTCAGAAGAAGCGACTGTTATTACAGCCGATACGGAAGTGAAACGTAGAGAACTATCGGACTCCCAACTACACCGTCTGCTTAAACAACAACTGGTGTCAGGTAAGAGACCTGGACAAGTATCTCTCATCCAGGGAGAGCTTTCCCGTTTCTTTAATAAAAAATAAGTTCGTATAACCTCGTAAGTCAGGGGAAATCCTGCTTTTGGGTAGGAGGACTCCTTGACCCATGCGATATTCTAATGTACAAATATAACAGGCAAGCCAAATACGCAGAGAAGAAAGGGAGAGGGTATCGTGAGTTTTACTAAAGAAGACATACTACGTATCTCAAAAGAAGAAAATGTACGATTCATTCGTTTGCAATTTACCGATTTGCTTGGAGCAATCAAAAACGTTGAGATCCCTGTGAGCCAGCTTACTAAGGCTCTGGACAATAAAATGATGTTTGATGGATCTTCCATTGAAGGTTATGTGCGTATTGAAGAGTCCGACATGTACCTCTATCCGGATCTCGATTCTTGGCTGATTTTCCCTTGGGTAGCCGAGAACCGTGTTGCTCGACTGATTTGCGACGTATATCTTCCGGATGGTAATCCGTTTCCAGGAGATCCGCGTGGCATCTTGAAACGAAACCTGAAAGAAGCCGAAGAAATGGGATTCACTTCCTTCAACGTCGGTCCTGAACCAGAGTTCTTCTTGTTCAAAACAGACGAAAAAGGAAACCCGACTAACGAACTGAATGACCAAGGTGGATATTTCGACCTAGCGCCTACGGATCTTGGTGAAAACTGTCGTCGTGACATTGTTATCACACTTGAAGAAATGGGCTTTGAGATCGAAGCTTCCCACCATGAGGTAGCTCCAGGTCAGCATGAGATCGACTTTAAATATGCTGATGCTCTAAAAGCAGCAGACCAGATCCAAACGTTCAAACTCGTTGTTAAAACGATTGCACGTCAGCATGGTCTACATGCTACCTTTATGCCGAAACCACTGTTTGGTATGAACGGTTCCGGTATGCACTGTAACCAATCCTTGTTCCAAGGCAAAGTGAACGCATTCGTAGACGAGTCGGACGAACTGGGTCTGAGCAAAACTGCACGTCACTTCATGGCTGGAACTTTGAAGCATGCGCGTGCGTTTGCAGCAATTACGAACCCAACTGTGAACTCATACAAACGTCTTGTACCAGGTTACGAAGCACCTTGTTATGTAGCTTGGTCTGCTAGTAACCGTAGTCCAATGATCCGTATTCCAGCTTCCCGTGGTCTGAGTACACGTGTTGAGGTTCGTAATCCGGATCCGGCTGCTAACCCATACTTGGCTTTGGCTGTTTTATTGAAAGCAGGTCTGGACGGAATCAAACGTGAGCTTTCCTTACCTGCTCCGATTGACCGTAACATCTACATCATGTCAGAAGAAGAGCGTGTGGAAGAAGGCATTCCAAGCTTGCCGGCTGACCTGAAAGAAGCATTGAATGAATTGATCCGCAGCGAAGTTATCTGTGATGCTCTTGGCGACCACGCCCTGGCTCACTTCTACGAGCTGAAAGAAATTGAGTGGGACATGTATCGTACACAAGTCCACCAATGGGAACGCGATCAATATATCACGTTGTACTAATAGCTGAATCCCTTGGCGCTCTAGCGCTGAGGGGTTTTTCTTTTTATGGGCAAGGAGATATAAAAAAAGCTAGGGTAGAATATTATTCTACCTAGCTTTATGTCTATAGGAGCTCAGTCCTTAATTTCTGATAAATAATGCTCATATAACTCATCAATAGAAGAACTAGAAAGTAAGTGAGTGACTGCTTCAATTGATTCTCTCTTCCAATCAAACCAGCGCATTTCTTTTAACTTCATGATTTCTTCTTCTGAGAAACGCTTCTTTACCTCTTTTGCAGGATTTCCACCTACTATCGTGTAAGGGGAGACATCTTTTGTTACAACTGAGCCTGCTGCAACAATCGCACCTTCACCAATGGTAACACCAGGCATAATCATTGTATTCATGCCGATCCAGGCATCGCTTTCTATAATGGTATCTCCTTTGGGTGAGAAGGAATGGCTAATTTGATCAGCGAACGGATAAACAGTGATCCACTCCGCATGATGATTGTTATTTCCTCCCATAAGAATAACGACACCGGCTGCGATACATACATAATTACCAATAATCAATCGATCTATTTGCCATCCAAATTCCTCAATGGGGTTGAATAAGCTTCTCGATTTGTCATCTCCCCATAAATATCTCACGCATCCGTCTTCAAAAGATGAATGGTTATCATAATAACCGGAGTAATAAGAGTAATCGCCGACTTCAATTAATGGATTGGTTACAATATCCTTTAAATACTTAATTTCAGACCAGTGATTAAATTGGTTTATATTCATTTTAGTTTCCTCGCTTCTAAGTTTTATTTCTGAGTAACTTAGAAGCGTGATGCGGTAGCTACATTCTTTAGTTTTTTTAGACGACGAATCATCTGAATCATCCTTCCTTTTGATATGAGGGCCATTGTAGCAATCACTTCTTTTTTTGTCAATCCTATTCTGATAAAGAGATGTCAGTAAGTATCCTCCCTCAAAGTGTATATAATGAAGAAAAAATTCAGGAAGAGTAAATATAGACAGAACACGTGCCCACCATTTGGAAGAATGGATACATCATGTTGGACTAAAACGGGGACTGGAATAAGAATGTAAAGAGGAAGCTGGCATTCGTAGCATAAATTTTTGGCATATTAGTGTTAAGGCTTTTTATGTAGTCAATAAGAAATAGAATGGTTAATTAAATTATGATCAGATCGTTGAAGCGAGAGTGCGTTTTAATTGTTTGCTCTGTTTTTACAGTATCTATATGTTGATAGTTTCATATAATTGCGTTATAATTCATTTATGTTTTTAGAAATTAAATTTTGAACAATTAATTGGAGATGTTAATATGGAACAAGAGAAGCAACTGGTTGCCGAACAGCGGACATTTTTTTATACAGGTCAGACTAAGTCTATTAAGTACCGTATTCGTGCTCTTCAGCAATTAAGACAGGGAATTGAGAAATATCAACAACGTATTCTTGACGCACTTCGTGCGGATCTAAATAAATCTGAAACAGAGGCTTATGGCTCTGAGATTCGGATCGTGTTGGGTGAACTGGATTTTGCATTGGAACATTTGGAGGAATGGGCTACACCAAAACCTGTGCCTACAAATTCTGCTATACCTGATGGAACAAGCTTAATTTATCCTGAACCTTATGGAGTTGCTCTTATTATTGCACCATGGAACTATCCGTTCCAACTGGCTTTCGGGCCTCTAATTGGAGCCATTGCTGCGGGTAACTGTGCCATTATTAAGCCGTCTGAATTAACCCCAGCCGTGTCACGTCTGACTTATGATTTGATTCATGAGATATTTCCTAGTGAGTACCTGGCAGTTATGGAAGGGGAAGTCGAGACGAGTACGGCATTGTTGAAAGAAAAGTTTGATTATATTTTCTTTACAGGCAGTACAGGTGTTGGCCGCATTGTTATGAAGGCAGCTGCTGAGCATTTGACTCCAGTTACGTTAGAACTAGGTGGTAAGAGTCCGGTCATTGTCCACCAGGATGCAGATTTGAAGCTGGCAGCTCAGCGCATTGTGCGCGGTAAATTCCTGAATGCTGGGCAAACCTGTGTCGCTCCAGACTATTTGCTTGTGCACGAGGAAGTACATGACAAATTATTGGAATTGATCGGTGCAGAAATTCAGGATAAATTTGGAGACGATGTGATGAGAAATGCTGATTTCCCGCACATTGTCAACGCACGTAACTTTGATCGTTTATCGGTGTTACTCCAAGATGGCAAAGCAATGATCGGTGGACGTTCTGAACGTAATCAGCTGCTCATTGAACCAACAGTACTGGGCGAAGTGGATTGGAAATCCCCAGTGATGCGAGAAGAGATCTTTGGTCCAGTTCTTCCTGTATTTAAGTATACCGACCTCAATCCCATGCTAGATGAGATTGTTCGCCGTCCAAAACCACTGGCATTATATCTCTTCACTCAGGATGAGGATCTGCAGAATCAGGTTCTGAATCAAGTATCTTTTGGTGGTGGTTGCATTAATGATACATTGTCTCATATGACATCACATTATCTTCCGTTTGGCGGCGTAGGAGAAAGTGGAATGGGTTCCTACCATGGTCAACAGAGTTTTGATGTGTTCTCTCATCATAAAAGCATTCTTAAACGCAGCGAATAATCTACTAACGTAGAACAATATAAGTTGTATAAGAAAAAAGAGGTTGTCCCGTTGAACGGGACAACCTCTTTTTGTATCTTATTGTGAGACTTCTGTACAACTTCAATACATATTAATGAATATCACGGAAAAGGCCAATGACTTTGCCCAGGATGCTAACGTGTTTCAAACGCAACGGTTCAAAAGTCGAATTTTCCGGTTGAAGACGAATATGATCTTTCTCTTTGTAGAACGTTTTTACCGTTGCTTCATCGTCTTCAGTCATGGCTACTACGATATCGCCGTTATCTGCAGTTTGCTGCTGACGTACGATAACATAGTCTCCGTTAACAATGCCTGCTTCAACCATACTGTCTCCCACGACCGAAAGCATAAATACTTTCTGTTCGCCTACATAATGCGTAGGAAGAGGGAAGTAATCTTCGATATTTTCTGTTGCTGTGATCGGAACCCCTGCAGTAACTTTACCCACGACAGGAATGCGAGCAACGCTGTGAGCAAACTGATGTGAATGCTCTGACTCTTCCTGGCTGAGAAGTTCAATGGCTCTTGGTTTGGTTGGGTCACGTCTAATCAGACCTTTCTTCTCCAAACGATCCAGATGTCCATGTACTGTAGAGCTGGAAGCCAACCCAACGGCTTCACCAATTTCGCGTACGGAAGGAGGATACCCCTTCAACCGGACTTCATTGCGTATAAACTCCAGAATAGCCTGTTGCCTGCTGGATATCTTCGACATACCGTATCAACCCCATTTTAGTAACGTTTGGGAAAATTATAACATAGAACCTCCGTTCGTACAAACATAAGTTCTAAATAAAATGCCATAAAATCAATGTTTTTTTGCGAATTAAGATGAAAATTTTCTTTTAGTCTAATCAAATACTGCAAATGACAATTCCAATACAATAGAAGAAAGATAATAGAATGTAGGATGCAACAAAAAAAGCGAACAATTGTTCTAAAAAGTTATTGTACAAAACAAGTGTTCGTGTTATATTGATTTCAACGGATAGGAACAAACGTTTGGGGGTCGATATTTAATGAGATATTCTACTTATCAAAGCATTTACGAACCGGTGCGTTCAGAAGTGGTTGAAACTAACATAAGGAATTTTAAGAAGGTTTTTGCAAAAGGTAATGTCCCAACTTGGGTCTTGAAATTAATAATCGTAAGCTTAATTATACTGGTTGGATGCAGTACAGTACTCACTGTGTTCGCTGGCAATGAGAACGATTTATTGCCTGGAGGGAAGATGGCAGTTTCACAAGGAGATACACTATGGAGTATATCATTGGATCACAAACCTGAAACAATGGATACACGTGTATATATAGAAGCAATCAAGAAAGTGAATCAACTTCATTCAACTTCAATACAGGTGGGACAAGTCTTAATACTGCCTCAATTCACAGATTAAAGCTGCATATCCACACGCGCTAATGCGTGTCAGCTTGACAAGCTGCCCTTAACATGTCAAAGTTAATATGACTTTGTATTTTTGGAGGGGACAAGCTTGGATATAGATAGTCTGGTAGCACGTATTAATGAATTGGCCCGTAAGCAAAAATCCACTGGATTGACAGAGGAAGAGCTCGCTGAACGTGCCAAACTTAGAGAAATCTATTTGAATAACATTCGAAGCAATTTCAGACAACAACTGGATACGATTGAAATTGTAGATGATGAGAACGATCAAGGCCACCAAGGCAAACTCAAACATTAAGGAAACCTAATGATATCATTATGATATTTAGGTTTTTTCCTGTTATCTAGAGGTTGCAAATTATAGGGGGAAATGTTGGTTTGCAGTTATGTAAGCCGATACAAAGAACATCTAAGGGGGATTCTCATGTCGCGTTCGTTCGAGAGAACGGTTCGAAAAAATTCTAAGCAGTTGAATCAGCAACGTAAAAAAAGCGGTAAACCGGTTTCTGGCACACCAGGTGAGGACGTATTTAAAGGACGCAGTCTTCTGTTTCCTATTTTTCTGATCGGACTAGCATTCCTGTACCTCTTTATGAGTACATTTCTTGTCAAAGCTCCGATGACCACTTGGGACTGGGTGACCTTGTTGCTGTATGTATTTTTGGCAGTCATCTTCATGCTCCGTCGTCCTTATGTCAAAATAGGAAGTAACCGGATTTTGACGACAAAAGGGAACCGTGAGCGTTCAATTGGAGTCGACGATATCGTGAAATTCAGAATTGAGCCAGGTACGGTTGTGATTGAGCATAATGCACGAGGTAAGAGATGGGTATTTACCAAACTACTGAATCGTTATGATACTGATGCAATTACTGAACGTCTTCTGAAATTCGCCAAAGCACATCAGATCACCGTGGAAACATACGAGAAAAAGTAATTTTGCATAAAGGGGAAGATGACCGAAATGGCGTTAAAAGCGATTTTGTTCGACCTAGATGATACTTTACTGTGGGATGAGCGCAGTGTTCGAGAGGCCTTTCATGAGACTTGCTTGATCGCAGCTCAAGAGACGGGCGTTAAACCCGAAGACCTTGAAGAAGCTGTTCGTAATGAGGCACGTAATCTGTATGAGTCTTATGAAACTTTTTCGTTTACCAAAATGATTGGGATTAACCCGTTTGAAGGTCTTTGGGCTAACTTCACGGGTGGGGATCAGCCGGAGTTTCGCCAGTTGGAGCAGCTTGCACCCGCATATCGTAAAGAGTCATGGCGTCGTGGCTTGTTAAAGTTGGGTGTTGATCGTGAAGATCTGGCGGAACAACTCGCCTTACAATTTGGGGCGGAGCGGAGATCAAGACCCCATGTCTATGAAGAAACGATGGAAACGTTGAGTCATCTACAAGGGAAGTTCAAGCTTTTGCTTTTAACCAACGGCTGTCCTGCTTTACAACAAGAGAAGCTTGACGGCGTTCCTGAATTGGCTCTTTTTTTTGACGAAATTATTATCTCGGGTTCGTTCGGTAAAGGCAAACCTGATCCTTCGATCTTCGAGCACGCATTGAGTAAGCTGGGAGTGCAACCTGAGGAGAGTATGATGGTTGGAGATAAGCTTACGACTGATATTCGTGGAGCATTGTCTGCAGGTATTCAATCTGTTTGGATTAACCGTGAGAATAAAGAGAATACCGAATCGTATGTGCCTGACCATCAAATCAAGCATTTATCCGAATTGGAACGAATCATTGCTGAATTCTCAATGAGTGCATCATAAATCGTATTTTTAGTGTACTACTCAAACATTGTTAGGTTTTATGAGATGTATTTTATCCATAAAACCTAACAATGTTTTTTTTGTGTTGGGACAGCTTGAACTATACCGTAATAACAAAAGATGAAATTTTTTATTAAAAGTTATTGAAATTATAGAACTGCTGATTTAGAATATAACTAACATACTAGTATGACTAGTATGCGAATGAATGTAGCGAATATCTGTTGACTTACTTGAATGAAGTGGAAGCGGGAGTTTTTCGCTATAATTTTCACATTGTTTGTAAGCGCTTTACATAATCGAAGTAACCATTTAGTTCTGGAAATACAACATGAAGTGGTTAGTAAGAAAATGAGGATAAGCATCTTAACCAATATGTGTCTCTAGTGATCTCCATAATTGATATCGCTTACATTATTTGTTTTATTCTACTGGTGGGGGTGAAGTTCATCTGATTACTTGTCTTCTACAAAAAGAAGAGATGATAAGAATTGATCGAAAACGCTTTTATTTTATCAAGCTTAGGATCGGAGTGAAATAACATATGGAGTCGGAAACCGCTAAAACGACGCTATCGATGACATCTTTACGTAAAGAAAGCAGGTTAAAAACTGTTACAGCTCTGCTTCGCAAAGATTGGCAGCTGTACTCACTGTTAATTCTTCCAATTATCTATCTTATTATTTTCAAATATGGGCCCATGCTCGGTAATGTAATCGCATTTAGACGATTTGTACCGGGAGGCAGTATTTTTGGAGAGACGTGGGTTGGATTCAGGTATTTTCAGATGTTCATTCAAGACCCAACCTTTTGGAAAGTATTTGGGAACACACTTATGCTTGGTGGACTTGCGTTACTTTTCACCTTCCCAGTTCCGATTATTTTTGCATTGCTGCTGAATGAGGTGAAAAGCAAACGTTTCAAAAAGTTTGTGCAGACCGCATCTTATCTTCCGCACTTCTTGTCCATCGTCATCGTTGCCGGAATGATTCTGCAATTAACGGCAGTTAATGGCTCCATTAATGGAATGGTTTCATTCTTTACTGGTGACAGCATTCCTTTCATGCAGCGTGCGGAATGGTTCAGAACAATCTATATCACCTCTGAGGTTTGGCAAGGTATGGGGTGGGGAGCCATTCTATATTTAGCTGCATTGACAACAATTGATGATTCTTTGTATGAGGCTGCGCGGATCGATGGTGCGAACCGTTGGAAGCAAACCCTCCATATAACCATACCGGGCATTTTGCCAACGATCGTTACATTGCTGATTTTGAATATGGGTAATTTCCTCGCGGTTGGATTTGAGAAAATCTTGCTCCTTTACAATCCGCTGATCTACGAGACATCTGACGTGATTTCTACTTATCTGTACCGGGTAGGTTTGCAGTCGAGCAATTTCAGCTATGCTACCGCCATTGGTTTGTTCGAATCCATTATTGGACTGATCCTGGTATTCTCGGTTAATGCCATTTCACGCAGACTGACACAACGAAGCTTGTGGTAAAGGAGGAGCAATATGCTGGAATCAAAATCATACAAAGTATTTAAAGTTTTCAATGCCATCTTTTTGCTGCTTGTGGTATTCATCACGCTCTATCCGTTTCTGAATGTCGTGGCCCAATCTTTCAGTAGCGAGGCTTATATCAATTCAGGCAAGGTAAGCATTATCCCAAGAGGGTTTAATGTAGAAACCTACAAGACCATCTCTCGCGACAGCATGTTCTGGACCAACTATAAAAACACAATTATATATACCGTTGTAGGTACTTTGATTTCCATGTTCATGACGACCATCTTCGCTTATGCCTTATCCAAGAAAAGATTGATGGGACGAAAATTTTTGACGATGTTCGCCGTGTTCACGATGTTTTTCAGTGGCGGTTTGATTCCTAACTATGTCCTGATTAACTCTCTGGGCTTCAATAACACGATGTGGGCACTGGTTGTGCCTGGGGCAATCAGCATTTATAACATGTTAATTATGAAATCATTTTTCGAAAACATGCCTGAGGAGCTTGAGGAAGCGGCAGCCATTGACGGTTTGAATACGTATGGCATTTTGTTACGGATCATTCTACCGTTGAGTAAAGCTGTCATGGCAACGATGGTTCTGTTTTACGCTGTGGGACACTGGAACTCATGGTTTCCTGCCTTCCTGTATCTCGACAAAAAGGAACTGTTTCCCGTTACGATCTACTTGCGCAACATGATTGCAGGTGCAACGGGAGGTGCTTCGGCTGGTGCTTCAGCGGATAATCTGACTCAAATTTCTGCAAATATCAAATCGGTCACGATGGTACTCACCATTTTGCCTATTTTAACGATTTATCCATTTGTTCAAAGATACTTTGTAACCGGTATCATGTTGGGATCTGTTAAACAGTAATCCTAACCCGATATAGTTCAACATCTTGATTGTAAGGCCAATCTAAACCACATGCAGGGGGAGAAATGAATGAAACATAGACCACGTAAGCTTGTAGGCAAGATGGTATTGGCAACAATGATGAGTGTCGTTCTGGCAGCATGTAGCAGCGGTGCTGGTGGAGAGAAAGTTGAACCAGAATCCAAGGGGGCCATGGAATCCTATGGTGTAGGAGAGACCTTCAAAGCCGCTGAACCATTTAATCTATCTATTCTGTACAGCGACCAGCCAGCATACCCGTACAAAAAGGATTGGCTCCTGTTCCAAAAAATCACGGAAAAAACCGGAGTCACGCTGGAGCCTACCATCGTTCCGATGAGTGACTATCCCCAGAAAAGATCCCTTCTGATCAGCTCTGGAGATGCCCCTCTGGTTATTCCGAAAACCTATCCGGGTGAAGAATCTGCTTTTGTATCCTCTGGTGCGATTTTGCCAGTGAGTGATTATGTTGATTTGATGCCCAATTTCAAAGATAAGGTTGAGAAATGGGGACTTCAGGATGAACTTGAGGGTCTTCGACAAGAAGATGGGAAATATTATGTACTCCCAGGTTTACATGAAGAGGTTTGGCCGGACTATACCCTTATTGTGAGAACTGATATTTTTGAGAAAAATAACATTGCCATTCCAAAGACATGGGACGAATTGTATGATGCCGCCAAAAAGCTAAAAGAAATCTATCCAGATTCCGTTCCGTTCTCAGATCGTTTCCAATTTAACAGTACCTTGAATATTGCTGCTACCAGTTTTGGAACGAAAGCTGGGTGGGGATTTGGCAATGGTTTAACGTATAAAGAAGATCAAGATGAATTTGTATACACTTCGACTACGCCGGAATACAAGGAAATGTTAACTTACTTTAACAAGCTTGTATCGGAGGGGCTGTTGGATAAAGAAAGCTTCACCCAGGACGATGACCAGGCTATTCAAAAGTTTGTTTCTGGAAAATCCTTCATTATTAATGGTAACTCGCAAACGGTAGTGCTTCATCGTAATGACATGAATAAAACGTTGGGAGAAGGAAATTTCTCCATCGCCAAAATTACAGTTCCTGGTGGTCCAAAAGGTCAATTGATGTCCGGCTCCAGACTTGAAAACGGTGTCATGATTTCCGGTAAAATTAAAGACAACGAGAATTTCAAAGCAACCATGCAATTTATTGACTGGTTATACTATAGTGATGAAGGTCAAGAATTTGCCAAATGGGGTGTAGAAGGCGAAACCTTCACCAAACAGGATGGCGTTCGTAAGTTGGCCGAAGATGTGAACTATAACGGATTGAATCCAAAAGGCACAAAGGACTTGCGCATCGACTATGGATTCTCCGGTGGTGTGTTTGCCTATGGAGGAACCACAGATTTGTTGCACTCCATGTTTAGTGAGGAAGAACTGAAATTCCAGCAAGACATGAAAGATATCAAAGAAGTGGTTCCTGCGGAGCCGCCAATTCCTTACTCGGATATCGATCGTGAACAGGTGACACTGCTTAGCACACCGCTTAAGGATTTTTCGGATCAAAATACGCTTAAATTCATTTTGGGAGAACGCAAACTTTCTGAGTTTGATGCATTTGTAAAAGAGCTGGAGAGCCAAGGCTTGCCTCAGTATATGCAGCTTTCCAATGACACATATAAGAAGTACAAAGAAAACAAGCAACAATAGATATAAACTGAAATTTGCCCATTGCCGTTTCATTAATGGAATTTAAGTGGAACGGCAAATTGTGCTAAGATGGATGAATATGGCTGAGAGGAAGAGGTTAAGGAATGTCACTTAATCAAAAGATTAGAGGTTCGACCCGGGCTTATTCATACAATCTGATAAAGGAACGAATTCTGCACCTTGAACTTGAGCCTGGTACCAAGATTTCCGAGAAGGAAATTGCGGATGAGTTGCAAGTAAGCAGAACACCAGTACGTGAAGCTTTCATGAAGCTTGCCGAGGAAGAATTACTGGATATCATTCCACAGAGTGGAACCATTGTCTCCCATATTAATCTGGAGCATGTTGAAGAAGGCCGGTTTATGAGAGAGAAGATGGAGAAGGAAATTGTCACTCTGGCTTGTGCTTTTTTTCCGGAAGAATTCAGATTCAGACTTGAAACCAATATTGCCATGCAGGAAGTATGTATAGGGAAAAATAATTTCTATCGGCTTTTTGAACTGGATGAAGAGTTTCATCAGATATTGTTTCAAGGCACAGGAAAAATGAGAAGTTGGAAAATGCTACAGCAGCTCAATATTCCCTTTAATCGCCTTCGTTTATTACGCTTGTCTGAAGATTCCGATGCAGAGGTAATTATTTCACAACATAAAGAAATATACCGACTTATCACGGAACGTGAAACCGAGCGAGCTGTTGAGGTTATGGAAGCTCATCTCAGACTAGTTGTTGTTGAACAAGAGAAGATGAAGGCAAAATATCCACATTATTTTATATAGAACATCTAATGTTGTATACTATCTGAATATGCAGAAACCCCTGTTCGAATTGAACAGGGGTTTGTTGAGCAAATAATAGAATTTGCTTATTAGGCTTGTTTGATAAACGTTGGATCTGGGTAAGGATCTGCGATCCAGCCATCTTTTTCAATAAACAGACGCACGGCAATGATTTGTTTGTTCTCCATCAAAGTGAAGAAGTGTGGGGTGTTCTCAGGTACCGAGATAACGTCTCCAGGAGACAATTCTACATTAAAGTAACCTACATCATCTGTAGCTTTGATGACAAAGATTCCTTTGCCGGCTACAATAGCACGGATCTCATCTTCAGCATGAGTATGAATCTCTTCGAATTTTGCAAGCTTCTCTTCAATATCTGGTGTTTGTTCAGACAGCGTGATTACATCCCAGATTTGGTACCCGCGACGTGCAGCCAAGTCTCTGATTTCATAGTCAAATGTGTTTAGTACTTCTTCTTTTTGTTCATCGGTGAGTCCAAAGTTGTTTTGCAGATCAGTTTTTAATTTGGACGCGTCCCATTTTTCAAATAGTACTTCATATTTGTTTAAGAAATTTCGAACATTTTCGTCTCCAGTGATACGTTCGTTCGTATTTCGGATTACAATTTCAGCCATGTTCTTTCCCTCTTTTCCACTTGGTTTAATCGCTATTATATCGGATTCCGCTATTTTTGTCGATTCACAAATTCATTCTACCTTCATAAAAACCGCCAAAGGACTGATCAAACCCGATCTTTCACATTAAGTTAGTTTCTGTTAAACTAAGATTTAACGTTTTGCGGAGGTGACGATATTGGACAAGCTTAGCCTACATGATGCATTAAAACAACGAATATTGATCCTCGACGGTGCAATGGGGACCATGATTCAACAAGTAGATCTCACAGGCGCAGATTTTGGCGGAGAAGACCTAGATGGTTGTAATGAAATGCTTGTACTTACACGTCCAGAGCTAATCCAGCGTATTCATGAGGAATATCTGGAAGCCGGTGCTGACTTAATTGAAACAAATACGTTTGGTGCAACTTCTGTTGTACTTGCTGAATATGACATTCAGGACCGTGCACGTGAAATTAATCTCGAAGCAGCCAGAATTGCAAAAGCAGCCGTGGATCGATTTTCGACACCGGAGTCTCCACGTTATGTGGTAGGTGCCATGGGACCTACAACCAAAACGCTGTCAGTAACAGGCGGCGTAACTTTTCAAGAGCTCATCGACAGTTATTTTGAGCAAGCGCTTGCTTTAATTGAGGGAGGCGTTGATGCGTTGCTGCTCGAAACCTCACAAGATACGCTTAATGTAAAAGCAGGTAGCATTGGAATTCAACAGGCATTCGAACAAAGTGGTATCAAGCTTCCTTTGATGATCTCAGGAACGATCGAACCGATGGGTACAACCCTCGCTGGTCAGAACATTGAGTCTTTTTATATATCCCTAGAACACCTTAACCCAATTTCAGTTGGACTAAACTGTGCTACAGGTCCGGAATTCATGCGTGACCATATTCGCTCGCTTTCCGGAATGGCTTCAGTTGCAGTAAGTTGTTATCCAAATGCAGGGCTTCCGGATGAAAATGGTAATTACCATGAATCGCCTGAATCGCTTGCTCAGAAGATCGGTGCTTTTGCCGAACAGGGCTGGTTGAATATCGCGGGTGGCTGTTGTGGAACAACACCTGCACATATTCGGGCAATGCGGGATACACTTGCCAAGTACCCTCCAAGAGAAATGAACGGAACACATCCACCAGCATTGTCGGGAATTGATCCAGTCTACGTTGAACAGGACAATCGCCCTTACATGGTTGGGGAACGTACGAACGTACTTGGATCACGGAAATTCAAGCGTCTTATTGTTGAAGGGAAATATGAAGAAGCTTCGGAAATTGCTCGGGCTCAGGTGAAAAATGGGGCACATGTTGTCGACGTTTGTGTTCAAGACCCGGACCGTGAAGAAGCCGAAGACATGGAGAAGTTCCTTGAACTTGTTGTCAAAAAAGTAAAGGTGCCACTGATGATCGATACGACAGATGCAGCCGTCATCGACCTTGCACTGCAATACTCTCAGGGTAAAGCGATAATTAACTCCATTAACCTTGAGGACGGCGAGGAAAAGTTCGAGCTGGTCACTCCGTTGTTGCATAAATACGGCGGTGCTGTCGTTGTCGGAACGATTGATGAACGCGGTCAAGCCATTAGTCGTGAGGACAAGCTGGAGGTAGCCAAGCGGTCTTACGATTTGCTGGTGAACAAATATGGATTAAAAGCAGAAGACCTGATTTTTGATACCCTGGTGTTTCCAGTAGGGACGGGCGATGAACAGTATATCGGTTCGGCCAAAGAAACAATCGAAGGTATTCGTGTCATTAAAGAAGCGATGCCTGAATGTCATACGATACTGGGAATCAGTAACATTTCATTTGGATTGCCTGAAGCAGGGCGTGAAGTGCTGAACTCTGTATTTTTATATGAGTGTACCAAAGCAGGTCTCGATTATGCCATCGTTAACACAGAGAAGCTAGAGCGTTATGCATCCATTCCGGCAGAAGAGCGCAGACTCTCGGAAGAGCTGTTATATAATACGAATGACGAAACACTAGCTGCCTTCGTAGCGGCGTTCCGTAACAAAAAGGTTGAGAAAAAAGAAAAGATTTCTAACCTGTCGTTGGAAGAACGTCTCGCATCGTATGTTGTTGAAGGAAGCAAAGAAGGTTTGCTGCCCGATCTGGAGCAGGCACTCGCCAAATATAAAGCCCTTGAAGTAATCAATGGCCCGTTGATGCGGGGCATGGAAGAAGTAGGGCGACTGTTTAACAATAATGAGCTGATCGTAGCAGAAGTGCTTCAGAGCGCGGAAGTTATGAAGGCTTCGGTAGCTTATTTGGAACAGTTCATGGAGAAGAATGAGACGTCTGTTAAAGGAAAGATTATTCTAGCGACGGTTAAGGGCGACGTACACGACATCGGCAAAAACCTGGTGGAGATCATCCTTTCCAATAACGGTTACCGGATCATTAATTTGGGTATAAAAGTACCACCAGAGCGAATTATTGAGGCATACAGAGAAGAGAAAGTCGATGCGATCGGTCTATCCGGTCTGTTGGTAAAATCGGCGCAACAGATGATTCTTACAGCTCAGGACTTACGCACAGCAGGAATTGATGTACCTATTATGGTTGGTGGAGCGGCATTGACACGCAAATTCACCAAGAATCGTATACGCCCGGAATATAACGGCATGGTTGTATATGCAAAAGATGCGATGGACGGTCTGGATTTGGCCAACAAGCTGATGAACCCAAGTACTCGAGAAGTGATGCAGTTGGAGATGGACGCTGAAAAAGAGGCTGACGCAGCTGGCGCAGAAACTGTTAAATCCCTTCCCGAGCTAACTCGGGTAGAGCGTTCGGATATCGCAATAGACAACCCGGTTCTCGTTCCACCGGATCTGGAGCGACATGTTATGCGGAACTATCCGCTATCACACATATTACCGTATGTGAACATGCAGATGTTGCTAGGTCACCATCTTGGTTTGCGTGGCTCAGTAGAGCAGCTACTTGCTTCGGGTGATCGAAAAGCCACTGACCTGAAAGCGGTAGTGGATGATATTATGCAGGAAGCTGTTCGTGACGGGATTATTCAGGCGCATGCGATGTATCGTTTCTTCCCGGCTCAGTCCAGCGGTAACAGCGTCATCATCTATGACCCGGAGAATACAAGTAATATCTTGCATACATTTACGTTCCCTCGTCAAAAAGTTGAACCATACCTGTGTCTGTCCGATTTCTTGAAGCCAGTGGAATCCGGACAAATGGATTACGTTGGTTTCATGGTCGTAACGGCTGGGCACGGTGTACGGGAGTTATCGACAGCTTGGAAGGAGCAAGGTGATTATCTTCGCTCACATGCTCTGCAATCCGTAGCGCTTGAAGTAGCAGAGGGATTAGCTGAGCGCGTTCATCATATGATGAGAGATATCTGGGGATTCCCGGATCCAGCACAGATGACCATGAAGCAACGTCATGGAGCACGCTATCAGGGAATTAGGGTATCATTCGGATATCCGGCTTGTCCCGATTTGGAAGATCAAGGGCCACTGTTCAAGTTGTTACAGCCTGAGGATATTGGTGTGGAATTGACTGAAGGTTTCATGATGGAACCTGAAGCATCCGTATCGGCGATGGTTTTCAGCCATCCGCAAGCGAAGTATTTTAACGTGGATAAGGCTTAAAAGTAAAAGGTCAGGCAAAGCCCTCCGCATTGTCGGAGGCTTTTTGCTGGCAGCAGAAAGAGGTGCGATCCAGATGGAACTATATTTCCTGGGAACTAACGCTGGTGTACCTACGCTTCAGCGGAATGTAACTTCCATAGGGCTGCGCATGTTGGATGAGCGCAGAGCATTGTGGTTGTTTGACTGTGGGGAAGGAACCCAGCATCAAATTTTAAGTTCTCCGCTTAAATTGAGCAAATTGGAGAAAATATTTATCACCCATTTACATGGAGATCATGTATTTGGACTTCCAGGTCTGCTCTCCAGCAGAGCATATCAGGGTGGCACTACACCGTTAACGGTGTATGGTCCGCCAGGAACTGAACGAATGATCATGACAACCATGGAGCTGAGCCAGTCACGTCTAAACTATGATCTAAGCATTGTAGAACATACAGGCGGAGTGCTTTTCGAAGATGAGAGCTTCATTGTGGAATCTGCGTTGCTGGAACATCGTATCGACAGTTACGGGTATCGGATTACCGAAAAGGATCGTCCAGGCAGCTTGGACCCTGCAAAACTGGCTGAGTATGGCTTGAAGCCGGGGCCGCTATTTGGTCGCTTGAAGCGGGGAGAAACGATTACCCTCGACAACGGGGACTTCCTTCGCCCAGAAGATGTGTTGGGTGCACCCAAGCGAGGGATGGTCATTACCATCTTGGGAGATACGCGCCCATGTAACAATGTACAGCCACTTGCACTAAATGCGGATGTTCTTGTACACGAAGCCACGTTTCTGCATGATTTGGCTGATACGGCTCATGAGTACTATCATAGTACTTCGAAGCAAGCGGCTGAGGCGGCGAGAGCGGCAGATGCAGGACAGCTGATCATGACCCATTTTAGCTCTCGCTACAAAGATGAGGATCAGTTGCAGCCACTTCTGGAAGAAGCGCAGTCGATATTCCCAAATACGAAACTTGCGATTGAACACGAGCTGATTCCAGTTGTTCACCGTAAGAGCGAATCCTAATGGTGGATGTGCGAAACAGTACAGCCAAACAAGACGGGAGAACAAGCCGTTAATTGCACGGGACTGAGGGGAAGTTACTCCCGAGGTCCCTTTTGCAATCTGGCCGGAAAGCGTGTAGGATGGGCAATATGAGCAGGGAAATGATTCAATTATTTTCCGGGAAAGCGCAGGAAATGACAAGCTTGTACAGAAGACGCGCGGGGCTAGACGTCCGTGTTCGATTCGGTTCGACGTGTTGCGTGCAGATGTGAGCAAGCCATTTTTATGTACTGTATACATAGGTTAGCATTGAAGTTCGATGCAAATGGTTAAGGACATGAAATGTTAATGGAATAAAGAAAGGAGTGCTGTATATGATTAAGGCCTATCTGATCGACCTGGATGGTACGCTCTATCATGGCAGACATCGTATCGAAGGAGCCGATAAACTTATTCAGACATTGAATGAACAAGGCATGCCTTATTTGTTTGTGACTAATAATTCTTCTCGTACACCGCAAGGTGTGGCATATCATCTGAACGGGATGGGTATCCCCGCCGATGCATCTCAGGTATGTACTTCTGCGGTGGCGGCTGCGGAATACGTGGCCCAAGAGTCTCCGGGTGCGAAAGTGGCTTGTATCGGAGAAGAAGGGCTGTTGCAAGCGATAGAAGCTGCAGGGCTTACACTAACAGATGATGAACCTGAATACGTTATACAAGGAATTGATCGTGAATTTTCCTATCATAAATTGACTAAAGCACTTCGCTGGATCAATGGCGGCTCTAAATCTGTCATGACCAATCCTGATTTGCAGCTACCTTCTGATGATGGGCTTACGCCGGGAGCGGGGACGATTGGGGCAGCGATAGAAGCAGCAACCGGAGTTCATCCTACCGTCATTGGCAAACCGTCAAGTATTATTATGAAGTCGGCTATTAGCCGATTGAACTTAAAGTCTGATGAAGTTGCTGTAATCGGAGACAATATGCGTACAGATATTGCGGCAGGAGCAGCTGCGGGTTGCGAGACCCTGCTGGTTCTTACTGGAATAACGACACGGGACAATATGGATAGCCACATCCAGGCGACCAAGGTTCGTCCTGATCATGTGTTTGAAGATTTGCATAAACTGATTGAGTGGCTGTCGCAGACGACAAGCCAAGCATCCAAGAAGGGGTAGATGTACGATGCCGGAATTGCCGGAAATGGAAAACTACCGGACCTTGCTGTCCGAGAAAATACTCGATTTGCCGATTACAGGTGTGGTGGTTAACCGTGAAAAGTCGATTAATACGGATCCTGATGTGTTCACCCGTGAACTGACAGGCAATCGTATCATATTTGTAGAGCGCCGGGCCAAACATTTGATTTTTCATCTGGCTAATGGCAAGCGGCTTGTGCTGCACCTTATGCTGGGCGGAATGATTTTCTGGGGCACAGAAGCTGAACGTCCTGATCGTTCCACTCAAGTGGAAATTCAGTTTGGAGAATATACTTTATTCTTTATTGGGCTCCGTTTAGGATATCTGCATCTGCTTACTTCCAAAGAGACGGAAGAGGCCATGTCTGACCTTGGACCTGAACCTCTTGATCGGCGCATGAATGCAGAACGTTTTGCTGCCCTTTTGAAAGGACGCCGGGGTACACTCAAAACTACACTGGTCAATCAACACATTATTGCTGGCATCGGAAATTGTTATTCGGATGAGATTGCATTTGCAGCAGGCCTGAGACCAAGCTCCAAGACGCAAAATATTGCTGCTTCGTCTGAACTCACAGCACGTTTGTACCATTCTGTGCAATCCGTGTTGCGGGAAGCTGCTTCGGAAGGCGGTTATATGGAAATGCCGTTGATGCAGGGAGATACCAAGACGGGAAGTTTTGACGAGCAGTGCCGAGTGTATGATCGTGAAGGGGAAACTTGTCCTCGTTGTGGGGGAACGATAGCTCGCGTGGAAATTACGGGCAAGAAGGCTTTCTTCTGTCCGGATTGCCAGCATGAGGCTTAAAAGCGGAATCGGGGCACATGTCAGCACCAGAGGTGGATTTCTTCAGGCAGCCAAGCGAGCATATGAGATGGGGGCTACGGCATTTCAATATTTTCCGAAGAACCCGCGGAGCCTTGGCTTGAAAGAACTGGACCTCAAAGATGCTGAACAGTGTCGGGATTGGTGTGAGAAGCAGGGGATATCTTCCATTGCCCACTCACCCTATCCCACGAATCCAGCTTTGGGCAAAACCCGAGGAGAGGCGGGTTTTCATGCAACCATCGCATCGATACAAAATGATCTGCATATTGCAGATGCCTGCGGTTCAGTAGGGACTGTAGTCCATTTTGGGCATCTCAAGAGCAATGAACCACTTGAAGGATATCAGAATCTCATATCCTGTCTGGATACCGCTTTAGCAGATTGGGATGGACAGGCTAAGGTTCTGCTTGAAAATCAGGCTGGGGATCATGGTCCCATGGGTACGACGATGGAAGAGTTGATACAGATTCGTAAGCTAAGCCGGTATCCTGAACATGTTGCTTTTTGTTTTGACACGTGTCATGCTTTTGCTTCAGGCATGTGGACGTCAGGCAATGAGGCATCCATGCTGGAGAAAGGCAGACTGCTGGGATACTGGGATGCTCTTGCGGCTGTTCACTTTAATGATTCGAAATATCCTTCCGGTTCATGCAAGGACAGACATGCACGGATTGGACAGGGTTATATAGGGAAAAAAGCGATGCAGGAACTGTTATGTGCGCCTGAATTTCAGCAAGCGGTAGTTGTCCTGGAAACAGAATCAGGCGAAGATGGAACACACCGTGGTGACATTGAACTCATGCGTTCCTGGCTTTAAATGGGAGAGGAGCGATTGTAATGCATGTTTTTTTGGATGATTACCGGGCATGTCCGAAAGGGTTTGTTCTGGCTACCAATGCAGAAGAATGCCTGATGCTGCTTAGAGAAGGTGACGTGGACATTCTATCCTTGGATTTTGAACTGGGTCCAGATTCACCGAATGGCGGAGAAGTTGCTGCTTCGATCGTCCGGGAAGGTTTGTTTCCACGCCAGATCTATTTGCACACGTCCAGCATGTATGGCAAACGTCAGATGTACGAATTGTTGTACAGCAATAAACCAGACTCTGTTACCGTCCATAATGGTCCGATGTCGGGTGAGGTTATGCTGCGTGTTGCTGCGGGAGAAGAAAGCTGATGAAGCCAATTACAACGAAAATGTTAATGCGTGGTGTATGGGAAGGCATGCCTCAGGCTGTATTTATCTTTACCCCGCTATGCGGAACCTGCGCAGCAGCACGTCGAATGCTTGAGATCGCCGAACATTTGCTGCCCGAAGGGATTTTGACCGAGATGAATATTCACGATATCCCGGATCTAGTGCAGCAGTTTCAGATTTCGAGCGTGCCTGCGGTTATGCTGTTTGATGGAGAACATGATGTGCCCAGAATGGTCTATCGGATGAACTCTGTCGAGCATCTGTTAGGGGAAATCCGAAAGGCGGTGCTAAAATGAGTGTAATCTCGATGGAGCATGTCTCTCTTAGAAGGGAAGACAATCAGATTCTGGATGACGTCGATCTGCATGTTAAAGAAGGCGAGCATTGGGTGATTCTTGGGCGTAATGGTTCAGGTAAAACAACGCTGCTAGAAATGATGAATGGATATATGTTTCCAAGTCAGGGGCGCATTGAAGTATTGGGCAATCTGTATGGTCAATGTGACGTGCGGGAGGTTCGGAAAGAAATTGGTTATATCAGTCAGACATTGATTGAGAAACTGACACCTCGAGATCCGGTGTGGGAAGTTGTCGCAACAGGAGCTTATGCTTTTTTGCGTTTCTATCAAACGATCCCGGATGATGTGAAGGCCAAAGCATTGAACCTGCTTGATGAAATGGGCTTTGCAAAACTGGCTAATCATCCGCTCGGCACCCTTTCTCAAGGGGAACGCAAAAAAGTAATGCTGGCTCGTTCATTGATGGCAGATCCCAAATTGCTGATTATGGACGAGCCTTGTGCCGGACTCGATCTGTATGAACGCGAGAAAATGTTGGCCGAAATTGATCGACTGCGTAAGCGAAATATCACTGTCGTTTATGTGACTCATCACGTCGAAGAGATCGTACCTTTGTTCACACACGTGGCCTTGATCCGCGATGGACGTATTGCTGCGGCAGGGCCCAAACATGAAGTTTTAACACAAGATACAATTAAGCATACGTACGATGTTCCGGTTGATATCCAGTGGGATGATGGACGTCCCTGGATTCGCGTACGTTCTGGAGGGTAACACATTTTGAGTACACAGTCATCTTGGGGTGAAGGAGACTTCTCCCGTTTTATTTGCACAGCCAATCATGGTTTTGCGCCCTATGCTCAGGAGGAATTGCGCCGTACGTTCGGGGCAGTAAAGAGCACGGTACTCGTACCAGGTGAGATTCTGCTTGCCGGTCTTCCGATTGCGGAAGAAGAGGTAGCGATCAAGCTTTTGGAAGAAAGCCCGACGTTTTTACGTCATATTCAACCTGTTCAATTTCAGGAAAATACGGAAGATTCAGCGCAAGCAATGGAAAAATTGATTTCATTTGTGTTGAACCATACGGAGTTAACAGGCACTAAAGTTACATTACAAGTTCGTAAAACCGAAGGTGCCTTCTGGCAGGAGAACGCTGCTTCTTTGAAACAGCTATTGACTGAGAAGCTGGATGATCTTGGGTGTGAGTGGGTTGTTCGTGATGCGGATCATGTTATATCTGTCTTCGTAACAGATGACATGTTTTATGCCGGTGTATCCAGACCTGATCAAAATCTATCGGACTGGAGTGGCGGAGCAGTTCGTTTTCAGAAGGAAGAGGGGCAAATCTCCCGCGCCAAATTCAAATTGCTTGAAGCGGAGCAGACATTTGGCATCGACTTTACTTCTTTTCACAAAGCATTGGACATCGGTGCTGCACCAGGTGGATGGACCTCTTTCCTGCTTGAGCGCGGGCTTGAAGTTACAGCTGTTGATCCGGCCAAGATGGATGCGACCCTGCTGGAATCGCCCAAACTGACCTTTTTGAAAAAAAATGCCGGTGATGTACGTTTCCGCGAAGGGGAATTCGATCTGCTCGTATGTGATATGAGCTGGAGCCCCAAGCTGATGAGCCGTCTTATATCGGATCTGTTATACAGTCTTCAATCAGGGGGAACAGCGGTTGTAACGGTGAAGTTATTGCATAAGAAGCCGCTCGCTTTGATTAAAGAAGTCATCGATACATTTGAGCGCTCCCGGATGCAGATTCAGCGTTCCAAACAGTTGTTTCACAACCGTGAAGAAATCACGCTATATATGATTAAGTATTAAGTTATTAAAGGCATTAAACTTTATGCTTTACAATACCTTATTGCCTATACTATAATGATACCAATATTAACCATAACAAGTTGAGGGAAAGCATCCCGAAGCGAAGAGTCCGGATTTCCGGTCTGTTCCGCTTCGGTGAAGCTTTCCCTTTTTTGTTATGCACACAAGGAGGAGTCTATATGAGACATCCGGCTAGGCTCGAGCGTGGAAGCCTGCTGGGGGGAAGGTACCGTATCGTGTCCATTCTCGGTTCGGGTGGAATGAGTCATGTATATGAAGCAGAGGATTTGAAGTTGCCAGGCAAAACCTGGGCGATCAAAGAAAGCGTGACGGCGATGCCATACGAAGGCAGTATGGAGTCAGAAGCTGCTCTTCTTACATCTCTGAGGCATCCCAGATTACCGCAAATCGTAGATTTTTTTGTACCGGATGAGCTGGGGTATACCTATCTTGTTATGGAGTACATTGAGGGATTGACACTTAGTGACTATTTCAAGCAATGTCGGGGGAAGATTCCGCTTGAACATATGACGGAGTTTGTGCTTCAGCTGCTGGATGTATTAGGTTATTTGCACAATCTGGACCCACCTGTCATCTATCGGGATTTGAAACCATCCAACATTATGATTACACCGGAACATGAAGTGAGACTGATTGATTTTGGAATAGCGCGGAGCTATAAAGCACAAAGAGTCGATGATACGGTTAAATTGGGAACGGCCGGCTTCGCTGCACCAGAACAATATGGTTCAGGACAGACTGATGCGCGTTCTGACCTGTACGGGCTTGGAGCATTGCTACTCTATCTCATGACTTGTGGAGTGTATACGGAATGGATTCAGGGAGTTGAGAGCTCCATTCGCAGTGATGTTCCACGTACCTATATTCCCGTTGCGAGAAGGTTGTTGCGACTGAACCCGAATGAGCGCTTTCAATCGGCTGATGAAGTTCGTAAGGAGCTGCTGCGCAGACCGGGAATAGCGGCTGGTGGTTCAGAAACGACGGTGACGATAAGCGGAGGGACTAGAGTGATCGCTTTGACGGGGGCATCATCCGGAGTTGGGGTTACGCATACGGCCATAGCCATCAGTCACTATCTGGAGCGGCAGAACTTCAAAGTGGCTATAATCGAGATGTCGCCACGTTCCCAATCGTTTGCACGGATTCAACAAGTCGCGCATGCAGGTAAACCCGTGCCAGCAGGCAGACAGTTTGCAGTGGATGGTGTACATTACTGGAAACAATCGGGACGTGCAGACATCCTGTCTTTATTGGGAGGCAGCTATCAGTTCATTGTGATGGATCTGGGCAGTGGTCAGGATCAGAACCGGCTTGAAGAATTTCTCAGAGCTGACTTGCCCATTGTTATAGGTTCCGGTGCCGAATGGAGACAAGCTGAGATTGGATCTTTTGTCCGTTCACACAACCGGTACCCGAGAGACAAATGGATCTACTGCCTGCCACTCGCAGCAGCTGACGCAGTTCAGCGCATGCGCAAAACGTTGGACACTTCCAGTGTCTACGGTCTGCCTTTACATATCGATCCCTTTGATCGGGAACCGCAGATGGATAAGGTTTTTGCTCATATTCTGACTCATATGATGGGGCAGCTACCCAAGAAACGTTCTTTCTTTGCAAGAAAAAGAGTACATGATTAGAAGAGATTGCGAAAGGAGAGCCTCTTTTGTCTAAATTAAGAAAACAAAGCCGCCAACTGATTTACGCTGGATTGACGGGAGCAGGAGCAATCGGTTTGTTGTTTGGGGCATATGTCATTTACAATGTCAAAACCATGAGTGATACGAGGTCTGAAGTGGAGGCCCGATACTCATCAGCCTACGAACAAAAAGAAGCTGAATTGATGCAACAATGGAACTCGGGGGCACAGGGATGGGTGACAATACGGGATGTTGAAGCAGGAGAGTCGATATTGCCCGAGGATATCAAACTCATAGCCGTTCCGGATGCACAGGCACCAAGGAATCTTTGGTCCAGCTCCAAGCAGATGGATGGTCAAGTGGCGAAAATAGAATTAAAAAAGGGAACAGCCATTACAACTGAAATGGTGTATGAAGATACCCCGGCACCGCCGGATCTAAGGAATCGTGAACTACAGGTTGTGTTATTACCTTCTTCACTTGCTAAGGGAGACATCATTGATATTCGTATTCAGTTTCCAACGGGTCAAGACTACATTCTCCTGTCCAAAAAGAAAGTCCAAAGATTAAATGCAGCTACACTATGGATTACGATGACGGAGGAGGAGATCCTTTCCCTTTCAAGTGCAATTGTAGATGCCTATTTACATAAAGCTTCAATCTATGCCTTAACCTATGTAGAACCACAGTTCCAGACACCAGCGATTCCGACATACCCTGCTAACAATGAAGTGTTAAAACTGCTGGAGAGTGATCCTAATCTTGTACGTCGGGCTGAAGTGGAGTTAGCGCGGCAAGTACGGAGTTCGTTAGAAAGCTCACTCGCCGCATCCATCTCAGCGCCCTCCCAAGGTGTGGAGCAGGACGTTGCACAGTCCTCCGTTTCATACAATAGTCGCCCTGGAGCGAATAACTCTTCATCTACTGATGGGGTCATCTGGAATGATGGTTCTGGTAGCGGCGGAACGACGGGTACAGGGAGCAATGATTCTTCAGCATCTGCTTCAAGTGCGGATGAGCAGAAAAGCTTGCTGACGGGCGGGGAGTAAAAAGCAGGAAAAACCATTTATTATTCATGTAACAACGTTTAAAAGAAATTAAAAGGAGATTCGATAGCTATGCAAACATGGATCTTTGCTGGGTTATGCGAGAAGAATGACCTGATGCTGTACCTTTGCAAAATACTGGCGTCCTCCGGTAAACGTGTCTTGCTTGTTGATGGAACATTACAGCAGAAATATGGATACGGCGTTGGGGAAAGTCAGCAATCTCTGCGTATTACAGAATTTGAAGGTTTTGATATCGCATGTCAGTTCGTAACTTCAACAGCGGTTGAGAGTCATCTTGAAGCGAGTGGCGAGAAATTGGAGAGTTATGATTACGTCCTTTACGACATGGAAACATCACACTTTGCGTCACGTGATCTATGGCTCACGGCAGATATCCGTGTCTGGGTCAGTGATTATGAACGTTACAATCTGGAACGGGGCAAAGGCTGGCTCAAGCGGTTGCTTGAAGAGCAGTCCCTACCAGCAGAACTACCATTTCAGCGCATTTTGATTAATGCCGTTGATTGCAAACTGGAAGCTCGATATTTGTGGGCGTATCTGGAAGGTAGTCCATTTGTATGGACAGGGGAATCGCTGATGTTGCCTTGGGATGAACTGACTGCAGCGGTCAAACTGGAAAATGAGCATCATCGCCGTATTCGCCTGGGGCCATTGTCACGGAACTATAAAAAATCGCTATGCAGGTTAGTGGAGCAGTTGACCGGATGGGAAAATGTCCAGAGTCGCCGGGCCATTAAAGAAGCAGAAAGGATGAGGGCATGAGCACCATTACGTTTTGGAGTCCTTTTGCAGGAACAGGCAGCACCTCAAGTGCGTTGATCGGCGCCTATGCGATGGCCCTTCAATATAGGACAAGAATTTTGCTTGTAAATACAGGTCCTGTCGGGAGCAGCACAGAAGCTGCCCTCCCACCTAAAGAAATAGAGGACACGGGATCCGTATTTACATTCGAGGAGGGGGGATGGGATGCTGTGGAACGGCTGCATATCAGCGGGAGTCTGAACAAGCATAATTTGAGGGACTACACCAAGCCGCTCCTCAATGACCGTCTGGATTTGTTGACTGGCAGAATTAATCGATTGGAACGTTCAACAGAAGAGCATGTGGAGACATTAAAAAGGCTGTTGCACGTAGCCAATGAATATTATGATCTGGTTCTTCTCGATGCAGATCGCGCAGGCACTAGTGATCAGGTTCTGCTGGATCAAGCGGACTATGTTGTGGTGAGCCTGAATCAAAATATGAGGGATCTGGAGTATTTTTTTGAAAAAATCAGACCCGAGAGCATGAGTGATCAGAAACTGCACATCGTGCTGAATAAGTATGATCCTCATTCACGCACAACCATCACCAATATTCGTCGGCGTTTTCGATACAAGGGCTCGATATCAGTGTTGCCTTATACCACCGGATTTCTGGATGCCTTCAATCGTCGTGATGCGGCTGCGTACTTGCAATTGGAAGGTCTGAGCAACAATAAAGATATTCGTAAAGGGAGCTTTGCCGCAAGTATGGCTGAACTCGCTCGTCTTATTATGGATGGGGCAGGGATGCGTACCGTACTAAAAAGGCTGGAAAGGGGAGCCTGAACATCTGATGCTCTGGAATACCCTATGGTTAATTTTAATTTTGTTGTTATGTCTTGCGTATGTTTGGTTCAAATACAGAGCTTCCCATCGTGAAAAAAATAACCGTGCTCCTGAGCGCGAATCCTTCACGATTGAAGTGCTGACAGAGAAAGTAAAGAACTCGCTTCATGAGCTTAGTCATAGTCAACTTGCTGATGCAGGATTGCATGAAGAAGAATATCGCCGAAGAATCAATCAGCGTGCCGAGATGCGCAAGGCGCTTAAAGGTTGTGTATCAGGAAGCATTAGTGACAAAACATATGTCAAAAATCTGATAGGTGATCTGCTTACTCGCAGTATAGGACTGAATAAGTCAAATATCGATGAGGTCATATATTTTGGAGAAGCTGAGTTGCTGACGGTTCAGGATCAATTCGAAATCGTGTTTTATCTATACCGGCAGCAATTTGGTGTCGATGCCTTGTCACGCATGATTGACACTTATGATCTTGGCAGATTGAGGCTGGGTGAAGGTGCAGACGACGGAGGAAGTTACTATATCTCCGAGGAGGACATCCGATATGTGTTTGAGTGTGAGTATAGAGAGCTTGGCTTCAGAGAAAAAACAGATATCATTGTTCAACGCATCTACCAGCATTACAAAGGCTTCTCGGTGGTTGATGAAATAAGAGATCAACGAATAGATGGCGTTAGTGGTGGTGTAAGTGGCATGTTGGATGCCCTTCAGGATATGGGGCTACGGCAGCCAGCTTCGTGGAATGATCTGCTCACGGATGGACTTGAAGATGCTCCCCTTGAAGAACCACTTACTGGAATGGAAAGTGTCTGGATTTTCTATAAAGGTAAGTCCATTCATCTGTCCTTCCTGTCGTTTGGCAATATCCGTGAACTGAAGAGGGTATGTCAAAATATTTATAAATACAACTATCCGGGACAGCTTTCGGAAGCAAATGGATACAAGGTGAACGAGATGAAGGATGGATCACGTGTCGTTGTTGTGCGTCCTCCCTTTGCCGAATCATGGGCATTCTTTGTCCGGAAATTTGATATTCCCAATGCTTCACTGGAACAGTTGATTACTGGTAACAACGCAGATCTGCCAATCACTTTGCTGCAATATTTGATGAAAGGTAGTCGAATCACAGCTGTAACAGGAGCACAGGGATCGGGTAAAACGACACTACTTATGGCAATGGTGAAGCATATTTACGCTTCGTATACCCTGCGTGTACAGGAGATGGCTTTCGAGTTACAGCTTCGGCGTATATACAGTCGGCGTAACATACTAAGCTTCCGGGAGACGGAGCACATCTCAGGTCAACAGGGACTGGACTTACAGAAAAAGACGGATGGTACTGTAAATATTCTCGGTGAGGTCGCAAGTGACGAAGTAGCCGCATGGATGATTCAGATGTCCCAGGTTGCCAGTCTGTTCACCCTGTTTACCCATCATGCCAAAACGTTTCGTGATTTGGTTTTCTCCCTCCGTAATTCACTGCTCAAAACAGGTATGTTCCAACATGAACATATTGCCGAGGAGCAAGTAGTAAGTGTCATTAATTTCGATGTACATATGAAAAAGGACGCAGAGGGACGAAGATATATCGAACGAATTACGGAGTGTCTGCCACGTGCGAATAAAGGGGATAGCGTGGAGGAACGGGCGGGATTTACGTTTCGCAATGTGATCGAGTACAAGGATGGCAATTACGTCATCACAGCTCCGATCTCCATAGGAAGCATTACGGATATGCGGGATCAGATGACACTGCAGGACGCTGCGCTGTTCGAACAGTTCATCAAGCAACATTGGGGTGATACCTATGACCGTTAAGATAGCTCTTCTGTTGGTGTTGGGGATATGTGCAGGTGGCCTGATAATCACGCTACTTGTACTGAACCTGTTACGTCACAGAGGAGGAGACAATGCAAGTAAATCTATCGGGATCGCTACGCTAAACGGCACTCGTACGCTGCGGTGGGGATCGGTCCTGTTACAGTCTTATCGGTGGGGCATGAAAGTGCCGCTATTCTCTGCTTATATTTTACAAGTACAGAAACGAATCTCATTCCGGCATGTAGGCGACGAACCAGCATTAAGACGAATGACTATGAACGTGGTTCTAATTATCTTCGGAGGATACGGGAGTATCAGTGTAATCCTTTTCCTTATGCAGCCGGGTATCGCCTTTGTTATATTGTCGGTACTCTGCGCTGTAGTTCTAAACAGCCTTGTACTGGATATGTGTCTGAATCGTATGGAGAAGCGACTGTTGGTACAGATGCTGGACCTGTTTGCCGACGTGAGACATCGGTATCATCAGCATGGAATGGTAGAGGAGGCACTTTATGAAGCAGCGGAAGCAGGTAAAGGAGAGGCTGCCGAGCAAGTGCTGTTGATCTATGAAGCATTGACTTCTCCGGATCCGAACGAAGCTTTGGAACGGTATTATGAGATTGCGCCAAATCGCTTTCTTAAAGGTTTTGCCGGTATTTCATATATGGTGATGGAGTTCGGGGATAAAGATAGAGCACAGGGTTCGATTTACTTGAAAGGCTTGGGGAATCTGACACAGGAAATTCATCTGGAGATTTTGCGGCGGGACAAATTGGACTATCTGTTAAAAGGGTTGAATATCATCGCCCTGGCCCCCGTTCTATTCACAGCTCCAATCGAACGTTGGGCCAGAGGAAGTTTTCCGACTATGGATGAATTTTATCGCAGCAAAATCGGGTTTGTAACCAAAATATCGATCTATGTCATTATCATACTTGCCTACCTGCTTTTGCAAAGACTTCAGCAATATGATGAAACCCGCTATCGGACAGGGCGCAAACACTCCAGAATCGATCAGTTCCTATACAGGCAGACGTTCATTCGTAAAGTCGCGATGTTGTTCGTGGCCAAACCTGGCAGTACCAATTACAGTCAAACCGTAAGACTGATGCGGGAAAGTAGCTCGGAACTGAAATATGAATGGCTGGCGATACGAAGGCTGATGTTATTTGTAAGTTGTTTTGTGCTGACCATTGGATGTGTCTTTCTGCTGCATCAGGTTGAACGAAATCATATTTTACATGATCCTGTGAGAGATGACCGGATGTTTGGCGCGATGGGAGAGGCGGAGTTGAAGCAGGCTACCGAGAAGACAAGCTTGGATCAAGCTGTACTCGAGCGCATCGAAATGAAGCGAGGAGCAACTTTTGATGAGATATCCAATGCATTGCAGTCCGTAAATCCCGTTCCACTGGAGCATGATGCACAGACTGAAACTATCGCACGCATCCTGCAGAAGCTGGAAGGTTAC
Source organism: Paenibacillus sp. MDV22-iso6 (assembly GCF_058408365.1). Classification (NCBI taxonomy): domain Bacteria; kingdom Bacillati; phylum Bacillota; class Bacilli; order Caryophanales; family Paenibacillaceae; genus Paenibacillus; species Paenibacillus sp. MDV22-iso6. Next base: position 157,504 of record NZ_JBZVDZ010000009.1, on the reverse strand, counting down.
AACAAGCAATATCTCCACTGGTGGGAGTTAATTATTGCAATGATGATAGGTTTAGCGGGTTATCACATGCCGATCTGGCTCATGATGTTCCAGCGCAAGATGAGAAGCATGGACATGAGGCATGAAATCTATCAGTTTCAGACGGTTATCTCAATCTTGCGAGAGATGGACCGTATGTCTGTAGAGGAAATACTGGAATGGCTCAATCGCTTTGCTGTTATTTTCAAAAGACCACTGCAAAAATGTCTGTTGCACTTTGAACATGGGCCGGAGCATGCACTTGAACAATTGAAAGAAGATGCAGGTCTGCCTGAATTTCAGCGTTTGGTTGAAAAACTGCAACTTGCACTTGGGAAAATTTCGATTCGAGAGGCATTTGATGATCTGGATAGTATGATGGCCTTTTATTTTGAACAACGGAAGCAGGAATACACCAAGATGATTGATGTTAAAGCATCATGGGGAAGAATGATCGGGTTTACACCGATGTATGCCCTGATCTTCCTCTATCTGGTCATTCCGCTGGTAGGCATGAGTTTCCTTCAAATGAACATTTATTATGAACAGATTCAGAAACTGTAACGACCATGTACGTCACAGTCTGAAATAAATTAAAAACGATATAGGAGGATTTATCATGAACAATGCATCAAGTGCTTTAAAGGTGGCAGCAGGCATCTTTCTGACCATCGCCCTTATTACGATTGTGGTTCTATTGTTTATTTCGGCTCAGGAGGCAACCAAAACGGCACAGAACAATTTTGCCGATATCCAGACCGAGTTGTCCCAAGCTGCATTTACCGTGTATGACGGAACAACCATTAGCGGATCACAAGTCACAAACGCGTTGCGTAAATATGCGGACAAGGATCAGTTCGGTATTCAAGTTATTACAGGTAAAAACAAGGGGGGTCAATGGTATGGCAATCAGTTGAACATATCCCAGGATCTCAATAACGCAGATTACGGTTCAGTGATTTCTCCAGATGATAAAGTAGGTATTATTAATCAAACTATGAGTGAAAAAGACAACCAATATGTCAATCCAAGTGGTAAATTCAAAGCAATTATCGTAAAAGACAGATCCAATGTGGTAAGAGGGCTTATTTTCCAGCAATCCTGACAGGAGTTGGTTTAACATGTCCCAGAATACACAGCAGCTCATGTTGTTCTGTACGGCGGTTGTCCTATTTGTGACAGCCTGCCTGTACGGGCAGCAGAATGTTAGGGTTCTTTCAGACGCTTTGAATCACTTGGTGCAGACAACAGCAGACATGGAAGGACGGCTGAATACCACTCTGCGTATAAGTGAGCCAATCCGTTATAGTGGTGCGGAAGTGTTACACACTGTGAGGCAAATGACAGGGACAACGGTCAGCGTGGAGGTGGACGGGATTGCATATGTCATTGATCCCCTTGTAAACAGAAGAGGAACCATTCCTGTCCAGCTTGCTGCTTCGTATAGACCCGAGTTCATAAGAAGTGAGGCTGGCGAACTGCTGAAGATTGCATTTTGGAAGGAGGCCAGTACACCTTGATTAACGCTGCGTCCAAGCTGCTTGCTGTTTTGCTGGCAGTGATTTTGCTTTATGTATATCCGGCAGCAGAGACTGCAGATCGACAGGATGACATGGCACGCATGACCGTTGTTCAGACGGTTACCCGTTTTGTTGATGCAGTCAGAACAAAGGGATACATATCCCCTGTCATGTATACAGAATTCGAAGAACAGATGGCCCGAACGGGGAATGCCTATGAGATTTCCATGGAGCATTTGCACAAAAAATATGTTCCTCATTACTCAGATCCGATGGATCAGAGCACATTTTCTGGCACCTATGAAACCGTACAAGATGGCTATTATTCAGCCCAAATTAAAGCAAAGCTGTTTCCTTCGTCCGGTGTGCTAGCTTTAGACGATCCTGGGCGCAGATATACACTGGCAATGGGGGATTTCTTCACTGTAACCGTCAAAAATACCAATCGCACACCTGCCATGTTGATTCGTGAGTGGTTGAACGGGTCTGCACAGGCTGCAGCCGTGTTTACCACATATGGGGGTATGGTGCTCAATGAAGATTACTGATCTTTCTATTGTGTTTGTGCTTATCTTTTTACCTATATTCTGGGTTATTTCTCACAATACAGACAATGCCCAAGAGGCTCAATATTTAAGCAATCAATATAAGATGGCACTTCAGACTGCCGTACTGGATGCAGGGGCTGTGATGCATCAAAATGAGAAGCAAGACGATGAAGCAGGGTATGATTCGACCAAATTTGTAAAAGCGGACAAAGAGCTTGCCTTGACTACCTTTACCCAAACACTGGCGCTAAATATGGGGATTCAGGATGATCCTGCTGCTATACGGGCCATGTTTAATTACATTCCTGCAATGGTCGTGCTGGATTATGATGGTTATTACATTTTGGCGAACGAAACTGAGATGACAGGTGATCTTGAAGATTCATTCCGGCAAGTTTGGAGTCCTAAAAAGCCCTATACATATTCTGATTCAAATGGTAGCAGTATTAACTTCACACTCGATGGGTATGTGTATGCCTATGATGCAGGCTTGGGCATGTGGGTTGAGGGTTTCCAGAAAGAACTGGCCTCCAGCACACAAATCCCTCTGCTTCAGAATGCCGAGACGTTTGAGCAGGTCAGACGAGGCCGGATCGTGACAAGTGTGCAGGAAGATTTGGCAGATGTTATTAACCGGCATAATGAGTTTGCAAGAAGGAATGGTGTTTCCTACACCTTTACCATGCCTTTGATTTCTCAGGAAGACTGGTACAATTCGATTAATGATACGGGGCTGATGGCGTTTATTCAGGGAATACCTGTAGGTAACCAAAAGATTAACAATTATGCCATTGGTGGTGGCAGACTGGTGAAGAAAACAGCGATCGTTGGCGGAGTTGATCCTGTAAGTGGAATTAAATACTATTACCCTTCCACATGTAGCAATGGTTACAGAGCCGAAGAAGTGTTTACAAATGCCAAACAAGCGGCAGCACAAGGTTATTTTGAGTATAACTGTTCCATAAATTAAAGGCAGTTTGTTTGTAATATAAAAGCGAGGTTGCATGAGATGTTTACATTACTTTCAGAAAAGGCGACACCTGTGCTAAAATAGGGTTTCGGAACGATAGTAATGTCCAATAGATAGGAGCAACCTCATCTTATGAGTTTATTGTCAGTAGAGAACGTGAGTCACAATTTTGGAGACCGCACGTTATTTAAAAATGTATCTTTTCGTTTACTTGCCGGAGAGCGTGTAGGTCTTGTTGGTGCAAATGGTGTGGGTAAGTCCACACTGATGAACATTCTTACCGGGAAATTGTTAAAGGACGAAGGGAAGGTCGAATGGACCCCCAAAGTTCGTTATGGATATCTGGATCAGCATACCAAGCTCACGCCTGGAAAAACGATTCGTGATGTGCTTAAGGATGCGTTCCTGCCCTTGCTTGAGTTGGAAAAAGAAATGATGTCTATCACGCATCAGATGGCAGACGCCGATCCGGACAAGCTCGAATTGTTGCTGGAAGAAATGGGTGACATTCAAGAGCAATTGGAGCAAGGTGATTTTTATCTGATCGATGTGAAAGTGGAAGAGATGGCGAATGGACTTGGATTGTCCGCCATCGGTCTAGATCGTGATGTGGCCGCGCTTAGTGGTGGTCAGCGTACGAAGGTATTGCTTGCCAAGCTTTTACTGGAGAAACCCACAGCTCTTTTGTTGGATGAGCCGACGAACTATCTCGATGTGGAACACATTGAATGGCTGACGCGTTACCTGAAGGATTACCCGTATGCGTTTATTCTGATTTCGCATGATACAGAGTTTATGAATGAGGTCGTTAACGTTATTTATCATCTGGAATTTGCCAAGTTGACGCGTTATGCAGCGAACTATAACAAATTCCTTGAAATGGCCGACATGAATAAGGCGCAACATATTGATGCTTATGAGAAACAGCAGGAGTTTATCAAGAAGCAGGAAGATTTCATTCAGCGGAACAAAGCCCGCGCTTCCACTTCCGGTCGTGCCAAGAGCCGTGAGAAGCAGCTCGGCAAGATTGAACGGATTGATCGTCCAGACGAAGCGGCCAAACCCACATTCAAATTCAAGGATGCCCGGGCGAGTAGTAAAACCGTCTTTGAGGGTATTGATTTTGAAATCGGATATTCATATGCATTATTGCCTAAAATGACGATGACGATTGAGCGTGGCGAGAAAATTGCCATTGTTGGATGTAACGGTGTAGGTAAATCCACACTGCTCAAGACGATCTTGGGGAAAATCCCACCTATTAGCGGTAAGACTTTCTTGGGGGACTATCTGGAAACAGCCTATTTCGAACAGGAAGTACGTGCAGGTAATATTACCCCGATCGAAGATGTGTGGAATGAGTTTTCTCATCTGACACAGAATGAAGTCCGGGGCCATCTCGCACGTTGTGGATTAAAAAATGAGCATATCACCCGCCCGCTTAACGCGCTTAGTGGTGGTGAACAAGCCAAGGTTCGTTTATGTAAGCTTCTGATGCGTGAAAGTAACTGGATTTTGTTCGATGAGCCCACAAACCATTTGGATGTAACCGCTAAAGCAGAGCTGAAACGTGCCCTGCAGGAATTCAAGGGTACCGTGCTGCTCGTATCCCATGAACCTGAATTTTATGAAGGTTGGGTAACCAAAACGTGGGATGTTGAAGCTTGGTCCGACAAACAATAGTTTCTACGAAATTCTTTGCACCAGAAACAGCAACTTCGTTAACTACATGACTTCAGCAATGGTGAACAACGTAATTCATGGAAATGTACGGTGACAAAAAAAGGTGTCTATGGTAACATAGGCTACAGCTTCATATGAACACTAGGGGGGCCGCACGATGCGGCTGAGATGGAAGAATGCGATTCCGGACCCTTTGTACCTGATCTGGATCATACCAGCGTAGGGAAGTGGCGCGTTTCAGCTAATGACAAAGAGCTTTATCGTTGACTTTGCGATATGGCCTGCAAGATGAATCATGCAGTTCTATGTATACAGCGTTGCGACTATGGATGGTTTCTATAGTTGTTGTGCGTTATGTATAGAGTAATTGCATGCGACAGTCATTCAGTTGATCCATGAATTTTAAATTCGTGGCCACTCCCCTACGGGAGTGGCTTTTTTGTTGTTGTATATCAGCTTAAATCATGCAAGAGGAGGGCGAATAGGACGGTAATCTTCCACGAACATGTAATAACAAGATCATTCGAACTGCATGTGGTTTCACCAGGTACAGGAGACTTGGGCTCTTTTCTGAATATTGCTATGGGTATATGGCGGTGGGTCGATTATATCCACATTCGGGAAAAAAAGCTGACCCTTGAAGAACAGATGTATTGGGCGCAAGGTCTAAAAACACAAGGTGTTCCATCTGACCGAATCATTATGAATGGCTCAGATCAGCTGGATCAATATGCTTCAATTGGTGGTGTGCATTGGGGTCAAGCAGTTACTCGCAGCTATGATAAGGATGAGTTGAGGAGAGTCGATCGGCTGCGCGTAGGCATATCGGTTCATTCTCTGGAAGAAGCAAAAGTTGCAGAAGAACAGGGAGCGGATTATCTCTTTTATGGGCATGTCTATGCTTCAAATAGTAAACCGAATTGCGAACCCAGAGGGCTAAGTGCGTTAGCTGAGGTATGCTCTAATGTTTCGATTCCCGTGATCGCGATTGGCGGGATTAGTCCTGAGAATATTGCTGCCATTCGAACTGCTGGTGCTAGAGGAGCCGCTGTAATTTCAACGATTTGGACGACCGATAAGCCGGAAGTAGCTGCCGCTTCATTGCGACAGGCGATCACGGATTCAGACAAGTACGCCGGACCAAGGAGATGAAGATCTTGAGAGAGGAAGCAAGAAGTCGAAGCAGGAATCGTTCAGGCTATCATCCAGGAATAGTTTCGGGAAGTAAAGTTGGAGCGGAAGTTGGAGGCAAGCTTCATGCAGAAACCATTATTGTAGGTGGAGGAGTTATCGGATGTGCCATCGCATGTGAACTCGCTACTCGAGGCCATGACGTTCTTTTGGTTGAGCGGGCGCGGATCGCTGGGGGAACTTCCTGTGCAGCCGCAGGCATGCTTGCGGCTGATAGTGAGGAATTCACTCATGCTGTAATGGCAAAGCTTGCACGGCAGAGCAGAGCTTTGCTTCATGAGCAGAAGGAACGGATCAGTTCGCTTAGCGGAGTGGAAATGGGGCTGCAACAGCATGGCTTTATTACTCCTTTTCGTTCATACAGTGAAGTCAGCAGTTACAAAAATAATCGATCGTCTACCTTATCTACAGAACATATTTGGTGGGATCGTATTTCTGTCCAGCAGGAAGCATCATGGTTAAACAGGGATACGTATGGAGCATATTACAGACCTTCCGAGAGCGAGGTTCTTCCTGTCAACTTAACGCAGGCTTATGTCAGATCTGCTCAAGCCATGGGTGCAAGGGTGATGGAAGGTGTACAGGATGTCCGTTTGCATACGGATGTGAATGGTGTGCAAGGAATCGAGACTTCAATAGGAACGATGACATCGAGAAATGTAATTATTGCTACAGGGTTACATGGTGAAGAATTGATGAGACATGTGGGTCTGAAATCGCCTGTTTTACCAGTAAAGGGGGAGATTGCAGCTGTGCAGTTTTCTCCCCACCATGCCGGGTACAGGCCAGACAAAACGGTGTATGCAGAGGATATATATATTGTTCCCAAAGCCAATGGAGAAGTATGGATCGGTGCAACAAGCCTTCCTGGAAGAACAGACATGAAAGTTTCGGTACAAGGCATTCAGAAGCTGCTTGCAGCTGCAACAAACTGGGTACCTGGCATGAAGGAAGCACATTTTATCCGAGCCTGGGCTGGTGTACGTCCTTCGACTCCGGATGGAATGCCGTATATAGGGGCTTGTGAAAGTGTTCCTGGTTTATTCGCTGCTTTTGGACATTATCGTAACGGCATATTGCTTAGTGCAATTACAGGCAGCCTCATGGCTGACTTGATTTGTGGCAAAACCTCGGAAGAACTGGGGATTCAGGACCTTTGCCCAGAACGTTTGAACATAAAGGAGATGTTGCAGTGAACATCATTGTCAACGGACAAACCATGCAAATTGAAGATAGCTTAAATCGTGTGGACAAATTGCTCCATTCATTTAATTTACAAGTAAAAACCGTCGTGGTTGAATTGAATCGGCAAATTTTAACGCGGGAATATCATGAAACGACGGCGTTAAGAGACGGAGACCGAATTGAAATTGTACATTTTGTGGGAGGCGGTTGAATTATGTTGAGGATTGGAAATTATACGTTTGAGTCTAGATTGCTGCTGGGTACAGGCAAATTTTCGGACTTGGAAGTGCAGAGCCAGGCGGTTGAAGCCTCCGGTACGGAAGTATTAACGTTCGCGGTTCGGCGTTTGAACTTGGAAGATCGGAACAAACAGCACTTTCTGGACACACTGGATTTGAAAAGATATACCCTGCTTCCCAATACAGCGGGTGCTGCAACAGCAGAGGAAGCTGTGCGAATCGCTGAACTAGCTCGGGCTTCAGGACTTTGTGATATGATAAAAGTAGAAGTTATCGGCGATGGAATCACATTACTTCCTGACCCAATTGAAACCTATAAAGCTTGCGAGATCTTGCTTGAAAAGGGCTTTACGGTACTGCCTTATATCTCGGACGATGTTATTCTGGCCAAGCGATTGCAACTACTCGGCGTACATGCTGTTATGCCTGGGGCTTCACCCATAGGGGCGGGGAGAGGAATTATTAATCCCTATAATCTGGAGATTATTATTGAACAAGCCGTCGTTCCTGTTATTGTGGATGCAGGACTTCGAGCACCTAAAGATGCTGCTCATGCGATGGAGCTGGGAGCTGACGGTGTATTGTTGAATACGGCTGTCTCCGGATCAGGAGATCCGGTAAAGATGGCGAAGGCCATGCGAATGGGGGTTGAAGCAGGCAGACTGGCTTATGAGGCAGGCATGATTCCCGTTAAGCGCTATGCAGCAGCTAGTAGTCCGGCGGAAGGAATGATTCATACATGACTAATCAGACACGATCTTCTGAACAGGGAGACCGCTATTCCAGACAGGAACGGTATGCACCTATCGGTAAGGAAGGTCAGCATAGATTGAATAACAGCAAAGTATTAATTGTTGGAGCGGGCGCGCTTGGTACGGGTATTGCGGAAACATTGGTACGTTCAGGAATTGGCCATATTACTATTGCAGATCGTGACTATGTGGAGTGGAGCAACCTACAACGACAGCAATTATATATTGAGCAAGACGCCATTCAGCGAATGCCCAAAGCGATGGCAGCGAAAAAGCGCCTATCTGACATTAATTCTAACGTTGAGGTTGTAGGCAAAGTGATGGACGTCAGAGTAGATGAACTGGAAGAACTGGTTCAGAACGCAGACTTGATCATGGATGCAACAGATAATTTTGATACCCGGCTATTAATAAATGATATGTCTCAGAAGTATCGTATTCCGTGGATTTATGGAGGATGTGTGGGCAGTTATGGAATTACCTACACGTTTCTGCCTGGAGAAACGCCTTGTTTAAACTGCTTGTTGGGTGAGGTTCCGTTAGGTGGGGATACCTGTGACACATCAGGCATTATCCCTCAGGCGGTGCAGATGGTTACGGCTAATCAGACTGCCGAAGCAATGAAGCTTCTCAGTGGTAATTCAGGTGCACTGAGACGCAAGTTGTTATCATTCGATGTGTGGAGAAATGAATACATATCCATTAACGTCGACGGTGCCCGAAAAGAAGATTGTCCTTCCTGCGGAGTAAAGGCTAACTATCCGTACCTCTCTGCCTCAAACCTGGAAAAAACAGACGTATTATGTGGTAGGGATACGGTACAGATTCGCCCTTCACGGCGAATGAATCTGGATTTACAACATACGGCTGATCGTCTCGGCAAGTTGGATGAAGGCAAAGTGGAGGTTAATCCATTTTTGGTTTCTTTTACAACGGGAGCGCACAGGATGGTCATTTTTCAGGATGGTCGTGTCCTTGTTCATGGAACAAAAGACACGGCAGAGGCGCGTACGCTGGTTCACCGGTACTTTGGTTAGAGAAAAATCAAATGAATGTTCCGCGTCCGTTCCTTCCGGGAATGGACTTTTTCATTTTACGGCATGATAAACATACAACAATGCTGCGATGCACAGTGGTCACAAGGATGTGGAGACCAAGTGTAGTTTAAACCAACAAATGTAGCAGCGTACAAGACAGGCCGGGTGAAAAAATGAAAACATCCATATTACTGGTTGGCAGGGGCGATCTGGTTTCTTTTATTCAAGGCATACTGTGTGCAGAAGGGTACCAAGTTGAGAAAATGGAATGGACAGATCTGAACCGTATTTCTGAACTAACACTCACGAATCTTAATATGATCATATTAATGAATGAAGGGTGTCATGAAGATACCCTGAAAAATGGACTAGAGTCTTTTGTGCACGTAGGTGTCACCTCCCCATTACTTGTGATAACTCCCAAGATATCGCCTGAATTGATTGTGGAATTACTCGATTACGGCGCTAATGATGTGATAGAAGCACCTATTCACGGTAATGTGATGATGGCCAGAATACGGAATCTTTTACGTGTGTTCTCGCATGCTTCACAGGAAGATGAAGAAGTCATTGTAGTACATGACCTCAAGGTCAATCTGCGTTCACGTCGTGTAAGTCGTGCAGGCGAATATCTGGTATTAACTCCGAAAGAATACGAATTGCTGGAATTTTTGGCTCGTCATGTGAATGAGGCGTGTCCCCGGAGCGTTATTTTAAGGGAAGTATGGGGGTATGATTTTGCAATGGATACTAATGTGGTGGATGTATATATCAAACATTTACGAGTGAAGGTGGATAAGGGGAGGAGTGTCAAATTAATTCATACCGTTCGTGGCATCGGTTATATGCTTCATACTCAATAAAAGAGGTCGTATCACCGAACATAGTTCCTGTTTTCCACATAACTCCTGTTTGGAGAGAGAACTTCATTGGGTAAATATAAAAGGACCGGATCATCAGATCCGGCCCTACTCGCTTCGTTATTTTCGGAATATGAGCTACAGTACGCGGCGAGCTTTAATATATGTTTTTTTCCAGTTCCCCGAGTTCAAGTCGGAGAGAGTTACACCTGGTGATCCGTACGTGTGCAGAACTTTTCCGTCGCCTGCATATACGCCTACGTGAGTAATATTGGAGCCTGTAGAGCGACTACCGCTGGAGAAGAAGACGAGATCTCCCACTTGCAGATTAGCTTTGGAAACAGCTACACCTTCTTGGGATTGCTTAACGGATGTACGTGGCAGGTCTACACCATACTTTTTGAAGATGTATTTCATAAAAGAAGAGCAGTCAAAATTTTTGGTTGTAGAAGTTGACGCACCAAATTTATATGGAGTTCCTGTAAAGGTTTTACCATAGTTCACGATTTGTTGTCCTGTGGATACAGAAGCGCTTGCTGCCTGTGCGACAGGTGCATTAGTCATTAATACAGCTCCAAAACCTAGTGTAGCGCACAACCCGACGGTTACGGCCTTTTGGACAAAGATGTTTGTTTTCATGTGAGTACCTCCAAAATTCGTTTTCGTTTAGTTGCTAGAGCGAGTATAACAGCTTTGTAACAGCCTAGAAATTGGATGGAACCTGATTCTCCCTAGGGCCGCAACGGTTTGGGTTTGTTTATTAAAATACCATTAAAAATGTCAAAAAATTAATCATTGACGAAGCTCGAATGTTACAAAAATAGAAAAGACCCTTGATATTCAAGGGTCTTTGTTGTTTTATGCTCTTATTTTTAATCTAAATCATAGGTTACAAAAACGTAATAAGTATAGGCGGAAGGTTAATCTTTGCTCTGAATAATGAGTAATAACCCACTATCAATAGAGACGGTGCCAGACTTTCCGAGCAGTTTGTTGCTAATCCCCAAAGATTGTCCCATGCGTATAGTAGCTTGATCTAGCGGGTACATGAAACCTTCCAGTGTGATACCTGTTACTTCATTAGTAAGTGGGAGCAGGGAGATGTACTCATATCCGCGGTCTTCCACAAAAGCTTCGGAGGTCGTTAGCATCATATAATTGTGTTCATCCTGCAGAGTACAGGAAATATGATGCTGCATAGCGCGGACCATAATATGTACGTTAGCCAGTGTATGATCCATGCGTGTGCCCGTTGCGCCCAACATAAGAATGTCAGTAGGCTCAAGATCCAATGCTGTTTCAAATGCCATTTCGGTATCGGTCAAATCCTTATGCACAGGATCACAGGTGATTATCCGTTCGCTGTTATCTCGTACCTTCTCCCGTTCCTGCTCGGTAATGGAATCAAAATCACCTACTGCGATATGTGGTTGAATCCCATGTTCTATTAAGAACAACGCCCCACGATCAGCTGCGATAATGATGTCATCCTTACCGATTTCTTTTAGAAATTGAGGAGAGAGGTTTCCCCCTGTAAAAATAACAATACGTTTCTTAGTCATTCTATTTCATCCTTCCTAATCAATAAAGAAACAATTCACTTCTAATTAAGGTGTTAGAATGATGCAAAAATCATTCACAAAACCAGTATAATCCACAAAATGTGGTTGCACAATTTCGGCATGCGCGGATACAATGGGTAGAGCAACATGGAGATGACTTGAAAAGTGAGGTTTGAACAGGTTGGACTTGCACATTTTTGAAGTATTCAGCATTATAGGTACCATTGCATTTGCAATGTCCGGCGCTTTCGTGGCAATGGAAGAGGAATATGATATTTTGGGTGTACTGGTACTGGGACTCGTGACCGCATTTGGAGGCGGAGTCATTCGTAATGTTCTCATTGGTGTACCCGTAACGATGCTGTGGAGCCAGGGAATGCTGATTATGCTCGCCCTTATATCTGTAGCGATTGCTTTCGTACTACCTCTTAAGTGGATTGGTCACTGGAAGCGGACAGAAGCGCTGTTCGATGCGATTGGACTTGCAGCATTTGCGATTCAAGGGGCGTTATACGCAGCCAATATGGGACATCCCATTAGTGCGGTTATTGTAGCCGCAGTGATGACCGGTATAGGCGGAGGAATCATTCGTGATCTGCTGGCTGGCAGGAAGCCATTGGTACTGCGTGATGAAATTTATGCCGTGTGGGCAATAACAGCTGGTTTTGCCATAGGTATGGGATGGTTCACAACCAACGTTGGGCTGTTAATATGTTTCGCCGCAGTTGTGTTCTTCCGAATGTGTTCTGTTCATTATAAATGGAAGCTGCCTCGTCGTTCTCTGGTACAAACGGAGAGTGTGAAACCTCAGACAGCACCAGCGCCACTTAACCGCACCTTGAGTAAGGGGGAATAACATGATTAACGTTTTGTTTGTATGTTTAGGCAACATATGCCGCTCACCAATGGCTGAGGCTGTCCTCCGTCATAAAGTGAGTGAAAGAGGACTTGATCAGCAGATTTCAGTGGACTCAGCAGGTACAGGAGACTGGCATGTTGGCAAACCTCCGCATGAGGGGACACGATCATTGCTGGATTCATATCAAATTTCTTATGCCAACATGGCGGCAAGGCAATTTGCGAGTGCGGACTTCACACATTTTGATTACATTATATGCATGGATGATTCCAACGCAGCTAACGTAAGAAGTGTAACAGGTGGTGAGGATGCGGAAATTATCAAGATGATGGATCTGCTGCCGAACGAGACGCTCCGTGAAGTACCCGACCCGTATTATACGGGGAATTTTGAAGAAGTATACAGGCTGGTTGATGCAGGCTGCGGCGTGTTGATGGATCGGATTGAAAAGGAACATTCTTTGATATAACAATCGGTGGTGTTCTCTAGGAATGACTTGTGTGATACAAGAGAAGAAGCTGGAACGGACAAGCAGGTGAGCCTGCTTCTTTTTTGAACGTTCATGTAAGCGGTACCATGTGAATGTAAAACAAAAGCGGCATTTCAGCCGCCTGTTCAATAATCGAATTAATTTTCTTGAAGAAAGTAAAGCAATGCTTCCGGCAGCTCGTTCTGCCAGAATCCCCATTGGTGATGCCCGTCTTTCTCCTGATAGGAGACAAGCGCACCTCGTTTTTCCAGCAAATCACGGGTATCCCGGTTTAATTGAACAAAATCATATGTGCCGGTATCGGCTTCAAAGGCAGTCTCCTGCAAACCAACAATCATCCAGATCGATAACCAGGACAAGTCTTCAGCTGCAGCGTAGATTTCCTGGGAAGCGGAGTAGTAAGCTCCAGACATGCTGATGACACGTGTAAACAGGTCTGGATAGAGTAGAGCAAGATGAAGCGAAACGCTGCCACCCAGTGAGTCTCCGGCAAGAACACGTTCCTGCGGAGAGCGGCGCACAGGATATTTCTCTTCTACATAGGGAATAATCTCTTCAGCGAAGCATGAGGTATACGCCTTGAACCGATCGCCGAAAGGGGCGTATTCCTGAGTTCTTACAGACACGTCAACCTGAACTCCTACTATAATGAAAGGTTCGGCTCCCTCGTCGAGAATGATGCGGTTGGCAGTGGTGGCGATACGTCCAAAGTTGAAAAATTCTTCACCGTCCTGACAATATACGACAGGGTAAGATAACAATTCGTTATAGCCTGGGGGAAGATAAATTCGTAATGTGCGCTTCTCTCCGAGATAGCGGCTCTCAATCTCTTCCTTTACAATCGTGCGTTTCAAATAGCGGGAATCCGTCATAAAACGTCACCTTTCTCGGTTAATTTTTGCATTCGACCGCGCAATACGGTAAGATTAACCTTGTGCGGGGATAGGTCAAATACGCAAACATGTATTATGCTGTTATACCAATATTAAGCCCCTGTTATACATACAATCCGGAAGGAAACATAAAAAAATTACGGATATCTTTGACGTATGCAGTGAAACAGGTGTATAATAATATTATAACAGCGGAACTTGATATTCAAATTTTTTGTTGAGGTGAAGAAAAAAATGAGCAAGGTTCCTTATGAAGTATATACGGAGGATGTAGAAGCTCTGTCCGTGCTGTCTCCTGACGGCGAAATCGTTAACAAAGACATGATGCCTAAGCTTTCCGACGATCAATTAAAAGAAATTATGTATCGCATGGTATTTACCCGTACTTGGGATGACCGTGCAGTAAACCTGGGCCGTCAAGGTCGTCTTGGTTTCTATGCTCCAGTATCTGGTCAAGAAGCTACAATGGTTGGTAGTGAATTTGCAATTGAAAAAGAAGACTTTGTATGTCCTGGCTATCGTGACATTCCGCAACTCGTGTGGCATGGACTTCCTCTTTATCAAGCGTTCCTGTACTCCCGTGGACACCAACATGGTGGACAAATTCCGGATGGCGTTAATGTATTGATGCCGCAAATCATCATTGGTGCACAAATCCTGCACGCAATGGGTATTGCTATGGGTTACAAACTGAAGAAACAAAAACAAGTTGTAATTACGTACACAGGTGATGGTGGTTCTTCAGAAGGTGACTTCTATGAAGGTCTGAACTACGCTGGTGTTTACAAATTGCCTGTTATTTTCTTCGTACAAAACAATGGTTATGCCATCACAACTCCTTTTGCTAAACAAACGGCAGCTCTGTCCATCGCTCACAAAGCGGTAGCAGCAGGTATCAAAGGTGTTAAAATTGATGGTATGGACATCTTCGCAGTTATCAAAGCGGTTCAGGAAGCTGCTGAACGTGGTCGTAACGGCGAAGGCGCAACTCTGATCGAAGCAGTAACTTACCGTTTCCGTCCTCACTCCCTTTCTGACGATGCTTCTAAGTATCGTACAAAAGAAGAAGAGGCTGAATGGAATGCTAAAGATCCAATCGCACGTTTTGCTAAATATCTGGAGAAAAAAGGTCTGTGGACTGAAGAAGATACAGCACGTGTGAAAGAAGAAGCAAAAGCAAAAGTGAACGAAGAGATCAAAAAAGCGGAAAAAACCGAGAAAATGACGATTTCAGGCTTGATCGACAGCATGTTCGAACAAACGCCTAAGCACTTGGAAGAGCAAAAAGCTGATTTCCAATAAGTTTTTTCCGATAAAGCATAAACATCCGGGACGGGTTCCGGTGTCCCGGTATACATGTATGAATTCAAATGTGAACTGTCAATGTTTAAGGAGGAAATGAAGCAAATGGCACAAATGAACATGAAAGAAGCAATCCGTGATGCGCTTCGCGTTGAGTTGAAACGTGATCCTAACGTTCTGCTTTTCGGTGAAGACGTAGGTAATGTAGGCGGCGTTTTCCGTGTAACGGAAGGTCTGCAAAAAGAGTTTGGCGAAGAGCGTGTATTTGATACTCCACTCGCTGAGTCCGCTATTGGCGGTCTGGCTGTTGGTTTGGGTGTTCAAGGTTTCCGTCCGGTTGCCGAGATCCAATTCGTTGGTTTTATCTTCGAAGCCCTTGACCAAATGGTAGTTCAAGCAGCTCGTATGCGTTTCCGCTCCGGCGGTAAATATAATTCTCCAATCGTATTCCGTACACCATTCGGTGGCGGTGTAAAAGCGGCAGAATTGCACACAGATTCCCTTGAAGGTTTGCTTACGCAAACTCCGGGTATTAAAGTGGTAGTGCCTTCTAACCCTTACGATGCAAAAGGTCTTATGATCGCTTCTATTCGCGATAACGACCCTGTATTCTTCATGGAGCACTTGAACTTGTACCATGCATTCCGTGCAGAAGTACCTGAAGAAGATTACACAGTTGAGCTGGGCAAAGCGAACGTTGTTCGTGAAGGTTCTGATGTAACTATCATTACTTACGGTATGATGGTTCACACTTCTGTGAAAGCAGCAGAAGAGCTCGAAAAACAAGGAATCAAAGTTGAAGTTATCGACCTTCGTACGGTTAGCCCGATCGACATCGACACTATCGTTGCTTCCATTAAGAAAACAAACCGTGCAATTGTTGTACAGGAAGCTCAAAAGAGCGCAGGTGTTGCAGCTGAAGTCATTGCACAAATCAATGAAAAAGCAATCCTGCACTTGGAAGCTCCGGTTCTGCGTGTAGCTGGTCCGGATACTGTATATCCATTTGCACAAATCGAAGATACATGGCTTCCTAACCCAGCACGTATCGTTGCTGCGGTTAACAAAGTCGTAAATTTCTAATTTAATCATCTGACATGCCGCAAGGCGCAGTATGGTGATCCACACCGCAGCGCAAGCTGCACTGTAAACAGCCATTAGCCCCTTGAGTAACAGTTTATTGCATTAGCAGTAACGGTTGTTTCTTGGAGTTAAGGGTTGTTTTCAGGATTGAGACATAATCAAGGAGGTTTTTCAGTTGGCTAAATTTGAATACAAATTCCCTGAACTGGGCGAAGGCCTTCACGAAGGCGAAATCATCAAGATGCACATCAAAGTCGGTGACAAAGTAACTGACGACGACATCATCATGGAAGTACAGAATGACAAAGCGGTCGTTGAAGTACCTTGTCCGGTTAACGGCACAGTAACAGAAGTATTCGCAAAAGATGGTCAAGTTTGCCACGTTGGCGAAGTTGTTGCAATCATCGACGCTGAAGGTGAGCTTCCAGAGCAAGACGACGCTCCTGCAGGCGAACAAGAAAAAGATGCAGCTCAAGGTGGAGCTGACACAAGCGGTTCTTCCGCAGCAGCTTCCAGCTCGGATGCAGCTAAAGAAGGCGGAAACAACAGCGTTCCGGCAGTACCTGCCAAAGACGTTCTGGCAACACCAAGCGTGCGTAAATTTGCTCGCGAACAAGGCGTAGACATCGCTCAAGTTAACGGTACTGGCAACAACGGTAAAGTTACCAAAGAAGATGTTGAATCCTTCAAAAACGGTGGCGGTTCTTCCGCAGCGGCATCTTCCGAAACTCCGGCTCAAGAAGAGAAAAAATCCGCAACACCAGCAGCTGCTGCAGCTGATCAACGTGTGGAAGAAGAGCGCGTACCATTCAAAGGTATCCGTAAAGCGATCTCCAATGCGATGGTTAAATCGGCTTACACAGCACCTCACGTTACAATCATGGACGAAGTGGACGTAACTGAACTGGTTGCTTTCCGTACTCGCATGAAACCTATCGCTGAGAAAAAAGGTACAAAAGTAACTTATCTGCCATTCATCGTTAAAGCTCTGGTTGCTGCTTCCCGTGAGTTCCCAGCATTGAACGCTATGATTGATGAAGAAGCTAATGAAATTGTATACAAAAAATACTACAACATCGGTATCGCTACAGATACAGACAACGGCTTGATCGTTCCTGTTATCAAAGATGCTGATCGTAAATCCATCTGGATGATCGCTGATTCCATTCGTGATCTGGCAGCTCGTGGCCGCGATGGCAAATTGAGCGCGAACGAAATGAGAGGAAGCACAATCTCCATCAGTAACATCGGTTCTGCTGGCGGTATGTTCTTCACTCCGATCATCAACTTCCCTGAAGTTGCAATTCTCGGAACTGGACGCATCAGCGAAAAAGCCGTTATTAAAAATGGCGAAGTTGTTGCAGCACCTGTAATGGCTCTTTCCCTGAGCTTTGACCACCGTATCATCGATGGCGCAACAGCACAAAACTTTATGAACTACATTAAACAGCTGCTCGCTAACCCTGAGCTGCTTGTTATGGAGGTGTAAGATATGGTAGTAGGCGACGCTTCTCTCAATATCGACACATTAGTAATTGGTGCGGGTCCTGGTGGCTATGTAGCTGCCATCCGTGCTGCTCAACTGGGCCAAAGCGTATTGATCGTAGACAAATCCGAACTGGGTGGCGTTTGTTTGAACCGCGGATGTATTCCATCCAAAGCCCTGATCTCGGCTGCACACCAATATGAGTCTGCATTGCACGGCGAAGCTTTTGGTATCTCTGCTGAGAACGTAAAAGTGGACTTCAGCAAAACTCAAGAATTCAAAAACGGCGTTGTTAAGAAAATGACTGGCGGCGTAGCTGGTTTGCTCAAAGGCAACAAAGTTGAAGTTTTCAACGGTGAGTGCATGTTCATTAACGAAAACGAAGCTCGTGTATTTAACGATCACGAGTCTCCACGTTACAAATTCAAAAATGCAATCATTGCAACAGGTTCCCGTCCAATCGAACTGAAACCTTTCCCGTTTGGCGGACGCATTCTGTCTTCAACAGAAGCTCTGAACTTGCCTGAAGTTCCAAAAAGCATGATCGTTATCGGTGGCGGTTATATCGGTGCTGAGCTTGGTCAAATGTACTCCAAATTCGGTGCTAAAGTAACAATCATCGAAGGTTTGGATACTGTACTGCCAGGTTTCGATAAAGACATGACTAGCCTCGTAGCTAAAAACATGAAGAAAACAGGCATCGAAATCGTAACGGGTGCAAAAGCTGAGAGTGCTGAGCAAACGGATAAAGATGTAACTGTTAAATATTCCGTAAATGGTGAATCCAAAGAAGTAACTGCAGATTACCTGCTGGTTACTGTAGGACGTCGTCCAAATACAGACGGAGAGCTTGGTCTGGACCTGATTGGCGTAGACGTTGACGAGCGTGGATTCGTTAAAGTTGATCACCAAGGCCGTACTAGCATTCCTCACATCTTTGCAATCGGTGATATCGTATCCGGTCTGGCACTTGCCCACAAAGCTTCTTATGAAGGTAAAGTGGCTGCTGAAGCGATCGCAGGACAACCATCTGTAGTTGACTACAAATGTATGCCTGCAGTTGTGTTCACAGATCCTGAGTGCTCCAGCGTAGGTTACACTGAGAAAGAAGCTAAAGAAAAAGGCTACAAAGTAAAAGCTGGCAAATTCCCATATGCGGGTAATGGCCGTGCTGTATCTTTGAACCACGCTGAAGGCTTCGTGAAAATCGTTGCTGACGAAGAAAGCGGCCTCGTGTTGGGTTGCCAAATCGTAGGTCTGGAAGCTTCCAACCTGATTGCTGAGCTTGGTCTCGCAATTGAAATGGGTGCTACTCTGGAAGATTTGGCGCTGACTATTCACGCTCACCCTACTTTGGGTGAAATCGTGATGGAAGCTGCGGAACTGGTTATGGGTCATCCGATCCACATCATTTCCCGCTAATATCGTCTAAGCTTCGGATTCGTCCGGCATTATACGTAAATCAAGAAGGGATGGATAACGTGTTACAGCGTTGTCTGTCCCTTTTTTTATGTGAACACCTAAAGAGAGAGCCTGTTAATGACATGAATTAATGAGGTTCAGTAGCACTTAAATCAATTAAGCACCATGCAATCAGAAGCTTAATGTGGTACACTGTAACAACCAATATGACAGCGGAGGGCTTAGGTCGATGCTGTTTTTTTTAAAATAAGGCAAATTGGAGCAAACACCAGTTGTGTGAATGTTCTTGTTTGTTTTTATTGCTATGAAATTAGAAGTGCGAGGGGAATATAATTTGAAAAACTATCTCGATTTATTACAGGATATCTTGGATACTGGCGTGCATAAGGGAGATCGCACCGGAACTGGAACACAGTCGGTATTTGGCAGACAGCTCAGATACGACCTATCCGAAGGGTTCCCGCTGGTAACAACTAAGCGAATCCATCTGAAATCAGTCATTCATGAGTTGTTGTGGTTTTTGAGCGGGGATACGAATATATCCTATCTCAAGGAAAACGGCGTGAAGATCTGGGACGATTGGGCTGACGAAAATGGCGACCTAGGTCCGGTATATGGATCACAATGGCGTACTTGGGAAGCACCAAACGGGGAGAAGATCGATCAGATTGCTGCCGTTATTGATTCGATCAAGAATAATCCAGATTCACGGCGTCACCTCGTTAGTGCCTGGAATGTGGCGGAGATTAACAACATGAAATTGCCTCCTTGTCATTTCGCGTTTCAGTTCTATGTGGCTGAGGGTAAACTATCGTGTATGCTTACCATGCGTTCTGTAGATACGTTCCTCGGGTTGCCATTTAACATTGCCAGCTATGCGCTGCTGACACATATGATTGCGCAGCAGTGTGATCTTGAAGTGGGAGAGTTCATCTGGTCCGGTGGGGATGTTCATATCTACTCAAACCATGTGGAACAAGTGAAAACGCAGTTGGAGCGTGAACCATTCGCGTTGCCTAAATTGGTAATCAAGCGCAAGCCGGATTCCATTTTCGATTATACGTTTGATGATTTTGAGTTTGAGAACTATCAGCATCATCCGGGTATTAAAGCCCCGATTGCCGTATAAACAGACACGGATTGAAGGAGTGTGAAATCTTGAGCATTGAACTTGTATGGGCGATGGGCGAGAATGGTGTCATTGGATTGAATAATTCCATTCCGTGGCGTTTGCCTAAAGATATGGCCTTTTTCAAGCAACGTACGTTGAACAAAACGATTATTATGGGACGTAACACATGGGAGTCCTTTGGAGGCAAGCCGCTTCCGCAACGTCGGAATATTGTTGTAACAAGAGATCTGAACTACCAAGCGAATCAGGCTGAAGTGGTGCATACGATTGAAGAGGGTCTGGAAGTTACAAAAGGCGAAGAGCTCTGCGTCATTGGCGGTTCCCAGGTCTATCGTGAGTTTTTGCCGCTCGCAGATCGTCTGGTGGTGACCAAAATCCATGAGAATTTTGAGGGGGATACCTTTTTCCCGGAAGTGGATTGGTCGGAGTGGGAGCTAACAGAACAGATTGAAGGCGAGCAAGATGAAAAAAATGTTTATGCATATACGTTTGAGTTCTACGAACGAAAACGGTAAAAGGGTCATAAGATGAAGTAGAAGAGCCCAAACATATGCTATTTACGAAGTATAGGGGCGCTGATTTGCGAAATATTCGTGAACAGCGTCTTTTCTTTTAGAAATAGAATGAAATAAATACGAATTAACATATAAATGACATAAATATGACGTAAAAATAACGAAAAAATGAATGCAATACATATCCCCTTAATCACTCTGTGGTAAAAAAGTATAAAAATTGTGGGAATTCACCGTTGTAAAGCCCTAAAATCAGTTATTGTTCGGATTTGGCAGCCTAAAACAGCATAAATTGTTGTTTTTAATGACAAATTACCTCACATTTAAATGACGTTTCGTCCGTTTTTTCATCAATTAAACGTCTGGTTTTGTACAGCCAAACCTTAGAAATAACCATTTTAAGGGTATTGACCATGGGTAGACTTGGACGATATGATGTATAAAATACAAATAATTATTCGGATAATCCATTTAATATTCAGCATGCAAAGTGCTACTATAATTGAAATATCTTCGAGAAGATTTTGTGATACAATATACAAAAACTCAAACATGAGTAATCCATTTCATATAGAACCATGCAGATGAAGGGATTAAGACAAGAACGGATGGGGGAAAACGTAAGATGTCTACACCTACTGGATTTATGGAATACAAACGGCAGCTACCTGCGGACCGCCAACCAGCGGAGCGGGTTAAGGATTGGGAAGAGTTTCATAAACATATGGCTGAAGAAGAGCTCAGAACACAAGGTGCACGATGCATGGATTGTGGTACCCCGTATTGCCATACAGGTATAGATATGACTGGCGGAACGTCGGGCTGCCCTGTGCATAACCTGATTCCAGAATGGAATAATCTGGTGTATCGTGGTTTGTGGAGAGAGGCGCTTGATCGTCTGCACAAAACGAATAATTTCCCTGAGTTTACAGGTCGTGTCTGTCCTGCTCCTTGTGAAGGTTCATGCACAGTGGGACTGATCGGTGAACCTGTAACCATCAAAACGATTGAAGAAGCCATTATTGAAAAGGGTTTTGAAGAAGGATGGGTAGTTCCCCAGCCACCGGAGAAACGTACGGGTAAACGTGTAGCAGTTGTAGGTTCAGGTCCAGCAGGACTGGCTACAGCAGCTCAGTTAAATAAAGCAGGTCACTCGGTAACGGTATACGAGCGCTCCGACCGTGTCGGCGGTTTGCTGATGTATGGTATCCCTACGATGAAATTGGACAAAAACGTCGTTCAGCGTCGTGTTGATTTGTTGGAAGCAGAAGGCATTCAATTTGTAACAAACACGGAGATCGGTAAAGATATTGCTGCGCAGCAACTGGTGGATGATTATGATGCGGTTGTCCTGTGCGGCGGTGCAACCAAACCACGTGAGTTTAACATTGAAGGCAGTGACTTGAAAGGCGTACATTACGCCATGGATTTCCTGAATGGCAGCATCAAAAGTTACCTGGACTCCAACCTTGAGGATGGTAACTACCTGTCAGCACAGGACAAGGATGTTATCGTCATCGGTGGCGGGGATACAGGTTCCGACTGTGTAGCTACATCACTTCGTCATGGTTGTCGAAGCATTACACAATTTGGTACACATACTCAGGCTCCTATGGAACGTGATCGCATTAACAACCCTTGGCCACAATTCCCGAACGTATATACTCTTGATTATGCACAGGAAGAAGCGAAAGCATTGTTCGGTGACGATCCGCGTGAGTTCTCCATCATGACGACCAAATTTGTGGGTGACGACGAGGGTAATCTCAAAGAACTTCACACCGTTCAAATCGAGCGTATTGTAGATGAGACGGGACGTAAGATCTATCAGCCGATTCCAGGTACAGAGCGCGTCTTCCCAGCTCAAATGGCCATGATTGCTATCGGTTTTGACGGACCGGAACAGACTCTTGTGGAGCAACTCGGACTTGCAACAGACCGTCGTACCAATGTTAAGGCGCGTTACGGAAAATACAATACCAATGTGGATAAAGTATTTGCAGCAGGTGACATGCGTCGTGGTCAAAGTCTGGTTGTATGGGCAATTAATGAAGGCCGTGAAGCTGCCCGTGAAGTGGACAAATACTTGATGGGTGCTACAGTTCTCGTATAAAGAATAATGAGCCGTATATGTATATGGATTTGCAATTTTTTTAATAAAATATATAACTGATTCAATAAAACTCTCGCAATTAGCGGGGTTTTTTTGTTGTTTTTA
Organism: Paenibacillus sp. MDV22-iso6; assembly: GCF_058408365.1. NCBI lineage: Bacteria > Bacillati > Bacillota > Bacilli > Caryophanales > Paenibacillaceae > Paenibacillus > Paenibacillus sp. MDV22-iso6. The sequence goes on along the minus strand of NZ_JBZVDZ010000009.1, from coordinate 134,539 downwards.
AGATAACATGAGACGTTCAGCTACAATTATTTTAGACAACTGTGAGGTATAGCATTGCTTTTTATCTCATAAAGATTTATTATTACATTATAATGATTATAAATAAGAAACGTAATGACACTTAATTAAAAACTACACGAATTGTGAAATTATAATATCCGGAGGTGCAATCTTTATGGCAAGTAACCGGGACAAATCCATTTCAGAACAGATTGATGACATTAAAAAACAGTTGGTTGCAAAAGGGTATAAGCTGACACAGCAACGAGAAGTTACGGTACGTGTGTTACTTGAGCATGAGAAGGATCATTTTAGCGCAGAGGAAGTATTTCTGCTAGTCAAGGAACAATTCCCCGAGATTGGCTTGGCTACGGTATATCGTACGCTAGAACTGCTTAGTGACCTACAGGTCGTAGAAAAGATTAACTTTGGGGACGGTGCTGCGCGCTTTGACCTGCGAAGTACGGATGGTTCACATCACCATCATCATTTGATTTGCACAGAGTGTGGCACTGTAGAAGAAATCATGGAGGATGGTTTGCTTCGTTTGGAACAACAAATCGAGCGTCAGTACGGCTTTGCCGTTACAGACCATCGACTTGATTTTCAGGGCGTATGCAAAGAGTGCAGAGCGAAGCAGGCTTTGAATGAACAGGCAGCAGGGTAAATCCAATGGGGAGGATGCTCCCGCAACCAAAATCTGATATAATAAGTTTCAGAAGCAAGGGGCTTCCGTGGGCGGAAGGCCCCTTTTTGCCGTCATCTGGACGGTGAAGGAGGAGAGATGGACGGATGAAGACACTGGTTATTGCGGAAAAGCCCGACATGGGCCGAACCATTGCCGCCGTCATAGAACCAAGAGCCAAGAACAATCGCAATTATTTGGAAGGTGAGCATTACATTATCACCTGGGCGATTGGTCATCTATTGGGACTTGCTGAACCGGATGCCTATGATTCAAAGTACAAGCGCTGGAATATCGGCGACCTGCCGATCATTCCGGATCAGTTCAAGATTGTACCCAACCCCAGAACGAAAGATCAACTGAAAATGATCGGAGAACTTGCAAAAAGGGCATCGGCCATCGTTAATGCTTGTGATGCAGGGCGAGAGGGACAGTATATTTTTGCCTTAATTCAACAACAGTTGAAGCTGCGTCAGCCTGTCAAACGGCTGTGGATATCGGACCTGACCGCTGAGAGTATTAAACGTGGTTTTGACGGTTTGAAAGATGCCTCGGAATTTGAGAATTTGACCCATGCTGCCAGGGCTCGTAGTGAAGCGGATTGGCTGATTGGCATGAATGCATCCCGGGCTTTCACTACTCGACATAATGCCTTGCTCTCTGTAGGCCGGGTGCAGACTCCGGTACTGGCCTTGATCTATGATCGGGAAATCGAGATTGAAGCGTTCCAGTCCCAGACCTTTTATGAAGTAGCCGCTTGGTTTCGTCAGGAAGGAGTGGAGTACAGGGGATTACGTCAAGGAGACAAGCTGACCGACCCCGCCGTTGCTGAATCGATTGCGACCAGTGTGAAGGGGAAGACGGGACAAATTACCAAGTACGAAGCAAAACAGACCAAGGAGTATCCATACCGGTTGTATGACCTGACCCTTTTGCAGCGTGAAGCAAATGCCAAGTATGGATATGGAGCGAAGAAAACGTTGGATATTGCACAGGCGCTTTACGAGAAACATAAAGTGATCTCTTATCCACGGACCAATTCAAACTATGTTACGGAACAGAATATTGAAGGTATGCACAAAACGCTGAATCTGCTTAAAAATGGACCTTATAGTGAACTGGCGCAAGGAGCGAAACCTGAACTTGTTCATAAAGGTAACAAGGGTGTATGTAACCCATCCAGAGTTGAGGATCACCATGCGATTCTGCCTACATTGAAACGACCGGGTACGTTATCCAAGGATGAACAGAATATCTATGATCTGATCGTAAGACGTTTCTTATCTCATTTCTATCCCCCAGCAGAGTATAAGCAGCATACCGTGCTCACTGATGTTGAGAAGCACCAGTTCAAGACATCTGTGAAAGAACTGCTGTCACTGGGGTGGAAGGTGGTACTGGGAACTTCGGATCAGGAGCAGACAGGCAAGAAAAAGACAAAGAAAAACAGCAACGAAGAAGAGGAAGCAGAGGAATGGACGGACAAGGCCTTTGCCGTTCAACCTGAATTGCCTGTTCAATGTACCAAGAGTGAATTCAAGGAGAAGGCGACACAGCCTCCCAAGAGTTATACTGAGGGAACGTTGCTAAAAGCAATGGAGAGTGCAGGGAAACAGATCGAGAATGAAGAGCTCCGTGATGCTATGAAGGACAGTGGATTAGGTACACCTGCGACTCGTGCGGCAACGATCGAACGACTCAAAAACGTGGGTTACATTACGATGCAGGGTAAAAAGATGCAATTGACGTTGAAGGGTCGGACAGCCATCGAATTGATCCGTAAGGCAGGCGTAGATCTGTTAACCTCGCCTGAAATGACGGGCCAATGGGAAAGAAGATTGTACCAAATTTCCAAAGGTGAAGCGGGCCAGGATAAGTTTATGGAGAACGTCAAAAAATTTACGATGTCCATTATTGATAAAGTACGTGTGCAGGCACCCGCACCAGCGGATGCTTTTGGGGAAGACACACGTGGGGGACGGGGTAAAGGCAAAGGAGCCAAAACCCAGAGAACCAGCACTAGAACTACTTCTACCAAGACATCAGGTACTGGCTCAAGTACCATTGCAGGTTCGAAGCCTTCACGTCAAACGTCGGGAGCGTCATCCAGAAATGGCAGTGTTGCGAACTCAACGGCACAAACGCGAACTTCGACTTCCAGTCAACCGGGCGTTCGTGAAACGCTGGCATCCTGTCCTTCACCGGGTTGCACCGGTCAGATTATTGAAGGCAAGAAAGGTTATGGCTGTACAAGGTTTAAGGAAGGTTGCGGCTTTGTCATATGGAAAGAGTACGTCGGCAAGAAAATAACCAGTACGATGTTAAAAGCGTTGATTGAAAAGGGCAGTACTCAGGTACTGGCTTTTAAACGAAAAGACGGAAGTACGGTGAAGGCACGTATTATTTTGCAAGATAATGTAACCGGCAAACTATCTGCGGAAAAGCAGGATGCATAAGTTTATTGGATGTAAAAGCAGAAAGAAGAACGTGAAGGCTGATATACCAGCGCCAAATCCTATTAGAATTAAATAAGAAAAGGACCCTTATCCAAGGGTCCTTTTCTGTTGCTGCTGTTGTATATTTTCATGGATGACCTTCGGTACCTCTTCCAGGGCGGTGATGGTATACATCGATGTCTCTGGATTAGGTTGAAGCTCCACCATGTTGTATTGCCATTCGTTCGGCTGTTTGATATATATGCTATGGATGCCGGCCGTCACTGCTGGCATGATGTCTGTGCGCAGTGAGTTTCCAATCATCCAAGTTGCACGACGTTCAAACGGTCCAGTTGAAAGAATGCCTTCGAGCGCTTCAATGTTCTTATGTTGCCGAATGTAGATCCGGTCATCGAAATAAGCCGAGAGCTTCATCTGGTCAATCTTCCGCTGCTGAATTACGGTTTCTCCACCTGTATACAGGTAGAGGGCATGTCCAGCTGATTTAAGATTCTCCAGCGTTTCGACCATATGAGGATAAGGTTCAACCTCTTGGTCATATACACTCATTCCCAATTTGGTGAGGTAAGACTCTTCTTGATGAGAGGTTGGCTTTGAGAACTTCTGGGAGAAGTAACGGTAGGTATCAATAAGGGATTGCGGGAAATGGTGACTTGCAAATCCCAGTTTGTTGACCCCGGTTACATCAATCTCCAGCTGTTTCTCCCTAATTTGTTGAACCGTTAGGGCATGTCCATCAAACCACTCCTGCATGTTCTCGAAGAATTCACCAAGCACCAGGTTGAAATATTTATTACAATACACGAGTGTATCATCTAGATCAAACAAAATATGTTGTTTTATTATTTTCATATCCAATTCACTCCTTGCAGCAGCACAGTTGTTCATATTTTATATGCGAATATAAGATTCCAGGAACATATTCAATTCAGATACGCCATCTGGTCGAATACTGTATTTCTCCTTGCGATTACTGCCGAGCAGATGGGTTCGCAGCAGTCCGGCGATGCGCAGTGCCATAACCTGATCTTTAACCATATCCTCGTCTTTACCCAGCTCCTCACACATCTCAGCGAGTGACTTCGGTTCACCTGACACGTAGCGTAGAAGACGGAGTCTTTCCGGATCAGCCAGGGCATGTGTGAAACGAAGCAGACAGGTTGGTGGTTGGTCTTCATCCTCTTCGGGTGCGTCTACAGGATACTGCATGATCATCATGCCCTCATAGAAGCAGTACATATTAATGGGGCGGTTGTGGACGGTTGGAAACAGGATAACTTCATCCAGTCCAGGCATCGGTTCAACCAGAACACCCGCAGTAGCGTATTCAATAAGGAGTTCAGGCCCCATTTTTTCAAGCAGTACCCGTTTCTCTTCAGCGTCTTCCTCCAGCCAGGTACGATAATCCTCACTCATATTCTGGCAGTAATGCTGATCCCAGAGTCGCAAAAGTGGCACATAGCTATCCCGAATACGTGTAGATTCTTCTATTGTAAGATGGGGTAGCAGAACAGATACGCGTGCGAACAGCTCTTCGGCTGTTAGTCCAGCAAGCATATCCAGAAAATCAATATTCTCATTAGAAGTGTTCCGATAGGCCGCCCATGCAAATAATACATCAAAGTCATCAAAAGGCCAGGTGGCAGCAGGTGCGAGCGCTGCTCGAACATTGGAACTTAGTTTGCCTTCCACCTCAATGATCCATTCAGGGCCAACATCCAGATGTTGAATCCACTTCTTCGTTACATATACCAAAAAGCTGTTGAGCATTTCATATATCGGTGAAACATCGATTTTAACATGATAAGCCATATGATGCAGAATCCTCCCGTCACATCTAAATGTACGCAGCGACTTAAGTACTATTATGGCTTGTTTTGCAGGGCGTTGTCCACTATAATGTTCAAGTCCAGGGCAAAACGCCTGGCGTAACCATACATGATCAATAGAATAGTTATAACATGCGAAAGGTCGTCAGTGATGGCGATTTTTCTTTGTATGCTTGCAGGAGGAATGATTTTTGTGTCATCTATAACCACCCCCAAATTATCACATTCTACATCAAACTATCTCATTCTGATTACCGTTATTGTTGTGGCGGGGATCAGCCAGGGACTTTTATTGCCGGTGCTCTCCATTTTCTTGGAGCAAAAAGGAGTCTCGCCGGGTTTGAACGGATTGAATGCAGCCGCATTGTACGTTGGATCTTTTGCCATGACCTTGGTGGCGGAACGACTGCTGGGAGCTATTGGTTTCAAAAAGCTGATTATCGGCGGACTGTTATTTGTCATGATTCCCCTGATTCTATTTCCTTATTTTCCGGATATCAAAATTTGGTTTATTTTGCGTCTCGTCGTCGGAATCGGTGATAGTGCACTCCATTATTCTGCCCAGCTATGGGTACTACTGGTGACCGCACCCGAAAAACGCGGACGTTACATCTCTTTATATGGTATGTCTTATGGTTTAGGATTCAGTATTGGCCCATTGGGAATCAAGCTGCTCGGGTTTGGGGATGCCGTTCCATTCTGGGTATTATTCGTATGTATGGCTGCGGTACTTATGCTTGTATTAATGAAGCTTCCCGATACGAAGCCGGAAAAGGCCGAACATGGACAACTGCCTGAACGCCGTTTCCGACGCAGCTTGGCCTGGGCATGGTATGCGCTGTTGCCTGCGTTATTGTACGGGTACATGGAAGCCGGGATGAACAGCAATTTTCCAGTATACGGGCTGCGTATTGGTCTGGATGCCAATCAGATATCGTCCTTGCTGCCTTTTGTCGGAATAGGTGGTCTGTTTCTGCAATTACCTCTAGGTATGTTGAGTGATCGTTATGGTCGGAAGCAAACGTTAATGTTTGCTGGTATTACAGGAGGTATCATCTTCATGCTGGTTCCTGTGGCCGGCACACATTTCTGGTGGACACTTGTGCTGTTGACCATAGCAGGAGGTCTGGTAGGTTCATTTTTCTCGCTTGGCCTGGCCTATGCCGCAGATATTTTGCCAAAAGTGCTGCTGCCTGCAGCGAACGTAGTGGCCTCATTTCATTTTACAATTGGAAGCATCATTGGACCGAATCTGGGAGGGCAAGTGATTAACTGGATTTCACCAGGAAGCATGTTTATTTTGCTTGGATTCATGTATCTTCTATTTGGTGCAGCAGGTGTATTATTTCGTCGTAAACCTATGCTCGAATCTGTGGTAAAATAGAAGCTGGTGTTCGCATGGAAATTGATGTCCATTTCCGAGTACACTAGTAGTAGGGAAAAACATGGACAAGAGGAGACATCGCGATGATCAGAGTTGAGGGTTTAAGCAAATCCGTTGGAGCGGACCGGGTTCCGGTTCTGCGGGATATACGATTCGATATGCAACAGGGAGAAATGATTGGTGTAGTGGGCTCAAGTGGCAGCGGAAAAAGCATGCTGCTTAAATGTCTTTCTATGATGGAAAAATGGGACAGTGGTCGATTTACGGTGGACGGCGCCGAGATTATAAAAGAAGGTTGGTCTGGAAAACGGAAAATTAAACGGGAATGGGCATACTTGGAACAGAATCCGCAATTGTATCCGAGACGTACAGCTTTGAAAAATGTATTGATCGGTCGTTCTGGTCAAACTCCTCTATGGAGAATGGTAACAGGTATGGTTCGTTCCGATGATTATATGGGTGCGATGGATTATCTGGAAGGGCTCGGATTGCTGGATAAAGCACACCAGACGGCAGAGAAACTCAGCGGTGGCGAGAAGCAGCGTGTTGCGATTGCCCGAGCGCTGGCGCATGGTGCCAAAGTTGTTTTGGCGGATGAACCTGTCATCGGACTTGATCCTCATACCGCAGATACGGTGCTGGAAACACTGCGCAAATTGTGCGAAGAGGAACGGGCTACCGTAATTGCAGTATTGCCGATTGAGATGGCAGAGAAACATGCGACCCGCATCTGGGGTCTTGCAGAAGGCAAGATTGCTTTTGATATACGTGGACGTCGGTTGACACAGCAAGAAAAAAATATGATTTAAACTATTGAAAAGAGTGATGAATTTGCTTAATTCACGGTGGGGGCGCCTGTTAGCGGGGGGAGCAGTAAGTATCTTGCTCGGTTCAGTCCTTAGCGGATGTACTGTCATAAGCGATCCTAAGGGTTTGATGAGAAAACCAATGATGTCTACAGACAAGGAAAAATTATTAAATGTGGTTCAGCGGGAACAGCCACCCGAAAGCAAATTGATTCGCCCCAAAGACATGAATAATACCAGTATGATTCGTGTTGAAGACCTAAACGGAGATGGTACTCGGGAAGCCATCGTTTTCTATGAGACCCCGAATGAGAACGTGCGAATTCATGGAATGTTGTTGGAAGAGCAGGGGGATTCATGGGTTAAGAAGTTGACATTTGATGTTCCGGGGAATGAACTGCAATCGTTCAAAGTTTTGGACATTACCAATGATGGGAATCCGGATATTATCTTGGGTGTAAGTTTACAAGAACAGAAAGCATTAACTGCTTATTCTTATAAAGCTGGAGCACTTGAACAAGTGTTGGGTGGTGTTCCGTATAATCAATATATTATAGATGATGTTCAAGGGAACACCCTCGATCTAAACGGGGACAAGAAAAATGATTTCGCAATCGTATCCCTGAACAATAGCGGATTTGCATCTATTGCGTTGTATCAGTACGACGAAGGAAGTTTCAAGGAAGTTGACAGAATGCAGACGGACTATACTGTGAAAGAGATATATAATGCTCTCGGTGGTCAGATTGCCAAAGATAAAGTGGGTATTGTACTGGATTCAGAGCTGGATGACCGTAGTACATTCTCACAGATCATATACGTAAAAGATAACAAGTTAGTGAATGCTTTTAAATCGCCTGATCAAACCTACAGAGATGACAAAATTTTAAGCGGTGATGTCGACAATGATGGTATTATTGAGTTTGGCTTGAAGGAAACGCCTAAAGGCTGGGAACATTACGTATTTGATTCCCGGATGTGGTTCTATACCTTTTATCAATGGGATGGCAAGGATGATAAGAAATTTGTCTCATTCCAATATCGGGATGATGCTGACTTATTCCACTTGAATCTGAAGGCAGAGTGGTATGGGAAGATTACCATTGATACTAAATCGGAAAAAGAAAAATACATTCGTTTTAAAATGATTGATACGGATGAAACCGTAGGTGAAATAAAATATTTCACCCTTTCTCAGTGGGAGCAGGAAAAAGGAAAAAGTTGGAAAGAGATTACCCGAACGAATGATCGGGTCATTGCTTCCCGCGGTGCACAACTGGATGCCGATGATGGATTGCTTGACAATATACCGCAACTGAATAGAAAGGAAGAACTTAATGAGTAAAGTACTTATTCTAGAGGATGAAGAATCCATCCGCAGTTTTATTGTTATTAATTTGAAAAGAAATGGGTTTGAAGTGCTTGAAGCTGGAGATGGACACGAGGCGCTTCGCATTTTGCAATCCGTACCAGATATCGACTTGGCTTTGCTGGATGTTATGGTTCCTGGAATTGACGGATTTGAAGTGTGTCGTCGTATTCGTGAAACGAATGAACGTCTGGGAATTATTTTCCTCACAGCCAAAGTACAGGAGCAGGACAAGGTATATGCGCTTTCCGTTGGCGCGGACGATCACGTAAGTAAGCCGTTTAGTCCAACCGAGCTGATTGCACGTATACAATCTTTGTTGCGCCGGGTCAATGTTCACCGGGAGACGGCTGCAAAGGTAACGTTTCAATCAGGGCCGTTCTCGCTGGATCTAATCTCCAAGCAATTTAAGAAACAAAATGAATTAATTGAGTTAACACCAACCGAATTTTCCTTGATTCAATTTTTCTTGGAAAAGGAAAACACACCGCTTAGTCGAGATGTGCTGCTGGATCACGTATGGGGCAAAGAGTATATGGGTGATCCCAAAATCGTAGACGTAAATATTCGCCGCTTGCGCCAGAAAATTGAGAACAATCCTTCCGAACCTGAATACCTGCAGACTGTATGGGGTCACGGTTACAAATGGAAGGGCCGGGATCAATGATCAAAAAAGGCATCACACGGCAGATTGTACTACATTACTTCATTGTAGTTTTTCTGGCTCTGCTGTTGGTGGAATTCGTATTTATGCTGGCGGTGCAACGATATTATTATGAGAGCATCTACAATACAATCAGTACCCATATCTCCAATTCGAAGGATTTTTTTGAGCCTCTAGCTCGTGAGAGTAATTCGGAAGATGGAAATAACCTGTCCAGACTACTTGTTAATTTGGAATTATCTAATACAGAACTTGAGATTCTGGATCTGAACGGTCATGTGTTAGCGAGTTCGACTGCATTTGAATCTGACCGTGCCGTTCTGCAAACGAGTGATATTCAACAGGCGTTAAATGGCGGTATGGGACGTTGGGTAGGCAGACAACCCGCCACGGGAGAGCAGGTCATGGCCGTTTCCCACAAGTTTGATCTAGGCGGCGAAAATACGTATGTTATTCGATACCTAACATCGCTCGAAAATGTGAATTCCAAGTTATTGTTCATGGGGATGCTTGCGATTGCAGTAGGTGTTGGCGTACTGGCAATTGTCTTGATTATTAGTATAGGTATGGCCAATTCCATTGTACGACCGATTAACAATATTACGGCAGTGTCCGCTCAGATGGCCCGAGGACGTCTGGATGTGAGAGTTAAGGGCAACTACAAACATGAATTAGGCGAACTGGCATCCACTCTGAATTTTATGGCACATGAAATTGTGCGCAGCAATCAGATCAAAGACGATTTTATTTCTTCCATTTCTCATGAATTGCGAACGCCCCTGACCAGTATTAAAGGGTGGAGTGAGACGCTGGACTCCGGTGGATACGATCCGGATGAAACGAGGATTGGAATGAGTATTATCTCTAAAGAAACGGAGCGTCTGATCGGACTAGTAGAAGAGATGCTCGATTTCTCCAAATTGCAGCAAAATCAGATGAAGTTGGTGAAAGGGACCGTCAGCATTCGTGAGATTGTTCAGGAAACTATGTTGAATGTTTGGGCAAAAGCTGAGCAAAAACAGATACATCTCAAGTTGGAAAGCGATGAAAATCGTGCTTTCAATGTTTTTGGGGATGGTAACAGACTAAAACAAGTCTTCCTGAACATTGTAGACAATGCGATCAAATTCTCCCATGAGAATTCATGGATCTTTTTATCGGTCAAAGAAGAAGACGGACAGATTATAGCTGCTGTGCAGGATACGGGTATTGGTATCAGTGAAGAGCATTTAATCAAGGTGCGTGATCGCTTCTTCCAGGTCGATCACCAGAACGGTGGAACAGGGCTCGGGCTTGCTATTACGCAGGAACTGGTAGAACTGCATGAGGGAACAATTATCATGCAAAGTGAACTCGGAACGGGAACAACTGTTACGGTGACATTACCAGCTTTACCGGAGGAAGAGACGGTGGAGGAATCCATAATGCAGAATGATGAAGCCGAAGTGACTCTCGATACGAAGTTAACTCAAGGTGAGTCTGATCCGAAAAAAAATTGATTTTTGCATAAAGATTGTTTTCGCACCAAAAAGGCGAGCCATATATGGCTCGCCTTTTCTTTAAGATTATGAAGAAAGTTCACCAGCGCGCAGACGCCCACTTTTTTCATAAACATCTTTCAGCATGCGTACAGGTTGTGTACGTACAGCCGGTTTGGCGGAGACAATCTCATTTGGTCCGACAACCACGATTTCATCCGCCGTACCTTTGACAATGGCACCGTCTTTAATAATGGCACCTTCGCCAATGATGGCGCGTTCGATGTGAACACCGCGACCTACCCGTGCATTTGGCATAATCACACTGTCTTTAACTTCAGAACCTTTACCAACTTCGGCTCCGCAGAAAATAACAGAACGTTCAGCCCGGCCATCAATGGAGCAGGATTCATGGATCATGGAGTGCAGGAGCTCAGCACGTGTATGACGTGCTTTGTATGCACTTGGTTTAGTTCTCCAGTCACGAGTAAACATCGGCCAGTCTTCTTTTTGCAGGCTCCAGTCTTCATCGTTATGAAGCAGATCCATGTGCGCATCCCATAAACTCTTCACGGTACCCACGTCTTTCCAATAACCATTGAAGTTATATACGAAGAGAGGCGTATTCTCATTCAACATTTGAGGAATCACATCTTTACCGAAGTCATGGCTGGATTCCGGATTAGCGGCATCTTCGAGCAAGTGGCGCTTCAGGTATTCCCATTTGAACATGTAAATGCCCATGGAAGCCAAATTACTTTTCGGTTCGGCCGGTTTCTCGGCAAACTCGGTAACTCTCAGATTCTCATCCGCTGCCATAATGCCGAAGCGATGGGCTTCCTCCCACGGAACCTCCATAACGGAGATCGTCGCTACCGCTTGATTCGCTGTATGAGCTTCCAGCATTTCACGATAATTCATATGATAGATATGGTCACCCGACAAAATTAGAACATTTTCGGGGTTTTGTTGGTCAATATAGTCAATATTTTTATAAATAGCATCCGCGGTTCCCAAGTATTCGTCATTTCCTGTATGATAAGATGGAAGTAAGGAAATTCCTGCCTCACTTGAAGTACCATGTCCCCAAGGTTCTCCTCCACCAATGTGATCATGTAATGAATCAGCTTGATACTGCGTCAGAACACCTACAGTGTCGATGCCTGAGTTTACGCAGTTGCTGAGAGGAAAATCGATAATCCGGTAGTGCCCGCCAAACGGTACAGCGGGTTTTGCGATACTTGAGGTTAAAGGGGCTAATCGCTTCCCTTCTCCTCCCGCCAACAGCATAGCGATGCAATCTTTATTAAACATAATCGTTTCCCTCCCAAGATATTTGTCCAGTGTAGTACATACATAAACGCAATGCGGAGCTATTGAAACGATGTATACTGTAAAAATCCTGAAAAATTACAACATTTTTTTACACACCGCATTTTTCTTTTCAACTTGGCTAGAATGGGGTAATGGTTAATGTTATATCTATTTTCTGGAGAAGAAGGTGATCTCTTGGCCATTCAACCGTTAACAAACCCGGAAATTTCGCCGGAGCACATTTATTTGTTTCATGAAGGAAACCTTCATCACAGTTATCGAATAATGGGCGCACAGCCTGCGATCGAAGATCATCGTCAGGGGTATCGTTTTACCGTGTGGGCTCCGAATGCCACAGAAGTAGGCCTGGCTTTAGACCGTAATGGATGGAAAGGTGAACAGGAACCTTTATATAAGATACCCGATTCTGGATTTTGGAGTCGTTTTATTCCGGAAATCAGTGAAGGAACATTATACAAATTCCGTATATTAACGGAAGAGGGTACCGAATTGCTTAAAGCTGACCCTTATGCTTTCCAGGCTGAAGTTCGTCCGCGTACGGCATCGGTCACCAGCTCCATCGAAGGTTACAAATGGAATGATGGCACGTGGAGACGCAAACAACGAGGCGTTTATAACAAACCTCTACATATTTATGAAATGCATGCTGGAACCTGGAAACGGAAAGAGGACGGCACACTCTACAGTTATCGTGAACTTGCGGACTTGCTTGTTCCTTATTTATTGGAAATGAAATATACCCATGTTGAGATGATGCCACTAAGTGAACATCCTTACGACCTATCGTGGGGGTATCAAAACACAGGATTTTTTGCGCCAACCAGCCGTTACGGGCAGCCTAAAGATCTGATGTATCTAGTTGATACTCTACATCAGGCAGGAATAGGCGTTTTGCTCGATTGGGTCCCCGCACATTTTGCGAAGGATGCTCATGGCTTGCGTTTGTTTGATGGAACGCCCTTGTATGAATATGCAGATCCACTGTTAGCAGAGAGACCAGGCTGGGGCACACTCAGCTTTGACTACTCTAAACCTGAAATTCGTTCGTTTTTGATCTCTAATGCGTTGTATTGGATGGAGATGTTCCATTTCGACGGACTTCGGGTCGATGCGGTAACCAGTATGCTTAAGTTGGATTTCGAAAAGCAGCCAGGACAATACCGAACGAATAACGAAGGTGGCCTGGAAAACAAGGAAGCTGTTGCTTTTTTGCAGCAGTTGAATGAAACGGTCTTCAAGTACTTTCCCTATGCTCTGATGATGGCAGAAGAATCCAGTGCATGGCCGATGGTTACTTCGCCAGTAGATCAGGGTGGATTAGGGTTCAACTACAAATGGAACATGGGTTGGATGAACGATACACTTGATTACATGGAATCGGATTTTCACGAACGTCCTTCCAAACATCATTTGCTGACATTCCCAGTCGTATACTCCTTTGCTGAAAATTACGTGCTTCCTCTGTCTCATGACGAGGTCGTTCATGGCAAAAAGTCGCTCCTAGACAAGATGCCAGGAACATACGAGCAGAAGTTTGCCGGCATGCGTGCCTTCATGGGGTACTTTATGACATTCCCAGGCAAGAAACTGCTGTTTATGGGTGGAGAATTCGGCCAGTTTATCGAATGGAAAGATGAAGATCAACTGGACTGGTTTTTGCTGAACTATGACAGTCACCGTAAACTCCACAAGTTTGAACGGGATCTGTCCGAGCTATACTTGGGCGAAAAAGCTTTGTGGGAGCTTGATCATTCCTTTGACGGTTATGAATGGATCACTCCGGATGATCAGGACCAAAGTGTCATTTCATATGTGCGCAAAGGAAAAAAATCTGCGGATACACTCCTTGTGCTCATTAACTTTCAGCCAGTCAAGCGGGAGCGTTACCGGATTGGTGTCATGCGTCCCGGTATGTATACCGAAGTACTGAACAGTGATCATTCCGATTACGGCGGATCAGGCATTATCAATGATATGCAGCTTACTACAGAAAAGATTCCTTTTCATGGGCAACCACATAGTCTGGAAGTTGTTTTGCCACCGCTAAGTGTAGTTATTTTAAAAAAGAACACACGTCGGAAAACGGATGCACTGCCCCTTGAAGTTCAATCCGTCAGAGCAAAAGCCAGTACCACTAAAACCAGTAAAACAAAAGAAAGCACTATAGTTAAACCCAAAAGGAGGACGAAGGCATGAATATTCTATTTGCTGCTGCTGAAGTACATCCATTTATCAAAACAGGAGGCCTTGCTGACGTCATAGGCGCATTACCACAAGCACTAAAGAAGAGTGGGGCAGATGTTCGTGTCATTTTACCCAAATACAAGGGCATCCCGGATGAGTATAAAGAGGCGATGGAGCCTGTGATCACGACAGATGTTCCTCTTGGTTGGCGCAGACCTTATTGTGGAATAGAGATGCTGGTTCATGACGGGATTCCTGTTTACTTTGTAGACAATGAATACTATTTTGGACGGGATGGCGTGTATGGGTATATGGATGACGGGGAGCGTTTTGCCTTCTTCAATCGTGCTGTTCTCGAGGTGTTGCCACAAATTGAATTCAAGCCGGATGTGCTGCACAGTCACGATTGGCACGCGGGTATGATTCCTTTACTGCTGGAGGCTCACTTTGCTCATGATCCCTTTTATAGTGAGATGAAAACCGTTTTTACGATACATAACCTGTTATATCAAGGTGTGTTTCCACATGATTTATTCAGTGATTTGCTTGAGCTGGATGATCGGTATTTTACGGTGGACGGGGCAGAATATTATGGCAATGTCAATTTCCTTAAGGCTGGAATCGTTTTTGCGGATCATGTGACGACCGTCAGCCCTACTTACGCCAAGGAAGTACAAACCTCCTATTATGGCTATGGTCTGGATGGATTGCTCAGTTCATTGGGCGATCGTTTCAGTGGGATTGTCAACGGTATTGATACCAAGAGTTACAACCCGGCAGCGGACAATAAAATTGCGGTTAAATACAGAACCAGCCTGTCCAAGAAAATCGAGAACAAGATCGAGCTGCAAAAGGAATTAGGATTGCCTGTACGTCCGGATGCTCCACTTATGGTGATGGTTACAAGGCTTGTGGATTCCAAAGGTTTGAATCTGGTATGTCGTGTATTGGATGAATTATTGTACTATGACGACATTCAATTCGCAGTATTGGGTACCGGGGATCCGGCTTATGAGCACTGGTTCCGTGAGGCAGCGAATCGTTATCCGCTGAAAATGTCTGCTCAGATCACCTTCAATGATGGGTTATCCCGCCGTTTTTATGCCGGAAGTGATCTGTTCTTGATGCCATCAAGGTTCGAGCCATGTGGCATTAGCCAGTTGCTTGCACTCCGTTATGGCAGTGTACCACTTGTCCGGGAAACAGGGGGTCTGAACGATACGGTGCAGGCATACAATGAATTTAGCGGTGAGGGGAATGGATTCTCTTTCACCAGCTTTAACGCCCATGATATGATGAACACCATTCGCCGTGCTGAAGAATTTTACCGTCAGCCAGAGCACTGGAAAAAGATCGTGAAAAATGCAATGAGCGGAGACTACAGCTGGAACGTCTCAGCTGAAGAGTATATGGATATTTATCGACGCATAATGCTTGAATCTGTGAAATAGATTTGCACAAATGAGCCGCAGTATATTCGTACTGCGGCTTTTTTGTACGATCATAAGGAGGAGGCGAATTTAAAATGAACAACTACATTAATTTTACCTCTACTTACAATCCTAATTTGCAGGCTTTAAGCAGTACCGACGGGTATAATGCCGTTAAAATGAATGAAATGTTTGGCCAGATCATGGGGAATATCGCCGCTGTGCAATCCACGCTGACGGGCAGCCTTATTGATGTGAGGAGTTTTGCTCCGGGAGATGGAAGCGATCAGACAGCCCAGATCAAAGCTTTTTTTGACTCGGCACAGGATGGTGATGTTTTATTATTTACGCCAGGGCACTATAAAGTTGTCAAGGCGGGCTGGTTCTATACGTTTAGTGGAAGATCTGTCATCATCAAGGCGTTGCCAGGAGCAATATTGGAGGTTTCCGATCAGGGAATCCGAATTGAAGGAAGCAATCATGTAGAGATTAGTGGCGTGACTTTGGTTCGTACGACTCAAGCAGCTTGGAGTAAAAACAAGACAGGTTTATACATCGAGAATTCAAGCAATGTATTGTTGCAAAATAACGATATTAGTAAATTTACCGATGGCATTGGAGTCAATGGTTCCAGCAGTCAAGACAATCCCGCCCGAAATGTCGTGATAAGAAACAATAAACTTCATCACTTGGGAGAAGAACCGATTGCAGTTCGGAGTCATTTGGTTTTTGTGGTGATTCGTGAGAATGACTGTTACCGATATCTTGGGGATGGCATTCTGGTCAAGGGAACATGGCATGTTTCGATCACCGATAACTTTCTGCACACTCCTGTATTATCCAGTGATCCAGATTATGCTGCTTTTTCAGGCGGACAACAAGTGAGTAATATGCCTTCAGTAGGCGGCGGGATTACCTGTAACAATGAGGGAGGCGAGACTGGAGCCAAAAATCTGTATATACATGGAAACAGCCTGAATGGAACAGCATTTGGCGTGGGGCTTATCGGTTTCGAAGGTGCCTTTGTAACCTCCAATGTATTTAAGGATATCAAGATCACTTCTGTCATTTCGGTATCTTTCTTTCCCTCCCGATACAATCCCAACGGTCTGAGCAACCATTTGTTTGTAATCCAGGGCAACCTGATCGACACCATTTTAAGACCAAGTGCTACTGCTGCGATTGAAGCGAAAACCAGTGCAGGTGCAGAAGGCATGGACATCGGAATCATATCTGACAACATCATCATTCCAAGAGGAAAACACTGGGGAATTGTCGCGGATGGTCATATTATCGTAAAAGGTAATTACATTGCCCAAGCGGGCATAGCCATGGATATTGCCAATGGAGTGATTGCATCAAGCAACATCATTGAGCCTGGCTTTGAGACGACCAATCCTGACCGAATGGTCAGTTTGCATAATGATTGTACCTTTTCTCATAATTCAGTTGCAGGAAAAGGTACATGTATACAATTACGTGGCTCGAACAATATCATAACTGGAAATCGTTTAAAATATGAGGGGACATGGTGGGCAGTGCATCTGGATATTGTTAATAATACGGTGGAGGGAAACATCATAAGAGATAACATGCTGATGGTTGCGGCAAGTGCGACGGGACGTTATCTCTTTGGCGCAAGTCCCTTTACAAATGGGAAAAACGTAGTGGTTGATCTGGTTAAAGATAATAATGGAACGTTATATCAATTAGTAAATGAAATTGTCATGCTTGGTCCGAATTCTACACGATGGAGAATAACTATAGATGCAAAAGGGGATTTAAAAACGACGAAGTTATAGCTTTAGTTCAGTTTTTCGTTAGAAAACTCCTGAAGTATCCAATGATTATTAAAGAGTTATTCAATATTTCAGGAGTTTTCTGAAAATTAGTTAACTCGGTT
The DNA here is from genome assembly GCF_058408365.1 of Paenibacillus sp. MDV22-iso6. Lineage (NCBI taxonomy): Bacteria > Bacillati > Bacillota > Bacilli > Caryophanales > Paenibacillaceae > Paenibacillus > Paenibacillus sp. MDV22-iso6. Next base: position 117,016 of record NZ_JBZVDZ010000009.1, on the reverse strand, counting down.
CCAATTGTCTATACAAAATACGGTATCCGTAAGGATCAAGTTTAATATTCATCATTCCATTGGTGGGAACAACAGCATCTTCGGTTAGTGCATCCTTCCAGTCCTTGGTTTCCATCGGATGTGACAGGGTACGTTCTTGCGGAGTATTGTTCATCCACACTGTGAAGTGAAGAGTGTCATCCATACGTTCATAAATGATACATGGATCATTGTGATCCGCCTTCAAAAAACGGAAGCGACCTTTACGCAGAGCTTCATTACTTTTCCGCAAATCAATCATCAGGCGGTAGAAGTCATAAAGCTCCTGATCTTGCTTGGCAGGATCCCATTGCATGCATTTACGGCAATCCGGGTCACTCTCTCCGCGTATACCAACCTCATCCCCATAGAATATACAGGGTGTACCAATATAAGTGAAAAGAAACACAACCGACAATTTTAATCTGCGTTTGTCTTCTCCAGCCCGAGTAAGCAGACGTGGGGTATCATGACTGCACAGCATGTTGAAGATGACTTCATTCGTCTGTTGCGGGTAACGCATAATGAGTGATCCCATCTCGTTAGCGAAGTTATAACCATCCATAGAACCACAGAAGAACTCAAGCACCTTGTCAGCAAAAGGGTAGTTCATCACGGAATCAAATTGATCTCCCATGAGCCAGGTCAGGGAATCACTCCATACTTCGCCTACAATATAGGCTTCTGGATTGGCGGTTTTGACCACTTTGCGGAAATCGCGCCAAAAATGGTTATCCACTTCATTGGCAACATCGAGTCGCCAACCGTCGAGTTTGATCTCCTTGATCCAATATTCAGCCACATCAAGCAAATAGTCTTTTACTTCGGGATTGGCCGTGTTGAACTTCGGCATATTGCCATAAAACCCAAAGGTATCGTAGGTTGGGATACCATCCTTGATCTGTACCGGATATTCATTGATATGAAACCAGTCTGCATATTTGGAGTTTTTGCCGTTCTTCAGGACATCCTGAAAAGGAGGGAAGTCTTCGCTGCAATGGTTAAAAACCGCGTCAAGCATGACACGGATTCCGCGGCGATGACATTGTTCTGCTACTTTTTTGAGCATTTCATTATCCCCGAAATGAGGATCTACTTTTTTATAATCAACGGTATCGTATTTATGGTAGGAGTTTGCTTGGAACAGCGGGGTAAAGTAAATGGCATTAACACCGAGTTTAGTCAGATCATCCAGGTGATTGAGCACACCTTGCAGGTCTCCGCCAAAGTAGTTATCCAGTTCAGGTCGGCCACCCCATTCCTGGGTTCCTTCAGGGTTCAGGTCGGGATTGCCATTAGCAAACCTTTCGGTCATGATTTGGTAGAACACGGCTTCTTTGGCCCATTCGGGAACCTTAAATACATCGATTTCATGAATGTAGGAAAATTCATAATATCCTCCGGTAGGGTACGGGGGAGCATAATGAATTCCGTTATCAGCCAGATATATATTTTCGGTACCGGCGGTGATACGGAAGATGTAAGTCAGACGCTTGAATTTGGGCTTAACTGCCGTTTCCCAATAATCAAACATACTGTCGGAAGCCGCTTTCTCCAATTGAATTTCCTTATAGGTTCCATTCCAATCGTATTTATCACCAGTCAGTGCAGTCACATATTGTACATCGTCTCTCTTCGTTCGTACACGCAGGTGAATCGTCGAGGGATTATAAGCATAAGCCCATTTATCGCGGGGAACGTGGTACATCGCTTCGAGCAGCATGACAACACCTCCTGAACTTAAGATAAAGTTATAGCTATAAATAACCAAGTTAGACAGCATGTGAACCATAAGTACAGCCGCTAAATGTAAAAATTTCAACATTTTTCAACGTTTTCTTTTCACAGCATTTCCAGCTTGTGTCCGTATATACGTATTTATGATAACAAAAAGGGCGCTCCTTAAGACCCCAAATGCAGGTCCTGCAGAACACCCTACTGTTAAGACGCAGCATTTTGCGAAAAACTTAGCGACTTGCTTGCTTAAACTCTGTTTGAATGGTTTGCAGCAATTCAGGCTGTGTAAGAACATCATAAGCAGTTGCAGCAAGTGCCTTGGCTCCAAGGATCATACCATCCAAGGCCCGTTCCTGAAGCGCCAGATCACGGAATTCAATGGAATGAAGCGTATGAACTTCGTCCACAACACGGATATAAGGATGGATCGCAGGACAACGCAAGGATACGTTACCAATATCCATAGAACCATGGTCGTTCCCACTCACGATCTCCTCTTGAGAAATGCCGAGTTCAAGCAGATTAGTACTAAAAGCAGCAGATAATGATTCATTCGTGACCATCTCATCATAGGAAGTCTCATAATTAGATGTAACAAGCCGGCATCCGGTTTGCAGAGCAGAACCTTCCGCGATCTGTATTACGCGTTGAGTGAGAATATTCAACTCTTTTCTCGTCGAGGCACGTACATAGAATTGGGCTGAAGCATAGTCAGGAATGATATTGGCTGCCTGTCCTCCGCTATTGATAACACCGTGAATACGAACCGTACTTTTCACTTGTTGTCGGAACGCATTAATGCCATTAAATGTCTGGATCACCGCATCTAGGGCATTAATGCCTTCATGTGGACTTGCAGCAGCATGTGAAGATTTCCCATGGAATTCAAATTGTACGGCATCAATAGCCAGGGAGCTTCCAGATTTCTCATAGGCGTAGTAAGGGTGAGCCATTAGCGCGACATCACAGTCATCAAATAAACCTGCTTCAGCCATAGGAACTTTAGCGCCACGCGTTTCTTCCGCTGGTGTACCGAATACTTTTAATGTTCCGCCCACTTCATCCAGTATGGACTTCAGACCTACCGCAGCTCCGAGGCTCATCATGCAGATTAGATGGTGTCCACAAGCATGACCGATTTCCGGAAGTGCGTCGTATTCACATAACAGGGCAATAGTCGGACCTGGTTTGGATGCAGCATACGTACCGATGAATGCGGTATCTAAGCCAAGAACAGGAGCTTCTACGGAAAAACCGTGGTAGGCAAGTTCTTCTTTTAACCGAGCAGAGGCGAGGTATTCTTCGTTACCAAGTTCCGGATTGGCACCAATGTATGATGAAATCTCTTTAAAACGGGAAGCATATTGATCAATTACAGTTAAAATTTGTGTTTTGGTATGTGTCATGGTGGACTCCTTAAGCAAAAATGAAAATAATTCAATAATTATATCATAGTTGCGGTTATTTTTCAGAAACTAGTCAGGATTTGTAATGTCGAAATTCATTGCATAATCATGCATTCTACTTTATAATGACTCAGGCATCAACAACAGAAAGCATACAAAGTATTATAAGGGGAGAACAGGGTTGAAATTGATTAGTCGTTACACCATGATGCTGCTAGCTCTTGTGGTCTTGCTTACTACGGTTGCACCTGTTGCGTTGGCAACGGGAACTACAAGCAATTCAGGCAGTAAAAAGCTGGTGCTCGGTACAAGTGCCGATTTTGCACCATATGAATTCCATAAAGTGATTGATGGTAAAGACCAAATTGTCGGATTTGATATTTCGATTGCTAAAGAAATTGCTGCCGATCTTGGCGCAGAACTTGTAATAGAGGATATGGGTTTTGACGGACTTCTTCCTGCGTTGCAGAGTGGTCGTGTGGATATGGTCATCTCGGGAATGACGCCAACAGATGATCGTAGACAAAGCATTGACTTCTCCGATACCTATTATAAATCAAAGCAAGTTATCATGATTCGCAATGCGGATATAGATAAATATCCAACCATGGCTGATCTGGAAAATGAAAAAATTGGTGTTCAAAAAGGCTCCATTCAGGAAACGATTGGCCAGGGAATCCCAGGCGCAAAACTGACAGCACTTGATAAAATATCTGATATCGTGCTGCAATTGCAGACCAATCGTGTAAATGCTGCGATCGTTGAAGATACGGTGGCTGCCGGTTATCTGGATGATGTGATTGGATTAGCACCGGCTATTCCGGATGAAGAGCAGGCCGAAGCGGCAATCGGGATTCGTAAGGGCAATACGGAATTGCTGAATGCAGTGAACGGAACGCTCGAACGTCTGAAAAGCGAAAATAAAATCGATCAGTTGGTTACCGAGGCAAGCCAGTTGATGGCAGAGAAGAGTAAACAAAATATTTTTGAAGTATTTTGGCAATACAAAAGCTTTTATGCCACGGGATTAGGGTACACATTGCTGCTTTCTGCACTTGGTGTATTTTTCGGTGTTATCATCGGTCTGATCATCTGTTTGTTCCGTCTGCATGACATCGCCATTTTGCGCTGGATCGGAACAGCTTATGTTGAGCTCATTCGTGGGACGCCAATGCTGGTGCAATTGATGATTATCTATTACGGTGTTTCATTGACCTTTGGAATTAATTTCTCGGCTCTTCAGGCGGGAATTATCACACTATCCATTAATAGTGGTGCCTATCTTGCCGAGATTTTCCGCGCTGGTATACAGGGTGTGGATCGAGGCCAGTTGGAAGCAGCTCGTTCCCTGGGAATGGGCAGAGGTGCGGCAATGCGCTTCATCGTGCTTCCACAAGCGTTTAAAGCGGTGTTGCCGGCGATCGGTAATGAGTTCGTGACCATTATCAAGGAATCTTCCATCATCTCGGTTATTGGTATGGTGGACATTATGTACCAGGCAAGTGTAGTCAAAAACATTACGTACCAAGGAATGAATCCATTCCTGATTGCAGCGGCCATTTACTTTGTGCTGACGTTCATTTTGTCCAAGCTGCTGGGTCGACTGGAAAGGAAGTTGAGTGCAAGTGATAGACGTTAGACAATTACACAAATCATATGGAAATAACGATGTGCTCAAGGGCATTAACGTAACAATTGGTAAAGGCGAGGTTGTCGTGGTCATCGGTCCGTCCGGATCGGGGAAAAGTACCTTTTTGCGCTGTCTTAACTTATTGGAGCAGCCTACTTCCGGTGAGATTGACTTTGAGGGAGTTTCGATCACTGACCCTAAACACAACATTAATGCAACTCGTGAAAAAATGGGGATGGTATTCCAGCATTTCAATCTGTTCCCGCACAAAACGGTGCAGCAGAACATTACGATTGCTCCCATTAAAGTGAAAAAACAATCTGCACAGGAAGCGGAACTAATCTGCGCAGATTTGCTGAAGACGGTTGGCCTGTCTGACAAAAAAGACGCTTATCCTAATCAGCTGTCCGGAGGACAGAAACAACGGATCGCTATTGCAAGAGCGCTTGCGATGCAGCCGCATGTCATGCTGTTTGACGAGCCTACTTCAGCACTGGACCCTGAAATGGTCGGTGAAGTACTGGATGTCATGAAGCGGCTTGCAGAGGGCGGCATGACCATGGTTATTGTAACGCATGAGATGGGCTTCGCACGCGAAGTAGGGGACCGCATCCTGTTTATGGATGGTGGGGTTATTGTAGAAGAAGGAACACCTGCTGAAGTGTTTGGTGAGCCTAAGCATGCACGTACACGTGACTTCCTTGCTAAAGTGCTCTAATACATCCGAGTCATCATTAGGATGAATTGGATGAAAATGCAAAATATATACTGTGGATGAGAATTCTTATTCCCTCATAGATCCCTGTCGGCGACCTGTCGGCAGGGATTGTTTTGTTGCGTGTGAATACGCACGGATTTACATAAAAAGTAACGTTTCTGTCATCAACGATATAAGCTCAAATAGACATTTTTTTGAAAAAGTCGCTTGAATTCAGCAAAAATATTGAAGTGAATTAGCCAGATGGTAACATTTACTACGACTCTTGGTTACAAAGTTGTGATATATTTGTTCCTGCCGAAACTTCCGGAGTTGGGAGTGTGGGGGATGTAACGATGCAGAGTGTGCTTGGGGAAGAATCATTTGCACACGGCTTGGGGTGAATTAGGGCTACATAAATTATTAATGTAATTGAACCTATAGGGTGGTTTCCTCCATCCGAATCCGACAACTAACTTCGCAGGCATAATGAGGGAGGAAGACCATGATTAACAAGAAACGTATAGCCAAAACAGCAACAGCTTTGCTGACAGCAGCAATGCTCATTCAGGCCGTTCCGGCTCATGCTGATTCAGTTCATGTGGCCAAAGAGGGGGATACCTTCTACACCTTATCCAAACAATATGGAGTTGGACTTAACGCTCTTATTAAAGCTAACAATGACATTTCAGCTTACAACATTTATGGTGGTTTGAAAATTACGATCCCTGGTAAAACAACGAACACAGCTTCTGCTGCAGCAGCTAAAACGGAGGCCAAAACGGTAACTGCCGCAAGCCTTGACGTTAATGCAGATAGTAAAGTTGTACAAGCCTGGGGTAAAACGTTTGATTACAGCAAAGCTGTCGACGTCAAAGCAACAGCATACTCCGCAGACGCTTCCGAAAATGGAGGATGGGGTGCTGTGGATTACTTCGGTAATCCGCTTGAATTGGGTACCATTGCAGTAGACCCGAGTATCATTCCATTGGGTACAAAGGTACTGGTGACAGGTCATACACATCCCGGACTGCCAAAACAGGCATTTGTCGCAACGGCTCGTGATGTGGGTAGTGCCATTAAAGGTCACAAGATCGATATCTTTATTCCTGGCAGCAAGCAATCCGTGAGCACATTTGGTATTCAGGATGTTGAACTTTACATTTTGAAATAAAATCAAAGCGTAGCTGCACATCATCATATGTGACTCCAACTATATCTAAATTAAACAATAAAGGGTGTTCTTCCATCACAATAATGTGATGGAAGAACACCCTTTTGAATATCCAACTTCAGGGATCTTGACCTATTTACCCTTTGGCAGTTCCAGCATTTCGTCCAAAGTCACCAGCTCGTACCCGCGGTTTCGCAATTCCTCGATAACTTCAGGCAACGCCTCGATGGTACCACTCAGCTTCGATCCGACACCGCCTCCTGCATGTTGCAGAACAATGGAACCTGGTTTAACGGCCGACAGGATGTTTTGTTTGACTTCCTCTTTGGAGAGGCCCTTCCAGTCCAGGGAATCGACGTTCCAATTCACAATGCTGTAATGTTGTTTGGCCGCCCATTGCAGCTGTTGCTCATTAATGTCGCCATAAGGTGGACGAATCATTTTGGGAGTGTAGCCCGCCAGATTACGAATAATATCTCCGGTATGTAAGATTTGTTTGCGAAATGCATTCATGGACAATTTACTGAACTCCGGGTGATTGTAGCTGTGATTGCCAACAATATGCCCTTCCTTCACCATGCGTTTCACTAAATCCGGATGTTTCTCAGCGCGATTTCCCACAATGAAAAATGTAGCCCGTACCTTGTATTTTTTTAGAATATCCAGTACCTGCGGGGTGAACCGTGGATCAGGTACGTCATCAAAAGTCAGAGCGACCTTTTTTGTTGAGGGGCCATTGGTTTTGAACGTATCCGCATATTTTTGTCTGAGCTGTCCCAGAGTCAACTGTTCTTCTTCGGAAGAATCAGACTTCGAAGCAGGTTCGGTTTGCGGACTTGAAGAAGCCCATAACTGAGCAGGAGCGTAACTTCCCCCCAGAAGAATGACCATGATGGATAACATTATGAGGCGTATACGCATGTTAGTGCCTCCTTTTCCCAAATTGCGTTCTCTTTGGTATGCCCGGGGCCATCCGTATTTATGCATATTGTGAGATGTTTCATTGCTGATTCATTAAATCGGAGCCATAATTCCACCATATATATAGAAAAGGACAGGTGGAGCAGGATGAGTACATACGATTTAAATTCCGTTCGTTTACAGGTGATTGAGGCAGGGGAAGACAAGGTGTTTATGGTAACTGGAGGCAGATCACATATTGGAGCAGTAGCAACCTTTTATCCGGACCGTGAGCGGGTAAGCGGGGCTACGATGCATATTCCGGGGCATAAAGAGCAAGAGCTGTGTGAAAGGCTCGCACGTAAGGCCGCCCTACATTTAAAAGTAACCGTGACCGTGATTATGGGGATTCACTTTGATGCAATTACGCGCATGCAGATTGATGAGATTGTGCAGACTGCAGAGAAGCTGCTTGATGAGGAGCTGTGCCAAACTAGTCAACTGATTCAATAGTTCGATGGACGCTAAGTAGGCTAAAATCGTTTTTTATGATTTTTTTTGTTAAAATTGAAACGAGTAGAACATTGCCACGTATGTATGTTTATATACAAGGATGAACTATCGACTAGGAGGAATACCATAATGTCCATTTTCAAACGATTGCGCGATTTAACAATGTCTAACATTAACTCTATTATTGACAAGGCAGAAGATCCGATCAAGATGACGGATCAATATATCCGAGATATGCAGGAAGATCTGGAAGATGCGGAGAAAGCTGTTGCTGCACAGATCGCTATTGAGAAGAAATTCAAGCAGCTGTTCGAAGAACAGGAAGCTCTCGTGAAGAAACGTGAGGAGCAAGCACATACAGCAGCGCGTGCACAGAATATGGATTTGGCTCGTCGGGCACTGGAAGAGAAAAAAGTGGCTGAAGAGAAGATGGCTGAATACAAAACAAGCTATGATCAAAACAAGGCTTCTGCCGATAACCTTCGTGGCAAGCTGGACGAAATGCGCAAACAATTGACCCAAATGAAAAATAAACGTGAAACATTGGTTGCGCGCTACAACGCTGCAAAAGCTCAAACCGAAATCAACAAGGCGCTGAACGGATTTGGCTCCGATACTGCAAGTGCCGGCATGAAGCGTATGGAAGAAAAAATGATGCAGATGGAAGCTCAGGCTGAAGCTAGCAATGAGATGTCGTCCAAAGGAAAATCGCTGGATGATGAGTTCGAGAAGCTGGGCAAGGATCAGGCTGTTGAGGATGAACTGGCAGCATTGATGAAGCAATACGAAAATAAGAACTAAACCTTGTAAGCAAGCAGGGGCACCAGCGGAGGAGAGACCAGCGTTTCTCCTTCGCTTTTAATTGCGGTTCATGTTGAGATGTGGGGGCTATGTAAATGGATTTGAACATTTTGGCAATGCTGGTCTGGACGTTATCGGGTTCGGTTTTGCTGTTTGTCTTAATGTATGTGGATTCTTTGTTCACGAAGTATAAGGATTTTGCCGAAGTGAAGGCAGGCAATATGGCCGTTACAACACGTATGGTTATGAAGCTGTTTGCTCAGGGATATGTACTCGCCACCTCCATTTCGACAGCGGGTCATCTTGGAGAAGCGTTGCTGGTATCCGTTGTTTCATTTATCATTTTGCTAATTCTGGAGAGTGTGGTTCACTTTATGATTCGGAGATGGGCCAACCTGGATCTGGATACGGGAATACAGCAGGGCAAGACAGGTTACGGTTTGTTCTCGGGTGCACTACATATCGTGGGCGCATTAATTATTGCAGCTTGTTTATAAGATAAAGAACAGGAGTAATGGGTATGAGTGTGTGGAAACGGATTAAAGGAATAATAGCCAAACCTGAACCGCCTAAGGCAGAGAAAACAATGCTTCAGCTGGCACCAGGTGATATCTGTGAGGTTTCGCTGGTCACCTATGAAGTGGTTGGGCGGGTACATCATCGAGCGCGGAATGCGGCTGTCCTCACGTTGCAGGATGGTACGGCAATCCGACATTTGCATATTGAAGAACGGGAAATGACCCGGTATGCCCTCTATACACCCATTGATGGCCGTCTCGATGCACCGGATGAGGTGCCCACATTGCTGGATCTGGATGGACGTGCGTATCATCTGGAGGAAGAATACGGAGGAATGGTAACCACTGCAGGCAGGACACCCTATGGTCAGGCTGGGGAACAATTAGTATGGCAATATCAGTCTGATGATAATATGCTTTTGCGTGTGGAGTGGCAAGACAGAAGATTTACGCTGTATGAGGGTGAGTCCATTCTTCCTGCGGATATCAAAGTGATTCGTTCGAGCTAGGAGAGGTTCCAATGAAAAAGCGCTTGGCACATGGATTAAAATTAATGCTGGTCCTCAGCCTTGTGATGTCGCTGCTGTCCGCGTGCGGAGCACCTTCCGTTCAGGACACATATCCGCTTGAATCGGTCAGCGGCAGTGGTAACACGACATCCTATGTGTACCGAGCTGCCGATCGTACCGTTCCAGAGGTCGCTCAGGAATTATCTGAACAGCGGAAGCCGGATCAGATCTCGGCGGAAAATACAGAGCGGATGTTCCTGGTATATCAGGACCAGTATTATCATTTGCAGCAAGACCCGAATAAAGCGGAAGACACCTTGGTTGAAGTGGATTCCAAAGAATATGTTCGGCAGAATTATGATTCGTCCTTTTTGCAAGGTTACTTAACCGCAACATTAATTGGTAATTTGTTTGATTCGTTTGGGGGTAGAGGGTCCGGTACGTATCGTGGTTATACGAACAAGGACACGTACAAACCAAGTGAAGGTTCTTATCGGACACCGACGAGTAAAGATAAAAAGGTTGCTCCACCGATTACCGTTGACCGGAAGGGGTCGATTACCCGCCGTGGCAGCGATAAGGATTCAAGTGTAGGCTCCGGTGGAGGATTATTCAGCCGAAATAAGGAACAAAGCAAAGGCACAATTGATCGTAATAAAAGCAGTGGTGGCCTTGGAGGATTGTTTGATTCACCGAAGAGCTCCTATAAAAAGCCCAAAACAAGGGTTGGCGGCGGCCGAATCATGAGGCGTAGGTAGCATTAATCATGACTCGGGCCCGCAATATTAAATCATTCGCAGAAGAACAGTGAAAAGGTAAGGTGGAGCGAGCTAAGCCACTGAAAGTGACCTTGGACGCTGTTCTTTTTGTTTTACGATTTGCGGACATGATGGGACTTTCGAACACGAGGAATGGTTGTGGCAGGTTGTTTGCGAATCCAGCGGATATAAGGCGCGATGCGCTCATCTTTCCTTAGTGCCTGTATTTCAGTTAAACCTAAGGTAATAATATCTCGATTGGTATACAGAGAATGAATTTGTTTGTGGCAAGGGATACACAGATCGGCAGTAGGCATGTGCGTTCCGCCCATTTCTTTCGGTGTCAGGTGATGGACTGTTGTCTCGACAGGCTCCCTTCCACATAAAGCGCATCGTTGATTCATATAGTTCAGCTCCTTTTCTCTTACATATTATGGTCTGTCCATTCGTCTTTCATGTGAATGGGTTGTTAGAGAGTACTTGTCATGACCTAGCTTTCGGGCTACACTTTTTAAATATGAACAAATGACCCAGGGAGGTTCTATTACCATTGAAAATAAATTCACATTCAGCGGATATGACGACTGCGAAATTTATCCGTAAAGCTATACAAGTACCGGACGCGCAGGCGAAAGTTGCTGCTCATGTCAGTTCGGGTGCAATAGAAAAAGTAACACTTGAGCAAGCACATGGTCGAACGCTTGCTGATACAATTCATGCTCCCCATCCTTACCCATTCTTTCGTCGTTCCGGAATGGATGGGTTCGCGATTCTAAGTTCGGATACGATTGAAGCATCCAGCGAACAGCAGATTTGGCTCCGTATCATTGATGAAATTCCTTGCGGGTATACATCGGATCTTACAATTACATCTGGTACAGCTGCTAGAATCATGACAGGAGCTCAGGTGCCGGAAGGTGCAGATGCAGTTGTTATGATGGAGATGACTGAAAGTAAAGAAGAGCATGGGGAACAATGGATTGCCCTGAAGCGCCAGATTCAGCCGGAGGCCAACATTACGCCAATTGGATTGGAAGTTCATGAGGGGCAATTGCTGCTTGAGGCAGGAACGATCATTCAGGCAGGTGAACAATCCGTGCTGGCAACATTCGGCGTAGGCCAAGTGCCTGTATACAAACGCCCCAAGGTAGCCATTTTTGCAACAGGTACAGAACTGTTGGAAGTGGACGAGCCGTTGCAACCCGGGCGTATTCGGAACAGTAACAGCTATATGCTTCGTTCTCTGGTCGTTGAAGCGGGGGGCGAGCCGGTTATGTATGGTTCGATTGCAGATGATGTGGATACGGCACGTACGAAGCTTGCAGAAGCGCTTGAACATAATGATATGGTGGTCACAACAGGTGGGGTATCCGTAGGAGATTATGATATTATGGGTGACCTGGTTCGGGAAGGGAATATGGAGATGCTGTTTAACAAAGTGACTATGCGTCCCGGCAGTGTTACGACGGCTGCTGTGGTTAATGACAAGCTGCTATTTGCGCTTTCTGGCAATCCGGGGGCTTGTTTTGTCGGCTTTGGATTGTTTGTTCGGCCAACGATTCGTACGATGCAGGCTGATGCTCATCCATATTTGGAGGAATGGACAGCCATATTGGATGATGACTATACAAAAGTCAACAATTTCACGCGCTTTGTACGCGGACGGACAGAGGTACGTAACGGAATGGTGTATGCTAAACCTTCTGCCTCGCGTGTGGACGAATCCAGTGTTATGATCACCATTAAAGATAGCGATTGCCTAATCGTTGTTCCGCCCGAGAAAAAAGGCATTCCTGCTGGTGAACAGGTTCGAATTCTCAGACTTCCCACAGGTCATGTCAGGTAGGTCATACATGTCTGAAACAAGCAGCACTTCACCATATATCATGCAGATTGTTGGATATAAGAACACAGGCAAAAGCACCTTAATTGCTGCACTTACCCGATGCCTTACCTTTGCTGGACGAAGAGTGGCTGTAATAAAACATGATGGACATGATCATTTTGAGATGGATCACGAAGGAACCGATTCCTACAGCTTTGCTCAAGCAGGGGCCGATGCAGTCGTTGTCATGTCGGAGAAACGTACTGCACTCATTGAAAGACAAGCGATTCCGTTGGAAGACATGATAAAATATCTGTCAGCGTACGACTGGATTCTCATTGAGGGATACAAACAAGCGCCATACCCCAAATTGGTCATGGTCCGTGAAGAGAAAGACCTCTCTCTATTAGAGACGTTACAGGATGTGGTCGGGGTTGTTTCATGGCTGACGCATGACAAGAGTGAATGTATGGAGGAAAGAGAGGGCCTCGTGTGGCATTCTGTCCATGAAACACAGGATATAGCAAGATGGCTGGTTTCGTTTGAGGGTCATGAAGAGAAAAGAAAATTATGACGAAATAATTATTATGTAAACTTGATGATATGAAATGTAAGGAAAAGAGTATGTTTTCATTAATTTTGCGAAGAAATAAATATAAAGAAGCGATCCTCGCAGGACATTCTCCTGAAAGAATCGCTTTTTTTAAGTTACCTTGTAAAGAATCTAACGAATCTAAACGAATCGAATGAATCGGCTTGCTGAGGTGTATAAATAGGCTACATCCCATCGTCTGTGCGACGTTCAATTGCTTCAGACATCGTTTTATCCGTGAGATGCGCGTAAATTTCGGTTGTTTCCGTAGAAGCATGTCCAAGCTGTTCTTTTGTTTTATAGATATCATTTTGCAAATAATAGTCGGTCGCAAAAGAATGACGCAATTTATGCACAGTCAGATACGGCTTCCCGAATTGTTTGGCGTACTTCATGATCATGGCCTGTATGGCCCGTTTGGTCATCCGACTTCCTTCGGAATCTCCATTGCGAAGAGCGATAAACAACCCTTTTTCCCGTTTGGGTGTGCGGTAACGTGACTGGCGCAGATTGATATAAGTTGCGAGTTCATCCTTGGCTTGTTCTCTAAAATACACGGGCGTCTTAAATGTCTCATCATTATTACCTTTGCGATATACATACAGCAGCTTATTGTTGAGATCCAGATCATCCACGTTCAGGTTCACCACTTCAGATACACGCAAACCCGAATTCAGAATGAGGCTGGCGATACAGGCATCCCGTTCTTTGTTTAGCTCATGTGAGTAAATCGCCTGTTTGTTCTTTTCCATATCCACGGCATATCCTTCAAGGATGTATCCGATAAACTCCAGTAACTCTTCTTCTTCCAGAAGTTTACCCTTTAGTTTGGCTGCTGTATCTTTGGGTTTATGGGTACGTTTGATCTCAATTTTCGCCATAATGTTTCGTTTCAGCAGGGGATAGAAATCTTCGTCTTCTGCAATCTGACTTAAATAATGAAAGAGCGAACGCAGAGAAGAAAGTTTACGGGAAACCGTGATTCTGGAGTTGGCTCCTTCACGCTTGGTGGCCAAAAATAATCGATATGATGTCACTGATTCCATTCGAAGGACTTCCAGTTCAAGCAATGTAACTTCCTTATTAGAGCTTGCCTCGGATAATCCTTCTGCGCGTAACCAGCCAAAGAAGGCTTCATAATCTCTTAAATATTCAAGCAAAGTAGAAGGAGATAAGTCGGGTAATTTATAGTCAATGAATTGCTGAACGAACCAAGGCATGGAAGGCAGTTTGTCATCCAGCTTGCGTCGGTCAATCTCTTTTTGCACATTGGTCAAGTTCGGCACCCCCATGATAAAATAATTTCTAAAGTATGCTATATCCTATTTTACCATATTTAAATCGTCACAGCCTGTTCTCCGAACCGGAATAAGCAGATTCATGCTTCCTTGCCCTTGGCGGTGTAAAGCTTTAAAGTATGAGTTATAAGTAGAGCAGAGGAGGTGAACCGGATGAATATAAAAATAGAGCTGGTTCCCCGGGAACGCAGTCAGGTGATTCGGCACTTAATGCAATTTTATCTATATGATTTTACAAAATATCTGAATATTGATGTGGATGGTAACGGTGTTTTCCCGGAGTATCCCGGATTGGACGCTTTTTGGTCAGAGGAAGACCGTAAGTTTCCTTTTTTGATTACGAGTGATGAGGCACCCGCCGGGTTTGCATTAGTAGAACGTTGCGAACCAGGCAGCAAAGATAATGACTATTATTTGACCGAGTTTTTTGTAATGCAGAAATACCGGCGTAGTGGAGTGGGTACCGGGGCAGCTTATGAGCTGTTTGAACGTTTTCCGGGAAGGTGGAAAGTAACCCAGGTTCGCAACAATGTCATTGCTCAAGCATTCTGGCGGAAAATCATAGGGGAATACACGGGAGGCCGCTTTCGTGAGAAATTTCATCCTGAACTGGGGAACCCGAGTCAGTTCTTCGTAACCTGATTCAACGGATGTATCTGTGTTGGGGGAAATAAAGTAAGATGAACAAGTGGGTGTAATACCCAACATAAGGGTAATACATACCGAAGACTAATTTGTACTATATGTACTTTCATTATCTGTAACCAAATTCACGAAGCTTGGAGGAAATGATCCATGGAACTGCGTAATTACGGAAACACTGGCATGAAAGTAAGTACACTTGGGTTTGGTGGGGCGGAGATCGGCAAGAACGTATCCAAAGCAGATGTAGAAACATTGCTTAACAGTGCGTTGGATGCAGGGTTAAACGTCATTGACACGGCTGAATGTTATGGGGATAGTGAAGAGTTAATTGGAGATGTGCTGTCACATCGCAGAGACGATTATTATTTGTTTACCAAATGTGGACATGCCGCTGGGGTAGATGGCCCAGATTGGGACGCCAAAGTATTAGAGCAAACGATTGACCGTAGCCTTAGAAGACTAAAAACGGAATACGTTGATGTAATTCACCTTCATAGTTGCTCTGAAGAAGTACTTCGGCAAGGAGCAGTCATAGAAGTGCTGCAACGAGCCAAGGAAGCTGGGAAAACAAGGTTTATTGGATATAGCGGCGATACGACGGATGCCCTTTATGCGATTCAGACAGGCGTGTTCGACAGCTTGGAAACCTCGCTGAACATTGCCGATCAGGAAGCCATCGATCTGACGTTGCCTGAAGCGAGAAAGAGAAATATGGGGGTTATTGCCAAACGGCCCATTGCCAATGCGGCATGGACGTATGACTCGCTTCCGGAAGAAGCATATGCCTTTGTATATTGGAAACGTTTGAGCGAACTTGGGTATGGTTTTCTGGGCAAAGATGCACAAGCAGCCGTTGAAACCGCATTACGTTTTACGCTCAGTACAGAAGGGGTAGACACGGCGATTGTGGGTACAGCAAAACCTAACCGTTGGCAGCAAAATGCCGATCTTGTCGCCAAGGGAGCTCTGAGTAAGGAGTTATATGGCGAGATTAGAGAACGTTGGAAAGAAATAGCGGGAACTGACTGGACTGGACGAACTTGATTCTTTCAGCTATAAAAATAGCGTGATTATCCTAAAGTCGCCTCAAAGGCGGCTTTTTTTATTCGCAACAACCTTATATTTTCATTATATGAAAAATTCACAACAATAAAAGCGAACTGGCTATCTCCATAGGGAGGGGGTGCTTCCGCCATATTTCCATCCAAGAATTAAGGGGGAATTTAAACGTGTATCTTCAAATGTTAACTCACGGCACCTTATCTTCGCACAGTATATTATTATTTCAACATATGAAAAATTCACAATAGAAAAATCAATTTACGCTCCCCTGTACATACCTGCATCTCCATTACACCATCTCACCAGCTCGTTATAACGAACTTCCTTATCCTCGGCTTCATGTCAACACTGATTTGCAATTAATATTGCCAGATGATTTCGAGGATAAATGGCATGGCTAAAATAAAATGCAAAACAAATCTACGGATAAGCAGAAAGAAATCCCTACGCGAGGCTGTGCGCCCTGCATAGGGTTTTGGTTGGCTCATATGTTTAGAGCGATTTATAGTCACGAATAATGACATCTATGACATGCTTTCCCCAATTCGAGGCTTCCGAGCCTGGTTCATTCCAATGGTAGGAGATGAGTGCTTTCCACAAAGCCCAGCCACGGGCACGATTAACCGTATCTTGGTCAACATTCATGGAGCTTAAGAATATATCACGACTTACATCATCAAAAAAGTTCCATGCCATCACAAGATCACTAGAAGGATCGCCCGCGCCCGTAGTTCCAAAATCAATGACTCCGCATAGTCGTCCATCTTGCACGAGCAGATTACCTACCGCAACATCACCATGGAGCCATAACGGTGCCGCTTGATATTTCGTTGCCAGGGCAAGCTCCCATATTTCAGTCATAAGCTTTGGATCGTATTCGCCGGATACCTTTCCAATGACAGTCCTTGTATCTGTATCGTAAACCGCTAAGTTCCCGCCGCGATGAAAATTTTGAATGCCTGCGGGTATGCCGTAACTAGCATCAATGGCTTCGAGTTCTCTCAGAAATTTAGCGAGGTCTTCTGCAAAAACGCTTAGGTCGATTACGTTGGTATGCGTGACGGTCTCGCCTGCGATCCATTGGTTGATCGACCAGGGAAGGGGATAGTCGTCCGAAGGTTCACCTTTTGCAATGGGAGCTGGAATGGGCAAGGACAGAAGAGGCTTGAAAACTGGAAGCCACGTCAGTTCTTTTTCTACAGCAGAGGCGTAACGTTCATGACTGGGTAAACGAATTGTCATTTCGTCTCCCAATCGATAGGTGCGGTTATCGTGCCCGCTTTTTTCTACGGGTGTTATCGTTAAGCCTCTCCATTTCGGAAATTGACTATCGACTAATTGACGAACCAGTTCAATCGTAATTTCAATCATGTTCTCGCCTCATTTTCTATTAAATGGATGGGTTCTAACGTTAGTACATAAATTTTAACAATTTGTCTTGATCTTATCAAAGGGAGAAAATCGTCTAAAACCAAATGAGGAGGGCAGACCCGGAAAAACCCTTATATTTAGCGATTTTTTAGTTGGTAGAAGCCCTGTTATGAGTAGAATATCATAGGTTTTTATCCCTTGACATAAAATGTCATTATAAAGATAATAATTGTAACTTTGGAAGAGGGAGGAGAAATCAAAACCGAATTTAGGTTTGATTTGAATGCATATGTAAGCGTAATAATTTCGGTTGTACCTCACACAATTATCACTTTAAAGGAGTGTAGTCATGTACGATAAAATTGTAGATATTTTGTGCGCTATCAAAGAAGACCAACCGGAACTACGCCAATCCCTATCCCCAGCAACGGAACTGAATAACGATATTGGTCTCGATTCTCTGCAAATGATCCAGTTTATGCTCAAAGTCGAGGATCAGTTAAACGTAATCATTGACTATGACGAATTCGATTACGAGCATCTCCAATCGATCGACACATTTATAACCTTTCTGAAAAGCTGCCAGTCTCAAGAGCAATCATTGTACGAAGATGTCCAGAAGTGAGGCCGGGGTAATTCCAACGATCGTTTTGGGGACGTTTGATCCCGAAACGCGGTGGAGGGATCCGGACTTAGCCAAGCTACCTGCTATGCCTGATAAGGACAGGGAATCCATTGTCCTGTGTATGGACGAGCTGTTATTTCCATTTTGTGGGCCTGACGATATCCTCTACACCCGCTGCAAAATTGATCCAAAGCTGTACGAGTATCTGAACGGGTTAGGTTTTTCCTTTCATAGCCGTTACCACTTTGATTTGAACGATGAACAGAGTTCCTTACCCGAACCGGACGTTTTTAAGCAGTGCATGTTCAGTCTTGCTTCAGACGATCAACAGCGTGAAGCGATGTTGACCCACAACGTAAAACAGCTCTCTCCTTATGCCATTACGGCTGATACGGAGGAGTACCTGCGTGCCGAAGGGTCGTTGGGGTCTTTGCCCGACCTTGAGACGGTTAAGTATGTAAATTCCAAATTTTACTCCAACCGACTGCTGACCAGGATCGGGGAAAAGTGTTATGGCACAGAAGTGAACAATGTAGTAGAAGTACAGGCTGTCGGAAATACGTTACTGAAGCGAGGGGCGTATTTGCTGAAAGATCCATTCGGTGTTTCCGGCAAGGGCAATATGCTCATTGAAAATGAAGCCATGCAGCGAAGGATAGCAGAGCATCTGGATAAGCAGGAGAGAAGAGGATTGCGCTCGCAATTCCTGTTGGAACCACTGCTGAGAAAAGAGATCGATTTCAGCTCACATTGGTTCATTCATAAGAGCGGTGAGAGGGATTTCCTTTCGGTTCAGCGTATGCTGAATCAGCAGCAGAATTACGGCGGGTCTATTAGAGCAGATGAGGCTTTGCTCCTTCTGCTGGAGCACGCAGGTTATTTTGATACGATGGAAAAGGCACTTCGGATATTATTCGAGGACGGATACCACGGCTTCGTGTGTTTCGACTCCATGATTTTGGAAGGCGGCGATATCGTACCCATTGTCGAGATTAACGCACGCAAGTCCATGGGTCTCATTAATGCATATCTCGATAAAGGCTGGGAAACGTACGGCCATAGCGGCCTGCTTACCTTTCTGTCTCTCGGTCTACCTGAAGGCTTTACGTTTGGAAGTTTGCTGGACGCTTTGCATGTATCCGGTCTTCTATTCAAAGGGAAAGGTGAGTACGGAATTATGCCTATTTCATCTAACACCGTAATGGTGAATGATATTCTGACCTCTCGGCGTATATCCGAGGGAATCCAGAGCCATCGGGGTATGCCGAAGGGACGATTGTATATCTCGGTCGTGGGCCGTGATGACGAACATCGTAATGAACTGATCATAAGTCTGAGGCAGGTACTCGCTGACTTGTCGATTAAAGTGTACAACTAAATTCTGGAATGCGGAGGCTGCGCATGAATTCATCTTCGGTTACCCTGCTTGCGTCGGGCAATTCGCTTGGTGCATACATTCCGGCTATGCATCTAAACACGTACCTGCAAGATAGAGGTGTTAGAACGGACGTTCACGTTCTGGAGAACCTGTATCATGAAGAAATCAGGTGCAAGATTAATTCCACCAAAAAAGCATTTCATGCCGATTTCTCCGTTGCCCTTATGGGGCATAAACTGGCCAAGCCTGTAGACTCTTCCCTGAATGAAGCGGAAGTCCAGTTCCTGTTGGACTCATGGATACGTGATGGGGTATCTCATTTTGCTGTGTTTACCGGTTTTTGGCTTCCGATCCTGGAGAGGTACAAAGCCATTGCGCACACGCCTTTGGATATTCAACTGATCCGCTTGGACGTGTGCGATACGCCATCGTTTAAGGTACACAAGTCCTTGTATCCGTACTACGAGAACGTTTGGCTTTACGAGCCTTCAAGGTTGTCTCCAGACTTCTATATTGCCTCAGATGAAAAGGAGCTTCTGGCTTATGCACAGCGTGACGGGCGCATTCTGATCCATGGCGGCGGCTGGGGGATAGGAACATACGCGTCAACGATTGCAGAGCTTCGTCAATTTGGTTATTTGCTGGATGTGATCGTCTACGATCCTTCCGAGGTGGAGGAGGACGATGGGAGCACACGCTACTTCGGAACAGAGGTTTCATGGAATCCGTGGAGTCGGGATGCCCAGGGGCGGCATTCGTTTCCACCAATGAACCGATATGTGCGTGAAGAGGGCATTCTTCGGGCAATTCCGCTCCGTGATTACTCTGCTTACACGGATCTGATGCGCAATTGCGCTGCCATTATCAGCAAGCCCGGAGGAGCGACACTGAACGATTCGTTGTCCTACGGAATACCTTTTGTCATGTTAGAGCCGTTTGGTGACCATGAGCTTCAGAATTCAAAGTATTGGGAATCCTGTGGTTTCGGTATCCGATTTGCGGAATGGAAAGCCCTAGATTACTCGGAACAACATCTCGAAGAAATGTACGAACGTTTACTGGAGCAGCGATCAAAAATCAATCATTTGGGGAGGAAAACGCATGCAGCCGAAAACAGCAGTTACGTTTGATAAGCTGACATTCCAAAATATGAAAAGAACCCTCGTTCCACTCGCGGAAACGGGAAGGAAACGCCGGGAGGACCCGACGTATGCTGCACCCGTGCCTTATGAGATCGGAATCAAGCTTAATAACGGCTGTAACCTGCGCTGCAAGCATTGCTTTGAATGGAATCCAGATGGCTTCCATCACGGCTTTGCCAGTGAAGTGAAGAGAGACGAAATCGAGATTCCCGTCGTGGAGAAACTGCTCGCCGAAACGAGAGAACGCAAATCACGTGTGTTCCTGTGGGGCGGAGAACCGCTATTTTACTCTAAGTTCGATGAACTGGCAGAACTGCTGGCTAAGGAAGACCGGCATACGACCATTTGCACAAACGCGATTCTCATTGAACAAAAGCTGGATTCCATTTTGAAAATGTCTAAAAATTTAGTCATGCTGGTCAGCCTGGAAGGATTCGAGAAGGAGAATGACGCGATTCGGGGTAAAGGCACTTTCAAAAAAGTGATTCACGCCATACAGCTGCTGTTGGATCTGCAAAAGCAGGGCTTGTACAAAGGCAAAGTGTCCGTAGCCCTGACAGTAAATGACCAGATGGTCGATCAGCTGTATAGCTTGATGGAATTCTTTGAAGAGCTGGGCGTTGATTCCGTGTACTTCTGCTTCCCATGGTACATCCCTTCCGATACGGCGGAAAAAATGGACACCTACTTTGATGCACACTTTCCACACCTTGCTTCCCGCTTTGCGAGTGACCACAAGAATAGCTGGCACTCTTTCACGTTTCACATCTCACCGGACCGTTTCGACACATTAATCGAGGAATTTAAACGAGTCAATTCACGAGTGTGGAATGTACGTATCCGCTATCAGCCTGCGCTGGAGCCCGAAGAGGTAGAAGGTTTTATTCGAGGTAGCGAAAAGCCAGCCATGAATCGGACCAAGTGTTTCTCGATCTCGAACCGGATGGACGTGATGCCAGACGGTAAGGTCAATCCATGCAAATTTTTTCCGGAATTCAGTGTCGGTAATTTATACGAAGAAAGTGTGGCCGATATTTTCCACGGTGAGGATCTGCGAAAACAACGCGAGATTCTGGCCTGCGGTCTGACACCGATTTGCTCCAAATGCGTGCTTCTGTATAACAACGGAGTTTAATCGCTTTAACTTTAGCCGCCAATAAGGGAAAACATGCAATCATTCAGGAGGAGCGGGGATGGACTTTATCCGTGTACGGGAACTGCACAAATCGTTCATATATTACCGGAAAGAAGCAGGACTCAAACATTCACTGAAAAACTTATTTGCTCGTAAATCACTTGTGAAGGAAGCGGTTAAATCCGTTTCCTTCGATATCGGCCCCGGAGAGTGCGTTGGATTTCTGGGTCCGAACGGAGCAGGTAAAACCACAACGCTCAAAATGTTGTCGGGCATTCTATATCCCACAAGCGGAGAAGCCGACGTACTTGGCTTTGTACCTTGGGAGCGAAAGAACGAATTCAAACGACTGTTCTCCATTGTAATGGGTCAGAAAAATCAACTTTGGTGGGACCTTCCTGCGAGCGATTCGATTTATTTGAACAAATGTATATATGACGTCGAGGATGATCTCTATCGTCGAAGTCTTGCCGAACTATCAGAGATGCTTGATGTGCAAGACTTGCTGGATGTACAGGTTCGCATGCTGTCCTTGGGTGAACGTATGAAAATGGAGCTAATCGCCGCTCTGATCCACCGACCAAAGCTGCTGTATCTTGACGAGCCAACGATCGGCCTGGATTTCCCCTCTCAGAAGAGGGTGCGGGAATTTCTGAAATACTATAATGAGCAGTTTGGCGCCACGATTCTGCTGACGAGCCATTACATGAAGGACGTGGAGGACCTGTGCAAACGGACAATCATTATTAACGAAGGAAGTCTTCTGTATGACGGAGATCTTCATAAGATTAATGATCTGTTTGGCGAGCACAAAATTGTAAAGTTGCAGTTCTCGGAACCGGTTGCCGAGCAGCGGCTGGCCAAATTCGGAAAAATGATCAGCGCAGACGACTACAGCGTTGTTCTGGAACTGCCCAAACACCGTCTAAAAGAAGTGTCGCGTGCTATGCTCGATTCGTTTCCAATCGTTGACTGGACGATTGAGGATGTGCCGATCGAGGAGAGTATATCGATGCTCTACCAAAAGGAATCCGTCGGATGAATGGACGCAAATTGTATACGGCTGTATTTTCGATGGGTGTGCAGCAATCGATGGAATACCGATTTCACTTCTTTCTCGGTCTTCTCGGAGCCGCGTTTCCGATTCTTGTCCAGTATTTTATATGGACAGCGGTGTACCAACATTCCGGCGAAACGGCGCTATTCTCGTATTCATATAATCAAATTATTTTGTATACGATCTTGGCGGGCTTGGTTTCCAAGCTGATCGCTACCCAGTTCGAGCACCAGATTGTCGATGACATCAAGAACGGCGGTCTCAACAAGTATTTGATCAAACCGGTTAGTTACTTCGGATATCGACTAGTATCCTTTTTCGGACAGAAGGCGATCTATTACGGCGTTACAGCTGTGCTGCTTGTCGGGATTATCTGGATATCATCTGCCGGTGGTGTGCTTGAGTTCCAGGTCATACGGCTAATCTTGTTCGTCGTTACGTTGTCGGGGGCGCTATTGCTCAATTTTTTAATTTCCTACTGCATCTGTGCAAGTGCTTTTTATCTAAATGAAATCTCTTATTTTTTCGTCATTACGAGTCTGCTCGTGAACATTCTGAGCGGAGGTATGTTTCCGTTGGAGATTTTCGGGGATTCGATAGTGGAGGCACTTCAGTACACGCCGTTTCCGTATACCATTTATTTTCCGGTCAATGTGCTCAGCGGCAAAACGGAAGTGGCGGCGATGTATCAAGGATTGCTCATCCAGTTGGGGTGGATACTCCTGTTCTTATGGCTATCCCGTCTAACGTGGCGCATATCCATGAAGAAATATTCAGCGGTTGGGGGGTAGCGGAGATTCCATATGTTTAGAGCCATGAGAAAATACGCACATTTGTATGGCATGTTCATCAAAAATTGTCTCATTGCCCAGATGGAGTTTCGAGGCAATTTCATGATGAGCCTGCTGGTGGAATCCGTCTACCTGCTCGCCAAACTGTTATATGTACTCGTCGTGTTCCGCACCGATCTTCACGTCGACGGCATACCGCCAGAAGGGCTGCTACTATTTATAGGCATGCACACCGTAGTGACAGGAATATATGTCGGGCTGTTTTTCACCAATTTTACGAAAATTCCGGAATATATTAAGGACGGCTCACTTGATCTAATGTTAACGAAGCCGGTTTCTCTTCAATTCATGGCTTCTTTGCGTTATGTCGATCTGGCCCTGCCAATCCCTGATATTTTAGTTGGTTTCGTCATGGTTGGTATTGGCTGGCATGCTATGGACATACCCCTGACGTTTCTCCAGCTAGCCGGGTTTATGCTGCTGTTATTCGTGTCCGTTATCATCACATACTGTCTAATGATTATCCCTGCATTGCTGTCATTTCGGTTCGTTCAGACGGGTTCTGCATCGGAGATCGCCCATTCCGCCTGGGATGCCAACAATTTTCCAATGGCAATATACCCAACTTGGGTCCGGCGGATTGGTACCTTTGTCATTCCGCTGTTCCTGATTACCAATTTCGGGCCGATGTTCCTGCTAGGACAGCTCAGCTGGCTCTATACAGGACTGGCATTGGTCGCTTCGCTTATACTCTTCACAGTTATACGTTTGCTCTGGAAACAGGCTGTAAAGGGATATAGTAGTGCAAGCAGTTAAGGGGGAGAAAGAATGAATGCTGTTCAGCTGCCCGTGTTAAATCCGCCGCTTAAAGGATTTCTGAGGTGGGCTTACACGCTTTCGATTACCAGTGCACATGAGGAAACAATTCCTTGGTATTACAGCAATTTCATTCAGTTGTCCTGCAAGAAAACCTTTCTGGATGATGGCAGACAGTTTTATATCGACTTTTTCCGGGGCCAACCCAACGAACTGAATTTCAATAATCCATTTCTACTCACATGCTCTGTGAATTATACAATTCTGGAGCATTTGGCGCTGGACGCCTGGCCCCAATTTTTCGCGGATCAGAT
Source organism: Paenibacillus sp. MDV22-iso6 (assembly GCF_058408365.1). NCBI lineage: Bacteria > Bacillati > Bacillota > Bacilli > Caryophanales > Paenibacillaceae > Paenibacillus > Paenibacillus sp. MDV22-iso6. The sequence goes on along the minus strand of NZ_JBZVDZ010000009.1, from coordinate 92,304 downwards.
TCGTAGCGGCTATTATTGCATCGTGTTTTTGGACGAAGCGAAGCTACCACCAGCGGCGGCCTATCAGCAGGAACCGTTTCCGCATCATCTTTTTCTGTACGGTTTTGATTGGGACAAACGCATTTTTGATGCTTCCATGTTCGACCATACGGGAGTTTACCGCAATGTACAGATTCCGTTCACGGAATTCCTTGATGCTATCCATTCCATGAGACATCTGCTCAGAGAGGGACTCACCGCGGATCATCACACTTATTTTTACAAATACGAGCCGCATTCTCCTTATCCTTTCGATAGAATCGTAGCACTCGACCAACTGCATGATTACCTGAACGGTGAGACTCATCTGAATCGCATTAATTACATTCCTGATGACGAACAGGCTTTCGGAATTGACGTCTACGACTATTTGCAAATGTACTATGATGCGGTAGAGAGCAACGATCCTCGTCTCGGTGACCGTAACGATGTGAGGCATCTTCATGTGCTCTGGGAGCACAAAAAAATGATGAGTGAACGGATTGCCTATTTGATCGATGAGGGGATAATCCCTTACGACGAAGAACTTGTGAATGGTTATCAGGATATAACCACCAGGGGAATGAAGCTAAGGGATCAATACATCCGTCATGAAATGCGTGAAGACAAAGCAGTGTTTGCGAAGGTAAGACTCCGGTTGGAGCAATTCCGCAAGGAAGAGCCTGTTCTGCTGCAAAGACTGATCTCGTTGCTCGAAAAGTAAATAAAGAAGGCTATTCCTCGGGGAGGAACAGCCTTCTTTATTTATATTCATGGACTACACGTTAGCCTTATTATGATTCTTTATGACTTATTCAAACTTGAAATCATCATCCGTCAGAGGTTCTACATTCAGAGTACGAATATACCCATTGCCTTTTTTAGAGAAAAAGTCGTGCTGTTTGGTATGTGTACTGATTCCATTTAACACAATCGGGTTAACTTCCTCGTCTTCAAATAATGGCTCAAAACCGAGGTTCATCATGGCTTTGTTAGCATTATAACGAAGGAAGGTTTCCACTTCTTCGGTCAAATGAATAGGTGTATATAATTCCTCCGTATATTGCAACTCATTTTGATGAAGAAGCTGTACTAGATCAACCAAACCTTGATACACATCGTTCCGCTGCGTTTCATCAAAGCTTGCGTATATTTCCTGGGCCAACACCCCCACATATACACCGTGAATACTTTCATCCCGCAGAATCAGATCAATGATCTCACCACTGCATGTAAGTTTGCCTTGTCCGGCTAAATAGAGTGGATAGAAAAATCCACTGTAGAACAAATAACTTTCCAAAAGAACGGATGCAGCCATTGCCATATACAGATCTTTTGAAGTTTCAATATTCATGTAATACTGACGTATAATCGTCGCTTTGGTTTGCAGATATGGATTTTCTTCCACCCATTTAAATACACTGTCAATTTCTTCGGTTGATGCCAATGTGGTGAAAATACTACTGTATGATTTCGCATGAATTTGTTCCATCATCGCCATAAAACTAAGTACGGCTTTGCGTTGCAGTCCATCGACATGCTCCATAATCTGCGGCATACCTACACCACCCTGGATCGTATCCAGAAGGGTTAAGCCGCCCAAGACTTTCATATAAGCGTCTTTTTCTATATCACTGAGCATGCCCCAGGTCATTTTATCATCGGATAAAGGAATCTCATCATCGGTCCAAAATTGCATAATATTCTGATTCCAGAACATCAGTGTGAAATCATCATCCGCTCGATTCCAGTTCACAGCTTGAATTGCCGGCATGGTATATCAAACTCCAATCGTAATACCCTAAAGGGAAATTATTTATATTGAACAAGCAATGCATTCTTCCATCGTCAGCTTGTTGGTTCTTGTATAATACAGAGATTTCAACCCTTTATGAGCAGCATACAGGTAGCAGCGAGCCAACTCCCGCGTGGATACATCACTGTTTACATGCAGAATGGTTGAGATGCCTTGATCCACATGCGGCTGAATCTCCGCAATCAAATCAATTACCTTGAATTGATCCATTTGATACGCTGACTTGTAATAGAAGACATTATCCTTTTGCAAATAGGGCATTGGATAATACGTGGTTGAATTGGCATAGGTCCGTGTCTCAATTTGTTCCACGATGGGCATTACACTGGATGTTGCGTTTTGGATATAAGAGATGCTGGCCGTTGGAGCAATAGCCATGCGATAGGCATGATAGAGACCATTTGTCATCACTTTAGACTTAAGCAGGTTCCAATCTTCAGGAGACGGAACAGCAATGGCGTTAAACAATTCTTGTACTTTCGATGTGGTGGGACGGTAATCCGTAGTCACATAACGATCAAAATATACCCCAGTCGCATAGTCCGATTGCTCGAATCCATAGAACCGTTGACCCGTTTGCTCTGCAAACTCCATACTTTTCTCCAGAGAATGATAATTCATGGTCATAAAGAAGGTACGTACAAAATCCTTGGCCTCCGAGCTCTCATAAGCAATCCTGTTTTTGGCTAAGTAACCGTGCAGATTCATGGCACCCAAGCCAACGGAATGCATTTCGGAATTGGCTTTTGCCACACCGGGAGCATTGGCTACATGTGTCATGTCGCTGACGGAGGTTAGTGCGATCATTCCCTCATGAACGGATTCCTTGATCTTGCCACTCTCCATAACATTAACAATATTGAGGGAGGCCAGGTTGCAGCTGATATCTTTGCGAATAATATCCGGTTGACCATAGTCTGTAATTTCAGAAGTTTCTTGGAGCTGGAAGATCTCTGTGCAAAGGTTCGACATTTTGACTTGTCCTACGTTTTTCAAGGCATGTGCTTGATTGGCATTGGTTTTATTAATGATGTAGGGATAACCGGATTCAAGTTGAGTCATCGCTATTTTGGTCAGCATATCCCGTGCGCTGAGCGATTTTTTCTTCTTCACGCGGTCGTCAGCCAGCAAGGTATCATACATCACGTCCAGATCCATATCATCCAAATGTGTTCCATACGCCTTGTAGACACTATAAGGTGCGAAGAGGTACAGGGGCTCATTATCTTGAGCCAGCTTATAGAAACGATTAGGGACAATAAGTCCGATAGAGAGAGTTTTCAGCCGGATTTTCTCATCCGCATTAATCTTTTTGCTATCCAGCAGTTCCATAACGTCCCAACCGAAAATATTATAGTATGCTGCACCAGACCCCTTACGTTGACCCATCTGATCAGCGTAGGAGAAGCCGTCTTCCATCAGCTTGAGAACAGGCGTGATGCCTTTAGCAGCACCTTCAACCCCTTTAATGACTTCACCACGAGCACGCAACTTCGACAGGTTGACAGCCACTCCACCACCGATTTTGGATAACTGCATACAAGTGTTTAGTACATAGTTTATGGAGTTCAGTGAATCATCCATTTCAAGCAGGAAGCAAGAAACCAGTTCACCGCGCCGACTTTTTCCCGCATTTAGAAAAGTAGGGGTTGCCGGTTGAAGACGCTGTTCCATCATAGAACGAGACAGCAAACAAGCCGTATCAAAGTGTCCTTGACCCAGATGAAGTGCTACGGCTGCTACTCGATCCGCATATTGCTCAAGGTATGTTTTGCGGTCATACGTTCTCAATGCATAATCAGTATAGAATTTAGAAGCTGCCATATAGGAAGGAAAGGTATATTGATAGCCACGCGTAATTTCAAATACGGTTCTAACTTGGTCAGCTGTATAGGAAGCATAGAAATCCTCGTAATAATCATGTTCAATCATGAATTTGACTTGATCATCAATGTTGGCAAACGCCATACTTCTATCTTTGATTTCTTTCATAAACTCCTCTACAGCCTCTTTATCCTTATGTAACTGGAAGAAGCCATCAGAGTCGCGCTTTAGCAGCATGTTATTTAATTCAATATGACGCAATGCGGCTCACCTCCTGTTCAAAATACTCCACATCTCTCTTGGAGCCCGATAATTCAAATTTACTAATAACCGGGACGTTATAAGATGCAGATATTAAATCTGCACTTTTGGCAAAACGCTCACCCCAGTTACGGTTACCGCTGGCGGCCACGCCAATCAGGTATGCAGAGTTTTTTTGCAAAAAAGAAGACACCTTATCAGGTATCTGTCCAAAACCTGTTGTATATGTCACAAGTACGTACGGTTCATCAATCGTCATTTGATTCTGAATCTGAACAGCCGGCAGTTGAAGCTTGGAAATAAACCTCTTAACATTCCCGGTTATAGAATCATACACAATTAGCACTATCATATCCTCCTTGACAAATGAAAGGTGATCAAAAACAAACACTATATATAGATCTATTTCTTAATTTTATATCAATATATAGCTTTGTCAAATGCTTATCGGTATCAATTTTGTGAAAAACCGGATGAATGGGCTCTATTACTAGGTTTAAAAAATTTGTGGCTTAGTAGATATCCATATTCGAAGACACGATATTTGGTGCATGAGAGAATTATGATTGACATTGAGAATTGTTATCATTTAGAATTTTGAAGAAGATTCGAAAAGAGGGATGCGCTATGATGACACATTTACAACAAAATCACCCAGAGGGTGAAGGACAGACAGCAGCAGATCTCGCATGGTATGGATTAAAGAACGTATTCAAGGATTCGGTCGACAAGGCCTATCGTTTGGTATACGAAGAAACACCAGATCATGTCATTCTTGTTGCTGCAAATCGTCACGGCAAAATCGTCATTGATGGCATACCGCATCCGTTCGTTCCAAATAGTGCCCATTTAGTATTACCAGGCCAACGGGTCGAGACCGTTTATTTAACGGATGGAGAGCAGATCATATACCGGATTCATATCGGCATCATTCCATATGAAGGACAGAAGGTGTCCTCTGAGCATTTGTTGACGGAGCTTGGTAGGTCAATCACGTTTCCAGATGCACAGGTGCAGCAACTTTGCGAAAAAATCGTCTGTTACTGGCATACCGGTGATTCAACAGATCGTTTCGCAAGCCAAGCAGGTTTCCAGGACCTGCTGCATCTTCTGTTCAAGAAGCAGAACCAACACGAGAACGCACTCGAGAGAGCACGGAAATACATGCTGCATCACTATCAGGATACAATCACAGTCGAGAACCTGGCCGATGAAGCGGGCATGAGCCGCTATTATTTCATGAGATCATTCAAAGAGAAGTTCGGTCAGAGTTCGATGGACTATCTGGCAGAGATTCGCACCAACGAGGCCAAACGTCTGATGGAAGCAGGACAACCACTGAAGGACATTGCTCTGTTGGCAGGTTTCAAGGACCAACACTATTTCAGCAGCCAATTCAAAAAGCAGGTGGGATTACCGCCTCGTACATATATTGCGAACAGGAAATGCAAAACAGCCGCGTACAGCTGGCCCAATATCGGGCATTTGCTGACCCTACAAATCATCCCCTTCGCAGCGCCCATTGATCAGTTTTGGACAGATGATTACCGTCGGAAATATCGTTATGATGTCAAGGTAGCACTCAGCCACGACTATGATTTCAACCTCAAAGCATTGATGCGGGCCAGGCCAGACCGGATTGTTGCATTGGACGAGATGATCCCCGAAGAGGAGAAAGAGAAGCTGCGGCACATCGCACCGGTGTTGTTTCTAAGTTGGCACGGAGAGGATTGGCGGCAACATCTGCGGCGAACAGCCCGTTTTTTGGATCGGGAGAATGAAAGTGAAAGATGGCTTCTTCGATATGAGGAAAAGGTGGAAACGGTTCTTCATTATATTCCTCATTCGTTTCAGCAAGGTAAGCTAATCGCATTAAGTGTGTCTCCCCGGGGCATTCAGATCTGGGGTAGAAGAGCAGGAACCGTATTTTATGACGATTTGAAGATTGCCGCGGCTTCGGGTGTGGATCAGATCGAATTTACCAGATACGTGAAAGCCGAACAGCTTGCTGCATTCGATGCGGACGTCATCATCGTGAGTGTTATGAAGGACCATCATTCCCAGATGGTGTGGGAGAGGCTTCAACATGCGGAAAGCTGGAAACAGCTGCATGCCGTACGAAACCGACAAGTCTTTCTGACACAGGGAGGACATTGGTTAAGCGAACCGATCCTGGAACATACAGCCAATCGGCATGAACTTCTGCTTCAGGAAGTAAACTTGCTATTTAGTGCCCGGTAATGGGCGAAAGTAGACATCTTCTTCTATTTTCTTCGCTGAGGAACATCTGTATAATCATCATGTGATAATCATTCTCAATACAGAAATGCGGAGGGGAACTCATGTCTCATACAGAAAATAATGATCTCTTTAGAAGAGATCGTTCAAAAAAGGCTACACATGGAAGGAAACGCGGATTTGCAGGATTGATGCTCCTGCTATTGGTTCTTTCACTTATGGTTGTTGCCTGCGGAAATAAAACAAATACAGCAGGGGAGCAAGCCACAACAGAAACGACCAAGACAAACGCAAGCGCAGCGACTCAAACTGCCGAAGAGCCTCAGACTCAGGTCATCGAACATGCCATGGGCAAAACGGAAGTTCCGCTGCATCCAAAACGTGTTGCCGTATTTGGTCTAGAGGATCTTACATTGTCCCTGGGTGTACCGATGGTCTATGCATACGACTTTGATGGCTACTACTTGGATGACCAGCTCAAAGCACTGAACATCCCACTCGCTGGAAATGCGGATTTCAATCCGAATCTGGAAGCCATCTTGGCAACCCAGCCCGATCTTATCGTGGTTCAGCGAAACGCCATTGATGACAAAGCGTATGAGGAACTGAGCAAGATTGCGCCAACCATTGCCTATTCACCGGATGATTGGGAGAAAACCATTGTGGAAATAGGCAAGGCAACGGGCTTGGAAGATAAAGCACAGGAGGTGCTTCAGGCGAACACCGACAAACTGAAACAGGCCAAGGAAGATATCATTTCGGCTGTGGGCCCGGACAAAACAGTTGTCTTCATGCGTCCATCGGACAAGGATCTGCAGGTGTTCTTTCCGAGCTTCGCTCCACTTATCTACACTGAATTGGGGTTAAATCCAGACGAAAGCGTTGCAGCATTCCAGAAGGATACTAAGGACGATTGGGGAGTCACTACATCTCTAGAGAAGCTGCCTTCTATTGGAGCTGATTATGTGTTTGCCATCTACGGAGGATCGATTAGCACGGAAGAAGAGTTCAATGAGAACAGTGCCGTTGCAACGGAAGTCGAGAAACTTCATGTATGGAAAACGATGCCTGCTGTGAAGGACAACCATGTGTTCAAAGTGTCAGCCAGACATTGGATGATGTCCGGCCCAATTGCAGACGGCAAGGTGGCAGACGATGTGGTAGCAGCCGTCACCGGCAAGAAATAAGCCTGGACATAATCGTTCATACATTGTCTACAATTCAGAGATAGATTATTAAAGGCATGGCTCTATGGAGTCATGCCTTTTGAGTACGTTGAAGGTATGCTGATTACATCAAGTTCACTCACTGGCTTGAGGCTTTACAATGAGAAACTAAGAAAATAATCAGAATATCGCAAAGATTTGGAGGTAAGACATGAACGGGACCCTGCAGCAAAATAGAATATTGATTGTAGATGATGATGAACGGGTCCGAAGACTTCTTCGCATGTATTTGGAGAAAGAACAATTTATCGTTGAGGAGGCTTCGCTAGGCTGGCAAGCCCTTGGGCAGCTTCATCACGGTTCTTATGCCTTGATCATTCTCGATTGGATTCTTCCCGATATTAAGGGAATTGAAATATGCCATTATCTTAGGACCAACTTAAGCATACCCGTCATGTTTCTGACAGCCAAGTCAGAAGAAACTGATCGGCTTGAAGCTTTCAAAGCAGGGGCGGATGACTTTGTCATGAAACCATTCAGTCCGAGGGAGGTTGTGCTACGTATTAAAACTATGATGGCTCGTTATAACGGATTAATCGAACCTGCGCCAAAAGATCATTCAGCGAGCGAGGTGTTGATTTCCTCCATTCTAATCAATCCAACTTCCCGTAGAGTCACAGTAGGACAAGTGGAGATTCATATGACTCCCAAAGAATTTGATTTGCTTTATCATCTGGCGACACACTCGGAAATCGCATTCTCTAGGCAGGATTTGCTGAGAATTGTTTGGAAAGTGGAGCATGAGGAAGATCTGGATTATCGGACTGTAGATACCCATGTGAAACGGTTGCGTGACAAACTATCCGAGTATGTGCCGAATCGGGAAGATCTGATTCAAACCCTGTGGGGGTTCGGTTATATTCTTCGTTTGCCTCACTGATTCTTATCTTGCAGTTCAGGAGGAGAATATGTCTTACAAACAAATCAAGTGGATGATCTTGCTCATTCCCACCTTGACCGTTGGACTGTGGGAGTATGTACGACATCAGTTTCTGCTCCCCTACATATCAATGAATTTGGGCAACTGGCTTACGCCTGTCATTGTATATGTCGTGAGTATAACGTTGTTAACTCGGCTGTTTCTGATGTTGGAACGTATTCAAAAAGAGCTGGAGCATGAGCGTGAAGCCAAAGCCGCATTGGAATCTCGTGAAAAGATGGCCAAGGAACTCCATGATGGAATCGCCCAATCCCTTTTTTTATTATCGGTAAAAGTGGGGCGTTTAGAGGAACAAGCCAAGTTGGATCAACAGTTGGACGATGTGTATTCGATCAAGAAAACGGTTCATGAAGTCAATCGTTATGTGCGTCAGGCCATTGCCGATTTACGTTATGATCCTAACGTTGACAATACCTTCACTACGAACGAATCGGTCACACTACTTGGTCAAATTCGAAGAATTGCCAAAGATATCCCCGTCCGAATCGAACTGGATTGGAGCATCCCGGATGATGCATTTACTGACAAAGAGAAAGTAGAACTGCTCGCTTGTATTCGGGAAGCTCTTTTTAATATTCAAAAGCACTCATCTGCTTCTCAAGGATGGATTCAGGGAAAAGGGCACAAGAAGTGCTGGAATATCACGATTCGAGATAATGGAAAAGGATTTGAGATGAATCCCTTTGAACGAAAGGATCGATATGGACTGAAAATCATGAGAGAGCGGATGAATGAGCTGAACTATAACATGCAATTCCGAAGGGAACAGCAGCTTACTGTTGTCGAATTTTCAAAGGATGGTGAGATGTTATGAGCCATACTCGCGTACTTGTTGTAGACGATCACGCTCATGCGAGAGAAGCCATATGTGAAATTTTATCCATGGACCCCAGCTTCGAAGTGATTGGCGTCGTGTCGGACGGTCAACAAGCGATTGATTATACAGAACAGTGGCTTCCCGATCTAATCCTCATGGACATTCAGATGCCCATTATGAACGGTCTTGAAGCAACACAGCGGATCAAATTGGCGTTTCCTTATGTGAAAATTGTCATGATTACCGTCTCGGATGATGTACTACACCTTCTGGAAGCGTTGAAACGGGGAGCTCAGGGTTATCTGCTCAAAAACCTTGAACCCTCCATGTGGCTGGAATATCTTCATTCCATCGTTACAGAAGAAGCTCCATTGAGCCGCGAGGTGGCTTACCAAATCCTGAAGGATGTCTCACTCACGGAGAAAAAAGAACCTGACGTTCCACTAACGACAAGGGAAAAGGATATTCTGTATGGCGTGGCTGCAGGATGGACGAACAAAGAAATCGCTGTGAATTATACAATTTCAGAGTATACCGTCAAGAATCATTTAAAAAACATTTTGCAAAAACTGCAGGTTCAAAATCGTGTTCAACTGACACGTTACGCATTGGAGCAAGGGCTTATTACAGACCATAATCGTCTGTAATAAGCTTTTTTTACTATATCCGTGTGTTCTTTCTATTTTCATGTTAAGTGGATGTGATTTTTCTACTTTTACCACAATGACCTCACAATTTGGACACAAAACGTCCAGCTCTATAGCTAGCTTGAGCTATATGGTAAAAATTTGTTTTTATGTACACTATGAGCAGTGTGTTTCATGAAGGAGGTTATGATGTTTCGCGAACGGATTGTCCTGAGCATATTGCTGCTTATAGGGATACTGTTGATCCCGCTATCTTACCCGCTGGACACTGCAAATGCTGCTCCTGAAACCAAAGATGCTATTCCACTCCAGCCAATCATTGATGGTTCTAGACCTGGAGAAGTGCTTGTACTTGAGACGGGTATTTATTCTGGTCCCGTAAGTATAGACAAGAATATATCCATTCGAGGGGACTCATCCGTATTGGTATTGAATACGGATGCTGAATCCACCATTACCATTCGTTCAGATGGAGTGACATTGCAGGGTTTCACGGTACGACACTTAACAAATGAACCCACTGCAGCGATTCAGGTTGAAGGAGATCGAGTAGAGATCACGGGCCTGGATATTCAGAGTCAAAGTTTTGGAATCGTGCTGCGGGGTTCCGTCGATGGGCTCATACATAGCAATACCATTTCATGGGCTGGACCGGAGTCTGCTTCCAGTGGTCAAAAGGGGAATGGCATTGATCTGTACAATTCCCATCGTACCCACATCGAAGACAACAAAATTACGGGCATGCGGGATGGTATATATCTGGAGAACAGTCGCAATCTTACGGTTAAGGGTAACACGCTGTTACATACCAGGTATGGAATTCATTGTATGTATATCGATGGCTCTTCTATTGTGGACAATGTGGGAGAGAACAACAGTACCGGAGCCATGGTCATGGGCGTCAAGAATACGGTCGTATCGGGAAACTCTTTTCGCAAACAGAACGAAAATGTGCATTCACAAGGGATTTTGTTGTATGACGTACAGCAATCCTCGGTTCATAACAATGTCGTGGAAGGTAACCGTGTTGGCATGAACATTGCTGAATCCTCAGGAAATGAAATTCGCGGCAATGCGGTGCTCCGGAATTTCATCGGAATTCAGCTCGTTCTTGCGGAGGATAATCAGTTTACCAGAAACCAATTTGTTTCGAATGTGATTGAAGCTTCAGCGATGGACAGCCGTAACAATGAGATGAAGGAAAACTTCTGGGATTCCTTTCAAGGTCTTGACCTGAACGATGATGGAATTAGTGAACTGTCCTATGGAATTAATCCTTTTTATGAGCAAGTGGTCAACCGGAATTCGGCCTATCAGCTTTTCTTTCAATCTCCAGGCATGATCTTTATGAGCAACTTGTTTACGGAAGGCAAGGCAGAGTGGACAAGCGACAGATCGCCATTAATGAGCATGGAAGCGGTATCACAGACGACGAAGGTAGGTACACAAGTGGTCAAAGAGATAACCGGGGTTTGGATCATCGGATGCATTCTGCTGGGCCTGGCCACTTTTATTATGATCAATATGGGGGTATTACGAAAATGAGAATGAAAACACATTGGAAAACAGTTATGGTGTTTCTCTTTGGGGTGCTGTTATTAACAGCTTGCGGAAAAAAATACGAGGCATTGCCTATCAATGAAGACGTGGATATCTGTGCCATTTGCAAAATGCAGGTGAAAGATGATGCCTATGCCACGCAGCTTACCACGAAAGACGGTAAAAATTATAAATTTGATGACATTGGTTGTATGCATCAGTGGAAAGAAGAGAACGGAACAGATAACATCGGAATGGATTTTGTTCGTGATTATAATGACAAGGAATGGATTGAGTACAGCAAAGCCACTTATGTATACGATGCTTCACTGCGTACACCGATGGCTTACGGCATCCTCAATTTCAAGGATAAACCATCTGCCGAAGCTTTTGTTGCCGAGCAGGGTGTAGGAACGATCATGACCGCTGAAGACCTTGCCTCCCACGACTGGAAACAAAACACAGAGACGATGGATATGATGGGTGAGCATGGGCATTCCGAAGAGGGGATGGGTGAAGGCATGCATGAAGAAACACATGGGGAAAGCGAATCAACGGAAGAATCAGGCCACAAGTAATGACCAATGAAGATGGTGATGCATGATGGGAGATATGGTACAAGTCGTTCGACGAGAAATGAAAATGGGATTTCGCAACCCATGGTCATATTCATTTTTGATTCTTTTCTGCGTGTTTAGTCTGAGTTTGTTAATCATCAATTCTCAGAATTTTGTAGCAGGATACTCTGGCACTACAGGTTCCATGTTAAATCTTATTCTTTATCTGTTGCCGCTGATGACCCTCTTTCTGGGCTCGTTCTCGTTGACTTCTGAAAAGGAAGAGGGCAGCTGGCAGCTGTTGTCCACTTACCCCATTGGCACGATGTCTTTTATTGTTGGCAAATATCTGGGGCTGTCGGTTGTATTAATGACGATAGTTACATTCGGATATGGCCTGATGGGACTTCTTAGCGGATGGGTGGGTAGCCCTTTAGATGTTAAGACATATCTTTTGTTTCTGGTATTCTCCTGCGGACTGGTGTTGCTATTTCTGACTATTGCACTGTTCATCGGTTCGTTATCCAAAAATCGCTGGCAAGCGTTAACGATATCGGTATCCGTTTGGTTTTTTGCTGTGATCGGGTGGCCCACGCTTCTAATTTCCGTGCTGGGACTCATGCCGTATCAGTGGGTAAAACCCTTACTCACCGTTCTAACCTTCATCAATCCGGCTGAGTTGGTACGTTTGTTTGTGTTGATCAAACTTGGCGGGGGCTCGATACTGGGACCTGAATATTATCAGTGGGTAGATTGGGTACATCCATCGAGCGGGAGCTGGATCTTTATGGGGATATGTCTGCTGTGGATTACATGTTCTATCGTGGCAGTATACGGGATATGGGAAAGGGGACGTTCCCATGGATAACGTGGAAACAGAGATTGTTGGACTGTGTAAATCCATAAAAAAACAACAGATTGTTGAAGATATATCCTTTCGCGTTTCTTCCGGTCATGTGCTTGCCTTATGCGGCGGAAATGGGGCCGGAAAAAGCACCGTTCTGCGTATGCTTGCAGGTATTCTTCAACCTACCTCGGGTGAAATCATTGTAAACAATATGCGCTGGTCCAAAGAACGAAAGCGATATTCGGAACAGATCGGATATATGCCGGATGATTATCATTTCAACCAGGGTTTGACGGCAGAGGAGGCGCTCCAGTTCTGGGCGGCGTTAAGGAAAGTGCCTAAAGCGCGAGTAACGGAAGTGCTAACCATGGTAGGCTTGGCCGATCAAAAAAAGAAACGGGTCACGACCTTTTCCAAAGGTATGCGGCAGCGTGTGTTATTTGCCCAGGCTCTGCTGTCCAAGCCTCCGCTGCTGATCATGGATGAGCCGACGAATGGACTGGACCCCTTCTGGATGCAGGAGTTTGCAAATCTGATAAAACAGATCAAGGAGGAAGGGCATATGGTTGTGTTCTCCACCCACCAGCTTGAGATCGCAGATGATGTTGCCGATCACATTGTTTTTATGAACCAAGGACGTAATGTGGGAGATGGCTCTACTGAGGACTTTCGTCAACAGTTCGGGTCGCTTCATGCTGCATTTCATCATAGTCTTGGCTTAAAATGAAGGTGAATTTATTGGAAAAAAAGAGTAAAAAAATGAGTGCGAAAATGAGAAGTTTGCTTACTATCCTGATTGGAATGGCTGCTTTACTGACCGCTGTGTGGGCAATTTACCAGGGGACTTCATCATCCGAGCCCAAAATAACCGGTGCCATTGAAGCCGGTGCAACTGCTCCTGAATTCACTGCGGTTAATTCAGACGGAGAACAGGTGAAGCTCTCCGATTATCGGGGCAAAGTCGTCATGATTAACTTCTGGGCTTCATGGTGTACGCCCTGTGTGAGGGAAATGCCAAAGATTAAGCAGATTGCTCAGACGTATCAAAACGATGTAGAGGCTCTGTTTGTCAACGTGGGGGAAGCGAAGGGCACCATTCGTGAATTTATGGAGAAACAGCAATTCGATTTCCCTGTTATCATTGATGTGACCGGAAAGGTCTCCGGTCTGTATCGTATCACCGGGTTGCCAGCGACCATGATCATAGATCAGGAAGGTATATTCAGTCACATTTTGCTCGGTGAGTTGACTAAGGATATTCCTTTGCAGCAATGGCTGGAGGAGACCGTACAGCAACGGAATTGAAGCTTTGCAGACTTATGAACAAAAAAAGTCGAGAAGTCGCTCACTATACGAGCGGCTTCTTTTGTTTTATTTTTCCCGAACATCTTGCAAGCATAGTAGAATTGAAAATCGCAATACCACGGTTGTGCCTAATGAATCAATAGCCCCTTTGGGTGCTTTTTATGCTTTTCACCGAGTTGTCAGAAAGAGTTGATCCTTTCTTGAACATTTAGGGACGAAGACGTGTCAGTGATTGAATTGCTAATTCACAAAGATATAATAATTTTAACTATTAGGTCCTGTTAAGTACTTTGGCCCTTCAGTATCAGGTAAAACACAGCTCGCCAACCCATGCTCAGTCCAATAACTATGTGTAGCAATGCACAATGATGGTGTGGTAAAGCTCCTTCGTCACTTACTTTGTGAAAAAATTCTCTTTGTACATACAACGATGGAGGAACGGTTTGTAGATAAACTCTGAACCAGTCTAGTGGGGCTTCTATCAACCTGATAAAGAACGCAGTCCAAGGGCTGACTGACCTAATAATTAAAAGATTCAAATCAGTACGAAAATCGAACAGAGTTTGAAAGGAGGCAGTAAACAATGGCAATCGATACGGTGATGTGGAGCAAGCTGGTGACAGGTATGACGCTGGGCTTCCACGCTATTTTTGCGACACTTGGCGTCGGTATACCTCTAATGATCGCAATTGCAGAATTCATGGGGATTCGCAAGAAGGACCCCCATTACACACTGATGGCGAAGAGGTGGTCAAGAGGGTTTGTCATTTCTGTGGCGGTTGGTGTGGTGACCGGTACAGCGATTTCACTGCAACTGGCCCTGGTGTGGCCGAATTTTATGAAACTGGCAGGCAATGTCATTGCACTTCCGTTATTCATGGAGGTGTTTGCGTTCTTTTTTGAAGCGATCTTTCTGGGCATTTATTTGTATACGTGGGATCGATTCAAAAATCCATACATTCACTGGCTGCTGACGATTCCAATCGTCACGGGAGCAGGCATGTCGGCTGTGTTTATTACGACGGTGAACGGCTTCATGAACCAGCCTGGAGGCTTTGTCATGGAAGCAGGCCAATTCACAGCGGTTAACCCAGTGGAGGCGATGCTGAATACGGCGACGTTTTCCAAGGTGTTTCATGTATTAAGCTCAGCATATTTGACAGGAGCTGCCCTGTTAGCCGGAATTGCAGCCTTCTCGCTGCTGAGAAAAGGGGCATCTGCATACCACAAAAAAGCCTTGAATCTCATGATGGCGGTGGTTCTGCTGTTCGGCTTACTGAACACGTTAGCGGGAGATGTGTCCGCCAAGTTTTTGGCCGAGCATCAGCCGGAGAAACTTGCAGCGGCAGAATGGCATTTTGAGACAGAAAGTGGCGCAGATTTGATTTTATTGGGATGGCTGAATGCAGAGCATGAAATTATAGGAGCTCTTCACCTGCCGAAACTGCTCAGCTTCCTGGCCTTTAGTGACTTTAATGCAGAGGTAACCGGACTGGAGGAGTTTCCGAAGGACGAATGGCCGCCGCTGCTCGTTCACTACCTGTTTGATTTAATGGCCGGAATCGGATTTACGCTGCTGGCTATTTCAGTTCTGTATTTCCTGTTTGTATTCTGGAAAAAGCGCAATGAGCTGAATAAGTGGCTGCTTGGGATCATAGCGCTAGGCGCACCGATGGCTTTTCTCGGAGTTGAGCTGGGCTGGTTCTATGCTGAACTGGGACGACAGCCGTGGATTATCCGAGGATATATGCGTGTGGAGGAAGCAGCCACTTCATCACCCAACATCAGAATGATCTTTTTCTTCTTCCTGCTTCTCTACATCGTTCTGGGAGTCATGTGTGTTCTCGTACTAAGACGTTTGTTCAACAATAATCCGGCAGAAGTCGAGATGGAGAAATGGATGAAGGAGAAGAGCAATCCGTCTACAGAAAAGGGTGAGCGTACATGAGTTACGAACTGATTGGCATTTCGGTACTCTGGCTGTTCTTGTATGGCTATTTAATTGTTGCCTCCATTGATTTCGGGGCGGGTTTCTTTGCCTTTTATGCACGCTTGACGAAACAGGATCACTTGATTAATCGTCTGATCTCCCGTTATTTATCACCGGTATGGGAGATTACGAATGTATTTTTTGTCTTTTTCTATATTGGCATCGTTGGATTCTTTCCAGACACGGCGTATTATTACGGATCAGCTCTGCTCGTACCGGGAAGCATTGCGGTCATTTTGCTCGCCATTCGTGGGTCGTTTTATGCCTTTGAGAACTATGGTTCCAAAAATAACATCGTGTATCTGTTTCTATATGGAGCTTCAGGATTGCTGATTCCAGCTTCGCTATCAGTGGCGCTAACGCTGTCTGAAGGTGGTTTTATCGTGAAGCAGGGTTCGACGGTTTCTCTGGATTACTGGACGCTGTTTACCAATCCGTTATCATGGAGCATTGTTGGACTGGCGATTGTGTCCGTATTGTTCATTAGCAGCTCATTTCTAGCCTTTTATGCATCGCGGGCAGAGGATCACTCTGCATTGAAGCTGGTACGGACCTATGCCCTGTTCTGGAGCACACCGACGATTATCATCGCACTGACTGCATTTATTTATTTGGGACAGCACAATGAGCGACATTTTCAAAATATGATGGATTTATGGTGGCTACTTGCGCTTTCCGTTGCCTTCTTCATGATTGCGATGTGGCTGATCTATAACGGACGCCGCTACGGATTAGCGTTTATATGTATCATGCTGCAATTTTTCTGTGCCTTTTTCGCTTACGGAATTGGTCAATATCCTTATATCCTTGATCCGTTCATTACAATTCAAAACAGTGTAACCTCACCAGCGATGGGCTTCGCACTGGTGGTTGTGTTTATCGGTGGCATGTGTATGTTGATTCCTTCCTTGATTCTGGTTTTCAAACTGTTTCTGTTTGATGCGGATTATGTAAAGGGAAAAAAATAAATTGAATTCATTATGCGATGTAAGGGAGTAATCTCACAGGTTCATAGAAAGGAGGAGAGCTTACATGAAGAGGAAAACAAGCCTGATCTCTCAACAAATGTCTGGGCAACGAAAACGACTCGTGCTCCTTGCAGTGATTTCACTTGCGCTGGGTGCAGCGATTGTAAGTCAGGCTGCGCTGCTTGCTGAAGCAGTACAACGGATTTTCGTGGAGAAGGCTTCCCTTTCGTCGGTCGTCATGCTGCTCGGGATACTCATGGCTGTCATGGTCGTACGTACAGGGTTGTCTTATGCGAACGGAAAAGTTGGTTTGCATATGGCTTCCTATGCGAAGACGAATATGCGGGCAGCCGTGCTGCAAAATTTGACCCATGCGTCGATGCCATCAACCCTTCGTGGACAAACAGGCGGTAAGGTCAGTGTTGCTCTGGATGCGGTGGATGAGGCTGACAGTTATTTCAGTCTGTATATGCCGCGTATGATGGAGGCTGCCATCATTCCAATTCTGATTTTGGTGGTAACGTTTATGCAGCATGCCAATTCAGGCTTCATTATGCTGTTTACGGCCCCGTTTATCCCCTTGTTCATGATTTTGGTGGGACTGAAGACGAAGAACAAATCAGAGGAGAAATATGCGCAGCTGGCCGAGTTTTCCGGTACGTTCCTGGACTCTCTTCAAGGGCTGGTTTCGTTGAAAATATTTGGACGGGCTCACCGTCAGCAGCAGGAGATTGAACGCACCAGCCTGGGGTACCGCGATGCCACGATGGGCATTTTGCGGATTGCGTTTACCAATACGTTCATGCTGGAATCAATTGTAATGCTTAGCATCGGTATCGTTGCTCTTGAACTAGCAATCCAGCTGCTTGTATTCAAATCGATGTCGTTCCACACTGCGTTTCTCGTGCTGCTGCTCGTTCCCGAGTTCTACAGTCTGTTGAAAAATACGGGAACAGCTTTTCACAGCGGGCGAACAAGTATGGGAGCGGTTCGTAAGGTAGAGCAGATGCTTGAGGAAACAGCTGGGGAGAACAAATCGGCAGATAGCAAAGAAGGATTAGGTACATCCGATGGAATTGACGAGGTCGTTAACATGGAGCGGATTGAAAGGGAGAACAGGATAGGGACTTTTCAAATGGACCTTTCCAATGACCGTTTCATGCCGCCGTCCATAATATTAAACCATCTCCGATTTCGGTATGCTCCCGAATTATTCGAGCTTAAGACTGGTCGAGCACAGCTTGATCCGGGAGAACACATTGCCATTGTCGGCAAAAGCGGCTCAGGGAAAACGACGTTACTCCATCTCATTGCGGGTTTGTTGAAACCAGCATCAGGAGAGGTTCTGGTAGATGGACAACCGCTTTCCGATTATGATGAGTCTGCATGGTTCGAACATGTGAGCTACATTACACAGCATCCGTATATTTTTGCAGGTACATTTGCTGAGAACATTGCGATTGGTGCGGGCCGGAACGTGTCCAGGACTGAAATTGAGCAGGCGGCAGAGGATGCCGGGCTTGCTGAAGTTGCTGCCCAATTGGAGCATGGCTTCGATACCTTGGTTGGTGAAGGAGGTCGAGGACTGTCTGGTGGGGAAAAGCAACGACTTGCTTTGGCACGAGCTTTTTTGAAGCGGCCTTCCATCATCTTGTTTGATGAACCTACGGTGGGACTGGATTTGCGCACGGAGCAGATACTGCAACGTTCCATTGCCACATTGGCAGATACCGCGACGATGATTACAGTGGCACACCGATTATATACGATTCAACATGCCGATCGCATATTGTTTATGGACGATGGTGTATTGGTGGATACGGGACGCCATGAAGAGCTTATGGTGCGTCTACCCCAGTATGCCGAGATGATTGATGTTCAACGAAAGGGGGGCTTGGCATGAATGAGCTAGCGATTTTGTCCAAAGCCATGATTCAGGAGCGCAAGGATATTATCCTTTCCATTCTAGGTGGGTTTATTGCCGGGATAGCAGGAGTGGCCCTCTTCTCGGCGAGCGGATATCTGATTTCGCAAACGGTCTTTGCGCCACCGCTGTACACCTTAATTGTACTCACCTCGCTGGTCAAGCTGCTTGGACTGCTTCGGGCGGCGAGCCGATACGGAGAGCGCTTGTATTCCCACAGGGCGACGTTCTCCATGCTTAGCCGTTTGCGTACATCCTTTTTTGCCCGACTCATTCCTTTGACGCCGGGTATATTGAACAAAAAGCGAAGTGGAGACCTGCTAGCCCGCATTGTTGGGGATGTGGAGAGCCTGCAACATTATTTTTTGCGCGTCGCTTACCCACCGATCATTGTTGTCATGGTCTTTTTGGCGACAGTGTTGTTTACTTCTACTTTTTCATTCTGGATTGCGGGGCTGTTTGTATTAGGTATGCTCATAACGGCGTTGGTTGTACCGGGAATAGTCTTGCTTAAGCAGCGGAAAATACATGGACACGTTCGCGAGCAACGGGCGCTGCTTTCCACAGAAGTCACCGAAGTATTGTATGGGTTCCGGGATTTGAAAGTGTACGGACAACTGGCTCAACGGGAGCAACAGCTGCAGCAGGCTTCTGCTGCGTTGACGGTCCAGCAGCAACGGGCTGCCGGACACCTACTGCGTGGGCAATCCATGCATGCTTTGGTTACGTTCCTTATTTCCTGGGGCGTGCTGACACTTGGTGCTTATCTGATTATGGATGGAGCGCTTGCTGGCGTGTTTCTTGCAATGCTGGTTATGGCCTCACTAACCGTTTTCGAAGAGGCTGCGGCAATGGCGACATTACCTTTGTATAAGCAGGATAGCGAACACGCAGCCAAGCGACTGACGGAAACCATACAGACCTCTGATAGGCAGTCTGTGTCTACGCAGCCCAAAGGCGCGTTATCTGGCAATCAGGCTGTTTCGCTTGATCTCTCCAATGTTACGTTTCAATATGAAGGGGAGTGGAGACCGGCGTTAAAGGACATTTCGCTGCATATTTTACCCGGCTCCAAAACGGCGATTGTCGGACCGAGCGGATCAGGCAAATCAACGATTATTGAACTACTGCTTAAACTGCGAACGCCTACAACAGGGGAGATCCGTTTAAATGACATTTCGGTGAAGGAACTGGATGAGGCGAGCATTTGGCAAACGGCCAATGTTGTCTTGCAGCAAAGTCATTTCTTCCGGGGAACGATCCGGGATAACCTGCTGTTGAATGATGATGAACATTCGGACGAGCAACTATTGGATGTGCTAGCAAAAGTGCAACTGCCCAATACATCATTGACTGATGTAGTCTATGAAAAAGGGGAAAACCTGTCGGACGGTGAGAAGCAGAGGCTGGCTCTGGCACGGGCCATGCTTCGCAAGGGACGATTATGGCTTCTCGACGAACCTACTTCCTCACTGGATTACGTTACAGAAGAACGTGTGATGAAACATCTCTATGCACAAGCAGCCGAGGATACGCTTCTACTGATCTGTCATCGGCTTACTGGCCTTGAAGAGATGGATCGGATTGTGGTGATGGAACAGGGAAGGGTAGTGGAAGCGGGCTCCTATACGGAGTTAATGGAGCAAAAAGGTTATTTTTATGAGATGAAGAAGATTGAGCGGCAAATGATCGGAGAAGTTGGAGTGTAAGAGAGTAAGATACACACAGATACGAATGAAAGAGTATGCGTCATTGCAGTTTAAACATTCACATTACAAAAAAATACACTCGCACACGTTTATACTGTGTGGAGTGTATTTATATTACCGTAAAGAAATGAGGGTAAGCATCAGTCAATTGAAGCTTCGATAAACTGCTTGTACTCCAGTACAATAGACCTTAATGGCCTCCTGTATTGGAAGCCCAGACAGGATACCAGCCTGCACTCGGTGTTTCTGTATTGTACAGAACCAAATTGCCGTCGTTTTGAACGATGAGCACGTTACCCCTGAGGTTGGGTGGCAGATTGTCCGCTCCATAGTACGATGTAGACCATGCCTTGTTGTCTGACGTCCAGTAAGGTGTGTTTTGGGGATCCTGGAGCACTAGTTTTCCACTCCAATAATCAATCTTGAAATGATTTATTCTCGTGTCATTGGTCTTGGTGTTCCATAACATCGTGTGTGTGCGGTTATCCCAGAGCTGTAGGTCGCCGTAGACGCTGTATTGCAGTGAAAACCTGACGTTGTTGGATACGAGTGGAATCGAATTGTTATACATGATGTCATAAATGAGGCGGTCTCCAGCTGCAGATGCTGATGGAGCGCTGGAAAGCAAAAACATGAAAATTGCAGCAAACAGCAAAACAGCTTTTTTCATAAGATCCTCTTTTCTGGGATATATTTTAAATTACATACCAAATATATCATATCTATCTATCAAAAATGTATAAAATTTCAAGTAGAAAGAAAATATTTTTGGGAGCTTTATATTTTTTTCTAAACTTCTCGTAATAACTTATATTCGACATACAAAACTAAAGGATTATTCTACCTAAATCAATCTATTTTAGGATAATCCAACTTCCATGTTACACATCGTTGTTACACATCGTTATCGCTGACATGTCAGTTTGAAAATTGAGAAAGAGCTGGATACATTAGGCAGTAACTATTTAAAGATTTGCCATTATAATCAGATATGCCTAAGAGCGAAATGTGTGTTCCAAAATGATGAATAAATAAATTTTTAGAGATCGCTTGATTTTTTTTAATGTATCTGATATTGTAAGACCTGTGATTTTGGAAAGCAGATATATCAACATAAATCAGGTCTTTCCAGCAGATAATTTTTGACCACTTCTCTTAAGGAAGTTAAGGCCATACGGACAGCCGGGTCAAACGCCGATTGGCAACTTATGTTGCCTTATTGATTGAGTTAAAAGCTCAAATTTTATAAGTTGGTTACTTTACAACCAGTGCATCTGCACATCAACTTGTGAAACGGTCAATAAGAGTGGTAAAGGCGAATTATTTGCTATATAGACTCTGATCTGATATTGATATACATGAAGAAGCTTTCCGCTGGAGGAGTTCTTTTGAACTTTTTTAGTTATGGGAACTTTGCGTCTTTTTAATGATGTATATCGACAAGCAAGTGTGATGATGCGCGTTTGGGGCATTTTTCACCTTGCTTTTTTTGTTGGTTCAGAACGGGCGAAAAGTTGAAAAATGAGAAAAATAATGAAGTTAATTTTAAAAAAATTCATATTGGGTTAGGAGAATGGAAAATGGGAAAAGCACTAATCATCGGCGCCGGCGGCGTAGCTTCAGTAGCAGTTCATAAATGCGTTCAAAACAGCGAAGTATTCGAGGAAATCTGCATCGCAAGTCGTACGAAATCCAAATGTGACGATCTTAAAGCCAAGCTGGACGGCGGCAAAACAAAAATTACGACAGCTCAAGTGGATGCCGACAACGTTGACGAACTGATCGCCCTCATCAACGAAGTTAAACCGGATCTCGTCATGAACCTGGCATTGCCTTACCAAGACCTGACAATCATGGATGCTTGCCTTGCAACGAAAACGAACTACATGGATACAGCGAACTATGAGCCGGAAGATACGGCAAAATTCGAATACAAATGGCAATGGGATTACAAAGAGCGCTTTGAAAAAGCGGGAATTACAGCTCTGCTTGGCAGTGGATTTGACCCAGGTGTTACTGGTGTATTCTCTGCTTATGCTCTGAAACATTACTTTGACGAGATTGAATATATTGACATTCTCGACTGCAATGGTGGAGATCACGGCTATCCGTTCGCAACCAACTTCAACCCTGAAATCAACATCCGCGAAGTTTCGGCTAAAGGAAGATACTGGGAAAAAGGTGAATGGATCGAAACGAAACCAATGGAAATTAAACGTGTCTATGACTTCAAAGAAGTTGGCGAGAAAGACATGTACCTGCTTTATCATGAAGAGCTGGAGTCCCTGGCTAAAAACATGCCTGGTCTGAAACGCATCCGTTTCTTCATGACATTTGGTCAAAGCTACCTTACGCACTTGAAAGCACTTGAAAATGTGGGCATGACTTCGATCGAACCTATCGAATACGAAGGCAAACAAATCATTCCGCTGCAATTCCTGAAGGCGGTACTGCCAGATCCGGCGTCCCTTGGACCACGTACTGTGGGCAAAACGAACATCGGCTGCATTTTCAAAGGTAAAAAAGACGGCAAAGATAAAACGTACTACGTTTACAACATTTGTGATCACCAAGAATGCTATAAAGAAGTTGGTTCCCAAGCTATCTCTTACACAACAGGTGTTCCAGCCATGATTGGTGCAGCAATGGTGATGACTGGTAAATGGAACAAACCAGGCGTATACAACGTTGAAGAGTTCAACCCAGATCCATTCATGGAAGAGTTGAACAAATGGGGTCTCCCATGGGTTGAAGACTTCAACCCAGTACTCGTTGACGAACTGCCAGAAGAAGCCAAAGAATCGGAGCTTGTTCGTTAAGATGCGGTTTGAGCAATTACCGACACCATGTTTTGTTGTTGACGAAGGACTTATCGAAAGAAATCTCAAAATCCTGAACGGTGTCATGCAACGTACAGGAGCCAAAATCGTGCTGGCTCAGAAAGCATTTTCCATGACCACGATGTATCCGCTCATTGGAGAATATTTGAGTGGTGCAACGGCAAGCGGGCTGTATGAAGCCCGCCTGGGTCATGAGGAGATGGGCAAAGAGAATCATGTCTTTGCCCCGGCCTATCGCGAAGATGAGATCGATGAAATCCTTTCGATTTCAGATCATATTATCTTCAATTCTTTCTCCCAACTGGAGAAATTTAAGGGCAAAGCGCTTCAGGCTGGTCGAAAAGTAGGCCTGCGTATTAACCCTGAATGCTCTACTCAGGAGGGGCATGAGATTTACGATCCATGTGCTCCTGGTTCCCGTTTTGGTGCCAAACAAGAGGATTTCCGTGCAGAGCTGTTGGAAGGAGTCTCCGGACTGCATTTCCATACGTTGTGCCAGCAAAATTCAGATGATCTGGAAACGACGCTGAATGCGGTAGAAGAGAAGTTTGGACAATGGCTGCCACAAATGGAATGGATCAACTTCGGCGGTGGACACCACATCACACGCGAGGATTATGACATTCCAAGACTGGAAGCTTGCATCAAACGCATGCAGGAAAAATATGGCCTGGAGGTATATCTGGAGCCGGGCGAAGCGGTTGCGCTGAACGCGGGCTTCCTGGTGACGTCTGTGCTCGATTTCCACAAGAACGGTATGGACATTGCCATTCTGGATACCTCGGCCACATGCCACATGCCAGACGTGCTGGAAATGCCGTATCGCCCGCCGCTTATCGGTTCGGGAGAAGCAGGGGAGAAAGCCCATCTGTATCGTCTGGGGGGACAAACTTGCCTGTCAGGTGATGTGATCGGAGATTATTCATTTGATCAACCGCTCAAAACGGGTGACAGATTGGTATTTGAGGACATGGCGATCTACTCCATGGTCAAAACCAATACATTTAACGGCATGCCGCTGCCAGCCATCGCAGTGAAAAGAAAAGATGGCGATTGCGAAGTGGTTCGTGAGTTCGGCTATCAGGACTTCAAAATGAGATTGGCTTAATACTTTTATAGATATAGCAAGAGCAAAAGGGAACCTGATCACAGGTTCCCTTTTGACGTTTCACATAGGATGGGTTAACGGCTGTTTTTATGATTAATCGTTGGGTTTCGAGGCTGCTCTTGCGGCATACGGAAAGATCGGTTCTTTCAATTCAAACTCATAGGTTAATCCATTTACAATACCGACGACGCTTTCGCTGTCATATAATTCAAGCAAGAATCCAGCCATTTGTTCTGCTGTATGAAATTGGGGAACACGGCCCTCATATTTGAACTGGTCCAGATCAAAAGCACGTTCCGCAAATTCCGTTTCCGTTGCAGCGGGCGCGAGCACTTTCGCTTGCATTGCAGCATGCTTGCCTTTTAATTCATGTGCGAGCCCTTCCGTAAAGGCACTTACATAGAACTTTGTTGCACAGTAGGTTACTGCATCCGGCACGATCGTATATCCACCTCCAGAGGAGATGTTAATGATCTGTGTGCCCTCAACCTCTGCATAATCACGCACATACAGGGAAGAAAGAATGGTTAATGCCTCTATATTCAGATGAAGCATTTGTTCGATTTTAGGTAGATGTTGTTCACCAACCGAAGCAAAATTTCCGAACCCTGCGTTGTTAATCCATGTCTCGATAGAGTAATGATGGAGACTTTCATAGAATGCATGGACATTGGCAGCGATGGACAGATCCACCGTGCGAATGACAATGTCCAGATCAGGATCAATTTCACTTACTTTTGATTTTAACTTCTCCAATTCGTCGGTTCTGCGTGCAGCCAGGATCAAATGTTTGCCGCGAGCCGCAAAAGCCAAAGCTGCTTCATAGCCAATGCCCGAACTGGCACCGGTAATCACTGTATACTTCATAGATATTCCTCCTGGATCTTCGGTTCATTATTTATTGTGATATGAGTACGAGTTGATTATACTGATTAGAGCTTACTCTAAGTCAAGCGGAATATAGAAGGGAGGATCACCATGCACACGATCGGTGAAGTGGCTGAACTACTCGGTATCAGTACCCACACATTGCGTTATTATGAGAAGGAGCAGATTATCGTACCGCTCCGTGATGCTAGTGGAGACAGACGCTACAACGAATCGCACCTGAAATGGCTGCAATTTGTAATCAAACTAAAAGAGACTCAAATGCCGATCGCTATCATCAAAAAGTACGCATCGTTATTTCAGGAAGGTGAGCATACGGCTGCAGAGCGTTTGAAATTGCTGGAAGAGCACAAAGAGGCGATTCAACAGCAGATGCACACACTTCACTCAGCAGATCAGATGCTGGAGAATAAAATTACGGCATATCGAGCATTAATCGGGAAATAATGTAATCTGATCGAAGAAACGAGCAGAGCGAATTCAGTGGTTACATATATGACGATCTATTGCCAAAATAGTGAATTTTGTTATAGACTATTTTTTATGGTTGTTCATCAAGGGGGAAAAGGAATGAATCAAAGGAACGTGCAAAAATCGAACAAACTGAAAATCATCTCCAAAGTTTTATTGATTATGATTGGGGCTTTTATCACCTCATATGGCCTGGAAGCTGTATTAATTCCAAATAATGTATCAGACGGTGGTGTGACAGGTCTTAGTATCGTTGGCTCACAACTGTTTGGTTTACCGTTAGGGATGCTGATTGGTATCATCAACATTCCATTTGTATGGTTAGGCTACAAACAAATAGGTAAGAGCTTTGCTATTTATTCCATTATCGGTATTGCCTCGCTAGCTGTGGGTACAAGCCTTATGCACCATGTACCCACGATTATTCAAGGGGATACATTGTTAATTACCGTTGTGGGCGGGATTATCATCGGTTTTGGTATGGGTTTGGCGTTGCGTAATGGTGGGGCATTGGATGGAATCGATATGTTGGCTGTCCTGCTTTCACGAAAATTACCTTTTGGAACCAGTGATCTAATCTTATTCTTGAACATGTTTGTCTTTATTGTCGTGTCAACTGTATTTGGTCTTCAAGGGGCGATCCTGTCCGCACTTGCTTATTACATCGCTTCCAAAGTGATACATATTGTTGAAGAAGGTTTGAGCGGCTCCAAAACCTTTAAAATTATCACCAATCAACCGGAGATCATGGTCGAAACCATTCGTGACCGGTTAGGTCGTGGAGCAACTTATACCGATGCTTACGGCGGGTATACCAATGAACAATTTAAAGAAATTACCTGTGTAATCAACCGTATGGAGGAAAGCAAAATCAAGGATATCATTCACGAAATTGATCCCAATGCTTTTATTGTAGTTTACGATGTAGCCGAAGTTAAGGGCGGAAATTTCAAAAAGAAAGATATTCACTAATCACTAAAATGAGTATGAGTTACTGTCGCATAGAAAAGCATATAACATACAAAAAGTCGCTAATATAGCGGCTTTTTTTTGTTTTAAGGTAGAAGTTATTGTGTCAAGTTCGATCCAATAACTTCAATAATTTCTACCCTTTGAAATTTATCATTCTTTGCAAATCCTCAACTGTATTTCAGTCAGAAATTGCTCGGTAATGATCGTATCACGATTATCAATTTCATAAATCTCAAAAGGATCACCCATTACACGGAGCCCTTTTTCGTTGGCATGTGCAACGACCTCAAGCATTTTTTCATAACTTTGACGGTAGTTACCCCGATAAAAAAGGGATAGATACTCACCAGCTGGCAGGTTGTAATCGTAATCGATCTTTCCGGCTTCGTCAGGATTAAAGATAAAGAAGACGGAGTTAAAAACATCCCTCACACCATGCTTTAGTTCCTCAAGGGACACGGATGCACCATATAATTGGTTTCCAAAGTCCGGAATGTGACTTTTATGCTTTTGGTGCAGCTTCTTAATGGCATAATCCATCTCCTCATCCCTAGTTATGCGTGTATTGAGTTGCAGACAAGGCCGGTCGGGATACGTTTTGATGGAGAAAACTCCTGTCTGAATTTTGCTTGCGTCAGTCAATACCTTGATTCTGCCCTGAATAATACGCTGCGTAGTTATAAGCTTCGCAATTTGTTCCTTAATCAGTTCCTGTTCAGTCAATAACAATTCAAGCGTATTTTCGACACTTTGCTGATCCAAATACGCTTTGATCTGTTGCATGGTAAAATCCAACTGGCGCAGATCCCGGATGATATTCAGTTTATACATATCTTGAAGGCTATACAGACGATACCCGTTTCCGTCTCGCCGAGGCACCAGCAACCCTAATTTTTCGTAATAACGCAGCGCGTCAACACCTATTCCGTAAAGCTTCGAAATTTCATTGATTTTATAATCGTTTTTCATCGGTTTTCTTCCTCGTTTACACTTAATTATTAGATGCGTGCGCGTATGCTGAAGGCGCGCCATACACTTCCTTATACAGCATTTTTTTCACCATTTCAAATTGTGTTGGGTTCAACTTTGCTGGATAACTCATGATCTGTAATGAGAGGGTTTCCTGCCCGACAGCACGAAGAGGCGGCTGAACATAAGAATGATCTCCCAAGCAGAATCCCAGACGCTCGTAAAATCCGATCCTTCTCCGCTTCATCTCATCTTCTGGCAATTCAACTTCCAATATAACCGGCTTGGCGGTCTGCTTCATGTAACGTTCCATTAACCGCTTGCCTATGCCGCCTCCACGAATGTTCGAGGAAACAGCCAAATGCTCTATATATCTGAACGACTCGAACTCCCAGCCTGCGAGAAAGCCAATCACTTCATTCTGTTCATTCTTCTCTGTGAGAAGGCGATAGCTCGAATTGGAAAGTAACTTCTTCTGTTCTGAATATTCCCGATATTCAGCTTCGGGAAACGACTGCTTCATAATTTCAAACACTTGGTCAAACCGTTTTTGTAACATCAACTTCATCCACTCCTGATTTGTAAAGCGTTATTTGTTATAAACCAACGATAAACCCTGGTACGATACCAGAGTCAAGCAATATGGCGGAAAAGGTAGGGCAGACCGAAGTGAAGAGGAGCATTGTGAGTGGATAAGGGGGGCGATTCACAATATCTAAAAGTTTACTTATCGCAACTTTTTTTGGCCGAGGTCAAACTCTTTCGTTGTACAGACATTGTTTTACTTGGTTCAAAACGTTTCTCTAGACCCACACAACACCGTGATGATACCATCGTAAAGTGCTAGAAAACAGTTGGAATCAGGGGGATTACTTTTCGTGGAGCAAATAAAGTACGACAACTTAAAATTGGGTGAAAAGGGAGCAATCATCAGTATTATTGCTTATATTTGTTTGACTGCAATTAAAATGATGATCGGTTCTATGTCTAATTCTGAGGCTTTGAAAGCCGATGGGTTAAACAATGCTACCGATATTATAGCTTCGATCGCGGTTCTTATCGGTCTGAGACTTGCTCAGCGTCCAGCTGATAAAGATCATACATACGGACACTGGAAAGCAGAGACCGTTGCCTCACTGGTTGCTTCTTTTATAATGATGGCAGTAGGGATTCAAGTGTTATACGAAGCTATTACATCCGTATTCCAGGGGAAAAGCGAATCTCCAGACATCATCGCAGCATGGACAGGCATTTTCTGTGCCGCTGTGATGTATCTGGTTTACAGATATAACAAAAGACTTGCTTTGAAGATCAAGAGCCAGGCGGTTATGGCAGCTGCAAAAGACAATATCTCGGATGCCTGGGTTAGTATAGGGACAGTGATAGGGATTATTGGTTCCCAATTTGGCCTGCCATGGCTCGACCCATTAACAGCTGTAGCAGTGGGCTTTCTAATATGTAAAACCGCTTGGGACATTTTTCGTGAAGCAACACACCATCTTACAGATGGATTTGATGAAGAGCTCATCAAGGAATACAGGAGTACAATTGCCAATGTAGATGGCGTTGAGGCGGTTAAAGACTTAAGAGCCCGGAATTACGGTAATAATGCCGTTGTCGATGTGGTAATTCTTGTACGATCGGATTTGGATCTTCAGAAAGCTCATGATATTTCAACAAATGTAGAAGACGAATTGTTAAGAGAACATGATGTGTACACTGTTCATGTTCACGTTGAACCAGACGAAGCCCCTAGCGAAGTGGGTCAAGTATAAAACATAAGCGGCATATAAAAGAACTTGCCGGTAAACATGGACATAGTCTCTTCTTGACGTATGACAGGACAGGTAGCCCTCGGGCTACCTGTTTTTTTAGTTGGAAGGGTCACCAAACATGTCCTTTTGATATCTTTTGCGGAAACTTCTCGGAGATTCACCCACCGTTTTGGTAAATAAAATTGTAAAGTAGTTTGGGTTCTCGTACCCGACCAACTTGGAGATTTCCCATACTTTTTTCTTGGTCGAAACCAACAATCGGGTCGCTTCTCCCATTCTTCGCTGAATGAGGTAATGATAGGGGGAGGTACCGTAGCAATTTTTATACATATGGATCAAGTAGTAGAAATCGATATGGAATTGGTCCGCCAAGTCCTTCAGCTTAATATTTTGACGATAGTTCGTATCCAAATAGTCTTTGATGCTTTCAGCGAGGGTATTATTCCGAACGATCTCACTAGCTGTGCGCTGATGGTGAGACATGCGATCGATAATGAGCAGAACGGCATTCAGCAGATGATGGGAAATAGAGTCATATCCTTCTTCCCGGATTGAAAATTCATTGAACATGGTCTGCATTAACGAACGGATCTCTTCCGAATAACGATTGGCACGAACAACTGGCTCGCTACCGGGAGGAATAATCCAATCGTTGTTGGCACGGGTACCCTCTTTGAAACGAAATCCGCAATAAAAGGTGGATAAGGGGAATTCCGGGTCCGATTTTTCCTCGTGAAGTGTTCCTTTGTTATATACAAGAAGATCTCCTTTTCGTGCTGAGTGCTTTGTCCCATCAATCGTGAACGAACCCTGACCCTCATTAACGTAAATAATCTCATGCAAATCGTCATGTTTGTGGGTCGGAAAACTCCAATGCGGATTGTCTGCCAACTTCCCTACATAAATAATAATGCAATCTTGATCTTCATGTAGTCGGTGAGGCTCATGGCGTGTATTCATTAATGTCTTCCCTTCAAGATTCTATGCTGAAATGACAACATACATAATGTTTTGGATGAAGATCACAACAACCTTGATTGTCGCCTAGCATGTCTAACAGTACAATTTCACTATTCAATAATATGTACTATATATCGAATTGAAGGGATGTGAAAGCAAAATTTGTTAAGAATGGAATCTATTTAAGAAAATGAAACGCTTGCAACATTAGAGAGAATTGTGAGGGCTTATTTTTGACTAGAAAAAGAGAAAATTTACTTATTTTAACACTTACCTTAGTTAGCTTTGTATTGGGAACAACCGAATACGTGATTGTAGGCGTATTGAAGGAAATCGAAACCTATATGAAAGTATCGCTGGCTGCCGCAGGTGCGCTCGTATCGGGCTTCGCCATTGCCTATGCGATCGGAACACCGTTTGCTGTTGCTTTCTTGGCCAAAATTCCTCGAAGAAACTCCATTTTAATTGGGTTTGCAGTCGTGCTTGCCTTAAACGTACTTACCATGTTCTCAACGACGTTCTATTCCTTGATGGTTATTCGGATCGCTTCAGCTGTTGCATGCGGACTTACGATATCGCTTTCGATCTCGATTGCAAGCGATGCAGTTAACCGGGAACGGAGAGGGGAAGCGATCGCCTGGATACTGGGTGGCTTTTCCATTGCCAATGTGCTTGGCGTCCCGCTCGGAACCTTCATCGGACAGCATCTGAACTGGTCCATGACGTTTGTTGTTACGGCATGCATCGGGGTCGTGCCATTCATATTCATGTTCCGGATTCTTCCGCGACAAACAACGACCATTGCCGGTTCATTCAGTGATCAGATGGCGCTATTTATGAAGCCGCGTATATTGCTCGCCTGCTTGATTCCGGTTCTTGGAAACAGTTGTATTTTTGTAATCTTTACGTATATCACTCCGTTACTGGGACAGTCCATGGGTATACCTACACGTTGGATTAGCGCTGTACTCCTCATATACGGTGCCTGCAGCATACTAAGCAATTGGATTGGTGCCAAAATAGCCAAAGGAGATTTCTTGCCCAAGCTCAAGTGGCTTTTCGTCATTCAAGCTGCAATCTTTTTGGGACTCAGCTTCACTGTGTCTCATCTATGGCTGGGCTTGGCGTTCCTGTTCCTGATCGGTTGCCTGTCATCATCCATGAGCGCAGCGTCCCAGCTCTATCTGTTCGACGTCTCCGGAGCGATCGCTCCAAATTCCAGACCGTTCGCGTCCACGCTGCTGCCCGTGGCGGCAAATGTGGGGATAGCCATCGGTTCCGGAGTTGGCGGACTTGCTGTCAGTTTAGGGGGTGTGAAGTGGGTACCACCAGTAGCTGTGATCCTAGCTCTGATGGCTTTTGGGATCACAGCGATCTGCCAGCGATCCATTCAATTGAAACCGGAAGCAGCCACCGCTCCTATAGTAGACTACTCGATTCCAAGTACTAATTAGTAAATCCTGAAGGCTACTTCTTCGCTCCATAAGTGTGAATTTTCATTGAGGTAGCAAATTGAAACGACATAATCATACATGTTCGAGCACGGAAAGCCGCTAATTTTAGCGGCTTTTTTGTTTTTTTGGATACATTTCTTACCCAAAAATTACAGTAGAAATGAGATGAACAGCACCTTTTTCCCATCCATCATTTTATTGTTCAAAAAACACAAGTGAAAAGGAAGCATTCAAAAAACGGTTGACGAAGGGAGATATCCTGTATAGAATGAAGCCGTGATTTAGTAAATTAGTAATTTAGTAAATTACTAAATGAAAAGTTGATGGATAGGAGGGGGAAAATGAAAGAAGCCGTTGCTTTATGATGGAATGAATAGGGAACGGCTGCGCACGTTAGCAAAAATCTTAAAGGATATGGGGTATTAAAATGTTTGCCAATCCATATGTTCGAACAATTATCCTTTCCCGAGTTCTATTGCAGCTCGGAATCTGGATCCGGAATTATGCCGTTCTTCTTTATGTTTCCGAATTGACGCATAATAATCCCGTTGATATTTCACTGATTTCGGTAGCGGAATTCTCACCGATCTTTATATTTGGCTTGATTGGCGGTACCTTTGCCGACCGATGGCGGCCGAAAAAAACAATGGTATGGAGCGATTTATTCTCAGGTTTGTCCGTTGGTGTTGTATTGCTTGCGGTCATGAATGGTGGATGGATTGCACTTCTGATTGGATCTTTCGTTTCTGCCAGCTTGTCACAGTTTTCTCAGCCTTCGGCGATGAAACTGTACAAACGGCATGTACCAGCCGAACAATTGCAGGGTGTCATGGCCATGTCCCAAACGCTTGTTGCTGTTTTTATGGTTTTGGGGCCGGTCATCGGCACGTTTATTTTCATTAAGTTTGGCATTAGCGTATCCCTCATCCTGACAGCAGTTATGTTTCTGGGCTCTTCGCTCGTATTATTATCGCTTCCCCGAGATGTAGAGGAGGAGAAATCAGGGAATAGTGGCGGCTTCCTTAAAGAGCTCACGGATGGCCTGCGTTATATCGGGGCGAATAAATCCTTAAGAACACTTGGATTAACCTTCTCGGCAGTTGGTTTGGCATCAGGACTAACTCAACCGCTTCAGCTCTTTCTTGTCATTGAAAATTTGGGTCAGGACAAAGAGTTCTTACAATGGCTGGTGATGGCGAATGGGGCGGCCATGTTGGTCGGAGGTGCTGTGATCATGGCGATCGCTAAAAAAGTAAAGCCACAGCTATTGCTTTTAGTCGGCTTACTTGTCAGTGCGATCTGTACGGTTGGAATGGGCGCATCAACACAAATTTGGTTAACCATTATTCTGCTCGTCATCAGCGGTTTGTTCTTCCCGTGTATTCAGGGGGGAATTCAGACGCTTCTTGTGCGGAATACGGAAGGGGCATTTATTGGCCGGGTGTCCGGAGCGATCATGCCGATTTTTATGGGAATGATGGTGATTGGTATGCTTACCTCCGGATATCTCAAAGATACGTTTTCCCTGTTTAGTGTATTTATAGCAAGTGGTGTTTTTGTGATAATCGGTGCGTTATTATTGCTCCCTATAGTCATTGAAAGGAGAAGTAAAGCCGAGGAAACTCCATCATCATGACGGAAAGGGAATCGAAACGATAAGGAGAGAGACACATGGATATGAACAAGCGCAGGGAGCTGCTGGAGGAATATAAGCAGATTAAGACGTATATGGGTGTAGCCCAAATTAAAAACAAAGTAAACGGTAAAATCTATATCGACAGCTATCCCAACTTGAAAAACAAATGGTTTACGCTGCAGATGCAACTGGATCAAGGAAGATTTGCAAATGCCGAGTTACAAAAAGAGTGGAGAGAATTCGGAGAAGACGCATTCACTTATGAGGTACTGGAACAGAAGGACATCGATAAGGTGACGGATATACGTTGGGAACAAAAACAAATCCTGAAGCCGTGGCTTCAGAAGTTACAACCTTACGGAGACAAGGGCTATAATAGACCTCCGCAGAATTAAAATAATGTAACAGGAAACGAATTTGACTAACAGTGAAAATCAAGATAAGATGAAACCGTCGTTTAGTAAATTAGTAAAAAGGTAAACGGAATGAGGGAATGTAATTGAAAATACCTACAACGTTAAAACATAAACCTGTTATCGTCTCGGATAATTATGAAAAGGTTGATGGCCGAATGGCCGGAAACACGGACGCAAAAGGTCTTTCCCTGGGATTGGCCCAGTGGAACGATAGAGGAAAGGTTGATATTTCAGCGAAAGTATGGAGATACACTGGAGAAAAGTGGTCCAGACAATCTGAGGAACTGCCTCTCCATCGCGTGCTGGATTTGTCCATTCTGATCTGTCGGTCTTTGGAACATTTTCGCGAGGCCTATAGATATGAGAATTTATATGACCCAGAGCAGCCTGTCATCGATCGTGTTGGCCTGCAAGGGGATGCAATGTCCGTGGAGATCTGTACGGACAATGAGAGAATAAATGAAGATATTAAGCTTTTCAGCCAAGCTCTGAGTGATGACGATGAAATGATTGGCGAGCGTTTGCGCACATTATCCAAAATATTAAAGGATATGGGTTATTAACAGGAAAACGTCATTGCTGAAGTGGATTGAGCAAAAAGAGCCTAAACGTCTATAGACGTTTAGGCTCTTTTTTTGTGAGTTAAATATAACGTAATTAGTTAGCAATGAAATTTCCCATTCTCTTGCTTTGATGAATCTCTTCCGTTCCAGCATCGAGAGCAGTCCTGTAATATGCACGTTTATGTTCAATAACTTCCATGGTCTTTCTAAGTTCTTCCATTTGCGCTTCTACACTGGCCTTGCGTTCGGTGAACATGTCATATCGCTCCTGCAAGGTGGAGTCCCCCTCGGAACACCATGCAATAAAATCTTTGATATCCTTGATCGGCATCCCGGTAGCTTTCAGACATTGAATGATTTTTAAAAAATCGATGTCTGATTCTTTGAAGTTTCGTGCTCCGCCAGGGGTACGCTCTACAAAGGGCATGAGTCCTTCCTTGTCATAGTAGCGCAATGTATATACGGTTAGATTCAATTCTTTAGCAACCTCGCTAATTGAATACGTCATTTATTTTCCCCTTTTCGTACTAATATAGACTTCGAGCTAACTCTAGGATTATCTTTTGGGATTCTACCACGCAGGCTGCAGAATGTCAAAATTTCAAAAGACATTTGACCTAGAGTTAACTAGAGGGATTAAGATAGTTTTGCAAGAGAAAAGGAAGAATGACAATCTTAGGAGGTTTTATGATGATAACTGCTAAAGCACGAGCTGTTGACGGTCCGCACCAATCATTCCGGGCGGCTGAGATTAAACGACGCGATTTGGATTTGCACGATGTCCTGATCGAGATTAAATATGCCGGCATTTGCCATTCTGACATCCATACTGCTCACGGCGAATGGGGCCCCGTAAACTATCCGCTCGTACCTGGACATGAGATCGCAGGAATTGTTACAGATGTGGGAGCCGAAGTTTCAAAGTACAAAGTTGGTGACCGAGTAGGAGTTGGATGCATGGTGGACTCCTGTGGCGAATGTGAGAACTGCCGCCAAGGCGAAGAGCAGTATTGTCTCAAAGGAAATGTTCCCACCTACGCGGGTGTTGATAAGTACGGCGAACCTACACAAGGTGGATACTCCACTCACATCGTCGTAACTGAGGAGTTCATCGTTCGTATTCCGGATAACATCGAGCTGGATGTCGCTGCACCTCTTCTATGTGCAGGTATTACAACATACTCGCCGTTGAATCATTGGGGAGCTGGACCAGGTAAAAAAGTAGCGGTTGTAGGTCTGGGCGGTCTGGGTCATATGGCTGTAAAAATTGCACATGCGATGGGGGCAGAAGTAACTGTTCTGTCACAATCATTGAAGAAAAAAGAGGATGGTTTGCAATTCGGGGCAGATCATTACTATGCCACAAGTGAACCAGATACGTTCAAAAAACTCGCCGGGTCTTTTGATCTGATTATTAACACGGTAAGTGCAAATATCGACATCAATGCATACTTCTCACTGCTCACTCTGGATGGCACGTTGGTTAATGTGGGTGCTCCTGGGGAGCCGTTGGCAGTAAATGTGATGTCCCTCATCGGTCACCGTCGTTCATTTGCTGGTTCAATGATCGGTGGCATCCGTGAGACTCAGGAAATGCTTGATTTCTGTGCAGAACATAGTATTGTTCCTATGATCGAAGTCATTTCAGCTGACCAAATTGACGAAGCATACAAACGTGTATTAGCTTCTGATGTGAAGTACAGATTCGTAATTGACACTAGCACAATTTAAATTGTTTTAAAGTTGTCGGTAAAGACATTTACCATTTGATCTATACCTAGAAATTAGAAAATCCAATCGCTCATAACATTGCGATTGGATTTTCTTCTTTTATGATGAAGGAGACTGAGTGAAAGGATTAGAAAGAGGAGCTGTCGTATTAGTCTGAAACGACGAATCCATCAAAGTTCTCAGGACCTACACGGATCGTACCCAGCAAGTTGGAGCTTACGAATGCAGTGTATGTCAATTGAGGGGTAATTGGCGGATTGAAATCATCCGCAGAGAACGTAATGATTTGAGGAGCCAAAAGACTCAAATCAAATGTTGAAGTTGCTGAGTAAATTACAGGGTCAGTCGACAAGGTACCTCTTACAATGGTGATCGTTATTCCGACAAGAGCTAATGGTAATTGTACAGAAACCGTTCCTTTAAATTGAACTCTAGGGTTAGTACCTGCACCTGCTGTTTGAAGACCAATTTGTCCAAACAATTGCGGCGCGTTGATTACCAGAATCGGAATAGCAATCGAGTTAGCCAAACTTGCGTTTTGCGATGTTCTTGCATCAAGAAAAGTTGTCATTGAATCTACCTCCTAATGAGTGGGATAGGATAATATATTCAAAGGTTACTAGTATGCTTGGACTTCTGAATATAATCAAAAAAAAGGCATCTTAACTAACGGGCAGAATCGTTCCAAGTATGGTAATGTAATGAGCATGAAATATGACCATTTGAGGGGGATTGGAATCAATCCATTTTACAGCAAGCGCAAATTCTCGACCAAGTCATCCAATCCAAGTTGACTCATTCTACTACCCAGACCCTTTCACTTTTGGATTGTTCATGTGGTATAGGTACACAAGCAATCGGACTAGCGAAATACGGGTATAACGTAAGTGCGACTGACGTAAGTCCTGATTCCGTAAAAAGAGCTGAGAAAGAAGCCGCATCTCGCGGAGTTAACATAAACTTTGGGGTAGCCGACTTTCGCTCGTTGGATACAGATCTAACGGGAGCTTTTGATATCGTTCTATCCGCAGACAATGCTACTCCACATCTACTTACAGACGGAGATTTACATAAGGCCTTTCAAAATATATATACAAAGCTTAATCGGAATGGCTTGTTCATTGCTACTATAAGAGACTATGATGCATTGGTAAAAGAGAGACCATCAACCACGCAGCCGCGTGTTTTAGATAAGGGGAAGAGGGTTGTTTTTCAGGTATGGGACTGGGCCGAAGATGGGAAAACGTATACGACAAACCAATTTATTGTGCAAGAAATGAATGGTGAATGGAAAACAAAACATAATAGCACACCGTACAGAGCATTGTTGCGAGAAGAGATGAACAACGTATTAAGGGCGACTGGTTTTATGGATGTAGAGTGGCATTTCCCTGCGGACACAGGTTATTACCAGCCTATGGTGACAGCTCGAAAATTGTAAGTGTATACTATAAAAAAGGAACGAAGCAGCCTCGATAAGAAGCTTGCATTCGTTCCTTTTTTTAGTAAATCAATACCATTAACCGACTTGAACCGTTGGGCGAATGATCATTTCGTTAATTGCTACATCCGATGGTTGCTCAATTGCAAATGCGATTGCACGTGCGATGTTATCGGCATCAATAGCGGATTTGTAGAACTCATCTAAACCTGCTTTGGACTCAGGATCACTTGTCGTTTCCAGTAACTCGCTTGTGACAGCGCCTGGAGAAATATTGGTGACTCTGATATTGGTGCCGCTCATGGCTTCTTCCTGACGCAAGCCTTCGGAGATTGCTGTAACGGCATGCTTTGTTCCACAGTATACAGTTCCACCCGGATATATGTTATGTCCAGCAACAGAGGAAAGGTTCAAAATATGACCTGATTTCTGTTCTCTCATGGACGGGAGAACCGCTGCAATAGCATAGAGGACACCTTTAATGTTTACATCGATCATGTTGTCCCATTCATCAATTTTTTTCTTGAAAAGAAAGGCTTGAGGCATGATTCCTGCATTGTTGATTAGAACATCGATTTTACCAAATTCGCTTAGTGCATACTTAGCCAAGTCTTCCATTTGAGTTTGCGAAGTCACATCTGTTGGTTTGATAATAGCGTGACCGCCATTGTTCTGAATTTCTTTTTGTAATTGTACTAAACGCTCTTCCCGACGAGCTGCTAATACCAGTTTGGCACCTTTTGAAGCAAGAACTTTCGCGGTAGCTTCTCCAATTCCACTGGATGCTCCCGTAAGAATTATAACTTTACCCTCAATATTAGACATATTCAGTTCATTCCTTTCATTTGGATCAGATTCTTTCCTTAGAGCGCGTTGTACCACTCATCATTCACAGGTTCTAACCATTCGGTTTGTCCAGGTGTCATAGCCAAATGCACAAACCAACTATCGGCTGTTGCCCCATGCCAGTGCTTCACGTTAGGAGGAATATTTACAACATCTCCGGTTTTAAGCAATCGTGCGGGTTTACCTTCTTCCTGGTACCAGCCTTCACCACCTGTAACAAGTAACACTTGACCTACAGCATGCGAATGCCAATTATTGCGTGCTCCTGGCGCGAAAGTGACATTTCCAATGCTAGTGTTAAGTGGAGTTTCATCTGTAAAGACCATCTCCAGATACGCATCTCCAATAAAATTGGCTTCTACTTTCTTTCCGAGTGGGAAGATGCTGCTGTTACTCAAATGTTCGTTTGTCATAATGGTTCCCTACTTTCTTTTTTATTTATAAATATCTTTTGCAATATTGAACGCAGACCATGCCTTCGGCCAGCCCACATAGAAGGAAAGGTGAGTAATCATTTCAGACACTTCATTACGAGTTACTCCATTTTCCTTTGCTTTGTGAAGGTGTGGGGTTAATTGTTCGAAATTTCCACCGGCAATAAGTGCAGAGACGGTAATCATACTGCGATCACGACTAGATAATTCTTCTACTCTTGACCATACCTCGCCAAACAGAATATCATCATTCAACTCTGCAAATTTCGGGGCAAACTCACCTAATATATCTCTTCCAGCAGTTTGTTTTTTTTCCATAGCTATGTGATCCTCCATTCGTAATTCGGTTGAGAGTTATTTAGAATTTCCTTCTACTCGATAAGTCATCCACAATCCGTTATGTTCCATTTGTTCGACTCTTATCAATTCAAAATGAACGGGGAAGGTTTCTTTGGAACTCGAACTTTTCTCAAAGATGGTCAAAGCCGGAGAGCTTGCCTCTGCAAAAGGAACGAATACGAGACTTAACTCATCGATCAAACTTTCATTCAGGAAAGAACCATTTAATACACCCCCGCCTTCAAGCAGTAATCGATCGATGGAGAACAATGCTTTCAATTTTTTTACAACCGTCACAACGTTCAGCTCTTTCGTTCCACCAAAGATATAAGAGATGCCCAATTCCTGTAGATATGCGAGATAAGCATCGGGCACTTGTTCAGTCAGCACCTCAATAATGTGATCCTTTTTTCTGTTGCCATTTCCTTCGGATATATAGTTATGGGTCCAAGCCAATTTGCCGTGTGGATCTACGGCGATGGCATAAGTTCCAATGTCTTGCTGCGCAACATAATCCGTTCGAGGAATCGGGGACTGCTTCTCTTGATTGGGTGGAGGAATATATTCATGTGCAAAATGTTCTTGCATCGTGACTCGTCCGCACATCCAAGCATTACACTCGTAGCGGTCATGGATACGTTCATACTCTTTAATGAAGTAGGTTGACCGATCATCTTCCAGAAAATCGCCGATAATTTTGCCATCTATTGAACTAAGCATATGACAAATCGTATAGGGTCTGTCCATCGTAGCATCTCCTTTCGACATGAATGGATTGCAAGGGGGAAAAGTGAATATTATTCATTACTGTAGTATTACTTTGATGTGTAATTCAAATTTACATTAATACAATAATGAACATCTATCTATTATTATATAAGAGAGAATCGTAGAATCAATTGTTAGATTCATTAAATTTGTTCATTAATAAACATAGAGGTGTGGATTGTAAATAAACGTCAAGATAGTATGTACAAAACGTTTTTGAGTTGCCTTGTATTTCAACCTGTTTCGTCTCACTTGATTTATGTTGCAAACTCTACAAAATTAGAGTAGATTAAGAACATAATAAATGTTGTATTTGCAACAAAAAAACTGAAGTGTTTTCAAATAAGTAACTGATTCATAGAAGGAGAGATACATCACAATGACCGTGGAAATAAGAGCATGCAGTCGCGAGGATTTACAAAAACTACAAGAAATAAGTATAGAAACATTCCACGATACATTCAAAGATCAGAATTCCCCTGACAATATGAGAGCCTATCTGGAAAGAGCATTTAACGCTAAACAGTTGGAAGAGGAACTGTCCAATAGCTGTTCAGACATCTTTTTCGTCTACTACAATAAGGAACTTGCCGGATATCTAAAGGTGAACAGAGAGGGCGCCCAATCCGAACAAATGAGTGATGCTTCACTAGAAATTGAGAGAATTTATATCAGGAAAAAATTCCAAATGCATGGACTGGGTAAATATCTGCTAAATAAAGCGATGGAGACCGCATTGGAGCACCAAAAGAAGGAAGTCTGGCTTGGCGTATGGGAAAAGAATGACAATGCCATTGCTTTTTACAAGAAGATGGGGTTTGTTCAGACTGGCTCTCACTCTTTTTACATGGGGGACGAGGAACAAATCGATTTTATCATGGTCAAGACACTCTAGTAATCGTACCGATCCTAAAAAATGTACAGATTGTTTAAACGTTGCTTACTATTAGATATGGTCAATGCATGTGAATGGTCGTATATTAATACTATGTGGGCCATGTGCATGAACACAGATCCACTATGTGTATTGATAACGATTCTACATAGAAGGACGGGGAAATATGGACTTTAAACCGCTTGCTTCATTTATTGATCGCATCACATCATGGAGAATTCCGTGGGCAGAGGTCCTTGTGATGCATCAAAATGATACCGTTTTCCGTTACCGGAATGGTTACGCTAATCTGGAGGAGCAAACGCCCATCGGCGATGGGGCGATCTTCAATCTCTACTCCATGACGAAAATTATGACCTGTGTGGCAGCGCTTCAACTTGTAGAGAGAGGGCAATTGCTGCTGAGCGATCCGTTATCTGACTACCTGCCGGAATATGCCGAGATGACGGTGAAGAAAACATTATCGAGCGGCGAGGTCAGATTGGAAAAAGCGACAATGGCGATTACAGTACGTGACTTGTTTACGATGACTGCCGGGTTCTCCTATGATGTTGGCTCGCCAAGCATTCAGGAAGCTGTGAAGAACACGAACGGAACATTGCCGACAAGAGAATTTGCGAAAGCGCTCGCCAAGGAACCACTTCTGTTTGAGCCAGGTACGCATTGGAACTATAGCATGTGTCACGATGTGCTCGGAGCCTTGGTGGAGGTTGTGAGTGGCAGACGCTTTGGTAAATATCTGCAAGAAGAAATTACCGGACCGCTAGGTATGAACGATACGGCATTCGATCTGAACGATGAACAGCAGACCCGTCTGATTCCCCAGTATGCTTACAATGATGAGCTTGAAAAAGCCGTACGAATGGACGGAAACGGATTCCGGGTAGGAACGGATTTGGAGAGCGGCGGTGCCGGGTTGTTGTCCACCGTTAGCGATTATGCACTGTTCCTGAACGCTCTGACTGGACGCGGGACCAGTCCGCAAGGCGTGCGCATTCTGTCACAGGCATCAATTGAGCTGATGCGCACAGACCATCTGAACGATCTGACCCGTGATGATTACTCCTGGGATCATATGGGAGGGTATAGTTATGGACTGGGTGTGCGCACGCATATCTCCAAAGCGGGCAGCGGTTCGTTAAGCCCACTTGGTGAATTTGGATGGAGTGGTGCTGCCGGCTGCATGGCCATCATTGATCCAGATTCTGAACTCACGGTCATGTATGCGCAGCATCTGCTGAACAATCAGGAGCCTTATGTTCATCGCCGCTTGCGTAATGTCGTTTACTCCTGTTTGTAATGCGGGAGTGGATTCTGACGAGGCATTTGCTTAATTCAACGACTTGATGTTGAGTATTCGTACAATTGGAAACAAACAGGGACGCGAGCAATGTCGCGCCCCTGTTATTATTTTTTCCTTTTCTTTTTGAA
Source organism: Paenibacillus sp. MDV22-iso6 (assembly GCF_058408365.1). Taxonomy (NCBI): domain Bacteria; kingdom Bacillati; phylum Bacillota; class Bacilli; order Caryophanales; family Paenibacillaceae; genus Paenibacillus; species Paenibacillus sp. MDV22-iso6. Next base: position 49,741 of record NZ_JBZVDZ010000009.1, on the reverse strand, counting down.
CTAAGGTTCCAGGGTATTTGAGAACTTTCGAGAGGTTACGCGATTAACCATATAAATACCGATGGATACAAAGAGCAATGCAATTAGGTTTTTGAATTCCAAAATCGTTTCTCCCAAAAATAACGCCGATAGCAATGCACCAAAGACAGGGATAAGGAAGTTATACACAGATACTTTCCCCACTTTGTTGTATTTCAGAAGTAGATTCCATAAGCAGAATGCAGCTGATGAAAGTAAAACTAAATAAATCAAGATACCCGTTGATTCGAGTGTAAAATGTGTAACCCGGCCGCCAAGCAGGAGTCCCAGTACGGTGAGTGCCAGTCCGCCGACAAACAAGCTAACTCCAGTAATAACGAGGACATCGATGGAGCCTGTCAAGTGCTTTGCGTAGATGGCCGTAATGGAAAAAATAAGAGCCGCCATAATAACGAAACCTTCACCTGTGAGAGAGAAGGAGAATTCCAGCAGATTGGAGTGGAAATTCACAATAATTACGCCAATAAATCCTAGCAAACAGCCGACTATTTTATTTTTGCTCAGTTTATCATTTTTATATAAAAAATGAGCTAGAACAACACTGAAAAAGGTCGTTGTCGCATTCATAATCGAACCTTTGACACCTGTCGTATTGGCTACACCCACATAAAAAAACATATACTGCAGACCCGTTTGGAACATGCCAAGCAATATTAAGCTTGAAAATTGTCGTCCAGACAGTTCAAATTTCCGTTTACTAATGACACGAAACAGGAATAGGAGCAGTAATCCTGCTAAAATAAATCGATAACCTGCAAATACAAATTTGGATGGAATATCTTCTGCCAGGATGTCAAAAGCACTATATCCAAGCTTAATAAACGGGTAGGCACTCCCCCATAACAAGCAACATAAACTTGCAACTAAGGTTACAAATAAAGGATCACTAAACTTGTTCGGGTTCTCCAATGCTTTTATTTCATTCACTTTCAATCTTCTCCTCGCATGATATGTAAATGTGTACGGGCTGATCGCACCTCACTGACCATATCACAAACTGCGAGTAGCTGTAACAAAAAAATGAAATCCCGTTTCATAACAAGACTAAGAGATATAATTAACGTTGTGAAAAATGATTGAGAGGACGAGAGTTACCCCTTTGTCTACGATCGCTGAGGATTGACTGAACTGGATTGACTCGCCATTTAATGATAAGGATATCACTTTCTCTTCTGCATGAACGGAGGAAAGCCCTGAGGTAAGTAAACATAAGGACAGAATTGAAGCCGTAATTTTTTTCATTTGCATGTAAGCTCCTTATTGTGAATTGATAAAGCGTGAGGATTATTTTAGGACAGCGCGATAATGCCGTTGAAGTTTAGATAATAACTGCCGTTCCGCTGACTGCGACCATGAGCATACCTTGACGAACAACTTCGTAGTTCAGATCCACACCGATTACGGCATTGGCTCCCATCTGTGCGGCTTGCTCGGTCATTTCTTCAAAGGCAGCGTCTCTTGCTTCTCTTAGCTTATTCTCATAGGTACGAGAACGGCCGCCTACAAGATCTCTAAATGAAGCGAGAAAGTCTCTCCCGACATTAGCTGCGATGATGACTTCACCGGTTGCAACGCCGATATACTGTCTAACCGGGGAACCTTCAATTACTGCTGTTGTTGTAATAATCAAATGTTTTCCTCCTAAAATAAAATAGATTTGTCGCGAATCAGATTTCTCATTTCCTATGCTAACAGCGTTACTGAAACAGAGCCTAAACGAGTTGCTGAACAATCGTTTAAGTTTGCCCAAGTCGTTTAGGTTCTGTTAATGTGAGTATGCTACTATGAAATGGGTGAAAACGATGACCAATCAAACGGATATTAAAATTGCAATTGTCGACGACGAACCCTCGATTGTCACCATGCTGCAAATGGTGCTTCGCAGGGCAGGGTTTCATCAGCTGTACGATGCTTCCACCTGTGCGGAAGCTCTCGATCTGGTACAGCGCGTTGCCCCGGATATTGTCCTGCTCGACATCACGCTCCCGGACGGGAGTGGTCTGGAGCTTTGTTCCAAGCTCCGTGAATACGGAAATCCGCATATTTTGTTTCTGACGGCTAAGGCATCCGATCTCGATGTGCTGAGAGGATTCGCCATGGGCGGGGACGATTATATTACCAAGCCCTTCAATCCTTTGGAGGTAGCTGCAAGAATTCAGGCGCGCATACGCCGTTTAGAGCCTGAAGCTCCAACTGTGAGTCAGGTGAAACGCCCTGAACCAGGGGTTTACCGATTCGGACGCTTCACCGTGAATGAGGCGGAGGGCGAGTTAATCGTGGATGGAAAACCTGTCCCTTGTCCTGCACAGGTTTTCCATCTGCTGCTGCATTTCTGCAAGTTTCCGGGAGTCGTATTTTCCAAAACACAGCTCTATGATCAGGTGTGGGGGATCAACGGACAGGGAGATGACTCGACGGTAATGGTACATATTCGGCGCATACGAGAGAAGATCGAGATCGATCCAGGAAATCCAAAGCTGCTGCTGACCGTACGCGGGCTCGGCTACAAGCTGTCAAAGGAGTTTCAGGAGCAATGAAGATACAACAGCGCATGACATTTCACTTCACGTATCAATTGATCTTTTATGCCCTGATCATTCTGGCGATTACTCTCATTGCTTGCATTATATTCTTTCAAAACACGACCAATAGTGAGTTGCGCCGGAACTTTCCGGTGGGTGCCTTACAACTGATTGCTCAAGAAGCTTCTTCAAAAGACGGGACCATTCAAATCTCCCCCAAGTGGGATAAGCTCATTGAGGAAAAAGGAATGTGGATGCAGGTTGTAAATGCCGAAGGAGGGGTCATTTACGAAGTAAATACAGATACGCATGATGGGCTGTCGCCATCATACTCAATCGCCCAACTGCTCGATATTCAGGAGACACGGACACTTGGGACGTATGCTGTTCAAACTCATCTGAACTTTGCCTTTAATGTGCCGGTTCTGTATATCCTTGGCTACCAAAGTTCTGACCTTAATCAGCTCAAGGCCTGGTTCGACGAATACGGGCAGCAAGGCATGGTATCTAGCGAAAAGCTTTCCTTTCTGGATCAGCGACTGCGTGAAACCGGCAGTTATCTCCAGGTATTTAATTCCACGGGTCATACCGAACAAGCCATCGGTGATGGAACGTATTTGCAGAAGGGATACCGTCCACTGGACATTCTGGCAATCCAGCAATCGCCCAGCAACTATGATACCAATATAGTCGCCCATCGGGACCAGCGTAGTGGAATGACCTGGATTCTTTATACGCCCAATCCAGCGGGTGGCCCTTTGAAACATCCAGCGATGGATACGGCAACGCGCAGACTTATGTGGTTTGCAGGTCTAGCTCTTCTCTTGGCAGTACCCTTATCGATTTGGCATGGCTACCGTTACGGTCAGCCGCTGATTTTGTTCGCAGGCTGGTTCGAACGTATGGGGCGGGGGCAGTACGATCAGGTACTTACCGCCAAGGACAAACGCAAGATATTCCGCTCCAATGGCACGATGCGAAACCGATACAGGCTCTATAAGGAAGTCATTGAATCCTTCTACCAAATGGCTGATCAATTGGCCCAAACCGAGAAGGAGCGCGAGCGGCTGGAGAAAGATCAAAGAGAGTGGATGTCAGGAATTTCACATGATCTGCGCACACCTCTGTCCACCATTCAAGGGTATGGATATATGCTGGAGAGTTTACCGGAACAATGGAGCCGAGAAGAGATGCGTACCATGGGGGCGACGATCCGGGAAAAAGGGGATTATATGCTTGAGCTGATCTCTGACTTTTCCATGATTCATCAGCTTAAGCAGGGCGATTCGATTATGGAGATTCGGAAAATCGATTTGGTTGAACTGGTGCGCTGCTCCGTGCTGAAGTATGTCAATGACGCTACGCTGTCTGAATACCAGTTTCACTATGTTGGGGAGGAGCGTCCCTTGTGGGTACAGGCTGATGAAACCTGGCTGCTGCGGTTAATGGATAACTTGCTGTCCAACGCCGTGAAGCATAACCCGCCAGGCGTTAACGTCACCGTCTCCATCGGCAGAATGAACAATAAGGCATGTATACGCGTATTTGATAATGGGAAAGGGATGGATGAGGAAACGCTGCAGCATTTGTTCAATCGTTATTATCGGGGAACAAATACAGAGGAATCGACGGCAGGTTCTGGACTAGGGATGAGTATCGCCAAAACGATCGTGGAAGCACACGGCGGAGAAATTCATGTACAATCCAAAGTGCGGCAAGGTACGAAAATTGAGATCTTGTTACCCTGTTGAAATGTTTACTGTCTTAAAAAGGCGATTACTGAAAAAAAGCAGCCCAACCTCATTTGAGGGCAGGTTGCTTTTTCTGTTGGCTTCAACATCTGTGGTACATAACATGTTCACGACAGTGATCTGGTTGAGGAGAGCCATGTTTCTATAAGATTAATAGTATTTAAATCAAAAAAGAACCTGGGTAATTATCCCAGGTTCTTCGATATTGTATATAAACAAACACAATGATATAATCAGATTACATTGCTTTTAATATATCAGATATAAATATCTTATCTTATATTTAAATTTTATCATGGCGGTAAACTCTTTGTCAAATGTTTTTTTCTCAATTTATTAGTTAGGGGAGATTCGGAATGAGTTCTTTGGTTGTCGGGTTTCAGGAAATGGAAAAATTGCAGCTTGCACTCGTTGGTGGAAAAGGATTAAATCTAGCGAAGTTATCAAAGATTGAAGGAATTTACGTCCCTGAAGGATTTTGTGTTACAACCGTTGGATATCAGAAAGCCATTGAACAAAATGAAATGTATCATGCTTTACTGGATCAATTAACCTTGTTGAAAGTAGAAGAACGAGAGCAAATTGGTGAAATCAGCAGGAAGATCAGGGAACTTATTCTGGGCGTAGACATTCCAGTCGATGTTGAAAAAGAAGTTGCTCATTATCTCTCCACATTTGGAGAGGGCCATGCGTATGCAGTGCGTTCCAGTGCGATCGCTGAAGATTTACCACATGCCTCTTTTGCGGGTCAACAAGACACCTACTTAAATATCATTGGGAAAGAATCAATTATGCATCATATCAGCAAATGTTGGGCTTCCCTGTTTACCGATCGCGCGGTAATTTACCGTATGCAAAATGGATTTGACCATGGTCAGGTTTATTTGTCCGTTATCATTCAAAAGATGGTATTCCCAACGGCTTCAGGGATTTTATTTACGGCTGATCCGATCACATCCAACCGGAAATTGCTTTCCATCGACGCCAGTTTTGGACTTGGTGAGGCGCTGGTGTCCGGCTTGGTATCTGCTGATTGTTATAAAGTCCGGGAAGGTGAAATTGTCGATAAGAGGATAGCCGTCAAAACGTTGGGTATCTATGGACGGAAAGAAGGTGGAACGTATACACATCAGATCGATCCCGTGCTGCAAAAGACGCAAACACTTACCGATCAACAAATTTTAGAACTGGCACGGATAGGAAGACAGATCGAAGCTCATTTTGGTTTCCCGCAAGATATTGAATGGTGTTTGGCGGATGATATGTTTTATATTGTCCAAAGTCGGCCAATCACAACGTTATACCCGATCCCTGAAGTGAGTGACCAAGAAAATCATGTGTACCTATCTGTGGGTCATCAACAAATGATGACTGATCCCATGAAACCGCTGGGCTTATCTTTCTTTCTATTAACGACTCCGGCACCCATGCGTATAGCTGGTGGAAGATTGTTTGTTGATATTACGCCTAGGCTAGCTTCGCCTGTCATGAGAGAAAACTTCATAAATACCATGGGACAATCCGATCCGCTCCTTAGGGACGCACTTACAACTGTAATCGAGCGCGGGAATTTCATAAAATCGTTACCTGTTGATCAGCCAGCACCAACTCCGCGTAATCACCATAAACAGAGCGTATCTGATGGTTTTCAAGCACATATTGAAAATGAATCGACTATCGTCTCTGATTTGATTAAGAGCAATCAAGCCTCAGTAGAAGAGCTAAAACGTAACATCCAAAACAAGTCTGGATTGGATTTGTTTGATTTTATCCTTGAAGATCTGCAAGAATTGAAGAGATTTCTATCTGACCCACGAAGTTCAAATGTATTTATGACTGCCATGAATGCTTCAGCATGGATCAATGAAAACATGAAAGAGTGGTTGGGTGAGAAAAATGCAGCAGATACGCTGTCTCAATCTGTACCTAACAATATCACTTCGGAAATGGGTCTGGCATTACTGGATGTTGCAGATGTGATTCGTCCGTATCCTGAAGTCATTGCTTATTTACAGCAAGTGAAAGAGGATGACTTTATGGACGAACTGGTTAAGGTTGAGGGTGGACAGGAAACAAGGGAAGCGATCCAGGATTATCTGGACAAATACGGAATGCGATGTGCCGGAGAAATCGATCTGACCAGAACCCGTTGGATTGAAAAACCCATTACACTTGTACCGTTGATTCTGGGTAACATCAGAAACTTTAAGCCTAATGCAAGCAAACGAAAATTTGAGCAGGGACGACAGGAAGCATTGAAGAAAGAACAGGAAATATTGGATCGATTGAAGCTATTGCCTGATGGTGAACAAAAAGCCAAGGAAACGAAACGAATGATTGACCTAGTTCGCAACTTCATCGGTTATCGGGAATATCCCAAATACGGCATGATCAATCGTTACTTCGTATATAAACAGGCTTTATTGAAAGAAGCCGAACGACTTGCACAAGCCGGTGTTATTGCCGAAAAAGAGGATATATACCTTCTCACTTTTGAAGAACTTCGTGAAGTTGTACGCACCAATAAACTGGATGAGAAGATCATTACCCAACGGAAAGACGATTATAAAATCTATGAAAAGCTAACTCCACCTCGCGTGCTCACGTCTGATGGTGAAATCATTACAGGTCAGTATAAACGTGAAAATATGCCAGCCGAAGCTATTGTCGGCCTGCCTGTTTCTTCCGGAGTGATAGAGGGCCGTGCACGTGTCATCTTCAATATTGAAGATGCGGATCTGGAAGATGGAGATATACTAGTGACTCCCTATACTGATCCGAGCTGGACACCATTATTTGTTTCTATAAAAGGCCTAGTTACCGAAGTGGGTGGACTGATGACCCATGGAGCTGTGATTGCGCGTGAATATGGCTTGCCAGCCATTGTCGGAGTGGAGAAGGCAACTCATCGAATAAAAGATGGGCAGCGAATTCGGGTACATGGAACAGAAGGATATATCGAAATATTGTAAATGATACACGAATTGAGATTGTACAGCAGTGATCGCGCATCAGACCTGATGTGCGATCGTTTTTGTTTTCAAAGTCAACAACGGAAACGAATTGAACAAATTCAGTTGCTAATCAAAGCACTTAATTCTGCCTGAAAAACCTTCTCATTATTTTGATTAAAAGTAGTGAGCAGCACGGTAACAATTCCACCCCTGCTTCTTCTTGGAGCCAATTCAATCACTTCGGATAGAACATTGATTTCATCATCTGGAAACACAGGTTTGATAAACTTTATGTTATTCATGCCGGTTCCTGCGATAACATCTTCTCCATATATCCCGAGTTCCACCCAAAGTTTGAAGGACGTGCTCATCGTCTGCATACCCGAAGCAATGAGGCTGCCGAAGCGTCCTTCTTTGGCTTTTGCCTCATCTATATGCATATATTGAGGGTCATATATTTTTGCAAAATCAATAATATCTTTCTTTGACAATTGAATAGACTCTGTTCTATAGGTCTCGCCTATAACATACTCGTTAAATTTCAATGATGTACACCTCCAATATCTACTCTAATGGATAAGTTGAATTCAAGGCAAGTAGTCATTTTATGAAGATGCTAGGGCATAATAAAGCAAGTGTAATCAGGTCTCTTTCTGGTGACTTGGATAAATTTCCAGTAACAAAAGGATTGTCAAACTTAATAAAATATGATATTTTCATATCTGTAACCGGTTACACACATAGGAGTGAACGTTCATGACAACAATAAAAGATGTAGCTAAATTGGCTGGCGTTTCAGTTGCCACTGTATCAAGGGTCATTAATGAAAGAGGTTATGTTCATGCGGACACTCGTAAGAAAGTGGAGGAGGCGGTCAAGCAGCTTAACTTCTCTCCCAATGAGGTGGCCCGCTCTTTATACAAGCGTAAGTCCAAATTGATTGGCCTGCTGTTACCCGATATTGCAAACCCTTACTTTCCGCAGCTTGCACGCGGCGTAGAGGACCGGATGCAGGAGCAGGATTTCAGATTGATTTTCGGAAATAGTGATGAGGATGAACAGAAGGAAAAGGATTACATCCAGACTTTTATCCAGAATAATGTAGTCGGCGTAATCTCTTCAACGAATTACCCTCATTCTTCAATATATGAGAACTTGAAAATTCCCGTGGTGTTTCTGGACAGAACACCTCTGGACAGTCCCTCCGTATTTGCGGATGGCAGAGAGGGTGGACGTCTGGCTGCACGGGAGATTATCAAGCGTGGAAGTCGCCGAATTACGGTTATGCAGGGACCGGCACATATCAAACCTGCACAGGATCGTTTTGAAGGCGCAATCGAGAGCATACGTCAAGCTGGTCTGGATTACCGCGTAATCCAAACGACATCCTTTTCCTTTAACGATGTTGGGTTATGGGCGGATGAGCTTTTTAGCAAGTACGGCGATACAGACGGAGTCATTGCAAGTAATGACATCGCAGCTATGGCGGTACTGCACGAGGCATTGCGCATCGGTAAAAAAGTTCCGGAGGATATGCAAATTATCGGCTTCGACGATATCCCGATGAGCAGCCTGCTATCACCAGCATTGTCAACCATTCGCCAACCGGCATATGAGATGGGAAGGGAAGCTGCCGGTTTGCTTATCAAACTGGTGGAACAAGCTCCAATCGAAAACAAACACATACAGCTTCCGGTCAGTTTCATTGAACGGGGCACAACAAGAAAGGTGAATTCAGATGGCTAAAATATGCGTAATTGGCAGCAGCTCCATGGATTTGGTTGTTACTTCTGCAAGGCGGCCGGGGGCGGGTGAAACCGTCCTTGGCGACAGCTTCAAAACAGTTCCTGGCGGCAAAGGAGCAAATCAGGCAGTTGCTGCCGCAAGGCTGGGGGCCGACGTTTCCATGATCGGCCGGGTGGGTGATGACACTTTTGGTACATCCATTTTAAATAATTTCAAAGCAAATGGTGTAAATACGCAGAATGTGAAACCGGTTACACATATGGAGAGCGGTACGGCTCATATCGTGCTGGCTGAAGGTGATAATAGTATTGTGGTTGTTGAAGCGGCAAATCGAGAAGTTACACCGGCTTATGTCGATGAAGCGGCAGAAGTGATCCAACGTGCAGATATTGTACTGATTCAGCAGGAAATTCCGGAGGAAACCGTTGTTCGTGTCAGCGAGATTTGCGCCCAAAGCGGAACGCCCCTGTTGTTGAATCCTGCACCTGCAAGGAAAGTACCGGATGAGGTCATTGACAAAGCTGCTTATATCACGCCGAACGAGCATGAGGCCGAGATATTGTTTCAGGGCATGACTCCGGCTGAGGCGCTGCGCAAATATCCAAACAAGTTGTTTATTACGGAGGGCAGCAACGGAGTTCGATATTTTGACGGCGAACAGGAAATCGTTGTACCTACTTATAAGGTGGAACCAGTGGATACAACCGGAGCGGGTGATACGTTTAACGCCGCATTTGCGGTGGCTTTGGCTGAAGGCAAACCGCTACAAGACAGCATTAGATTCGCCAACCGGGCTGCATCGCTATCCGTGACCAAGTTTGGGGCACAAGGAGGCATGCCGACACGGGATGAAGTGGAGGAAAGCCTGAAATGAAGAAGCTGGGAATATTGAACAGTCACATTTCGAAGGTGTTGTCTGATTTGGGTCACACGGACATGATTGTCATCGCGGATGCTGGCCTTCCGGTTCCAGAAGGGGTCCCCAAAATCGATTTGTCCTTGAAACTGGGAACACCGAGTTTTCAAGAGATCGTGGAGCTTATTGCGGACGATATGGTCGTTGAGAAAGTGATTTTGGCAACAGAAATCAAGGCAGGGAATCCAGAAGCTATGCAGTTTATTACCGAGAAATTTGGCGATGAAGCCATTGACGTTTCCATTAATCATGAACAATTCAAGGCGTTGACCCGGAATGCCAAAGTGGTCATTCGTACGGGCGAAGCTACGCCGTATGCCAATTGCATTTTACAATCGGGCGTCATTTTCGGTTAAAAGGGGGACGGTATCATGCATATTCAGATGCAAGACATATATAAAGCTTTTGGCACCAACCAAGTGCTAAGCGGGGTAGATTTCGAACTAAAGGAAGGCGAGGTTCATGCCCTGATGGGAGAGAACGGGGCTGGAAAATCCACGCTAATGAACATTTTGATCGGTCTTCATGGGCGGGATCAGGGAACCATCTCCATTGACGGCAAAGAAACCTATTTTGCCAATCCGAAGGAAGCTGAGAAGATGGGGCTTGCTTTTATCCACCAAGAGTTAAACGTTTGGCCGGAAATGACGGTGCTTGATAATCTCTTCATAGGTAAGGAAATAACTTCGTCTTTTGGATTGCTGAATTCAAGACAAATGAAAGCGCTTGCCACTGAGCAGTTTGCCAAGCTTTCCGTACAGATTCCGCTGGATCGTCCTGCCGGGGAATGTTCTGTCGGTCAGCAGCAAATGATTGAAATTGCCAAAGCACTGATGACCGACGCCAAAGTAATCATCATGGATGAGCCCACGGCGGCGCTTACGGAGCGGGAGATTCAGAAGTTGTTCGGCGTGATCACTTCGCTTAAGGAAAATGGCGTTTCCATCGTATATATCTCGCACCGGATGGAGGAGATTTTCACCATTTGCGACCGGATTACGATCATGCGTGACGGTAAAACGGTAGATACCAAGGCGATCCCGGAGACCAGTTTTGACGAAGTTGTGCGGAAGATGGTCGGACGGGAACTCACGGAACGATATCCGGCACGAAATCCGTCGTATGGTGAGGTGGTCCTTGAAGTACGGGACGCAAGCAGCAAAGGATTATTCCAGAATATCAGCTTTACGGTGAGAGCAGGCGAGATCCTCGGATTCTCCGGATTGATGGGTTCGGGACGGACAGAGATCATGCGAGCGATCTTCGGTTTGGAACCTCTGGACGGTGGCGAGATCATGATTCGAGGCAAAAAGGCTCATATTCGGAAGCCAGCGGATGCGGTTAAACATGGAATCGGATTTATTACGGAAGATCGCAAGGATGAAGGCTTGGTGCTTGATTTCTCCATTCGTGAGAATATGGCCTTACCCAATCTGTTCAGCTTCTCAAGTAAGGGCTTCATCTCGACTCAGAAAGAACAGGAATTCGTCGATACGCTCATCAAACGTTTGCAAATCAAGACACAATCCTCTGAGACGGCAGCACGGAACCTGTCAGGGGGCAACCAACAGAAGGTGGTTATCGCCAAATGGGTCGGCATTGGCCCAAGTGTACTTATCCTGGATGAGCCAACAAGAGGCGTGGACGTTGGAGCCAAACGAGAAATTTACCAGTTGATGAACGAGCTGACTGACCGCGGAGTTGCCATCATTATGGTATCTTCCGAACTGCCTGAAGTGCTTGGCATGAGCGATCGAATCGCGGTAGTGCATGAGGGACGCATTAGCGGTGAACTGGCAAAAGAAGAGGCAACACAGGAAAACATTATGACATTGGCTACAGGGGGACAATGATATGACAACTTTGCAGGAAAACCAACCCGCCAAAAGCGGCTTCCGTCTAACGAATCTGACACAGAAATTAGGTCCGCTGCTCGGACTGATCATTTTGATTATCATCGTATCGGTATTGAATCCAAGCTTTTTGGAACCGCTTAACATCTTGAATCTATTGCGTCAGGTTTCGATTAACGCGTTGATTGCTTTTGGCATGACATTTGTCATTCTAACTGGCGGCATCGACTTGTCGGTTGGCTCCATTCTGGCGTTATCTAGCGCCTTTGTAGCCAATATGATGCTGTCCGGCCTGGATCCGATTCTGTCGATCATTATCGGGGTTGCGCTCGGCGGTGTCATGGGTATGGTGAACGGACTCATGATAACAAAAGGCAAGATGGCTCCATTTATTGCTACATTGGCGACGATGACGGTGTTCCGTGGATTGACGCTGGTATATACGAACGGTAATCCGATTACCGGATTGGGCGATAGCCTGCTGTTCCAACTGTTCGGTCGTGGTTATATGCTAGGCATACCGGTTCCAGCAATCACAATGCTCATTACTTTCGTAATTCTGTGGACGATTTTGCACAAAACTTCTTTTGGCCGTAAAACGTACGCGCTTGGTGGCAATGAGAAAGCGTCTATTATCTCAGGTATTAAAGTGCATCGTGTGAAAATCATGATTTACTCCCTGGTAGGTATGCTGTCAGCGCTGGCAGGCGCGATCCTGACTTCTCGTCTGAATTCTGCGCAGCCAACGGCAGGAACTTCATATGAATTGGACGCCATTGCAGCTGTTGTTCTGGGTGGAACAAGCCTATCAGGTGGTAGAGGACGGATCGTCGGTACATTGATTGGGGTCCTGATTATCGGCGTGTTGAACAATGGTTTGAACCTGCTCGGAGTGAACTCGTTTTATCAAATGGTTGTAAAAGGTGTCGTTATTGCCATCGCTGTCCTGCTGGACCGCAAGAAAACGGCTTAAGGAGAGAAGCGAACATGAAAAAACTAACCATATTGCTTGTAAGCGTAATGATGATCGTTCTGGCAGGATGCTCTCTGGAGCCTCCGGGTTGGGCTAAGCCCGACTCTGCCGGAAGCAATGGACAGAAAAAAATCGGCCTGTCAGTTTCCACGTTGAATAATCCCTTCTTTGTTTCCCTCAAGGACGGAGTCGTTGCGGAAGCCAAAAAACAAGGAATTCAGGTCATCGTGGTTGATGCTCAAAATGATTCAGCCAAACAAACCAATGATGTGGACGACCTGATTCAACAGGGCGTGGATGCTCTGCTGATTAACCCTGCGGATTCCGCGGCAATCTCAACGGCTGTTCAATCGGCCAATAGCGTGGGTATTCCAGTAATTACATTGGACCGTTCCGCAGACAAAGGCGACGTGGCAGCATTGGTCGCATCCGATAACGTCAAAGGTGGACAAATGGCGGCGGAATATTTCGTAAAACAGCTTGGCGAGGGAGCAAAAGTGATTGAACTTGAGGGTGTACCCGGAGCTTCCGCAACAAGAGAGCGGGGGAAAGGTTTCCACGAGATTGCTGACCAAAAACTTAATGTGGTTGCGAAGCAGTCTGCCGATTTTGATCGCTCCAAAGGTTTGAATGTAATGGAGAATCTGCTGCAGGGCAATCCTGACGTGCAGGCTGTATTTGCCCATAATGACGAGATGGCATTGGGGGCGATCGAAGCGATCCAAAGTTCTGGTAAAGACATTCCCGTGATTGGATTTGACGGCAATGATGATGCGATCAAATCCATTAAGGACGGAAAGTTGACAGCAACAGTCGCTCAGCAGCCAGTACTGATTGGCCAGCTGGCGGTGCAAGCTGCTCTGGATGTACTGGGCGGCAAGCAGGTAGAAAAATCAATCCCTGCTGAATTGAAGCTGTTGACCAAGGAAAACGCAAACGATTAATTCAACAAGTACGTCCCGTTCTGGACAAAATGTCTAGGGCGGGATTTTTAATTTATCCATCTGCTACGGTGAAAAAGACAGTTAACATTGAAACCTGCGGTAGTTTTTGCCCGTTATATTATTGATCGCACCTCGCGGGAAATGTAAATTAGTTGTATGCATGAGAAAAGGAGAGGTTAGCACTACATGGAAAATGTATCAGAGGAAGAACAATTGCTATCCATTCAAGCTTTCCAATCGACCATACGCAAATCCGAAAACGCTTTGACTAATTTGACTCAGAAAGGGAATAACACTACTTTATTAAAGAAACGACTTAACGCCTTATACGTCGGTTTGGCTATGCTGGAAATGGCCTGGAATCAAAAAGCTCATCAGTACACCAACGAAGAGTTAGCAGGAGCTCGAAATGTTCTGATTGGATTATTCCCATCACTTGAGAACAGTTATAATAAGTCCAAAGCGGGCAGCCCTCAAAAGACGCTTTTAAGAAGAAGAATCAAGGCATTCGAATTAGCTGTTCAAGCCATGGATGATTATGCAAATAAATAAATCTTCTTTTGCGCATGTCATCCCTGTAATCTATGCACTTGTTCATTTTCAGTTTGCCGATGGTTCACTTCAATGTATAATGATTATTCGAGGTGATGAGGATGGCAAGATCCAAAGAATTTGAAGTTAATGAAGTATTAGATAAAGCCATACAATTGTTCTGGGCCCAAGGATATGAGAAAACTTCAATGCAGGATTTGGTTGGGTTTATGGGCATTCACCGCAGAAGTATCTATGATACATTTGGGGATAAGCATGCTCTCTTTATGAAAGCTCTTGAACGATATGAAACGAAGCAGACCAACAAAATGAGCTTTCTGATTGATACACAAAAACCAATCAAAGAGATAATACGGGCTTTGTTTGAGTCAACAATAAGAAATGAAGGACAACCGTTAGGCTGTTTTCTTGTAAACTCAGGCGTGGAACTGGGCGTACTGGATCCTGAAGTTGCATCCTTGGTTAATGAGAGTTACTTGCGAACAGAGGAATTCTTGAGAAACCTTGTTCTGGAAGGCCAGCAAAAGGGTGAAATTAAGGCTGACATTGATCCTGTAGTTATTTCTCATTATTTGATGAATGCATGGGTGGGCATACGTACGTTGGTTAAGACCACTACGGATCAGCAAAAATTAACAAATATTATGGATATGACATTATCCGTTTTAGATTGAAAGTGGAGTTACACCTTGGATGGCAAAGAGGGAGATGTCTCCACAAAGGCTGATTTGTTTTAGTGATACAGGTTCTTTTCTGTTAACGTTATAAAGAACTTGTATCGCATGTCTGGCAAAACTCATTAGTTCCATGTTCAAACATCATTATATAGTAGTCAGAAAATAATTCTTTACTGTTCGTTCTAGAAATGATATTCTAAATAGCAAGTTAGATCTAACTTTTTTTGCAATATCAAGAACGATCGTTCTAAAATTATTTTGAAAGCTTATCTATACTAAAATACATGTTGATAAGGAGAAAATAGGATGAAATATACAGTTATTACGGGTGCAAGTTCAGGGATTGGATATGAGACAGCTTTGGCATTTGCTGCACGTGGCAAAAACTTAATTTTGGTCGCTAGAAGAGTGGACAAATTAGAAGAACTCAAATCAGCAATTCAGAATATTGATGCTACAGTAGATGTTATTGTTCATACAAGTGATCTATCGGATACAAGACAGGCATACACACTTTATAACACGCTTAAGGAATACCAAATTGAGACTTGGATTAACAATGCGGGGCTCGGTGAAGGTTCTTTTGTAGCAGAACAGAATTTGGAGAAAGTTGAAACGATGCTGCGTGTGAACATTGAGTCCCTGACGATCCTTTCCACACTGTATGTGCGAGATTACGCAGACGTAGAGGGAACTCAGTTAATTAACGTTGCATCCGCACTTGGATATGCCATCGCTGTTGGGAGTGTTGCGTATTCGGCATCGAAATATTACGTGAGTGCCTTCACAGAAGGGCTTGCCAAAGAACTTGAAATAAAAGGGGCAAAATTAAAAGCAAAAGTACTGGCTCCAGCAATTACGGAAACGGAATTCGTGAAGAAATCATTAGACACAGAAGAATTTGATTACAAAGCAAACATGTCTAAATACCACACTGCCAAAGAAATGGCAGGCTTCATGTTAGATCTATATGATAACAACGAAGTCGTAGGGATTGTAGACCTGAACTACAATTTCAATCTGAGAAGTCCAATCTATCCCATCATTTCAGAGCTGCATTAATTTAATATTTCATCAAACATGGCGTACAACTAAACATTGTGCGCCATGTTTTTATCTGATCCTTTCAATTTTTAGATAACCCACAGAAAACAACGATTATTGATTGATTTTTTCCAGCGATGTGTACCAGTTGTTCACCTCTTCAGTGATCTTATCGCCACCTAGCTTGTGCCATCTAGCGACGACGAGATCGAAGCTTGACAACGGCTCCTGCCCATATACGATTTTGAGCATCGCGTCATGCAGTAACTCGTCAAGGGCGTCACCGATCTTTTCCATCGTAGGCGTAGGTGCACCTGTGAAGGCATCTGTCTTGTAGACGGAGGGATTGCTTTCAACGATTTGCCAGCCCTTCAGCTCTTGAGGTGTACGGAGCAGCTTGTTTTTGATGTCATATGAGGTCTGATCGGATACACCGCTGTTGATGCGAGCAATCGATTCACTGAGCAGGTTAGGGACAGAGGGGAGAGACAGGCTTAAGAGATACTTCTGGGGGTCTGCAAAACCGCCCGGAACCTGGCTTTCCAGAAATGTCACCTTGCCATCCTCATAGCCGTAGTCGTAGCCTTCAGCGATACCCCAGCGATACGGTGAGCCAGCAGGAGGATCAATGAAGTTGTCATAAACAAAGTTCATATAGTTGAAAAAAATCTCGGGATTCGCCATATCTGCGTTGATAGCAATTGCCCCATACTCTGGTGGTGTGCCACGCGTACCAGATAAGCCGCTCGGCCCGACGGGGATCGGGTATGCCTCGAACCTGGCGTCCGGTACTTTCGCAGTTACGTTCCCTAGCGGCCATCCGGCCGCCCACAGCGGCGCCACAATCATGCCTGTCTTGCCAAGCTTCCATGATTCCGTCGCTTGGACCTCATCGAGAATCTCAGCATCCTTTGGTATGTAGCCTCGCTCCATCCAGCGTTTTAACGTCGTTAGACCTTGCCGAACACTTGGTTGGACCGTACCGTAAGACAGCATCCCGTCCGGGTCTGTGCTCCAGATATCCGGCATCTCCCCATAAGCCCCAAATACAAATCCCGCATCCGACATCCAGGTGAAAAACGAATTTTTCAAGCTGATGCTAAGTCCATAGGTGTCGTCTTTACCATTGCCGTCCGGGTCTAGATGAACGAACGCATCCATGACGGACTCCATCTCTTTGAGGGTGGTGGGCGCCTTCAGACCAAGCTTATCAAGCCAATCCTGACGAATGTACAATACCTCGTTCGAATTCATCTTGCCGTCGAGGATTGGTATCGCCATTTTTTTGCCGTTGATCATGTACCGCTCCCACGACTCGGGTGCCTGCGCCATGGCTGCCTTCCACTTGGGTGAGGCATACTGCTCGAACAACTCTCCTACGTCGCGGAAGGCACCGGAGCGCAGCAGCGGATACATATTTTGTCCACCCTTGAATGTGACGATGTCGGGAAGGGACTGACCGGTCGCGATCAAGGTGTTCAGTTTATTGATGTAGACATCCTCATCACCAGTCGTCGTCCAGAGGTAATTGACCTTGATGCCAAGCTTGTCCTCAAACAGTCGGCTCAGTACGTTGTTTTGCAGATCCTCACCGTTTTTGAACTCGATGTCCGGGTACAGATGCCCAACGGTCGTCAAGACGACGGGAGACTCATATTTTCCACCGATGAACGAAGGGGCAGGCCTGACAGAAGTGTTTTCTTTCTTCAGTAGTTGGGAGGGTGCCGTTGGATCTTCCCAAAAGATAAACGAGAAAATCATAACGACTAGAAACAAGATGATCGCGAGGCCAAACAGACCTGTCTGCCTCAACCATTTCCAGATTAACATATCTCTGTTACCTCCTGTTCACGGACCACTTTCCAGCGCAACGTCACCTGAAGTCCACCCAGTTCTCCATTAGCCAGCTCCATATCGGCCTCTGAGCCGAGCATCGCTCTCATCCGCTCATATACATTGTGAAGCGCCCAGGCAGTATTGGCGTCCGCGCCGTAGTAGATTGCATTACGAAGCGTGTCGAGTCGACCGGGCTCGACACCACAGCCGTTATCCGCCACAATAAGCTCACAATATTCACCGTTGGAATAGCCACGAATTCGGATGTCACCAACCATGCGCAGCGCCTCAATGCCGTGCAGAATGGCATTTTCCGCGAGCGGTTGTAGAAGCAGTCGCGGCACCTGTATATCGAGGAGCTGCTCTTCGACATCAATGGTGAAAACGAAGCGGTCCATCTGAAGGCTCTGGATCGTCAGGTATAACCGGACGAGCTCAAGCTCATCCCGCACCGTTGTATACGTGTTCTCGAACTTGATCGTTTGCCGGAAATAACGGCTTAAGCTTATAGACATGTCAATGACGGCCTGCTTCTCATCAAGCTCGGTCATACTCTTGATAAATGCAAGCGAGTTGTACAGGAAGTGCGGCTGGATCTGGGATTGGAGCTGCCGAAGCTTTGCTTCTTTGGAGCGTATCTGTTCCATGTAAACCCTTTCAATTAATTCTTTGATCTCTTTGGACATTTCGTTGAAGCGCTCAAACAAATACATGAATTCGTCATTGCTCTCTTGGTGGAGCTTGATGGAATATTGACCGGATGTGATTTTCCTCACGCCCCAGAGCAGTTTACGTATCGGAATCTGCACGTCCCGGTATAACAGCAGGGCGAGCAGGATACTGAACAGAAGTAGGAAAACGCTAGAGAAGTAGTAGAGACGCTGGTTGGCATAGATCGGATTGAGCACCTCACTGATCGGGGTATAGTCGGCGATGTACCAATCTTTAAAGTTACTCAGAGCAGTGAAATTAACGAGGTATTGCTCACCGTTCAGTTTAATAAGTCGGTTACCACTCAGTTCTTTACCAACTTCAAGTCGGCTTGTCAATTCACGGATGAAAGGAAGCTTCCCTGTGTCGCTTGCAAGCACATCCCCGGCCGTAGAAAACAAGATTGTGCTGTTGTCGTTCGTTCCCTTGGCGCGGTCCAAGTAGGCGAGTACATTTTTGGTGTCGATCTTGGCCCTGACGACATAAGACACTTCCTCCGGATCAAAGCGGAAGGTGTACGGATGCGCCAAATAATACGTCAAATACGTGCCATCGCCCGTCTGCTCATACTGCCAGAACGGACGGAAGTGCGTCTCCAGGTACAGTTCGCTTAACTTTGACGAAGAGGACGTGGAGGAGAAAGATGAACTATCCTCATCGTAAATCACCATAAATTCGGCGTTCCAGTTGTTCAGGGCATGCAACAGGTTCAACTTGTCCGATACCCGCAGTTTCAACTTGTTCAGCTCAAAATCTCCTTCCAGAAAGGAAGGAGTCGCAAGCAATCGCACATCTTTGTCGAGTACGAGAAAATCGCTAAAGGACGATACTTTGGACAGATTGTTGTCGATGTCTCCGGCCAGGAAAGTAAGCTCATTCAATTTCACTCTTTGAATTTCCTGCTTGATGAGCCGCACGCTGGAGCGATTGGTCAGGTAGTACAGAAGCAGGGTAGAGACGAGCAGTAGAAAGATGACAAGTACAATTTTTGTGAAAATGGTTAGTTTCATTATAATGTCCCCGTTCGGTCAGGAGGATTGATGACGGAAGTCTTGCGGTGTCAGTCCACAATGCTCTTTGAACAACTTGATGAAGTACTGCGGCTTATGGTAGCCGATTGCCGTCGCAACGTCGCTAACCTTGAGTTCTGGTTGCTCGATAAGGATTTCCCGCGCGCGCTGCATGCGCACTTTGTACAAATATTCGCTAATATTTTCGCTTGCCTTGCTTTTGAACAGAGCGGACAGATACGCGGGATGCAGGCCGACGTGATCCGCTGCCGTCTGCAGCGTGGCGTCCGCGAGATGCGCTGTGATGAACTGCTGGACCTTACGGATGAGCGCTACTTGCTCATTGTTCCATTCGCTTTTGGTCATCTCCCGCAATCGCTCGAGCGTGAGTACTATCCAATCCTGAAGCTGGTACATATGGCGGAAACGGTTGGCTTCAGAGGCCTTTTCCAGCTCTGGAGGGATGATCTCAAGCAGGCTGAGTCCGTTTTTGTGGGCAAAAAAGCTGAAGGCGCCCATCGCGTGATAATAGAGCTCAAGGAGCGTTTCCCGTGAATCCATTCGTTTGTTTGTCACCTCAAGGAAAATGGCGTCCCACTTGGCAGAGATCGCCTCCCACTGGTAAATTTCGAACAACTGGATCAACGTGGGTGACTCGTAAAGACTATGGACTCGGTAGGGCTTTTCCGGCACTAAGGCGTCCTGCAGGCGGATTAAGAGGTCCGTCTCACCGCCAAGATGGCGGGTGAGTATAGCCAGTGCGTCCTGGTAAGTTTCACGCAGGCCATGAGCCATGACCTGCCAGTGGCTCACGACGATTGAAATGCTGCTTTTGAGAAAGTGTCTGACGTGCTGCTGCAGCCTGGCCGCCAAATGTTCGAGGGATCGCTGCCGATTAAGCTCCGGCTCCTTCTCCCGCGCTAGCCATGACTCTTCCCGTACCTTGAGAACGAAGACTTCATGCTCGTACGCATCACGCCCGTGCCAGACATGAAACAATTCCGAGAAGGTTTCCTCAGCGATATTTGCGACGGCCGAGGAGAGCAGGGACTGGTCCTTCCAGTTCAACTCCTCAGCAGACGATTCAATGCGTAGGAGGCATATTGCAGTTTCGTCGCTCGGACAGAACGGCAGCCGATAATAAGCCATTTTTTCTTCGAGAAGCTTGGGAGCAAGCTTCCTACCTTGAAGCAGATCCATAAGCAGCTTTTCTCGAAACAATGGCATATGTTCGCTGAGCATGCTCATTGCCTTCACCTGTTTTCCCCGTTCGTCCCATTCCAGATGAAGCGCTTCCGTAAGTTGGCGCAGCATGTCGGCCAGCTCTCTTTGGTCGACTGGCTTGAGCAGATAACCATCCACCTGTTGTCTGATCGCCTCCTGTGCGTAGTCCCATTCGCCGTAGCCGGATAGCAGGATGCTTTTGAAGTGTTTGTCGTATTTTTTTATATGCTCGATCAGCTCCAGGCCGGAGATCCCGGGCATTCGAATATCGGTGATGATAATATCGACGGGATAGCTCTTGCAATGTTCGAGTGCCTCTTCGCCAGAGAAAGCCTTGTGAACCTTGCCAATGCCGAGCGCTTCCCACGGCATGGTGCGTTCGAGACTGTCCACGAGATGAGCATGATCATCAACAATTAGTAGCTCATACATGCTTAAATCCCCCAGTCAGTTTTCGCTTGTTACGGTTGACGTATCTTCAACCTTTTTATTATCTGAGCAGAACTGTTCCTTTGTCAATTGCAGGCTGAAGACGCCAGAATCGTTGCCTTGAATTCGCTCATCTCGACGACTAATCCCTGCCTCAGCCTTGACGCCTCGGCAGCGAATGCCATCAGATGATTGTCAAGCGAGGCCTGAGCGGAGGCGACTGCTACGAATTCGGCCTCGTCCGAATGGGCGAGTACATAGGGAACATAGCTAGGCAGCCCTCGGGCGTTTGCGCCAATCAGAGCCAGCTTTATTTTTTCATGGAGATATACATACCTCCTATTGGATTTTGCGATACCAAGGCAAACGTGAGAGGGGCGCATCAACTTGAAGTTCGGTAGGCCCGTTGATGATATTTCCATCCTCGTCCTGCCATTGACCTTCAGGAAAAACCACGTTTCTAGATGTCAGTCCCTTGACGACAACTGGCGCAACGAGCAGATTCTGTCCGAGGAGAAACTGGTCATTTACGAGCTCATAGCCGCAGTCGGGATATTCGAACTCCAAGCTGCGCAGTATCGGTAAACCGTCTGCAGTGGCTTGGCGAGCAAGCGCCAGAATTTCGGGACCAAGCTCGGATCTTAGCCGTACAGCTTCAAGGCACCAGGTTAGCTCCTCACCTTTCAGCACGCGCCAGGGTGCCATGGAAAACTGCATCACAGGGAACAGTGCGGCACACTGGGTATACCGTACGAACAATTCGCTGTCAAAGTGAAATTCCGGGGAGTTGATATCGCCGTCCATACCGCCGCCGATCATATCGGGGCAGTTAAATGCGTAACCAAGCAGTCCCTGAGCAATCGCGTTGGGTATGAGTCCGCTGAGCCCAGTGGCGTCCCACGTATGTGTCTTGTCCCGCTGGCGCTGGATGAGTCCCTGGCCACCGAGCTTCCAACACATCCGCAACTCAACCAGCGAGTAGCCAACTCCGAGATTAGCATATGCTTCGCAGTCTTCAAGCTGACGCAGGGGACGAGTCCATGCAACGGGCTGGGTCGTGTCCGCTCCGCCCGGCAAGAACGGCTCGCCGGCGTCAAGCTTAAAACCATCAACACCGTAATCAGTGATCAGACGATCCATCTGCCGCTTGAACCAGGCCGCACCTTCCTCCTTCGTATAATCCACAACTGCGCTGTACCCATTCCACCAATGTCGGATGATTGGCGCGTTGTCCACGCCTATTAGAAGCAGATCACCCGCCCGCAATTCCTTAAACATGGTGCAGTCCGCACTTACGTATGGGCACATCCAGAGCATTACCTTGAAACCCATGCCATGCAGCGTATCGATCATCTCCCGGGGATTCGGGAACCTGTGCTTGTCAAAGTCCCACATGCCATAATCCATCATCCAATTGTCGTCGATAATGAGGACGCCGGGGGGTAGCCCGTTCGCTAGAATTGATTCTGCATAACGGATAATTCTGTCCTGCGTGGGGTTATAGAACATCTCGACCCAGGTACAGTACTGCGGGGCTGTGAAGACGAGAGCGTCGGGCATTTGCTTGGAAGGAGGGAAGTGTGTGCCAGCAGCATGACGGTATGCTCCCTGCAGTGAACTATGTTCCTCTTCCACGACGACTTCACCTGCGTTATCAAAGACCGAGAGTCCATTCCCATCCACATGGAAAGCAAATGGTTCCTCGCTCCAAATATATCTGCCTTTATTGGAGAGCAGCAAAGGCGAGGCCTGATTGTCATCCGTCACACGCAAATCCCTCGTATATGTTGTCTGGCCAAACGGCATGGAGCTGCCATCGTTGATCACACCGCCCCACCAGTACTCACCGGGCAACCGGGTGATTGAGATATTATTCATGGGAGAATTCTCCTTTGGAATTGCGGACAAAATCTTGTGGATGATTTGCCCCAATCGTTTGAATTTAGGTACGGGTTTTATTATGCAGAGATCATCCGCAGTTGGGAAGGGGATCTTAAAAATGTGGTTTGAATCTTAAAATCTGGGCATTTAAACCGGATTTTTCCTGATTTATGATGAGAACGTCAAGAGCTCACGACGATCGACTGACGGAAAAAACGCGCATTTTTTTCGTCCTCCAGCTTTTGGAGCATGATTGCTGGACATAAGAGTACAACTTCATTTTTAAGAAAAGTCGAGGGGAGTTTGACGATGAATATAAGAAAAAAAATGGCAGCAGGGATCACCAGCTTACTTCTTGTCTCGTTGATGGCGGGCTGTAATAGTTCTAACGACGGGGGCGGGGCTACCGACGGTGGTGCCCAGAAGAACGTTACGATCTCTTATACGATCTGGGACAAAAACCAGCAGCCGGCAATGGAGGCGATCGCCGATGCGTTCACTGAGCAGCACCCGAATATCAAGGTGAAAGTTGATGCTATTCCTTGGGGCGAATATTGGACGAAGATGTCCGCCGCAGCGCCAGCGGGAATGCTGCCTGATGTATTCTGGATGCATGGCGGTCAGTTTATGAAGTACGCAGAAGGCCAGTTCCTCGAGCCGATCACGGACAAAGTGCAGGCCAATGAAATCGATCTGAACAACTACGCGTCCAACCTCGTCTCCATCTATACGATGGACGGTCAAAACTACGGTATTCCAAAGGACTTCGATACCATTGGTCTGGCCTACAACAAGGAGCTGTTCGATCAGGCGAACATTCCTTATCCAGACGATACATGGGATTATGCCAAGCTTGCTGAAGTCGCCAAACAGCTAAGTCAGCCAGACAAGGGCATTTACGGTTTTGGCGCAAAGCTGGACACCCAAGCGGGCTACTGGAACGACATGTTAGCGAACGGTGGTTTTATTTTAAATGACGACATGACCAAATCCGGCTACGACGAGTTGGCTTCGATTGAGGCACTAAAGGCCCGTTACCAGATGATTCTTGACAAGGCTTCGCCGACGCACCAGCAGATGACCGACACGGATTCGGTCGAAATGTTCAAGTCCGGCAAGCTCGCGATGATTTTCGATGGATCTTGGGATAACGGCAATCTGGCGAGTAGTGAAATTATCAAAGGAAAGTACGATTGGGCACCCCTGCCGAAGGGGAAGGTCAAGCGTGGCAATATCATTAATGGCATCGGCAACGTCATGTCCACTAAGGGTAAGCACAAGGATGAAGCATGGCAGTTCCTGAAATTCCTCGGCTCCAAGGAGGCCGCTGAGATCACGGCAGAGATGGGTGCCGCGATTCCGGCGTTCAATAATACGCAAGACGCATGGGTGAAGAACAATCCCGATTTGAACCTGCAGGTATTCATTGATCAGGCGGGGGACGCGACTCCGTACCCGAGCGGTTCAAAATCGTACCCAGTCTGGTTCTCGAAAGAAGCAGAAATCATGTCACAGGCATGGGGCGGCGCCATTTCAATCGAAGAAGGCGCCAAGAAAGTGGCGGAAATGATGAATCAGACGATTGAGGACGCAAAGTAAGCGCCCTACGTCAGGCAAAATTGTCGATGGTATTCCGGTTAACGGAATACCTATGGCACAAATGAGGTGAAGGCAATGCATTCGAAAAGCAGATATATATGGGCTTATATGATGATCGCTCCGACATTGATCGGAACGCTCGTTTTCTGGAGCTGGCCAGCAGTCTATTCCATCTATCTGAGCTTCCTGAAGTCCGAAAACTTCGGCCTTGTCAACCACTGGGTCGGTTGGGCCAACTACGAGAGATTATTTATGGACGAAGAGTTCTGGCAAAATCTACGTAATACGATACTTTATGTTGTGCTGTTTGTACCTACGACGATTATACTTTCGACGTTCTTCGCCGTACTGCTGAACGCTAAGATCAAGGGTCAGGCTGTCTACCGGGTCATTTATTTTCTACCGCAGGTTACGATGGCGGCCGCGGCTGCTATGGTGTGGGTCATTATTTTCGCTCAGGATTACGGACTACTAAACTCTGTACTCGGCACACACATCGCGTGGATCTCTGACAAGCGGTTCGCCATGTATGCTCTTGTCATGGTCGGTGTTTGGGGAGCGATTGGCTTTAACATGTTGCTGATCCTAGCTGGGCTTCAAGGCATTCCACGTACTCTGTATGAGGCGGCTGAGATTGATGGCGCTGTCGGCTTTCGCAAGTTTCGTTCCATTACGCTCCCGCTATTAACACCAACACTATTTTTTACGTCGATCGTGCTTGTGATCGGTGCCACACAAATTTTTGACAGTATCTATCTGATTATCGGTAAAACGAACGTTGCGCTACCGGCCGTGCGTTCTCTTGTATACGCTTATTACCAAAATTCATTTATCTATTACGATCAGAACTATGGAGCAGCGATTGTCAACATTTTGCTGGTGATCAACCTGGTTTTGACGGGTATCCAGTTCATGCTGCAAAAAAAATGGGTGATTTACGATTGAGGAGGTACAAAAGTGAGCAGAGTTGTCTCTTCGAAGCATAGAAGCAACCTTATTATTCATTTGGTTCTGATCGCTGGCGCAGCCGTCATGGTGCTTCCATTTCTCTGGATGATTCTTACGTCGCTCAAGACGACGACGGAGGCGACCCAGATTCCGATTACGATATTACCTGCCGAGCCGAGCTTGCGAGGCTATGTAGACGCCCTTAGGCAGTCGGCCTTCTTGCATTATTATGCGAATACGCTGATGGCTGCGTTCATGAAGACATTATTCCCTGTCGTCTTCAGCGCGATGGCGGCCTTTGCATTTGCACGCATTCGCTTTCCGGGTAGAGGTCTGTGTTTTTTTCTGATCATTTCGGTCATGATGATTCCCAACCCGGTGTTCTATACCCCGCAATATTTGATGATGAGCAAACTAGGATTGGTGAATACGACGACCGCACTTTGGATCACTTCGCTCGTCAGCCCATTTGCTACCTTTTTGCTGCGCCAGTTTTTCCTCGGAATCTCCAAAGAATTGGAGGAGGCGGCAGTGCTCGACGGATGCAATCCGTTCCAAATCTTTCGCTACATCATGCTGCCGCTTGTCAAGTCAGCACTGGTTGCAGTCGTCATCATCCAACTACTCTGGTCATGGAATGAACTACAGTGGCCACTTATCATCAACAGCTCACCGGAAAAATTAACGCTGTCGGCAGGCCTTGCCACACTTGTCTCCATGTTCGGTACGGATTATCCTGTATTGATGGCTGGGGCGTTCATGGCCGTTATTCCGATGCTCATACTGTTTTTTATTTTCCAACGGCGGTTTATTGAGGGTGTCGCCTTCAGTGCCAGTAAGGGATGATTTTTTGAATTACGCCGATGTAATCTGGAAAATGGATTGAGCGTACCACCACGTTTACTAAGCTTTTTGCATCAAGTAGAGACGAGGTGTGTTCTCGTTCATGCTTGGAGTTCCGAGCTGGAGAGGGGGTGAGTGAGACTGGCGAGCAAGTTCGTTGCCATATTTAATAGTTAATCTCATGCGAACAGGAGTGAAAGATGCAATGTCGAATGCAAGAATCGCAAGGCTAGGATTGATGATGGTCGTCTTTTGTCTACTTGGCTCGATAATGTTTATGAACTTCAAGCCCAACCATGCCTATGCGTCAGGGGAGTGGCAAGCCCAAACCTATGACCCGAACAAAGCAGGGCTGGAGCTAAACCCGCTGAAGGGCTTTTTACCCTTCTCCAAGCTTCCCTCGGAAAGTGTTGATCCGAACAACAGTTTTCCGCACAGCATGGAATGGTTCTACGTTTCGCTTCGTGATCTGATGACGGACTGGAACACGTACAACTGGGCACCGCTGGATGCCTATCTTAATGATATCGCTAGTCGGGGCAACCAGGCGGCTTTCCGCGTCTACGTTGACTACCCGGGGCGTACAAGCGGTATTCCGCAGTTTCTAATTAATGGCGGGCTTATGACCCGGGATTATGATCAGAACGGCAACCATGATACATCCACTCACAGTCTGGCCCCCGACTGGAACGACGCAAATCTGAATCAGGCTTTGCGACAGTTCGTCACCGCACTTGGGGCCCGCTATGATGGCGATCCTCGGATTGGCTTCCTGACAACAGGATTATACGGATTTTGGGGAGAGTGGCATACATGGCCCTACAATACAGACCCAACGAATTGGGAGATGAACCAGAGTAACCGTGACGGACTGCTTTCGGCATTCAAGAGCGCATTCCAGAAGACCCAGGTACTGGCCAGGTATCCTTATTCGGCGAGTACAGCAGATTTGAAAAACGCTTTCGGCTACCATGATGATTCTTTTTCGTACGAAACGTTGTTCGCAAATGACTGGGGATTCTGGAGTTTGATTACGCAGAACGGCCTGCAGAACATCTGGAAGACTCATCCGATTGGTGGCGAATTATACCCACCCCTCCAGCAGGATACGAGTTTTTGGCAGCACTGGCCTAACCAAAACGGTGAAGACTTCCAGACCTCAGTCGAAACGACACACGCCTCTTGGCTAATGTACGATCGTGTGTACAAAAATTCTTTGCCTGACGAGACGGCTAAGCTTAATGCGCTGCGAGCTCATAAAATGCTTGGTTATACGCTGTACAATTCATCGGTGCAGCTGAGTGATTCATCGGCGTCCTCACTGCAAGTCAACGTCAAACTCCAGAACAAGGGCGTTGCTCCGTTTTACTACAATTGGGAGGTCGAGTTCGGCGTACTGAATTCCTCCGACACATGGGTTAAGTCGCTTGGCACGAAATCATGGAATCTGAAAAGCATCTTGCCTGGAGACACGGACTATTCCTTCTCGTATAGTGCGAATCACAACCTTCCCGCAGGGGATTACAGGTTAGTCATGCGGATTGTCAATCCACTCACCGGCGGCAAGACCATTCGTTTTGCGAACACGCGTCAGGACGCGAACCTAAATGGCTGGCTAACACTGTCCGGTTTCCACGTTTCTGGTAGTGCTACGACTTCTACTTTACTGGCTGACCCGCCCGTGACGCCAGTCACACCTCCGAATTCAGGTGTTAGCGCCTATGAGGCAGAGGCAGCGGGAAACACGTTAGCAGGTTCAGCGGTCATTACGAACTGCACGACTTGCTCAGGTGGGGCAAAGGTGGGTTATTTAGGCAACGGTAGCGGCACGCTGAAGTTTAATAGTGTAACCGTGCCGTCAGCAGGCAACTACAAATTGACGATCCAGTACTTGAATGGTGAAGCGAGCCGCTCCGCCATATTAAGTGTAAATGGAGCGGCTGGTACATCGCTCAGCTTCCCAAGTTCCGGCGCTTGGACAACAGTGGCTTCACAGGAGACGACAGTACATCTGCAGGCGGGGTCCAATACGTTGCTGTTCTCACAGCCGACGGGTTATGCCCCAGATATCGACCGTATCTTAGTGAGTGTGAACCCTACCGGTTCGGGAGGGTAAAGAAGGTCAGCCATCCCCTTCCAGTTAGACAGTTAAGAGAATGACTCTTACTGTTGAGTGAAGTGCACCCCTTAGAATAGACATTGGAAAAACCCCTGGGTTTGGCCGATGAAATTCTAGGGGGTGCATTTTTGTATGGCTAAAAAAGAGGCAATTCGTCTACATACTGTTGAGGGGTGGACATACCGTTTGTATGGACGTCTTCAGATGTAAGCGTGTACAATATGTAAATATATATCATTCCTTTTAAAAAATTGGGGGCTGGATATGAGGAAAACGTTATTTAATCGATTGCTGTTTTCTTATATGCCGATTTTTATTGTCGTGATCACGTTTACATTTTTTGTTTTTTTTCAGATATTAAGCGAACAAAGCCGTAAGGAGGCGCTTAACGCCAACAAAATGCTATCATTACAGGCGATGCGTCTGATCGATACTTCCCTGAAGGCGATAGACAATATGATAATGTCGGAAACCATAAATAATAAGCAGTTGATTGATTTCTTCAATAATGAAGAGAAGAATAACATTTTCATCAACATAAGCGCAGTTAAAAAAATGCAGGATATGATATCCTATTACCCCATGATTGATTCGATCTATTTTGTGCGTTATGAAGACAATTTCGTGCTCAGTAATGCGACAAGTGATCAACTTAGCAACTACAGAGACGAGCCATTTATTAAAAAGGCTATGGATCCGCTCGCACCCAAGCAATGGTCGGGCATAAGAACCTTCGAGCAGTTTTCTACAAAAGGGAGTAAGCCTGTCGTTAGTTTGGTACGGGGAGCGCCATTTATTACGGGCAAGAAAGGCATGATCGTCGTCAATGTGGCCACTGATTCGTTGCAGAACAGTATTGCTGACCTATACGATTCAAAAACAAGCTTTATCGGAATTCGGGACGCCGCGGGAAACGATTTGTTTAGTGACTTGCATTCTAAAGAGCAATCAAAGATTTTCTCCAATTATGTATCGAGCTATACCGGATGGTCCTACCAAAGTGGACTTATAAATGGCAAGTTGTTCCATGTAATCTCTTCATTATATAATGTCTGGTTTATCATCGGTATCGTGACGATCGGGGGTGGTTTTGTATGGCTGCTCTATGTTACCAGACGCAATTCAAGACCGCTGGAACAGATTGTGGCGCGTATCCGAGGTTACCGTCTCCCTTTGTCCAAGGAGTTGGGAGATGAATTTTCCTTCATCGAATCGGCCTTGTCCAATATTATTGAGCAATCGAATCAGTATCAGCAAAAGCACGATGAAGATCTGCATCTGCGAAAAAGGTACTTGTTCCACCAACTCATTGAAGGTGACATGGGTTTAACCCATGAGGAATGGATAGGAGAAACAAACAGTCTTCAGCTTCCATACTCGTTTAATAAACAAGTCGTACTTGTGATCGAAATGGATAAATACAGTGATTTTTGCTGCCAATACTCCCGCAGAGACCAAAACCTTCTCAAATTCGCGCTACGCAGTGTTATTCAGGAGCTTGCTCCAAAATATGGGCTCGCGCTTTGGTCAGAGTGGACTTCGGCATTTCAGCTAAGCGTCATGGTAATTATGGACAGCGAGGAGGAAGCAAGTACTTCCATAACACTCAAACTTTTCGAGAGCGTTCGTGTGTGGGTACAGGAAAATCTGAAGTTTACGGTAACGGTAGGTATCGGTGAGCAGGTTGAAGAGCTTTCCAGCGTCGCAAATTCTTATAAAGAGGCGCTTAGGGCGCTTAAATATAAAATAGTGTTAGGAGAAAACAGGCTCATTACTAGCGAACACATCGCAAATCACGGTCAGGTTGAGGTGTTCTCACAATTAAACGTAATTCGATCCATCATCCAGTCGTTCAGACTTCTTGAGGACGAATGGAAGACGAAGTATGACAAGCTCATGAATGAAATGAAGCTAGGATTGTTAACGAAAGATGAAATTACAAATCTGATGAACTATTTTATTTACTATTTGGGATTGGAAATCTCCGGGATGACAAAAGAGGTCCAAGAAATATGGATGCGAGATGGGTTACCAAGGCTCAGTAAAATCATAGATGAGTGCCATTCACTCGAGCAAATGCGGGAAGAATCTTTGAGCGTGTTGAACAGCTTTTTCACAGATTTGAAGGAAGCGCAAAACAGGCGTCTGCATGCAGCTACCATTCGAAATATGCGGAAAATGATCGAAGAGGAGTATGCCAATCCGAACATGTCGCTTGAATATCTCAGTTCAATCTTTAACATTAATGGGAAATATGTAAGCAAGCTGTTCAGGGAAGAGACCGGACAGAAATTCGTCGACTTCTTGATTGACATCCGCCTGCAGGCCGCAAAGCGCTTGCTCACGGAAACACAAGGTTCCATGCAGGAGGTAGCTGAGAAGGTAGGTTATACAAGCGCGATCTCATTCAGCCGTGTGTTTAAGAAAGTGGTAGGCTACTCCCCAAGCGAATTCCGCGAAGAAGCAGCACGCAGACAGATCGGTTGAATTTGGTTAACTGGTTGAAAATGGTTTGCTACGCCTGCTTACCCAGCAGTTTCATAATGTATTTCATGCAGCAGCTCCGGCTAAACACCGGAGCTGCTGCGCATTTTCAGGCCATGCGAAGACGGTTAAGTTAACGATTATTGTTTCTTGCTGCACCTCGTTATCCTACTTTACTATGTAGAATGTAAGCGCAAACAATCAGATCGAACGAAAGGAGAAGGAGCATATGTCAAGCATGCAAAAGAGAATCAGGAAACCCGAAACTTCAATGCAAGGCCAGCCACATGAACCGGCATTGCCTGACAGCAAATCATCATTACGCTTCATTGGGAAAAAAATGAAGCGTCACTGGCAGTTATACTTGGTCGTATTTCTGCCGTTGCTGTATTTGGTCATTTTCAAGTATATACCTATGTCTGGCGTTGTCATTGCTTTCAAAGAGTACAACGTCATCCAAGGTATTTGGGGTAGCCCATGGGTCGGACTGAAATATTTCGAACAATTTTTTGAATCACCAAACTTTTGGCTGTATTTGAAGAACACGCTTGGCATTAATATGTACGGTTTGCTTGTTGGTTTTCCTGCTCCGATTCTATTGGCACTTGCATTAAATGAAATTCGTAACGGTTTTTTCAAAAGCAGTGTACAAATGATCACCTACGCGCCTTACTTTATTTCAACCGTTATCATGGTTTCTATTCTCATCGTAACTTTGTCGCCAAGTGTTGGGATTATTAGCAAGTTCACACAACTACTAGGCATTGAAAATACAAATTTCATGGGAATTCCGAGCTTGTTCAAATCGATTTATGTCTGGTCGGATGTATGGCAATTTTCAGGTTATGGTGCGATTATCTACATTGCAGCTTTGGCAGGAGTCAATCCTGAACTATATGAATCGGCAAAAGTGGATGGTGCGTCCCGGATGCAGAAAATTATTAATATTGACTTACCGAGCCTTATCCCTGTATCCGTCATTCTGCTCATATTGAATTTAGGGAATTTCATGAAAGTTGGCTTCGAAAAAGTATATTTGATGCAAAATCCCCTAAACATCAGCACTTCTGAAGTCATTTCTACCTATGTGTATAAGGTGGGACTGCTCAGCTCCAGCTTCAGCTTTTCGACTGCAATCGGTTTCTTCAACTCGATCATCAATCTGATTCTTCTTGTGAGCGTTAACTACATTGCCAAGAAATTATCCAATTCGAGTTTATGGTAGCAGCAAATCAGCAGAAAGGAGGAACAAATATGTTCAAAGCGTCAAGGATTCGGGAATCGTATGGTGATCGTTTGTTTCTACTCGGTGTCTATGCTTTTTTGAGCGTAGTGACGATTGTCGTCCTTTTTCCGCTCATCTTTATCATTTCATCATCGTTTAGCTCACCGCAAGCCGTCGTATCCGGCAAGGTGTGGCTGTTACCCGTCGACTTTACGCTGGAAGGCTATAAAGCGGTGTTTCGAAATCCACAAATCGTTTTCGGTTACTTGAACTCGCTCTATTATACAGTCATAGGTACAGCAGTCAACGTTGCTTTGACTGTTATGCTTGCTTATCCGCTCGCCAGAAAAACGTTCTACGGCCGTAATTTCATCATGGTCCTTCTAGTCATCACGATGATGTTCGAAGGAGGGCTTATCCCCTTATATCTCGTAGTAAAAAACCTTCATATCCTCGATACACGTTGGGCGATGATTTTGCCAGGAGCCATGGCGGTGTTTCAAGTGATTGTCGCTCGGACCTTTTTTCAGACCACGATTCCCGAGGAAATTGCGGAAGCTGCCGAACTCGATGGCTGTAGTGACATCCGGTTCATTACCAGTATGGTAATTCCGCTCTCCAAACCCATTTTGGCTGTGCTGACGTTGATGTATGCTGTGGGCCACTGGAATGCTTACTTCGATGCATTGATTTTCCTGAAATCTCCAGATTTGTTCCCGTTACAGATCGTGTTGCGTAACATTCTTATTCTAAACTCGATCGATCCGACTATGGTGACCAATGTTGATCAGATGTTGGCGCAGCAAGGATTGAAGGACTTGCTTAAATATTCACTTATCGTTGTCGCAAGTGCACCTGTCCTGATCATTTATCCGTTCGTGCAGAAGCACTTTGTTAAAGGTGTCATGATCGGTTCATTAAAAGGATAGTGACGGGGAGGTAGCTCAACCAGCATTTAAAGGAGGTGAGGGGTTGAAGACCAGATAGAATGCTTCCGTAATTGAAATTAATGTTCGATAAATGGGAGGGGTCATAACTATGAAAACATGGAAAAAGTCATTCTCTTGCGTCCTCGGAGCTGCACTCTGTTTATCACTCGTCTTGAGCGCCTGTAGCGGGGATTCGAGCACAACTACGAATACACCTTCTGCTAGTGCACCAGAAGCAAGCGACGTGTTTACGCCCGTTGGAGAATATCCGATTGTCAATACGCCCATGACGATCAAAATGTTTGCTCCGCAGTACGCCGTCATAGAGAATATGGAAACCAATACATTCACGAAATACCTCCAGGACAAGACGAATATTCAAATAAAATGGGATCTCGTACCCGAAAAAGCGCTAAACGACCGCAAACAATTGATGCTGGCAAGCGGTGATTATCCTGAAGTAATTTTGCATGGGAGCTTAACCAAAGAAGAGCAGATGAAGTACGGCAAAGAGGGTGTGTTTATTCCACTGAACGACTTGATTGATAAATATGCGCCTAACTTCAAAAAAGCAATGGCTGAACTGCCGTACCTGGAAAGCTCTATCACTTCACCGGACGGCAACATTTATGCTCTTCCGCAAGTGAACGAGTGTTATCACTGCAACTATGCACAGAAGCTATGGATCAATCAGTCTTGGCTGGAAAAGCTTGGGTTAAAAATGCCGTCAACAACGGACGAGTTTTATGAAGTACTAAAAGCTTTTAAAGAAAATGATCCGAACGGTAATGGTATAAAAGACGAAATTCCGCTTACCGGCGCTGACGACATGTGGGCAGGGAACGTCGCTTCCTTCTTGATGAATTCGTTTATCATCGACGATCAGGTGGACAAAGACAACGGGACTTTTCTCCAGGTAAAGGACGGCAAAGTGGATTTCGTCGCCAATAAGGAAGAATGGAAGCAGGGATTATTGTACCTGAACAAGCTCTATACGGAAGGCCTGATCGATCCAGCATCATTCACACAGAACTCCGATGCCATCCAGCAGTTGGGCAACCGTCAAGACGCGAATGTGATTGGCAGCATTACAACCGCTCTAATCAGTTACGCCCACAGCCCAGATGACAAACACCCGCGTCATAAAGAGTATGTCACCGTGCCTCCCCTTAAAGGACCGAACGGTGTGCAGCAAGCAGGATACTTTGCGGGAGTAAGTGTGTCGCAAATGGCCATTACGAACAAAGCGACTGATGAACAGAAAATTGCCGCAATCCGTTTGGCCGACTATTTATATACAGAAGAAGCCATTGTGAATCAAGAGCATGGTCCAGAAGGTGAAGGATGGCGCAAAGCGGAGGATGGCGAGCTGGGTATGGACGGCAAACCGGCAACTTATGCAATTATTTCTGATGGTGAAACCAAAATTACGTATAATGATCGCTGGGATCAGCTTGGACCGTCCCTCCGCACATACCAGTATCGTGACTCATGGGCAGCTCTGCAGGATCCGCTTGCTGAAGGCGCTTACGAGGTTCGTCTGAAGCGTGAATCAGCCAAATATGAGCCGTTCCAATCGAAGGAGAATTATCCATCCAGCGTATTCATAGCATTGGAAGACACTCAGGTTGCGGCTCAACTAAAAACATCAATCCGAGATTACGTCAAGTCAAACATGGCTCAGTTCATTACGGGCAGCAAGGACATCGAGAAAGAATGGGATTCTTATGTAAAAGGTCTGGATGGTCTGCAGCTTGGTCAGTATATAGAAATTTACCAGAAGGCAATTGATACGAAATAATTCGAAATTTCCCCTAAATAATTCTACCTTCAAGTCTGACCTGGAGGAGGACCTGGAGGATTTCAGATTAGACTCGGAGGTGCAGTTTAAAGTGAACTGTGGTTTGCAAAACATGTTCTATAAGTATATGTGGTCGTCCAAT
The DNA here is from genome assembly GCF_058408365.1 of Paenibacillus sp. MDV22-iso6. Lineage (NCBI taxonomy): Bacteria > Bacillati > Bacillota > Bacilli > Caryophanales > Paenibacillaceae > Paenibacillus > Paenibacillus sp. MDV22-iso6. The sequence goes on along the minus strand of NZ_JBZVDZ010000009.1, from coordinate 14,589 downwards.
TGGTGGAATCAGGGACGTGAAGACACGCAGGTGAAACACTTGGAACTTCGCTGCTGTAAAAATGACAGCGCCGCCTTCCAGGCATTGGTCAGCTCAGATCAAGAGGATATGCTCGTTACGATTAACCGGGATGCATTGTTATGGAAGGGCGGGCCGATCAAAATCGTGCGCTGTGAGGTGGAAACGGATGCTCCCTGCAAGATCGATCTTCAGCTAATCGGGTTAATTGAGGACGATAATCGCGTTATGACTTCAGATGTTCTGCTGGATGAACCCTATCAATGGCTTAGGAAGCGTCAGATCCAACCTTTGTGGGTGGAGCTTCATGCCGATGATTCCGTTGTAAGCGGTCAATATGAAGGCAAGCTGAAATTCTACACGCATACGATGTTCGAGGATGAGGTTTTGGAAAAAGAACTGACGTTTCGTTTAACGATCAGTGAACAAGTGCTGCCAGAGCCTCAAAATTATACTTTCGTTTTGGACTTGTGGCAGCATAACTGTAATATTGCAAGAAAATATGATGTTTCCTATTGGACCGATGAACATTTTACGCTTCTTGATTCGTATCTTCACAGCTTATCTCAGCTCGGACAAAAGGCGTTGACGCTTGTTGTTTCAGAGGAGCCATGGAGCGGACAACGATCATTTATCGATGCTGAGCCATCCGACTTGAATGAATACAGTATCGTTCAAATCGTGAGACGGAGCGACGGTCGATTTGACTATGATTTTACGCACTTGGATCGGTATGTTGAGATAGGAGAGAAGCACGGAATATGCAAAGAAATAGAAGTATTCGGCTTGATCAATATTTGGAAGCATGAGGATGAAGGGTTTGGGGGAGTTGTGGATGATTACCCCGATGCCATTCGCGTCCGCTATTATGATGAAGAAACCGGGAGCTATAAGTTTATCCGAAATAAATCAGATCTTAGCGCTTATGTAGTGGCATTAGAGCAGCATTTTATCTCGAAAAAGTGGATTGACCGCGTTCGTGTTGTTGCGGATGAACCGGCTGATATCTGCTTATTTGAGGAAAGTTTAGCATGCTTACGCGAGATGGCGCCATCATTCCTCTATAAAGCAGCAATCAATCATACCGAATTTATTCGTAAACATATTAAAGGAATCGTTGATTATGTGCCTGTGCTTGACTGTGCTGCAGAAGAGTATGAACAGCTAGAGCAGCTAAGAAAAGAAGTGAAGGGGACATTTACGTTTTACGTTTGCTGCTCGCCAGAGAAACCCAACACGTTCCTCAGTTCGCCGTCAATTGAGTCTCGGGTGATCCCTTGGCTCGCAGAAAAGCTGAAATTGGATGGCTTTCTACGGTGGAATTATACCGTGTGGCCCGACAAACCTCTGGAGAGGCTTTCCTATCGTCCTATGATTTGGAAGGCCGGGGATACCAATTTCGTTTACCCGGGAAAAAGGGGCAAACCGCTGCTTTCACTACGTTATAAGTGGCTGCAGCGAGGCATCCGCGATTATGAATATATGCAGATAGCAAAGCAGAATGGACAGGAAGAGCAGGTTGAAAAGATTCTCCAGCGAGTATTTCGATTCGATCATCCGAGAGAGCTTGCACCCTCCTCTGGCAAAACGGCCATGCAATTATACAGTTTTAATATCGAGGACTACGATCGATTATATGAGATTGAGAACGGACAAACAGAATGAACAGCTGTATTAAACAATGGGATGAGAAAGGTGTGATCATATGAATCTTGTTCAAAAATTAACGCCATCAGCCAAACAACTTGCTTTTCAAAAATGGGAATTTGGATTGTTTCTTCATTTCGGACTTCGCACCTTTTATGAAGGATATGTCGATTTCGATGAAAGGCAGATGGATCCGGCTGCTTTCAATCCTGTTGACTTAGACTGTGAGCAGTGGATCCGGTCGGCCAAAGAAGCCGGAATGAACTATGCTGTGTTAACTGCGAAGCACCATGACGGCTTTTCCAATTGGCCTTCCGACTACAGTCGATTTAGTGTGGCGGCTTCTCAGTGGAAGGGTGGGCAAGGGGATGTCATACGCGAATTTGTTGATGCTTGCCGAAAATATGATATGAAACCAGGCTTGTACTATTCACCGTATGATGGTTCAGCTGACTTTTACACCCAAGATGCGAAGGCCTACGACGATTATTTCGTCAATCAAATCACAGAGTTGCTCACGCAATATGGCGACATCGATATTCTGTGGTTTGACGGTTGTGGCTCTGAGGCACATTCATATGATTGGAAACGTATTATTGATGAAATTCGCCGCTTGCAGCCTCATATTTTAATTTTTAATATGGGTGACCCCGACTTTCGGTGGGTTGGGAATGAGGATGGTATTGCACCTATTCCATGCTGGAATGAAGTTGACTCAACGGAGTTTTCAATTATGACGGAAAAGAAAGAGCAATTGCTTGAACACCTATGGCTGCCAGCGGAATGTGACGTCCAAATAAGGGGAGATTGGTTTTATAGCGATAGCAATGAACTTACCCTGAAAAGTACGGAAGAACTTATGGGCATTTATTATCATTCCGTTGGCCGTGGTGCAAACCTGCTCCTGAATATTGGACCGGATCGCAACGGTCTGCTTCCGGAGAAAGATGTAGAGAGACTGTTGGAATTCGGTTCGGAAATTCGCCGTTTCGAACGTCCATTTGCAACACTTGAGCAATGCAGAAGATTTGAAAAATCGTGGGTTTACGAGACAGAGGTGCCCCAGTTACTCGACCACGTTATCATCCAAGAGGATCTTACATCTGGTGAAAATATACGAAGCTTCAAGATTGACATCATTACTCAAAAGTCAAGACGACCTGTGACCATTTATGAAGGGCAGCATATAGGTCATAAGGCAATTATTCGTATCCCTGCGATCAAAATTCGGGGTGTTATTGTTGAAATCATCGAAAGTGACCAAGAGGCAGTACTTCAGGAACTAAGCTTCCATCATGTTGGTGGCGGAACTCCAGATCCATTAAGCTAAATTAATATGAAAAAAAATAAGAAACAGTAACCAGAACGTGGTCGCTGTTTCTTATTTTTCATCCAAAGGAATTCAAATCTAAATAATTTGCCGCATCAAGACTTGTGATGTTCGTTATCTTTAGCATTGAGTGAAGCAATCAGTTTCTCGCCTTCGACATCAAGGTTCGGCAGAATGCGGTCCAGCCATTTCGGAAGCGCCCACGCTTTATTCCCGAAAATAGCCATGATGGCCGGGACCAATCCCATTCGAATAATGAAGGCATCGATCAAGATTCCTACAGCTAACGTAAATCCAATTTGTTTGATCATGACATCATCCGTGAAAATAAACCCTGCAAAAACAGAAACCATAATTACAGCGGCTCCAACTACGACACGACTCACTTGTTTGTACCCGTGAACGACGGATTCAGTCCCCCGATGACCATGAACATACGATTCCCGCATGGAGCTAACAAGGAAAACCTGATAATCCATTGCGAGTCCATAAAGGATACCCGTAACAATGATCGGCATAAAGCTTAGCAGCGGACCACCTGTATCAAAGCCGAAGAGAGAGTGGAGCCAGCCCCACTGAAACACAGCTGTCGTGATTCCGAACGTAGCAAGAATACTAAGAAGAAAGCCGATGGTTGCTTTGATTGGCACGATGATTGAACGAAATACCAAGAGTAGAATGATAAGGGACAACAGAATAATAATTCCTACATATATAGGGAATACCTCTGCCAGCTTGGTCGACATATCGATATTTACGGCAGTGAATCCGGTAACTCCAAGCTTAACGTCATACGTCTGTGCAATACTCGACTCAGAAGAACGTAAATCATTTACCAGGTTTTTGGTGGTTTTATCATTAGGGCCAGTTTCAGGAATCAGACTAAAAATAGCCATATCCTCAGTCATGCCTAAAGGTGAAACCTGCGCAACATTCTTTTGACTTTGAAGCTCTTTCACAAGATTACCTACGAGTTCGGGAGAGACCTGCGTTGAAGAATCCTTGGGCTCGGCGACCAGAATAAGTGGTCCGTTAAAGCCTTCTCCAAAGCCTTCGGAAATTGCTTCATAGCTTTGTCTTGCAGTCGTGTCCAGATTCGCTGAAGCAGCTCCAGGAATGCCCATCTCCATTTTTGTAATCGGAATTGCTGCGACACCAAGAAGTACGATGATGGCGACAATTGTGGCCCAACGATACTTGATAACGAATTTAACCCATCTGTCAGCTGCGCCTCGACCAGCCGCTTTGTTAGACTTGGCGCTTTTCTCACGAGCTTTAGGCGAACAGATACGCTCACCCACCAACCCGAGCAGCGCCGGTAAAAGGGTTAAGGCAACGAATACGTTGATGAGCACGGTTGCAGCAGCTACCAACGCCATTGTCGATAAGAACGTAAGACCGATTACTAGCATACCGCATAGAGCTACGATAACCGTCAAACCTGCAAAAAATACAGCACTGCCCGATGTACCAATAGCTCTGGCAGCAGCTTCTTGTGCACTCAGACGTTGATCAATAATCATCCGGCGTTGACGATTTACAATGAATAGAGCGTAATCGATTCCAACTGCTAGTCCAACCATAAGAGCCAAAACCGAAGTGACACTAGGCATTTCAATGAATTTGGAAATGGAGAATGCTCCGCCCACTCCGATGCCGACACCTAGAAGTGCAGTTACAAGAGGCAGTCCTGCCGCTACAACGGACCCAAGTGTGGCCAGCAAAACAACCGCGGCAATAACAAGTCCAACGATTTCGGCGGATCCTACACCGATGGATACGGTTTTTAGTGTTTCGCCTGGTAGGACCGTAATATTGGTTCCTTTCTCAACAGTCATGACGGAATCTATTACGGAGTCAAAAACATCCTGCGTGATAGCAGACTGCTCAATGGTAAACTGAAATTGGAACAAAGCAATTCTGCCGTCGGGAGAGAGAAGAACACCCGGCACAGGAACACCATCCACCATCAGAGGACCATAGGAGGGAGCAGCCACTGTTGCAGACTGCTCTGTATTGGAAGCCTGAGCCATCTCAGCAGTTGATCCGCTGGCTTCAGCAGCATAATCTGCAGGGTTAATCACATCTTTTATCCCGTAAACATCATTAACACCCTTTGTGATTGCTGCCAATCGTTCTGGCGTATCTAGACGCTCGTTTGGAGGTGCTTCAAACACAACACTCCCTTGACCGCCTGAGGCCGCAGGTAATTCTTTGGCTAACTGGTCCAGAACTTTTTGAGATTCTGTGCCTTCAATCTTCATTTCGGAACTGATATGCACACCATTCACACTGATCATCGAGACGACAATTCCTAAAATTAAAATCCATCCGAGTATAAAGTACCCCGGTTTGCGAAAAGCGGTTTTCCCCACTCTATATAATAATGTAGACATATCTTTGTTTTACACTCCCTCTATGGTGAATATGGATTGCTGCTGTATTAGAATCCTTTGCGCAAGTGACCAAACATGTTTTCTAAAAACTCATCGAACGATACAGCCCCAGTTCTTTGGTGGTCACTTATGTTTTGTCCTGGTAACAGCACATTAAGTCTTCCGTCAATTAATGGAAGAATGGTTCCGTAGGCCGCGTTAATAAGTAGATAAGTATATACCTCGTCATCATTCCCGTTTGATAAGTCTAATAATGTCTCTTGAGCAGTCGTCTGCATTTGGTGTACTACTCCAAGGAAATGCGGTTCGAGAACAGGATATTTTTGGGAAAGTAACAGAAGTTCACGCAATCTTCCTATAAGGTCTGCTGTAAGCTGCATCTGGATTAGTTGATACAAAATGTCAAGCAAAGAGGCATTTGGTGGAATTTTGGTGATCAAATTCTCAAACTCAGTTGTGTTATTAACTGAAGTAGCTCCAATGGCTACTGCTTCTTCCTTGCATGTGAAATAGTTTGCGAAAGTTCTTCTGGAATAGCCGGCTTTTTGCACGATATCTTCGACAACAAAACCGTCCAACCCATGTTCAAGTGCTAGTTCAAATGCTGTAGTCGCTAGCGCTTTTTCAGTAGCTTCTTTTTTTAAATGTCGCAGGGTTTGCTTGGCCATCAGATGCGTACACCTCCACATGCATGCTTCTGGAGAAAATAACTCTCTCGATAGTAGATTGTTTTCATTTGGTATTCACTCAACTCCTTAGTATTTACTCGAAATTATCATAACTTTAATTTGCTCATTGTGCAAATTTACTCAAGAGGCAAATTTATAGATAAGCAGATTGAGAAATAATCATTCAATAAATTCCATAAGAAAAAGAGAGGGAAAGACAAAAAAAGACAAAGAGTGGAGGATACGATTCCTCTTCTTTGTCTCTAAATGAAATTTAACTAATTGTCCCCCACATAATGAAAAGAATGAATATGTGTTTTAGATAGTTCGATTACGTTCTTGATAAACATATCACGTGATTCACGAAAATCGCTTAATATCCAATTGTTCAATATTCCAAAAAAACCGTAAGCCGTATAGTACTTAAAATACTCCATGTTAACGGGGGAATCGTTGATCGTCTCGAAGATAAACTGCTCCTCATAGATTTTCAGGATTGTCTGAGGAAAACCTGTATGCAGACCAGGTAACGTATCATCATATCGAATCAGTTCGAAGAAGTCTCGGTTTTCATAGATATAATCGATGATTTGAAAGGATTCAAAATTAAGCTTGTTGGTGTAGACCTTTTGACCATGCGAATATGGCTTGCCTACGGCGAGTCTCAAACCTTCGAGCTTCGTATTCAACAATTCTTCGGCGAGCACGAATTTATCTTGGTAGTGTAAGTAAAAAGTACTGCGATTATAACCTGCCTGATCAACGATGTCTTTGACAGAGATGGCATGATAGCCTTTTTTCTTAATGAGTTGGATCAGAGCGCTTTTAAGATGCTCTTCTGTTCGATTGCGCTGTTGAGATTTCATAATTTGTTCATCATTCATACATAAAACTCCTATAAAAATAGACATTGTTTTACCAAGTGTCTATGTAGTAGACATATCATCGTATCTTAATGATTGGATTGTTACAATTTTAAGCATACAATTATGTTTGTAAACGTCATATAGCACATATGCAAATAGGTGCTATTCAAAATAGTATACTGGAGGATTTAATCATGGGCAAACTTCAAGACAAAGTGACAATTATTACGGGAGGGGCATCCGGAATCGGCGCAGCGACAGCACGCTTATTCGTTTCAGAAGGAGCCAAAGTGGTTTTGGTGGACCTGAATGAAGAAAAAGGTAAGGCGTTTGAGCAAGAACTGAAAGCGCTTAAAGCTGACGCTCTGTTTATTAAAGCGAACATCACGAGTGAACAAGAGGTTGCTGAGATTTTCAAAAAAACCGTAGAGGTTTTTGGTAAAGTGGATATCGTATTTAACAATGCAGGAATCGGGCGTGTTCATCCTTCGCATGAGCTTGAATATGCTGAATGGCGCAATACGGTGAATGTAGATCTGGACGGCGTATTCTTGGTCGCGCGTGAAGCGATCCGAGAAATGCTCAAAATTGGCGGAGGGACTATCGTCAACACGGCTTCCATGTACGGATGGGTTGGTTCACCTGGTTCTGCAGCCTACAATGCAGCAAAAGGTGGCGTTGTGAATTTGACTCGTTCACTTGCGCTTGAGTATGCTGAGAAAAATATTCGGGTGAACGCACTTTGCCCAGGCTTCATCGATACACCGATTATTCCAGAAGAGAGCAAACAGGCTCTTTCTTCGGCAACACCAATGAAGCGGCTTGGTCAAGCAGATGAAATGGCCAAAGCCGTACTGTTCCTAGCTAGCGACGATTCATCCTATATGACAGGAAATAGTCTAATCGTGGATGGTGGATACACCGCCCAATAAGAGGAGTAAATTTGCCGAAAATGAATGGATGAACATAGTGAAAGCCGCAAATTGCGGCTTTTTTTCGTCCATATATTTGCAAAAATTGATACATATGCTATGTTTACAATGAAAGCGCCATCATGAGTAAACAGAGGGATCATTCTTTATCATATTTTAAAATGGGAAGGAAGATGATGATGATGATTTTGCTCAAAAAGACAGGCGTATTAATGCTGGCATTGACTCTGCTTCTTGGATTGATGACAGTACCCGTTCATGCAGATTCCCCACTTTTTACGATCGAAAGCGAAAACGCTTTACTTTCCTCCGATCTTCAAGTGACGACAGAAATTTACGGACAACCCAAGCCCGGATTTTCTGGAAGTGGATTTGTCTGGATGCAGAATTCCGGCACGATAACCTTCACTGTGACTGTCCCCGAAACAGGCATGTATGCAATTTCTACCCGATACATGCAGGAGCTTAGTGCTGACGGCCGACTTCAATATTTATCCGTTAATGGCGTTACCAAGGGCTCGTATATGCTGCCATACACAACAACATGGTCTGATTTCAATTTTGGTTATCAGAAGCTGAATCAAGGAAGTAACACGATTCAATTGAAGGCTGGTTGGGGCTTCGCTTATTTTGACACCTTCACTGTGGACTATGCCAATCTTGATCCCCTGGATGTTCAGCCTGTCCTTACTGATTCCCAAGCCACACCGGAAACACAACTTCTGATGAATTATTTAACGGAGGTTTATGGCAATCATATTATCTCAGGTCAACAGGAGATATACGGTGGTGGAAACGATGGCAATACGGAGTTGGAGTTTGATTGGATTCATAATTTAACCGGAAAGTATCCGGCTATCCGTGGATTTGATTTTATGAACTATAATCCGCTCTACGGATGGGAAGACGGCACAACCGATCGAATGATCGATTGGGTGAATAATCGGGATGGAATTGCGACAGCTTCCTGGCATATTAATGTGCCCCGAAATTTCACGACCTACCAGCTTGGGGATCATGTGGATTGGAAAGAGGCTACTTACAAACCAACAGAAACCAATTTTAATACAGCCAACGCCGTAATTCCTGGTACGAAAGAATATCAATACGTAATGAGTACGATTGATGATCTGGCGGAACAACTGTTGATTCTGCAAGATAACAATGTGCCCGTTCTTTTCCGTCCTTATCATGAGGCGGAGGGCAACGGTGGGTTAAATGGAGAAGGCGCCTGGTTCTGGTGGGCTTCCGCAGGTGCAGATGTGTACAAACAACTGTGGGATATGCTCTACACTGAACTTACAGAGACCTACGGTTTGCACAACTTGATTTGGACTTACAACAGCTACGTATATAACACTTCTCCTGCATGGTACCCTGGTAACGATCGGGTAGATATTGTCGGCTATGATAAATACAATACGATCTACAACCGCACTGACGGGTTGTCCGGCGTACCGAATGAGGATGCCATTACCTCGATCTTCTATCAACTGGTTGATTTAACGGGCGGCAAGAAAATGGTGGCCATGACGGAGAATGATACCGTCCCAAGTGTACAGAATCTGACAGAGGAAAAATCAGGATGGCTCTACTTCTGCCCGTGGTACGGCGAGCATCTCATGAGTTCAGCCTTTAATTATCCGGCAACTCTGAAAACGCTTTATCAAAGCGATTATGTCATTACGCTGAATGAACTGCCTAATTTGAAGGTTAACAATCCAACATCAAACGCGTCCCTCACACCTACAACCGTTGAATTTGACAAACATACGCCCAATCCAAGCGACAAGGCCATAACCGTGAACTTTAACGGTAATACGTTAACCGGTCTACGGATAGGTACCTCTGCATTGACTGCAAATCAGGATTATACGTTAAGCGGAAGTACGTTACTGCTGAAAAAAGAATTCTTAGCCGGACTGCCGGTTGGCGAACATTCCATCGTTTTTGATTTTAATCAAGGGCAAGATCCTGTATTAAAAGTTAAAATTGTTGATTCAACACCAAGCACAAGCGCTGTAATTTCGCCCGTGAATGCAACATTTGATAAAGCAGCGAATCTAGCACAGGATGTTTCCTTGACTCTTACCTTAAACGGAAGACAGCTTACAAGCATAACGAATGGGAATTATACACTTGTATCAGGCCAGGATTATACGGCATCAAGCAATGCCATCGTTCTGCGCAAATCCTACCTTTCCACGCTGCCGCTAAGCCAAAATACGATAACGTTTCATTTTAATGGAGGAAATAACGCTGTTCTAACAGTAAACGTAGTGGACAGCAGTGTTTCTGTACCCTCTGGGAATTTGACGATCCAAGCCTTTAACGGCAATACAAGTGTGTCCACCAACGGAATCTCACCTAAATTCAAAGTGGTCAATACCGGTAATTCGGCGATTCAGTTAAGTGATGTAAAGCTCCGGTATTACTATACGATCGACGGGGAAGAAGCACAGAGTTTTTGGTCTGACTGGGCCAGTATCGGAAGTGCAAATGTAACCAGCAAATTCGTTAAATTGGCAACGCCAGTTGCCGGAGCGGATTATGTTTTGGAAGTTGGTTTTACGAGTTCTGCCGGAACGCTTAATGCCGGACAAAGCGCAGAAATTCAAGCACGTTTCTCCAAAAATAACTGGTCCAATTACAACCAGGCTAACGATTACTCGTTTAAGGCATCGAGTACTCAGTTCGCAAACCATGAACAGGTTACCGGCTATATCAACGGTCAACTGGTTTGGGGAATTGAGCCGTAAGCAGGCAAGCATAATAAAGGTTGGAGCGGGGATATCCCTACTCCAGCCTTTTTCTGTTGGGACGGCTGAAAGCCGCGAGAAACGAATATAAAGAGGAGTATACGAAAGGAACATGTTATGATAGGGAGGATGCTAATTTTTCAGAAGGAGATCAAAATCAATGGTTGTAAAAAAGTGGTTAGGTGCTTTACTTTTTATTCTGGCGACCATCCTGTTTACAGGCTGCTCACTCGAAACGGTTTCATTAAATGGCTCATCTCAAGAGAATGCAACTCTAACGCAATTTGATGAAGTAGCCAAGTATATTTCGGAGCATAATGAACTCCCGGAAAATTATATAACCAAGAAAGAAGCTAGAGAATTAGGATGGGAGCCTAGTAAAGGTAATTTGGAAAAAGTGGCTCCAGGCAAAAGCATTGGCGGTGACGTATTTCAAAATCGAGAAGGGCTGTTGCCCAAGAAAAAAGGAAGGACTTGGTACGAAGCAGATATTAACTATTCGGGAGGAACGCGGGGCAGTGATCGGATTTTATACTCCAATGATGGATTAATCTATAAAACAACCGATCATTATCGTACGTTCGAGCAAATCGAATAGAGAAAGGGTGATCATATGAAGACAGTAGTCATCAATGGAAAGGACATTCATGGAAAAGAAGAGTTACATGATGTACTTCAGACCAGTCTTGAGTTAGGTCAAACGTATGGGCGGAATTTGGACGCATTATGGGATTGCCTAACTGGATTTCTTCCTATGCCACTTACCATTCAGTGGATTGATTTTGAGGCAAGTCGGAAGTCTCTTGGAGAGTACGCAGATCAGTTGTTGGATCTGATGCATGAAGCTGAAGAAGAGCTGGAAGGATTTACATTGGACTTAAAAAATTAATTACTACTTGGTACGAGGCAATAAGATGGATCCATTGAAAGTCGCTATTTTAGCGGCTTTTTTTTGTTTTGTTGGTACGAAATCTTGTCCCAAATGAGAAGATCAACACATGTCTGGATTTTTTATAAGCAGAAGACATAATGTGTTTTAAACGGATTGAGAATAGCATTTTTGTTAATGTAATTTAGTTAACTAGTTTACAATAAAATAGATTATAATATGAAATATTTTATGAGCACATGAGTAGCATTTAAATTGGATAAAGGAACCAAAGCGATAATTTATCAGCTTCAGGTCAAATGAATAGACAAAATGGTTCGTTTCGCTTAATTCTAGCATGATTTTTAAAACAAACGTTAGTATTCTAAGATATAGACATTATCACGTTAACATTTGACAATGATAATCTTTATCAATTATTATTGTTTACAGGTAAATAATAATAAGTTTGACGTCATTTTATTTATCTTAACTATTAATATGATTGAAGGGAGATTTTCGTATGTCAAATAAAAATGCCCGTATTGCTATCATTGGTGGAGGTCCTTCTGGATTAACGCTTGCTCGAATTCTGCAGCAAAATGGAATGAAAGCTACTGTATATGAGCGTGAACCATCCTCCAACTCTCGTCAACAAGGCGGCACACTTGATATGCATCCTGAGTCAGGTCAATATGCATTGGAGGTAGCTGGACTGATAAAAAAATTCGAAGTGAATGCTCGTTATGAAGGCCAGGACTTACGGCTTCTAGATAAAACCGGAAAAGTCTATTGGGACGAAATATCAGGTCCCGAAGATAACCATAGACCTGAGATAGATCGTGGCGTACTTCGCAAATTGTTATTGGATTCTATTGAACCAAACACAATAAAATGGGGCCATCACCTAAAAAGTATAAATTCACTAGACAACGGTCAGCTTGAGTTGCATTTTGAGAATGAGCATACAGAACTTGTAGATCTTGTTGTTGGTGCTGACGGTGCTTTTTCAAGAGTTCGCGAGTTTCTCTCGGATGTGCAGCCGATCTACACGGGAATAAGCGCGGTTGAGATGGGGATATCAAATGTTGATGAAATTCACCCGGATTTAGCTGAATTCAACGGGAAAGGGAGTATGTTTGCATTCCAAGATCAAAAAGCGATTATGGCTCAGCTTAATGGTGACGGCCGCATCCGAGTTTATTTGGCTTTCAGGATTGAAAAAGAATGGCTGGATAATTGCGGTATTAAATTTGAACAACCAACAATGGCAAAAGAATCTCTGCTCCAATTATTATCCGATTGGAGTGATGACTTGAAAAATTACATTCGTTATTCTGATGGCGAGATGTTGCCTCGTAGAATCTATATGTTGCCAATCGACCACAGCTGGACGCATAAGGACGGGGTCACTCTCATAGGAGATTCTGCGCATTTAATGTCTCCATTTGCAGGAAAAGGAGCGAATATTGCGATGCTTGATGCAGCTGAGTTAGGCTTATCTCTTGCTAATCACAGCGATCTAAAAACGGCTTTAGAGCACTACGAGAAAAAAATGTTTGCATATAGCTCTAAAGCAACACTGGAGTCAGATATGAATCTTAAGCTCAGCTTCTCACATAATGCAGCACATAAGTTTCTGGATATTATCCTTAGAGATTCGACAGGGAAACTTAGAGAGGTAAAAACAAGATCTTAATAATTATCTTGATCTAGATCAGAGCCAGCATTATTCTGCAGCAATTGGTAAATAATATAATTTAAAACCAAGGGAGAATAACTGGCATGCATCGTAAGCAAAATTTAAAAATGAAAAAAGTAGATTTAGCGCATTTAGAACAATATAGTCAACTGTTACGCTATGTATTTCAAGTTACTCATAATGATCTTCACAAACATGGCTGGAAAGAAAGCGAAATTCTCCATGAAAAATCACCTGTCTTACAACAAGCAGATGTACTTGGATGGTTTGATGGAGAAAAACTGATTTCTCAGGTATCCATATATCCATTTGAAGTTCGGATATTTAACGAAACATACGCTATGGGTGGCGTCACTGGTGTGGGGACTTTTCCGGAATATTCGGGTCAAGGCTTAATGAATAAACTGCTGCTGCAAGCTCTCACCAATATGCGTGGACAGAAACAATCCATTTCTTACTTGTATCCTTACTCCATACCGTATTATCGCCGTAAAGGGTGGGAGATCATTTCTGATAAAATCGTGTTTGAGGTTCAAGACTTCCAATTACCCAAAAACAAACCTGTTCCTGGTGATGTGGCACGTGTCGAACCCGACAGCGAAGATGTGAAGGTGGCTTATGAACGCTTTTCAATGCAAACCCATGGAGCCATGCTGCGGAAAGAACTTGCGTGGAGTGAGTATTGGCGATGGGATTCAGATGATTTAACTGCAGCTGTCTATTATGGAGAAGACGGTCAACCGGATGGCTACATTTTATATTGGATTGAAGAAGAAGTGTTCCACGTCAAAGATATGATCTTCATTCATGAAGAGGCACGCAGTGGACTGTGGAATTTCATTAGTGCACATTTTTCAATGATATCTAAAGTGGTAGGCAATATTCATACCGATGAACAGCTTGCCTTTTTGCTGGAAGATGCGGATATTAAGGAAACCATTTCACCTTACTTTATGGCACGGATCGTGGACATTGAGCAATTTATCTCAAAATATCCGTTCAAACCCGCAGCGATGGATAGAGAGTGGACGTTTACGTTGCAAGATCCGTTGCTGTCTTGGAATCAAGGCACATTTACTCTACAGATTGAACCGAATGGAAGCGGAAGAGTAATTCGGAGTCAAAGTCGACGTAGTGAAGATAGCATAAGTATCCAAACCATGACGACCATGTTGTTAGGTTATAAGCGTCCTGAGTATTTGCATAAGATTGGCCGTATTAAATGTGATCCAGAAACGCTTGATTTGTTAGAAGATGCTATTGAGCAGCAGGCGCCTTACTTTTCGGATTACTTTTAATATTCAAAGTAATGATCAGCATTCCCTGATGAATGATGAATTGGCAATATCTCGTTCTCCGTCTGGAGACCTCTGTTTAAAATTAAAACAACCAGTATAGATGTT
>NZ_JBZVDZ010000008.1:0-423180 GCF_058408365.1 Paenibacillus sp. MDV22-iso6 | reverse complement strand
CTGCCTGTCACGCAGGAGATCGCGGGTTCGAATCCCGTCGGTTCCGCCATTTTTACTCAAGCAACATTTTACACCGTGCCGGTGTAGCTCAACTGGTAGAGCAACTGACTTGTAATCAGTAGGTTGGGGGTTCAAGTCCTCTCGCCGGCACCATTTATTGCATTTACCTCTGAATTTATAATAGAATGTATATTGTAGTTTCAGATGGGAATACTGAGATACTCTCAGCGAATGTAAGGGATAGCTTATGGCGATCGTGGCGAAGTGGTTAACGCACCGGTTTGTGGATCCGGCATTCGGGGGTTCAATTCCCCTCGATCGCCCCATGTTTTCTTAATGGGGATTAGCCAAGCGGTAAGGCAACGGACTTTGACTCCGTCATGCATAGGTTCAAATCCTATATCCCCAGCCATTTTAGTTTTTAGTTTGAGTCATTAGCTCAGTTGGTAGAGCACCTGACTTTTAATCAGGGTGTCGAAGGTTCGAGCCCTTCATGACTCACCATTATATTTTGCGGTCGTGGCGGAATTGGCAGACGCGCACGGTTCAGGTCCGTGTGGGCTAACCCCCGTGGAGGTTCGAGTCCTCTCGACCGCACCATATATTTTGCGGAAGTGGCTCAGCGGTAGAGCATCGCCTTGCCAAGGCGAGGGTCGCGGGTTCGATTCCCGTCTTCCGCTCCAATATTTGCGCCCTTAGCTCAGCTGGATAGAGCGTTTGACTACGAATCAAAAGGCCGGGAGTTCGAATCTCTCAGGGCGCGCCATTATTTTCATAAGTATCGGGATGTAGCTCAGCTTGGTAGAGCACCTGGTTTGGGACCAGGGGGTCGCATGTTCAAATCGTGTCATCCCGATTTTTATATGCGGGTGTAGTTCAATGGTAGAACTTTAGCCTTCCAAGCTAATAGCGTGGGTTCGATTCCCATCACCCGCTTCATGGTAACATCAAAGAGAGCTCTTGCTTATTGCAAGGGCTCTTTTTGATATAGTAATCTTAAATAAGAAAATAGTGGGAGGACTTATGAAAAATAAAATAGAAACGCCAAAGATTCCCCTGGAACTCGAGGACTTATCGTTAACTTTAGAAGCATGGGAGAGTAAAGAAGAAATCAAACATGGACGATTTACCAATATCTCTATTGAGAATCAGAGCGCCAGCAGGGTTTCATTCGATAAAGTGGTCTTTGAGAACGTGATCTTCAGCCAGTCCTCTCTCCCCGAAGTTGAGCTTACTGATGTGATTTTTGATAAATGTGATTTGTCCAATATGGACTTTAACGGTTCTTTCCTACACCGGACAGAATTTAGAAACTGTAAATTGCTTGGTACTAAGTTTTCGAATAGCAGGCTCCAAAATGTAACCTTTCAGGGCTGTGTAGCTGACCTTTCTTTATTTCGATTTTCCAAGTTTAAACAGGTGAAGTACACGGAATGTTCTCTGGTTAGTGGCGATTTCTTTCAAGCTACAGCTCAAAAACTGGAGTTTTCTGAATGCAATATAGATCAAGCTCTTTTGTCTGGGGTTAAGCTTAAGGGAGTGGATCTTAGTGACTGTAGCTTTGAAAGGTTACACGTGGATATTGAGGACCTGGACGGATGTATCATCTCAGATGCTCAGGCTGCCTCTTTTGTTGGATTATTAGGCTTAATTGTGAAGTAGGTTTGATTATGCGAGTGATCTTTGTTTAAATGAAGAGATCAATGAATGTAGAATATCATGCTTTCACTGAAAAAAGGAGGCGTATTATGAAAAGGGCTCTCGTTATTGGAGGAAATGGAACATTAGGCAAAGCTGTTGTTGCGAAGCTTCAGGAGTATTCCGTTGAGGTAATTACAGCCGGCAGGCAATCCGGGGACTACCAGGTGGATATGACCTCGACAGAGAGTATTACATCCCTCTTTGAAACGGTGACTAATATTGATTATGTCATTGTTGCAGCAGGCCAGACCCATTATGCGAAGTTGGAGGAGCTGACCCCTGAGAACAACATGATTAGTGTGCAGGGGAAATTACTTGGTCAAGTTAACATCGTCTTGATTGGACAGCACTACATCAACGATAAGGGAAGTTTTACGCTGGTCAGTGGCATTATACAGGACCATCCTATTCTGAAGGGCGCGTCCAGTGCTATGGTCAACGGTGCAATTGATTCGTTTGCCAAAGCAGCAGCGTATGAGTTGCCCCGAAGTATACGTCTGAATTCGGTTAGTCCTAACCTGTTTGTTGAATCCGCAGAGAAATATAAGGGTGTGTTTATCGGATTTAATCCAGTGCCTGTGGAGCGGGTCGCCAATACGTTTATCCAGAGTGCACTTGGTATCGAAACAGCCCAGAACTTTAAAATATATTAACTGTAAGGAATATTAAATAAAGGAGATCAACAGAATGTTCCTGTTGATCTCCTTTTGTTTTGGATGAAAATGGATGTAGGCTTGAATGGGCAGATAAACCAAACATATCATTGTATGTTTAAGCGATAGGGTATGGGAAGGGGAAAGACCATGATTCGTTTCATTAAGAACATAGACATGCCCATTTTCCCCGTTGCCTTTAAACCGCTAGATACCATACTTAGACTTATACGGTATGGGCAGCAACAACCAATTAGTATCTTTCCAAGATGAGCTGAGTTTTCAGGCCATCGGCAGGAATGAGCCAGTTTTTGTTTGCTAGGACTTGCATCAGTTGAGTACGCAGTCCAGAAACAGCTGTAGAATCTGCTGTTTTGAACGAGATCTCAACGATATTCTCTACACCTGTGCCTGCTGCGTTGCGAATTGGCCATACTTCAAGGGTGAGTTCCTGTCCATTCCATGTGCCTTCATAACGTTGGAACGTTATCGGGCCGTAGGCACGGGATGCCGTGAGTTGTTGTTTACCCCAGTTGGAGGAGGACCAGTTTTTTAATTTGCCAGGCAGCTTGTCCAATAACATGCTCAAGGCTTCCTGCTGTGATGGAAGTTGTACGCCTGTAGCGTTGGTATCCACCTTTTTCGTGTTGGAGAAGCTTAATGTTTGTTTGCCATATCCCCAGTCAATTTCAGCCTCGTAGTTATCATCTGACGCATTAAATCCCTCTTGGTTAGCCAGAGTCAACGCCGCATTAACATCACCATTGATGACAGGATAGCGCTTTTTATAAGTCAGTTCATAATTGTTCTTGTCATCCTTCTTCCGAAAACGGACATCCCATCCTGCTTGATTTAGATTGAGTGCGTTAGTGTCGAAATACTCTGCACTAATGTTTCTTGCTGTGGAGTTCAAGCCAAGTGTCTGAATGACTTCACTGCGTGGTGTGCCATCTGTGTTCAATACCAGCTCCGGCTTAGCCAGGAACTTCACTTCATAAGCAGGAACGGCGTTGGCTGCTGCTGAGGCCTGTGGTGCTTCCAGAAACGTCAGTCCACTTCCCAATGTCACGATGCTCAGCATGAATGAGGCGGTTACCTTTTTCCATTTTTTCAAAACCAATCACTCCCTAGGCTGGATTAACGTACAGACCCACTTTATCGTCCGAGTATATGAAAGCGATTAAATGGAAGGGCTCGTTGCGTTAACCCTGCATAGATTTGATGAATGCCAAGCGATAGTTTATATGGGATAGCGGGATCATGAATTAAAAAGAGAGATGCTGTGGCTCATGTCCCGCAGTACTTCCTTGAAGCGGTTGACCTGGACGGAAGGATGACGATCCTTGTTGTGGACGGTGTAAATATGCCGCGGAGCCTGCTCCCCCGGAATGGGGAGGACCTTGATCAGTCCATGCTGCTCTTCCCACTGTACGGCCATTCGTGACATGAACGAGATATGACCGCCGAGTAGAACCAACTGCTTGATCGCTTCCAGAGAGTCCATCTCAACGGTGCTCCGCAGACGAATATCATGTTGCTCCAGCCATTGGTTGGTTAAACGGCGAGTGCTAGATTCATCCCCATGCAGTGCAAAAGGAACCTGTGCCATATGCTCAGGTTTCAGCACATCCCTCTGAGCCAAGGCATGCTGTGGTGAGCAGATTAATACCAGATCGTCTTCACACAACGTCTCTGCTTGCAGCACCGGCCCTACAAACGGTTCGGAAGAGATTACACCCAGATCAATCTGGTGACGGATCAACATTTCGCGGATAACGGGTGAAGGTTTGACTGATAACATAATTCGAATACCGGGGAATTCCTGAGAAAATGTATTCAAAATAGGTGGCAGCAGATACGTGGCTGGTACATAGCTCGCTCCAATGTGCAGGGTGCCCCGATAGAGGCTGTCATATTCCTGTACTACCCGGCGTGCCTCCTGGGTCAGGGCATTGATTTTGACGGAATAGTGTAAAAGGGCTTGTCCAGCCTCGGTTAGAAATGTCTTTCCACTACGCGATTCGAATAATCGCACCCCCATCTCTTCCTCCAAAGACTTCATATGAAAGGTAACAGTAGGTTGCTTGATACCTAGAAGTTCGGCCACGCTGGTCATATGATGATGTTTATCAATGAGTTCAACAATTTGCAGTTTAATCAGGTTCAACGAACTCAACACTCCTCTCAGGTAACTTTGAATCACCTTATATAGATTTAATCTATGAAGATCAACAGAATTCATCTAAAAAGTTAATTCCAATTTTACATTTCTAACATACAACTCGCGAAAGCGGACGTTAGACTGAGAACAGTACAAGAAGACAGGCAGGGATGCTTATGAAAATGGAAATTAGGGGAATTCAAAAATCATTCAATCGCACTCCCGCGCTGCTGCCCACGGATTTAACACTTCAGCATGGACAGTTTACGACGCTGCTCGGCCCATCCGGCTGTGGTAAAACGACGTTGCTGCGCATGCTGGCGGGGCTGGAGCAACCGGATGCGGGAGAAATCGTCGCGGATGGCAAGAGTTTCTACTCGGCGACGAAGCGAATAGATGTACCGACACATAAGCGTAATCTGGGCATGGTGTTTCAGGATTTTGCATTATGGCCGCATATGACCGTATACGAAAATGTGGCGTTCGGCTTGAAAGCCGGAAAGCAAAAATCGGATTTGCGCCAGAAGGTGACCGAAGCACTAAGCATGGTTCGCCTGCAAGGCATGGAGGATCGTTTTCCTCATCAGCTGTCGGGAGGACAGCAGCAAAGGGTTGCTTTTGCCAGAGCGGTAGCAGTAAGACCGGGGATTATCCTGTTCGATGAGCCACTAAGTGCACTGGATGCCGTGCTGCGGGAAGAGATGCGAATTGAGATGATGTCATTGGTACGGGATATGGGATTGACAGCGCTGTACGTCACCCATGATCAGGTTGAGGCGATGTCGATGTCGGATGAGATTGTGGTGATGGAGAAGGGGCGGATATTGCAAAAGGGAACCCCGGAAACGATCTACGCATCGCCAAGCGATCCTTTTGTTGCTTCATTTATCGGAAAGTCTAACTGGCTTACGCCTAATCAGTCCATGGTGAGACCGGAACATGTCTCCTGGAGCAAAACAGGTCATGACGATCTGTGTTATCAGGCGGTAGTGCTCAGCGTCAGTTATGTAGGAGAGCGTTATGAAATTCGGGTGCAGATGGAGGGACTGGGTGTATGGACAGCCTATCTGGATCGAAGAGTACGCGTAGGAGAGAAGGTTCAGCTATATGTAGCCCCGGAGCGGATTTGCCGAATGAACGGACAAGACACTCCGAATGTGAAGCCGAGAGAGTTCATCGCAGCAGCCAACTGATCATGATGAGCATACAGCGTGAGTTTGCAGAAACTTGAATACTAATATAATCAGAAACCAAGGGAGATGGAATGAAAATGTTGGGTATGAAAACACGGAAAAGAAGTGCAATGCTATTATTATCAGCGGTAATGAGTATCAGTTTGTTCGGATGTAGCACAGGTAATTCAACTACCGGGAATGCGGGTCAAGCTGCTGGGGAAGGCAGTACGGCTACTGCATCGGCGGAAACAACAAAACCAGCTGGCGGTAAGCTGGTATTGTACAGTGCAGGACCTCAGAAGCTGGCGGATAACATCATCAGCGGATTTACAGCCAAGACGGGCATTGAAGTGGAGATGTTCCAGGGTACGACAGGTAAAATTCTGGCTCGCATGGAAGCTGAAAAATCTAATCCGGTAGCGGACGTGGTTATCCTGGCCTCCCTGCCTTCGGCACAAGCACTGAAAGCAGATGGTCTGACACTCCCATATCCTGATGCGGAGAATGCAGACAAGCTGAACAAGGACTGGTCGGATGCCGACGGCAACTATTTTAGCTCCAGTGCTTCGGCACTTGGAATTGTCTACAATACGAAGCTGGTGTCCACGCCACCAACCAGTTGGTCTGAGCTGGCAACACCTGCCTGGAAAGATGTTGTGAACATTCCTGATCCTACACTGTCCGGTTCTGCACTGGACTTCATTACGGGATACCTGAGTGTGAATGGAGATAAGGGCTGGGACTTGCTGGAAAGCTACAAAGCGAATGGTGTTGCGATGGCAGGAGCGAATCAGGAAGCACTTGACCCGGTTATTACTGGAGCGAAGAGCATCGTAGCAGCAGGTGTGGACTACATGGCGTATTCCTCCAAAGCCAAAGGTGAACCGCTGGACATCGTATATCCAGAGGAAGGGACTGTAATCAGTCCAAGACCGGCAGCGATTCTGAAATCGAGTCAGAATGTGGAGAATGCCAAGGCGTTTATCGACTACCTGTTGTCTGATGAGGCACAAAAGCTCGTTGCAGATGCTTACCTGATTCCGGGTCGTGAAGACATCGAGGCGACTAACCGGGCAAATCTGAAAGATATCCCGCAGCTTAAAGTGGATTGGAACTGGATGAGTGAACACGGAGATGAGACAGCGGCACGTTTCTCCGAGACTTTTAAATAAGCATAGTGTTATGACCTAACGATTGAGTAACTAGAGCAACTAGAGTGAAGAGACGATTGTTTTGTGGAAGTCATGTGAGGTGAAATCGTAGTGAAACCTGGTGTAATAGACAACAACCGTATTTTTCGGAGAGTGGGCGTGATTCTGGCCCTCTTTCTGCTGACGATAAGCATTGGTGTACCGCTCTTGCTGATTTTCTGGGAAAGTGTGTATCCAGACGGGCAGTGGGATTGGATGGCTCCGATTCGGACCATTACCGGACAGCATTTATCCGGGGTGCTGCTGAATTCCGTCTGGCTGGGGATCTGCGTGGTAGCTGTAACAACGCTGCTGGCATTGCCACTGGCCTGGATGATGGCGAAGACCCGCATGGGTCAGCATCGCTGGGTGGACGTAATCCTGATGATTCCGTTCATGACCCCGCCGTATATCGGCTCCATGGGCTGGATTCTGTTTATGCAAAAAGGGGGATACCTGCAGCAATGGGTGCCCTCCGCTGCGAGCTGGAGTGAGTTGTTCTTCAGTTTCTGGGGCATGGTGCTCATTATGAGCCTACATCTGTTCCCTTTCCTATATCTATTGCTTCGGGATGCCATCATTCGCATTGGAGGCAACCTGGAAGAAGCGGGAGCGGTGCACGGGGGACGTGCGGGATACCGATTCAGACGCATTATTTTGCCACTGCTGTTGTCTTCCTATGGCATGGGGATCATGCTCGTCTTTGTCAAAACGATTGCGGAATTCGGAACACCGGCCACCTTCGGGCGCCGTATCGGTTATTATGTCATGACATCTGAGATTCACAAGTATATCTCCAGTTGGCCGATTGATTTTGGCAAGGCAACCTCGCTTGCATCGGTGCTGCTGTCGGTCTGTCTGGTGATGTGGTACATGCAGTCTGCCATGAGTCGGAAGTTCACGTACCGTCTGGTAGGGGGCAAAGGGCAGCGATCCAAACGATACTCCCTACGCGGCGGAGCGGGTTGGTTGTGTGGGTTGTATCTCGCGTTGCTGCTGATTCTGTCGGTGGGCATTCCGTATTTCTCCATTATTGCTGCATCGACTATGAAGCTGCGCGGCGCAGGATTGTCCTTCGACAATCTGACGCTGGATCATTACCGGGAATTGCTGTCCTGGGGATCGGTCAGTATGAAAGCAATCGGGAACAGTCTAGGGCTGTCACTAGCAGCTTCAACGGTTGCGGTTATTATCGGTACAGGTTTTGCATTGACGATTGGTAAATCGTCTTCCTTTATGCAGCGTGTCATTGACCTGTTCAGTCTGCTGCCGAATACGGTACCTGGCATTGTAATGGTGGTGGGTCTCATCCTGTTCTGGAATTCACCATGGATGCCGTTCACCCTGTACAACTCGTACGGAATGGTTGTTCTGACGTATGTGGTGCTCTTCCTGCCGTACACGGTGCAGTATGTCAAATCAAGCTTCACCCAGATAGACGGTACGTTGTTCCAGGCGGGTCAGGTCTTTGGCGGAAGACCGTTGTATATTCTGCGGCGCATTCTTCTACCACTGATCATTCCCGGTATGTTGGCCGGGTGGATGATGACATTCACCATTGCCACGCGGGAGCTGGTGGGATCACTGTTGATTTTGCCTCCATCGATGCAGACATCGGCTACGTATATTTTTGCTCAATTTGAACAAGGTCAGGTTTCATTGGGAATGGCGATGGCCGTGGTTACTGTCGTTATGACGGTACTGATGTTGCTCGGCATTGAAGTTCTGAATTCGAAGAGAAAGTGGAATGCATCATGATCAAACTGAAGGTATGGGGCGGCGCCGGGGAACACGGGCGCTCTGCCTATCTCCTGAGAGGGAGCCGGGTTCAACTTTTGCTGGATTGTGGCGTGAAAAAAGAAGGAACCGGCGAGTATCCATTGATTGAACCGGAAATCGTTAAAGAGCTGGATGTGGTTTTGCTGTCTCATGCCCATGAGGATCATTCTGTCGCTATTCCATTGCTTTATAAGATGGGGTATCAGGGTGAAGTATGGACGACGCGGGAAACCAGAGAGCAATTGGACACCTACTTCAGAGCTTGGCGAAGAAATATGGAGAGGGCAGGACACATGCTCCCATACGAAGAAGGTGATGAACAATTGATTCGCTACCGATTTTTGGAGGATGAAGCCGAGGGTGGAACCTGGTTTGAAATGGTCCCTGGCGTCTCGGTGGTGTGGGGGCGCAGTGGACACCTTGCAGGATCGGTATGGTTCGGGCTAGAAATCGAGGATAAGCGGATATTCTATTCCGGTGATTACACCTCCGAATCCATGCTTTTGCAGGAGGATTGTCCAGCGGATACGCTTTGGCAGGCAAAGTTACCACGTAACAAGCGTGGATTCGATACTCCGATTAGTCAACGTTGGAAAACGGATATACGAACCGCCGTGAATGGTGGGCATGTCTTGGCAGGAGAGCCATCCGCGTCGCAGACTCTCCCCTTTGCTGCATCCGAAGGGGTATTACGATCCCATGTATCAGCAGGGAGAACTGTGGAGCAAGGGGATTCCTATGCCGTATCCAAGGGAGTCGAAATGAACCAAGCATCTTCATCCGGCATGCTCGATTTGGTGATTATGGATGCTGCCTATGGAACAGATCGCGATACGCAGGCCAACAAGCTGGAACAGCTGGAGCAGGCCATTCATGAGACCATTGCCCGGGGTGGAAAGGTGCTAATGCCTATGCCCTCAGTGGGTCGTGGTCAGGAAATCATGCTGTGGGCACAGCAGCAGTTCCCGGACGTTCCAATTGTAGTGGAACAAGGGCTGGTGGACGGTCTGAAGCAGCTTTTACGTGCTCCATATTGGCTAAAGGAAGAGGAAGAACACATATCGGGCTCTGTAAAGGAAGCAATTGAGCGTTTTTTGAGGGGTTATGGTTGGGAAATGCCTGTAACAAAGGAAAATCGAGAGCGGCTACTGCATCAACATGCTGCCTCTTTGTGGTTCATTCCGGACGGAATGATGCAGTCCTCTCTTGCTCGCTGGTACTATAGCCAGTTTGCGGACGATGAACATAATCTGGTACTGCTCACTGGGCATGTCTCTGCCGGCACCTATGCTTACAGGCTTTTGCAGAATCCTGCAAAACACGGAGCGTGCGAGGTACGGAAAATTCGTTATAAGGTGCATCAGGGTTGGAAGGATGTCGAGAGAATGCTGCATCAGGTTCCTGCGAGGCATACGGTACTTGTGCATGCGGATCGGGCAGAGACGGATAAACTGAGAGAAGGCTTGCTCAGCGAAAAATCGGTCTCGGGGAAAGGGATTTTGCATTCGCTATCTCCTGGAGATGAGCTGTATCTGTAAGTTGAATTGGATAAAGATTGGATCTATGCTATGTAGGGCGTCCCTGGGGACGTCTTTTTGAATGTGGATTTTTAATAAAAAAAAGCATGATGAGAAGTTATGCTTCTCATCATGCATGGGAGATGATTCAAGGGGAGAATCATCTGGAAATCATCCGCTGTCTTTTAAAATTAGATTAGGGCTCGCGCTGAATAGGATGCTCCAGCTCTGAATGGCCCATCAAGCTATCGAGGGCTTCACCGTCCACCAGGATATCGATACTTTCTACTTCATCGTATTGAAACATCGTCCGGGTCAGTGCATCCAATGCAAGCAGCTCGCCACTGGTTCCCAATTTGGCCTCATCCGGAATATGAACATCCAAAGTGACTTTGCCCTCACCGTACTGTAGGGAGAGCAATTCGACTTTTTCCCAGAGGGATACGAGCTCCGAATCGGTATTTTTTTGTAAAGCTTCAAATGTTTTTTTGTATTTCTCGGAATCGTCCTTGTATTCAATTTCCTGCTCTTTTTTCTCAAGTTCCAGTACCTGGGCATCTGCGAAATACACATCAACCGCTTTTGTGTTCATTGAGCCCAGATCCACCTCTGTTTCGGATGGGTTTGGTGACTGTCCTCCCTGAACAGCAGGTTCGGCCGATCCGGATTCACTGACTGGCTTCTGAGCACAACCAATGCCAACTATCATTAAGAAGGATAAGACGAGTGCACATCCCAATTTCGTTTTCAATGGATCACATCCTCCAGCATATTTTAATTATGTTTTATTATTTAATTTATACCCAGATATTCCTTAATCCCATCTGCTATCGCTTGCGCGGCTTTCATCTGAACGACATCGGACGACATCAGTTCTTCATCTATAACATTACTCAGGAATCCCACTTCCAAAAGTACTGCAGCCATGGTCGTATCTCTGATCACTTCCAAGTTGCCATTTTTCACACCACGGTCTTTGAGCCCCATGGCTTTAACCAAACGTTGATGAATGATATTGGCTAATTCCTTGCTGCTGCTGCGTTGATAGTAGAACGTCTCTGTACCTGTCGCCTGGGGTGAGGACTCCACATTATTGCCATGGATAGATACAAAAACATCCGCGTTTAATTGATTAGCGAGCCGAACACGCTCCGGGCGAGTGGGATAAGTATCACCGTCACGAGTCATCACCAATTCGATATCCGGCTCATTGAGAAGCAGTGCTTGTACTTTGAGAGCCAATGCCAGATTATATTCTTTCTCGGGTTTGTTGGTGATGCTGGTTGAACCTGGATCTTTACCCCCATGGCCTGGGTCGATGACAACAACCTTGCGTCCTGAATCGCCTACAGGAGTTACAGGAACGGGTGTGACGTTATCTCCCGAAACATTTAGATCGATAATTAGTTTATCGGCAATGATGTTCTGGCTGTACTGTACATCCTTCACCTGATTCAATTCAACGACAATTCGAACTTGACCAGGGTCTTGTTTAAAAAGAGAATATCTAACTTCCGTTACATTGGGGTATGCGTCCACATCCAATTTACCATTCATGTTTTGATTCAAAGGTTGCGATAGATCACCAAACACTGCTCCGGGCAGATCCACGACCAGACGATCGGGATTCTTCAAAGTCGTCATCACTGGTTTGGATTCACCATCCATAGACACGACGAGCTGATTGTTGGCAAATTGGATATCGGTAACATGTGTTAGCGATGCTGGGTTACCGTTTCCTGAACCGTTGCCCGGCTCAACATTGGGCTCTTTACTGGTGGCGGTGTTGATTAAGTATACAATCTTCTCCTTGTTGTTCCATTTCACGTTGAGTCCCATTTGTTCACTGACAAATCGAATGGGTACCACCATGGTGTTATTTAAAATGAGTGGAGCTGTGTTCAGGGTAACTTGCTTGTCAGCGACCATGGCTTGCTTTTGATCAACGGTTAAAGAAATCGTCTTGTCATTTTGCTGGATCTTTACATTACGTGTATTTTGATTCCAATCCACTTTGAATTTCAAATTTTCGGCAACGACACGAATCGGAATCATAACATTCTTATTCACGATGGTCACCTGAACGTCACTTGGGAGGATTAATTCCTCGCCGTCCAAGAAGATTTTCGACGTGCTTGCAGCCGCATTTCCCTGATGAGGGAGTACAACCAGCAAGAACAGACTCAAAAACAGGAGTAAAATCGATTTTTTCATTATGCACCTCTACTATTTAGATCGTTACTGTATGGAATACTTATCCAGCTTAAACCATTCGGCAAACTCATTACGGCTGATTTTCTTAACAGGCTTCACCTTGTTACTCTCCATGCTATACCTATAAAGTATCATTTGATCAGACGGGTACTCACTGATGTAATCTAGCATTTTTCCGTTTTTTTGCCACAAAATCAGATTGGTACTAATATAATTGGTTGCCCTTGGTAGGTATACAAAGCTCTCTTTCTGAACATTGTAGATGGCTATTGAGCTTTTGGAGGGATCTCCGTAAGAGAAGGCTATCTGATCTTTGTTGGGTGCCCAGTTATAGTCGGCAATCGTTTCTATGTTTTTCTTGCCTGCTTTTTTCAATCGGTCATTTAATTCCGTCACTTCACCCGTTTGAAGGTTAAGCAGCATCAGAGTGTTTCCTGAGCTACGTTCTGCGTGTATAGCAAGCCATGTATTGGAGTCAGAGGCAACAACACTTGTGATATCGAGCCAATTGTCCTCCAAGTCACTCGTTTCAATCGTATATTTCTGGCTCCCCTTGGTGACGACAATGGATTGAATTACGTTTTGTTCAAATGTGGGCATACCTTCCAACTTCACTGTAGTAGCGGTTAAAGTAATATTTCCTCCCTTCAAGATGATTTTGTTGGTACTGTTGCTCTTTTTAAAAGGTGTGACGCTTGAATAGATGGAAGGAGTTACAGAAGGCGCATTAACTGAACGTTGTGAAATTTGTTCTGGTGCAGCTGGTTTGGCACCAACAGTAGATGACGATGTAGTCGTCAATCCCCCCAGTATTAACACAGTTGAAAACCAAATAGCAGCGTTATTCATCTTGGTATCTCCTTCCGCTAGTGACAGCTTATAATCCTCAACATGTCGATTCCAAAATATACCTTCGTTATATAAACGGTAAAATTGTAAAAATGTTTCTTTTTTGATCGTTATTTATCTATTTTTATTTATAGAAGCATCTCGTGAGCATTTCATTTCGGACAAAGAGTCGCTATGGTTGGAAGAGTGTAATTAAATTTCATAAAATATTTGACTTGTGAAATTTTATATCATATACTGGGTGAAATTATGGCAGGATGACGTGTTCATCGGGTCTGGCGGGAGGTTGTGAATGGATGGATACAGGCAGCTATCCGATGTGGGAGCAATATCGCTTGAAACGGGAGCATTACATCATTGGACTGATGTCAGGCACGTCCCTCGACGGGACGGATGCGGCATTGGTGCGTATTCTGACAGATGACAGCGGGGCATTGCAAAAGATCGATCTGGTTGACTTCGTCTGCGTACCTTACTCCAATGAATTGAGAGAAGTGCTGATTCGACTATGTTCACCGGAGACGGCACGTGTGGATGAGCTGACGGCTGCACATTTTGGCGTATCGGAGTGGTATGCTCAGAGTGTCAGAGAGCTTATTCGATCCTCAGGAATCTCATCCGGGCAGGTGGATGCGATCAGCATGCACGGACAGACCGTATGGCACGCACCAGTAGCCTCGGCTTTTCCAGGGCCAGCAGGCGAGAGTCTTCCAGTGGTGTCCACGTTGCAGATTGGCGAAAGCGCCGTTGTACGTGAACGAACGGGCCTGCCAGTGATCGGCAATTTGCGGGCCCGGGATATGGCGGCTGGCGGGGAGGGGGCGCCGCTTACCCCTTACGCCGATGCGTTGATGTTCCGCAGCCCGGAGGAAGGACGATTGGTGCAAAATATCGGTGGTATTGGCAACGTTACGGTGCTGCCATCAGCGTCTTCTAATGAAGGCATTTCGGCTTTTGATACGGGACCTGGCAATATGGTGATGGACGCGATCGTACGCCAGGCGACTGGTGGGCGGCAGCACTATGATCCAAATGGAAGCATCGCCGCACAGGGAAAGTTTGATCAGGATCTGGTGGATCTGTGTTTGGACGATACCTATTTCAAAAGGCTGCCTCCCAAGAGTACCGGACGTGAAGTGTACGGTGCAGCATATGCAGTACGCTTGATGGAGATGGCCGCTGCGCGTTCTTTATCCCTGGAGGATACGCTGGCTACCGCCACTTGTCTGACCGCGGAGACGATCGTG
Organism: Paenibacillus sp. MDV22-iso6; assembly: GCF_058408365.1. Lineage (NCBI taxonomy): Bacteria > Bacillati > Bacillota > Bacilli > Caryophanales > Paenibacillaceae > Paenibacillus > Paenibacillus sp. MDV22-iso6. The sequence continues at coordinate 408,694 of NZ_JBZVDZ010000008.1, read as the reverse complement.
CGTGCAGTGAAGGATTTTATCCTGCCCAAGGTGCACATATCGGCCATGCTCGCCTGCGGTGGTGGCACTTCCAATGCCACGTTAATGGAGATGATCCGTCAGAGACTCCCGGAAGGTATCCGTTTGGAGCGAACAGCGGACTATGGTATACCAGATGATGCCCGTGAAGCGATTGGATTTGCCCTCCTTGGCCATGAGGCACTCATGGGCAGAACCAACACGCTCCCGGCAGTAACCGGCGCGAAACACGCCGTAATATCGGGCAACCTGACACTGTAGTGCAGCATGGCTTTTGAATGAGTTGAATAAGCAAGGGCGTTTAATCAATTAGACTCTATTGGAATTATAGGATAAAATGCTTGTACATGAAGGCAGTACGGAAAGGAGGAGCGGATGGAAGGCATGAAAGGTGGACTTGTACGTTTACGCGCATTAATGGATGACTTGACTCCGTCGGAACGGAAGATCGGTGCTTACATTCTCGATCATCCCCAAGAGACGGTTCAGTCCTCGGTGGCACAGCTGTCTGAACGGAGCGGTGGCAGCCCGGCTGCCATTATCCGTCTCTGCAAATCACTGGGTGTAACGGGTTTCCAGGAGCTGAAGCTGAAGATTGCCGGAGATTTGCAGACAGGTGAGCAATACCAATATACGGAGATTCGTCCCCAGGACTCCATGGAGAGCATTATTCAGCATGTGTCCGCAAACAATATTCAGTCGGTGAAGGATACCGTTCATATTTTGGACCCGCGTCTGGTGGAGCGGGCAGTGGATATTCTTCATCGGGCGAACCGGATCTTTTTCTACGGGGTGGGGGCCTCCAACCTGATTGCGCTGGATGCACACTACAAGTTCATGCGAATCAATCGCACAAGCTTTTCGTTCGCCGATCCGCATATGCAGATTTCGTCCGCAACGACGCTTCGCGAAGATGATGCGGTGGTATGTATCTCGTATTCAGGGGAGACTTCGAACGTGATCTCCTGTCTGAAGCATGCTCGTGAAGGCGGCGCTGCAACGATTAGCATTACCAAGTGGGGGAGCAATACGCTCAGCAGTTTGGCGGATGTACCCCTGATGATTACTTCCACCGAAAGCGATATCCGGAGCGGAGCAACTTCGTCACGCATCGCACAGCTGAACGTGATCGACATTTTGTATCTGGCGATTGCCAGCCGCGACTACAACCAGTCGGTGGAATATTTGGAGAAGAGCCGGCAGGCTATTCTGGAGCATAAGTGAAGTAGAACCATATGAATCCCTTTCTGTTTATACAGAAGGGGATTTTTTTGACGGATTATATTCGCTTTTAGTATAAAAAAATAAAAAAAGAGCCCAGACTAATGTCGGGCTCTTCTCTTTCAACCTCTAGGAATACTTCTGTACGGCTCAGGAAGGACCCACAATGGCGGCGCGGACAAATCCGTCAGCCAGATCCAGTCTTCGCTGAGCTTCCACGGCGTCCACGCCTGCCATCAGCATGACGATTGCTGTTTTTACATGACCGTCTGCACCGGCAAAAACCTGTTCAATGTCCGCTTCGTTCGCTCCGGTTGCCAGATGGATCATGCGTTTGGCCCGATGGACAAGTTTTTCATTCGAAGGGTTCAGATCGACCATGAAATTACGGTAAACCTTGCCCAGACGAATCATGGCAGTAGTGGTGAGCATGTTCAGAATCATTTTCTGGGCGCTGCCGGCCTTCATACGTGTTGAACCCATGACAACCTCTGGGCCGACAACAGCCTCGATGCTCACATCAGCCAAAAGGGTCATCGGCGTACCTGCGTTGTTACTCAGGCTGATTACAGTAGCTCCGATCTCCTTGGCGTGTCTCATCGCACCCAGCACATACGGCGTCCGGCCACTGGCTGCAATGCCAACCACGACATCGTTTTCGTCTATTCCATGTTCATCAAGGTCTGCGGCTCCCAATTCCTCGCTATCCTCAGCACCTTCAACCGGGTCCTTCACTGCCCGAAATCCCCCTGCGATAATACCCTGCACCATAGAGGGAGGGGTTCCGTAGGTAGGCGGGCATTCCGAAGCGTCGAGTATTCCCAATCGTCCACTTGTACCTGCGCCTACATAAAATAGCCTGCCGCCAGATTGAAAGGCCTTCAAAATCAGGTCCGCCGCTTGAGCAATGACCGGAATCAGGGGCTGAATGAGCTCCGCAATCCGTTGATCTTCCTTATTAATTAGCTCCATAATTTCTGCCGAAGGCAATTCATCTATATGATCCGTTAGTGGATTGGGTTGTTCCGTTAGTAGTGAGTTCAGCATGTGATTCATCCGTATGGCCTCCTTCTCTCTTTTAAAATGATTCATTCAAGGAACAGCGTATTCTTGCCAGTTGTGCTGCACCAATCGCTGGAGCAGGGGCATCTTCACGATATACAAAGTCCAACTCTTCATAATATCCCGATAACTTCTGGATAAATGTAGTTCGGAAAAGTGCAGCGTATCGAAACAATGATCCAGACAGGACAACCTGAGTGGATGCAAATTCGGGATGACGGGCAATCAGCGCCTTGGCGGTATCCGCCAATTGTGCGGCCTCATCGATGATCAGTGCCCGGGCGGCCTCATCCCCGGATTCAGCAGCCTCTATAGCCAGACGGGCGATGGATGCGGTCTCGGTTTTGCCCCAATCCGTCTGGTACACCCGTGCCTTTAACTCCGATATATCCCGAAGGTTCAGTTTCCTTAGAAGAAGCGGGGTTAAACGGGTTGGAGGAAGAACACCGTCATAGCTCTGCATTACCACTTGGAGTGCACGCTGCCCAATACGATAGCCGCTCCCCTCATCTCCGAGCAGATGACCCCAGCCTCCTGCACGGTATCGCTCTCCTTCCAGCGTAAAACCGTACACGATGGACCCTGTTCCAGAGATGCACAATACACCGTGAGTATGTCCGAGAGAGGCCATCAGAGCAATCTCTCCTTCGGATACAACCCAGACTGGACACCCTTCTGATCCCTGTCGATTCCGACTCTTCATATAGTTATTAACTGCGTCGGCTATAAGTTGCCGTTCTTGGATCGTATCTACACCTGACATGCCGAGGCATATACCTTCACAATTTGTCGATAAATCACTTTTTAGATTAAATAGCTGTTCCAGCACTCGTTGCAGTTCGGAAAGGGCCTGTTCCAGTGGTACGCTGTGAGGATTTGTGGGACCGCCGCTGAGCCGGGCGAGAATTTCGCCAAACTCAGAAATGATTGCTGCATCAGTATTGGTACCGCCTCCATCTACGCCTACATATACTCGCAAAGTGGCTCACCTCGATTGCTTGAGTTTTCTTTTTACATAGTATAGAGGCATAAAATGAAAAAGTAAAATTAAATTTTATAATAAAAAATAATGTTGAATTTTTATTTCATAGCTCATATAATGAACTCAATCTACAATTTTGGAAGGAATTAATACTGTTAATGTTAACTAAGTTGACGTTAATATTGCATTTAAGAGATTAATCCTGCGTACGTTCAGGTCTAATCCATAAGGGAGGTGCATTTTCCTTACTGCCACGCTCAATAATCTGTTAAGTCGTTTAAGGATGGATGATTTCAAAAGGGGTAGCATGGTTAGGCAATGCAATTATCGGGAGACGACACGCGAAGGAGATGAAGGGATGAAAAAGAAGGGTCTGGTATGGGCAATGTTGTTGATGATGGTCTGGGTTACTGCCTGCGGGAATAGCGGGGGTGCTGCTTCAGATGATCCCAATGCGGAAGATACGGTGACCGTATGGACTTATCCAGTACATGGGACATATGAAGATGAACTGAAGGATCTGATCGTTGATTTCAATAAAGAACACCCGAACATTACCGTGAAGACGGAGATGCTCTCCTGGGCGGAAGGGCCCAAAAAATTCGATGTCGCTCTGAACGCGGGCAACCCGCCGGATCTTTACTTTCATAGTGTAGACGGCACATATGTGAATACGGGATTGGCACTTGAGCTGGACAACTACCTGACACCTGAGATCAAGGATGACTATCTGCCAGGTACGCTTGAATTAGGCCAGATCCAAGGGAAACAGTACGGAATGCCGTTGTATCAATTCCAATGGGCATGGGGTGGCAACAAACGCATTCTCGAGGAAGCGGGTATTGACTGGAAATCCATTCAGCAAAATGGTTGGACCTGGTCCGAATTCAACGCTGCCGCAGCCAAGCTGACCAAAACGCTGGATGGTGGGGCTAAACAATATGCACTGGTTACCGACGGAACCTCGCTTGATTTCATTGAAATGTTGTCCCGAAACAACGGCATGATTGACGTTCTCGATAAAGCTGGCACATTCCAATGGAATGATGGCCGCATTCTGGATACTCTCTCTTTTATCAAAAATCTGATGGATCAAGGTTATATGCCGAAGGAAACGGCTGCTCTTGCTCCAGCAAAACGGACGGATATGTTCTACGCGGGTGAAACGGCGATCATCTCCAAAGCGATTCCTTATTATGATGTGATGATTCAGAACCGCAACAAGGATATTGATGACGGCAAGGTACAAGGGGAGAAAATTGATTTTGTCCTGCTGCCTGTACCGCATAATGATGATCAACCTGCGGCAACAACGATGGGTGGCGAAGGGTATGTAGCCTTCAAACAGAAGAAGGACAAAGGTGAACAGCATGCTAAAAATACGTTCCTGGTTATGGAGGCACTCAGTGGTGCCAAAGCAGGGAACTCGGCCAATGAACTGGCGCTTCCATTCGTAAGACAATCCCAGGTGGATCTGTTTAAAGGAAAAGAACTTGGTCAACCGGATAATCTGGCTGCTGCAAAAGTCATGGCAGAGAATATCGCTATGCCGGTTGTACTGGAACTGGATATCGACAAAGCATCACAGCAAAAACAATTCAAGGAACAAGTTGTGAAGCCTAACATTCAGGCGCTGTTCTCGGGTGAGAAGACACCGGAGCAGATCGCAGAAGACTTCAAGAACAAAGGCCAGCAGATGTTTGGACAATAACTCGGACCATACAACATAACGCAAAACTACACTGATTAGGAGAGGAGGATTCGCCATGCAGACCGCCCTTGCGCCAAAACCGTCTGTGCCCCGGACTTCCCGGGTTGCCCGGTTTTGGCGAGACTACGGGTGGGCGTATTTGTTTATTTTGGCGCCTGTCCTGCTGTTTCTCATTTTCACACTGTATCCCGTTCTGACGGCTCTCGTGATGAGCTTCCAGAAATACAACATTATGAACTCGACGTGGGTTGGATTGGATAACTACGAGCGACTGGTGAAAGATGAGACGTTCTGGAAGTCGATTAAAAATACACTCATCTTTACTGTAGGTACGGTACCGGTCAATATTCTCATTACATTTGTACTGTCCTACTTCATCTACCAGATGAAAAGCAAGTGGCAGACGTTCTTCAAAGCAACATTGTACCTGCCTGCGGTAGCATCCGGAGTAACCATCTCCATCGTATGGCTGGCGATCTTTGACCCGACAGATTCGGGACTGCTGAACCGCTTCCTTGGCCTGTTAGGCCTTGATCCGGTGATCTGGCTGGGCCAATCGGGAACGGCACTCTTTTCACTCATTCTGATGAACTGGCTCGGATCGCACGGAGCGGGCATTATTCTGTATCTGGCAGCCATGGGCGGTATTCCGAAATCGCTGTACGAAGCGGCGGATATTGATCATGCCAGCGGCTGGACCCAGTTCAGCAAGATTACATGGCCGCTCCTCAAACCAACGACGCTGTATCTGCTCGTGACAGGTGTGATCACGTCTTTCCAGGTGTTCATTTCGGTATATCTGATGACACAGGGTGGACCGAACTTTGCGACAACAACGATCGCTTATCTGATCTATGAGACGGCATTCAAGTTCTATGAGTTCGGATTGGCTTCTGCACAGTCGTTCGTTCTGGCGATTATCATTATTGTCATCTCCGTCATCCAGTTCAAATATTTCTCCAGCGATATTGAGTATTAGAGGTAGTTCAAAACACGTACTATTAGAGCATGTTGCATTAAGCATCCGGGGGTGAATGAAATCCATGAAATCAACACAGAAAAAGACACTGCTTGTCGTTGCATCCATTCTGCTGGTGGTCTGGGCACTGGTGACGGTCATTCCGATGTACTGGATGCTAGTCGGTTCGGTGCAGGATAGTGCGATGTCGGCTTCCTTCAAACCGCAGATGATCCCGGAGCAGCTGTCGTTATCACCATATGAGCGCTTTTTTGCCAAAACTGATGCCTGGCGCTGGCTGTACAACTCGCTGCTCATCTCGGTCATTCTAACCGTGACGAATGTGTTCTTCGCCTCCCTGGCGGGATATGCGTTCGCCAAACTGAAATTCCCGGGAAGTCAGGCGGTATTCTGGACCTTGCTGGGCACGATGATGATTCCGGCACAGGTGACCCTGATTCCCTTGTATATTCTGATGGTCAACGTGTTTGACCTGGGGGATACGTATACGGCCATTATTCTGCCTGCTGCGGTCAGTGTGGGCAACATTTTCTTGATGAAACAGTTCATGTCAACGCTGCCCACATCACTGATTCATGCGGCACGTATTGATGCATGCAGTGAGTTCGGCATCTTCTGGAAAGTGATTCTGCCGATGGCGAAGCCAGGGATCGCGGTGCTGGCGATTTTCACGTTTGTAGCTTCGTGGAATGAATTCTTCTGGCCATTCCTGATCACTAACTCCAACGAGATGCGCACCGTTCAGGTGGGGCTGGCTTCGTTCGTATTTGCCGAATCAACGGATTTCGGCGCAATGATGGCAGGGGCAACAATTGGTGCGCTGCCGATGATCATTCTGTTTTTCTCACTGCAACGTTATTTCCTACAGGGCATTACGATCGGTGCAGTAAAAGGTTAAGGTGAACTGTTAGTTCAGGACAAGCGACAACGTAAAGGGGGATCTACCTATGGCACGCGTGGAGTTTCGCCAAGTGCGCAAAGAATTCAAAGACGATCATAAAGGAACGTTCACGGCTGTGGCCGGCTCGGACTTTGTTATAGAGGATAAGGAATTCGTGGTTTTTGTGGGTCCTTCGGGCTGTGGCAAGACGACATCACTGCGGATGATTGCGGGACTGGAAAAACAGACGAGTGGCGATATTGTCATCGGGGAACGGGTCGTGAACGACCTGCATCCGAAGGATCGCGATATCGCGATGGTATTTCAGGATTATGCACTTTATCCGCATATGACGATACGTGAAAATCTGTCCTTTGGTCTGAAAAATCTCAAGAAACCAAAATCCTATATTGATGAACAGGTACAGAATGCGGCCGCCATTCTGGGGCTGGAGGCGATGCTGGAGCGCAAACCGCGCGAGCTGTCCGGTGGTCAGCGCCAGCGTGTGGCGGTAGGGCGTGCGATCGTCCGTGATCCGCAGGTGTTTCTGTTCGATGAGCCGCTATCCAATCTGGATGCGAAGCTGCGGGTACAGATGCGGGTGGAATTGGGCGAACTGCATAAGCGGCTCGGTGCCACAATTGTATACGTCACGCATGACCAGGTGGAGGCCATGACACTTGGGGAGCGAATCGTGGTCATGAATCATGGAGATATCCAGCAGGTGGCTTCACCGAAAGAATTGTATGCGAGTCCGCGTAATATGTTTGTTGCCGGATTTATCGGTTCCCCGGCAATGAATTTCATTGATGCCCGGATTGAAGGCACGCAGGTTGTTGTGGACGGAGCATCATTCACCTTGCCAGAAGATGTACTCGCTCGTCTTCAGAGCTATCAAGGCAAACCGGTGATTATGGGTCTGCGTCCAGAGCATATTTTTGGTGACGATGTCGCTCCGAATATCCCAACAGATCATATGCTGCAGGCGCGGGTTCAGGTTGTAGAGCATCTGGGCTCCGAGAATCTAGTGTATTTCCATTCGGGTGCCCGTACCGTTACGGCCAAGGTTCACCCGGAAACACATGCTTATGTAGGATTGGACAAAAATTTTGTACTGGACCTGCGTAAGGCACACTTTTTTGACCCAGAGACGGAACTGGCGATTGGACGGGAATAAGAAACGAGCTGCAAGAAAGGGAGTGTGGGGATGCGTAAGCTGAGTGAAGTGTTGGTCAAGTCGGGGGCGGAAATCTATCGGGATATTATTCCGGTGGCCCTGTACAGTGTTGTCAGCTCCATCGTGCTGGTACCCATTCTGATGTTTGCTCCGCTGCCAATCGCGGTGCTGCTTTTGGCCGTGATTTATATGCCAATCCTGTTCGGTGTCAGTTATGCCGTGCATCACAGGCTGGAACGCAAGGAACGCCGCAATGGTCTTAAGGATATCTGGAACGGAACGATGAAGGGATTCATCCCGGGAGGGGCAGTAGGTGTGCTTTTCGCCGTGCTTGGCTTCATTCTCTGGTCAACCTGGTGGTATTACGGCGGACAGGGCGGGATTACAGGCACAGCGGTGAGCATGTTCCAAACGTTCTTCGTCCTCATGGCGCTGATGTCGCAATTCTATACCTGGCAGCTTGTTTTGCAAAAAAACATGGGCATCATTCAGGCGATGGGGGAAAGTGTGAAGTTATTCTTCCGTCATCCGGGGTACACGATGGGAGCCTGTTTTCAGGCGCTGTGTCTGACGGCTTTGCTAATGCTGACGGTTGTTGGCTTCGGAGCGCTGTTCGCGGGCATGTTTGCCATCTATCAGCATAAGGTCGCCCTTAATGTGCTTGAACCTGAAGAGGAACCTGTCACATCTGGCGGCAATGACCACCAACATACGGGGTGGATAAGCCAGGGGAATGTGTGATGGGTGTAAAAACTGGAGTTGATCTTTTATCCAGCGGGTTATCCCACCCATGGTTAACGGATGCGCGTATTGGCCTGATGACGAACCCCACAGGTATTACGGCCGACTTTGTCTCTACGGTGGATGTTTGTGCCGGGTTGGCAGATGCCAAACTTACAGCGCTTTATGCGTGTGAGCACGGGCTGGATGGTGAGCTTCAAGCTGGTGTTCGATTCGGGGATACGGTGCACCCACGTCTGGGCATCCCTGTGTTCAGCCTTTATGGGGAACACAAGAAGCCTACGCCTGCGATGCTGGCTGAGGTGGATACGGTGCTGTTTGATATTCAGGATGTGGGCGTTCGTTATTACACGTATGCATCCACTCTGTTCCACATGATGGAGGCCTGTGCCGAAGCAGGCAAACGCTTGTTGGTGCTGGACCGACCCAATCCGCTGGGCGGGGATGCGGTAGAAGGCGGCCTGCTAAGCGCGGGGTATGAATCACTCGTTGGCGCTTGGCGTGTTCCTGTCCGCACCGGACTGACGGTCGGTGAATTGGCTCTGTTGGTCAACAGTGAGATGGAGGTGCCCTGCGAACTGGATGTGATAGCAATGGAAGGGTGGCGGCGCTCCATGGAGTTTACGAATTGTGAGCTTCCTTGGATGCTGCCCTCTCCCAATATGCCCACGCTGGACAGTGTGCGGGTGTATGCGGGTACTTGCCTGTTCGAAGGCACCAATGTATCAGAGGGCAGGGGCACGACTCGCCCATTTGAGTGGATTGGATCCCCCTGGATTGAGGGTGAACGACTGGCGGAACGCTTTCGGGAACACAAATTGGAGGGTGTACATGTGCATCCGGTCTACATGTCGCCAACCTTCTCCAAACATGCAGGTGAGCTGTGCGGAGGTGTGAGGATTTTCGTGACGGATAGCAGGGCACTCCGGGCGGTAGATACAGGTCTGGTGCTTTTGCATGAACTGGCATCGCTCTATCCGGAGCAATTTCGCTGGTTGGAGCCGCCACAGCCGGGTTCCCGTTATTTTATTGATCTGTTGACCGGAGGCAGGAAAGTCAGGGATGTCATTCATGACCGTGAAGAGTTAGTACGCTTGATGGAAGCATGGAATGCAGAGGCAGAGGAATGGAAGGAACGGCGTAAGCCGTTTTTGCTATACCCATAAAGTATGGAATTCATCAATAGAATGTCGCGTAATGTACGGATGATGTTTGTCATGGGGAGGAGGCATGGAATGAGTGAGCCAAAAGAGATATACCCGGTGAAGCTGAAACAGATGACCCTGCGTGAGAAAATTGGACAAATGCTGCTTTGTGGATTTCATGGCACTGAGGCTGCCGGTGATGTGGATGCTTTTCTGCGAAAGTATCCCATTGGCGGCGTAATCTATTTTGCTCGCAACGTCGAGTCGCCGGAGCAGGTAGAGCGGTTATCGTCGGGGCTGCAACGGATTGCTGTCGATAGCGGTAATGTACCGCTTTGGATATCCATTGATCAGGAGGGCGGCATGGTGGCTCGGATTACCGAAGGGATCACCCTGATGCCGGGACAGATGGCGATTGCGGCAGCAGGTTCCATCGAGGATGCATACCAGGCAGCCTATATCAGTGGGGTGGAGCTTAGATCGATGGGAATTAACATGAACTTTGCTCCGGTTCTTGATGTAAATAATAACGCCGCCAATCCGGTAATTGGTGTGCGTTCATTTGGGGAATCACCGCAGTCCGTGGCAGCGTATGGGGCCAGGAGCATTGCGGGAGTCCAAGATGCTGGCATTTCTGCGACAGCCAAACATTTCCCGGGACACGGGGATACGGATACCGATTCGCATCTGGATCTCCCGGTCATCACCCATGATCGGGAACGGGTAGACCGTGTGGAGCTGATTCCGTTCCGGGCTGCCATAGCGGCAGGTGTTGATGCAATGATGTCGGCACATATTTATTTTCCGGCTCTGGAACCGGAGCGTCTGCCTGTGACACTATCGCGAGCCGTGTTAAGCGGATTGCTTCGTCAGGAACTGGGATATGACGGCATGATTGTAACGGATTGTATGGAGATGGACGCGATTTCCGCCAACTATGGTACTGTCGATGCAGCTGTGATGGCGGTAGAGGCCGGCGCAGATCTGGTGTTGATCAGCCACACAGCTCAACTTCAAGCAGGGGCGTTTGAAGCGCTGCTGGCAGCCGTGCAGAGCGGGCGAATCAGCGAGGCCCGCATTGACGAATCTGTAACTCGGTTGCTGAAGTACAAGGCCAAACGAGGCCTGCTGGAGAAGGGAATAGGCACAGGTAATGATGAAGTACACGGTTCGGTGTCGACTTCACTCTCCGCTGAGGCATCAACTGATCCAGCTTCATCGAAGCTCCAAGAGCGCAACCACCCATTACACCTAGAGGTGGCTCGACGAATCAGTGAGAACAGCATCACGCTGGTGCGTGACCAACTGAACATGCTGCCTTTGAAGCCGGAACGTACACTGGTCATAACGGTTGCTACATCTGTGACAACGATTGCCGACGAACAGCTGACTCAGGCGGTTACTCTAGGTTCGACTTTGTCGCACTACGGTCTGGATGTGGTCGAAATAACAGTCACACCAGAGGAGGTTGCCATTCGTTCTGCCCGTCTGCTTCAAGCTGCCGAAGAGGACGACGTTCGCCAGATTGTGGTGGGGACGTATAATGCAGGCAGTGCCTCTGGTGATCCGCAGTGCAGGTTGATCGGCTGGCTGCAGCAATTGGGCAAACCGCTCGCTGTTGTGGCGCTCCGCAGTCCCTATGATTTGCTTGCAATCCCGGAGGTTCAGGTGTATGTGGCAGCTTACGAGAGTAGGCCGCTTGCCATGGATAGCGCCGCTCGGGCGCTGATGGGGCATATTCCTTTTGCCGGGAAACTTCCTGTATCCATTAAGTAGACAGGCGTTAAATGACGAACGAAGCGAAAGTTTGATTCGGAATATGAAGACCAATATAGCAGAAGGGACGATCCTATAATGGACCGTCCCTTCTGCTATATCTAATGGATAATTACAAAATTATTGCAGATTCAGTGCCTGAGCTGTCTTAGCCTCGACTTTATCCATAAGCGAAGTCATATCCATGCCCGCATGATTGCCGAGCAGAATAATGGTAACATCATCTGTTAAATTGCGTGAGAACGCTGTGGCAAAACCACCGCCGCTACCGTTATGGAACACGGTACGATTCTGATCGCTTTCCTTAAGAATCCAGGCGTAGCCATAATTTTTATCCGAATACGGCTCATACATCTGTTCAATCGTATCCTGGCTTAGAATTTTGTCCGTGTACAGTGCCCGATCCCACTTCAGCAAATCATCCACCGTGGAGTAGATCGTCCCTGAACCTGATTGTGAAACATAATAAGGGGCAGGTACCCACTGCTTATTCTCCGAAACAAACCCGCTGGTCGTATGGACCTTGCGTGAAGCTTCTCCGGAGTTCTTCATGCCGAGTGGCTTCAGAATGGTCTGTTCTACATAATCGGCATAACTCATGCCAGATACCTGTTCAATAACATAGGCCAGCAGAACATAACCACTGTTACTGTATAAATAGGCACTACCCGGTTCGAATTTTAATGTTTTGTGCCGGATTTCCTCTACCGTTTCTTCCAATGAAGTGCCTTCACCCCGGCCAAAGGCGGATGGAATACCTGAAGTTTGGGATAACAGCATATGGAGCGTGATCTGATCTCCCTTTGGTATACCGGAGATGTACTTGGATATTGGATCTTGCACATCGAGCTTCCCTTTTTCCACCAAGCTGAGAATGGAGGCTGCGGTGAAGGATTTGCTCAGAGAGGCAATTCTGGTCTTCTGATCTGGACGATTCAGCGTCTGTTCATCCGCTAGTCCGTAGCCTTGGCGAAGCAGCACTTCGCCATTGCGGGCAATCAGAGCCATGCCTGGAAAATCAATTTCGCGCAAATAGCTGTCTACACTAGCGACTTGACTATTTAATAGGCTCACTTTGTCCGTCTGGATATTAACACTCATCTGCCCTGAGGCTGTACGTTGAACTTTAATATCTGCCTTGAGAGCATTGGCAAGCGCGCGGACAGGTAACATCAGGGTGCCGTTAATGGTGCGGGATTGCACACCGGAGGACAGGCGAACGTGATTAACTTGAATGAAGTCACTGCCAGCTTGGTGAACGAGCTTGTCTCGACCAACGGTAATCGTAGCCGTTTTGGTACGAGCTTCCCACTTCAAGGTGCCATGTACAGAGGTAACCACATCTCGCAATGGAACATACGTTGTACCTTTGTATACAAGGGGTGCATTTTTCCACGATTGCTCTTGACCATTCACTTCAATGTGAACTGTTTGCGTCTCTTGTGCCGCGGATGCCGTGAAACTGGCTTGTCCCATAATAGGGCCTGCACAAAGGATGAGGGCTAACAGAATACGTAACATGGATGAATATAATCTGGTAACAGGTTGTTGCACATGTGACTTGCGTAAGATTCGAATCCTCTCCTTCCAATCGTTTCATGGATAACCAGCTTATGAGATATTGTAAACGATCTCGCAGAGAGGGTCAAAACGAGGCGTGAGCATCATTTTCTATTTCCCTAACAAAAATAATGCAATTTCGATTCATTTTAGTATCCATACATAATATTTTTACTACGTTTGTCCGATAAAAAAGGGGTGAAGATGATGATGGGGGATATTTAAATGAAGAAAAGGATTCGCAATTGGTTTACATTAACGGTTAAGAAACGTCTGATCGCTTCGTTGCTCTTGTTCTTGATTGTACCGAGCATTAGCGTGGGATGGTTGTCTTATTTAAAAGCAGCAGACCAGGTCAGGGAAGAAATCATTCTTTCTGCACAGGCCAAAACGGAAATGCTCAGTCTGCAGATTACTCAAATGCTGGATATGGAGAAGGATAACGCAGCGCAGTTTGCAGCGGGTATTACTTCAACAGATATTATCAATAAATCACCAGCTGTTCAGAGACAAATGGATCGTATGTCCAAAGCTCACAAAGAATTGGGTGTAATAACAGCAGGTGCTGAAGATGGCAGCTGGATGAAATCCCCTGACCCCGGACAACAAATCTACGATCCACGGGAACGCAGCTGGTATACGATGGGTATGTCACAGGATGAACCAATTATCTCGGACACGTTCCAGTCGGTAACCACGGGTGAATGGGTTGTCACCGCAGCTGCCAAGCTGGCCGATGGTAAAGGGGTAATTGGAGCCAATGTAAGTCTCAATTATTTGAAAGATTCCGTTGATAAGATACATATTGGTGAAAAGGGAAAACTGTATATGCTTGATAACGGCGGGAAGTTCCTGTTCCATTACAATATCGAATCCGGTGTGCAGTCCAATGAGAGCTACATTAATGAGATGTATAAAAAAGATCAAGGAACTGTAAAGTACACGTATGATGGACAAGAATTGGAAGCCGTATTCTATACGAATCCAGAAACAGGCTGGAAAATTGTCGGTGAGATGGTTCCTTCTGAAGCAGCAGATGCGGTAAGACCGATCTTGATTCGTGCCTACACTCTGGTAGGGACCTCGTTGATCATTGGTATTATTCTGCTTGTGTTCATTATTCGCAGTATTCACCGTCCATTGTTGCAACTAACGCAAGCAGCATCCAAAGTAAGCGCGGGTGATCTGACAGTTCGTGTAGGTTTACAGCGCCGTGACGAGTTTGGACAACTCGGGGCAAGCTTCGATACCATGACCTCTTCACTACGTAATGTTCTGGGCGAAGTACATGATACATCGAGCCAGCTAGCAGCATCCTCTGAGGAGCTGATGGCGAGTTCTGAACAGACATCCAGAGCAACGGAACAGGTTGCCGAATTGATGCAGGATGCAGCGTCAGGAACGAACAAACAAAACGCCAGCCTTGCTGCAACGGGCCAACTCGTCGGTGAAATGTCTATAGGTGTCAAAGAAATCTCATCGAGTGCTGAAGACACGGCTCGTATAGCTGTAGAAGCATCTACTAACTCCGAAGCGGGTATGGTTACGGTGGAAGAGGCGGTTGCTCATATTCAGAAGGTGAATAATGAGAGTGAGGCCATGGCTGCTGTCATTCAGGATCTTCGAGCGAAAAATGAAGAAATTGTTGAGATTGTGGCCGAGATTACCAACATCGCCAAACAGACCAATATCCTTGCCTTGAATGCATCGATTGAAGCTTCAAGAGCAGGTGAACAAGGTCGAGGCTTTGCTGTCGTGGCTAATGAAGTAAAATCGCTAGCCAACAATTCGGGCAGTGCTGCCGAACGTATTAATGAACTTATGCGGGAGATGCAAGAGAAAACGAATGCAGTACAGTCTACCTTTGCCCGTACAGGAGAAGGCATGATTAAAGGTACGCAAATGATTACGGAGGCGGGAGAGGCCTTCAAAAATATCCGTAGTGCCGTGCAGTTAGTTGCTGCACAAGCTGGAGAAGTGTCGACAGCTTCCCGTCAGATTGATGGAGGCATGAGTCATGTGTCCAAGGAAGTGAATGATACCATTGAATTATCCAATCAAATTGCCTCAGGAACCGAAGATGGTTCAGCTGCTGCGCAGGAGCAGCTGGCTACGATGGAAGAGGTTGCAGCTTCTTCTGCGGCATTGTCTCGCATGGCTGAAGATCTGCAAAGCCTGATTGAGAAATTCAAGTTATAGTTCAATAGCATTTCTCGAAGGAGACTGTGAGGGTAAAACCCTTCAGTCTTTTTCTCGTTGGTGATCATCGTTAATCAATGGTTTATGAACGCTCGGAACGGATCTGTTCTGTAAAAGTGAATCTGTCTCTCCCTGAATGTCTTATCCTGTGGTATATTTCTAAATTAAAAGTAATCCGCAAGATGTGGATGACATGGAGAGGGGATGAACCGGATTTGGATAAATCCATACCACTGACATCCGGGCCCGCAAATACCGAAGAGGTGTTGGATGATGCTTCATTTATGCAAGGGGTTAAGGACTGTATCCCAACACTGCTTGGATATTTAAGTATTGGGTTTGCAGCAGGTGTCATTGAAATGACGGCAGGCTTAAGTTTGGCGGAAACGGCTCTGCTCAGTCTGATTGTATACGCTGGATCGGCTCAGTTTATTGCCGCAGGCATGCTTGCCTCGAGTGGTTCAGCGACTGCTATCATTTTCACCATATTCTTCGTGAATCTTCGCCATCTGCTGCTGAGTGCAGCCGTATCACCGTACTTTCGTCATCTGACGCCGCTTAAAAATATGTGGATCGGCTCGCTGCTTACCGACGAGTCCTTTGGCGTGGCGATGACGCGAGCGATTGGCCGGAAAACGTTGAGTGAGCGCTGGATGCACGGTCTGAACATTACAGCATACCTGAATTGGTTTGTGGCGAATATGGCGGGGGCTTACTTTGGACGCTGGATAACCAATCCCGAGCGGCTTGGACTTGATTTTGCCCTGCCTGCAATGTTTATAGGTCTGGTAGTGCTTCAGCTGATGCAGCGCAAAAATAAAAAATTACACATCAATGTGGCGATCATCGCCGTTGTCTGTGTAATCTTCGCCAGCATGGCTTCACTTGGCAGCATGAGTGTCATTGTGGCTGCGGTCATTGCGGCAACGATGGGAGTAGTGATGGAACGATGGAAGTAAGATGGGATGTATTCTGGATTATAATGGGTTCGGCTTTGTTAACGTTCATCCCGCGCGTATTGCCGCTCATGCTGTTCAGTAAAATACAGATACCGATGTGGCTGTTACGCTGGCTTGAATATGTACCCGTGGCGGTCATGGCGGCACTGATCGGTCAGGAACTGTTTATGGCGGACAACCAGTTGGTGCCGATTACACATAATCCAGCTTTGTGGGCAGCCCTGCCTACGATTGCTGTAGCCATCTGGACACGAAGTCTGCTCGGAACCGTACTTGTCGGTATTGTTGCGATGATGATTCTGCGGTACTTGATGGGTTAATATACGGGGCCTTTATTGGATCAGGTAAATCCTTCGCTCTAACGGTTAATAATGTCCTATAGGATCGTAATAGAGCGAAGGGAGCTAAATCCATGAGCAACTCGAAGCACAGAATATTGATTACAGAATCCCCGAACGAGAAAGCCTAATTCTTTAGATGTGGGATGAAAGTGAGGTCGAATACGGAGTATCACTATTGTGATGCTTCAAGTATCCGAAATGTCTGCGTTCTTAATTTTTTTGCTTGTTTCAATTCATCTATTAAACTCATACAATATAGATATGAATGAATATAGAAGAACAAACACAACCGTATCTTTGTTGAACTATCATTTTGTGTTCTGCCCACGATACAGGAGAAAGATATTTCTCAAATTAGAGGTAGAACAGCGCTTCAAGGAATTGGTGCATGAGGTATGTGCAGAGCTTAAAATTGTGACTGTTGCCATTGAATGCGACAAAGACCATACACATATGTTTCTCAATGCACTTCCAACATTAAGCCCTGCTGATATCATGGCAAAAATAAAAGGAGTCACATCAAAAAAACTACGAGAAGAGTTTCCACACCTTCTGCATTTGCCCAGTTTGTGGACACGTTCCTATTTTGTTTCTACCGCTGGAAATGTATCAAGTGAGACCATCAAGCGTTATGTTGAACAACAAAAGACAAGGGGGTGAAGTATATATCTCAGACCATAACGGTTAAGTTAAAGCTGCTGCCGACTACAGAGCAGATCCAACTATTGCAACAAAGTAGTCATGAATATATCCGAGTTGTTAATACACTCGTGGCCGAGATGGTAGAAGAAAAGAAAAGGTTGAAGAAGACAACAAAAGACATTCCTGCTAATCTACCAAGTGCAGTAAAAAATCAAGCGATTAAAGATGCGAATAGTGTATTCTCTACCAAAGTTAAGAAAAGTAAATACGCAATCATACCGATCCTAAAGAAACCGATTTGCGTATGGAATAACCAAAACTATTCTCTTGACTTCACGCACATTTCCATTCCATTCATGGTAGAGGGAAAATCTAAGCGTTTAAAAATTCGTGCATTGTCCATCGATAAAGACCATCGAAACGTTGACCTTTTGAAGCATAAACTTGGTACGCTCCGTGTCACGAAAAGCTCAGGTAAATGGGTAGCCCAAATTGCTGTCACCATGCCAACAACTGAAAAAACGGGTATGCGGATTTTGGGCGTTGATTTAGGGTTGAAAGTCCCTGCCGTAGCCATCACGGATAATGATCACGTTCGCTTCTTTGGGAATGGGCGAGAAAACAAATACAAGAAACGGAAGTTTCGTAGTGTTCGTCAAAAGCTAGGAAAACAAAAGAAAGTGAACGCTATTCGCAAGTTAGATGATAAAGAACAACGATGGATGAAAGACAAAGACCACAAAGTCAGCCGTGAAATCGTTCATTTCGCAGTCGAAAATAAGACTTCTGTCATTCGCTTAGAGCAACTAACGAATATTAGGCAGACGACAAGAACAAGTCGTAAAAACGAAAAGAATCTACACACATGGTCATTCTACCGTTTGGCACAATTCATTGAATACAAAGCAAATATGGCAGGGATCAAAGTGGAATATGTGAACCCTGCATATTCAAGTCAAACCTGTCCAGAATGTTCAAAAAAGAACAAGGCGCAAGATAGAAGATATAAGTGCCCATGTGGATTCAAGAAACATCGTGATATCGTTGGGGCGATGAATATTCGCTACGCAACTGTGATTGGCGGTAACAGTCAATCAGCCTAAGGTGCTATATGCACTGTCTTAGGAGGGGTAATGGCATACCCTAATCTTAGCATCTGTCCAAAGCAGAAATGAAATGAGGACGTTAAGCTTAGCTAAGAATCCCAATCACTTTAGTGATCTTGCCCCTTTAGGGGTGGGAGTGTCAAATACAGGAAGGAACGGTTTCGATTATGAGTACACATTCATCCGTTATACTTTTTCAGGGAGATTCCATTACAGACGGTGGAAGATCGCGCAATGACGATCCGAATCATTTTCTCGGGCATGGCTATGCTTATCTGATCTCAAGCAAACTGGGTGTGGAACTGGCAGCCAAACAGCCAACGTTCTACAACAGAGGAATTAGCGGGGACCGCGCTTCTGATCTTTATGCACGTTGGAACGAGGATACCTTTAGTCTGAAGCCGGATCTGATTAGCATTCTAATTGGTGTTAATGATGCATGGCGTACCATGAATGGTGAACCTAGTGGAGTGACGGATCGTCTTGGACGTGCATATCGTCATTTGCTGGAGGAAACACGGGAAGTAATGCCGAATACCGGGCTGATTTTAATGGAGCCGTTCATTCTTAAAACGGGAGCTACAGTGGAGCTTTGGGATACTTGGCAGGCGCGTATCGGGCAGTATAAAAATCTGGTCCGTGAACTCGCAAGTGAGTTCGGGGCGGTCTGGGTACCTTTGCAGCAAACGTTCAACGATGCTCTCGAACAAGCTGACGCAGCCTACTGGTTATGGGATGGTGTGCATCCAACCGCAGCGGGTCATGAGCTGATTGCCCGTCAATGGCTGTCCGTTGTACAGAGTTCTCCACTTGCGATTGGTAAATAGAATTAGAAATATCCAGTTTGAGCTAAAAAGCTGAATGCAACGAGGAACCCTGAGGGGTTCTTCGTTTTTTTTATATGTGGAACAGGAATTCTGTGGTTAATTTGGTTGGATATGACGGATAACTCTTCAAATATACAGCATTATCCGGTAAAATGAAATCGGTTACATATAATGAAGGTTTCGTATTCCATATAGATTAGGGTGAATTCAATGGAAAACACCAATCAAAGTAAAGTCAGCTCCATCTGCATCCCGGATTCTACGGTCATTCAGCGGGCAGTACATCGGATGGTACGAGACAGAAATAGGAGTCAGCAGCTTCTGCTTGCTTCAGCAGCACCCTCAATCTGCTCTATCAATGCCATTGGAAAGGCATTATTGCAACCAGAGCTAGCTTCTTTTTACACAGATCTGAGCAGCTATGGGGAACGTGCTCTGAACGAAAGCTTGCCTTCGCTGTCATTCGGTCTTTATCGGAAGTTTGGGGATATAGGGGAACGAAAGTTGTATGAGGATGCGTACTTTGAACGCAGGGGACGTCTGGCGGCAATAGCGCTGCTTGCAGTGGATTCGAATGCGCCGAGATGGATAGAGACATTGGAAGATATGTTGTGGGATGTGTGTGGTGAGTATACATGGTGTTTGCCTGCACATTTGGGTTCGGGGGGAGTGGAACAGGTCAACGGTAATATTGATCTGTTTGCCGCGGAGACGGTACATATGCTGGCCGAAATCGTGACGATTCACGCGGATCGATTGGACGCACGTATCATCCAGCGGATTAGGGATGAGGCCGAGCGGCGCATCTTCACACCGCTCTATCGGGAACAACGTACCTATCACTGGCAAGATGCAGATCATAACTGGTCTGCTGTGTGCAGCGGATGCTGTGGCATGGCTGGATTATTACTATTGGAGGAAGAAGCGATTTTGACGGAATCGGTTGGTCAGGCGATTCGATCCATGCAAGCATTTCTGAGTGGATATGGCATGGATGGTGGCTGTGCAGAAGGCATTGGTTACTGGGTGTATGGGTTCGGCTATTTCGTCTATTATGCCGACATGCTACGCGAATACAGTAAAGGTGAGTTGGATCTGCTGAATGGTTCAAAGATAGCGGCGATAGCAGCCTTCCCACTGCGGGTTCATCTGTCGGGGGGAACCTTCGTGAATTATTCGGATAGTGCGGAGCAGCAAGAGGTTCCTTCGGGTTTGCTCTCACTTCTGGCATCTCGTTTCGGTATACAGATCGATCTGCCGTTTCATATTCCTTTGTTTACCGATGATCCCTGTCATCGTTGGGCTCACCTGCTGCGCAACGTGATGTGGAGCAGTCCGGCAATGTACTTGCAAGAAAAGGGGGCTGTTCCGGCGGAACGAGTGATCATTTTGGAAGATTTGGGCTGGATGATTGCGAAGGGAGCACTTGATTCTCCAAGCGCTGAACTTACCGGAGATAAACCTCTCGCTGTTGCTTTTTCCGTCAAGGCCGGGCATAACGATGAACCCCATAACCATAATGATCTGGGGCAATTTATGATTCATTGTGGTGGCGAAAACATTCTTTGTGATCCGGGAGCAGGGCTGTATACACAAGCCTATTTTGCTCCGGGCAGAGAGCGGTTGTTCCACATTAGTTCGGCCGGGCATAGCGTGCCGCGGATTGAGGGGAAGGAGCAGAGCTCAGGGCGCGAGGCGCAAGCACAGATTCTTGAGGCGACGGTTTCGGACGATGACCGTACACTGGATGCCTGCTTGGAACTGACAGCAGCTTATCCTGAAGCAACTTCGCTCGCTCGTTATACACGCCAGCTGCATTGGAGCGGTTCTGCAAATGATGCCGGGAGCGTAGCAGAACTGCGTCTGAAGGATCGATTTCAATTGAAAAACAGAGCGGCGTCTTCATCAAGCACGTTAAATTCGGTGGGCGAATTGAATCGGTCGAATGTGACGGAGCGGTTTATGAGCAGAAAGGTACCTGAGATCGTACATGAGGGGCAGATTCAATGGCATGGCGAACGAGCAACGGTCTGTATGACGTATGATGCAAACCAATGGCAGGCTGACATAGAGATCATTAATACGGTTGATCATGACAATGTGCCAGTTACATTCTATCGGACATCACTTGAATGGCGAGAGCAGTCGGATAACTCCAGTGCGGGAAGTGATGAAACCGATCTGCTGGAGACGATGTGTGAGCTGAAATTCACGATTGAACCAAAGTGAAAGATGGAGGTGAGCATACGTGAGTAAGTATACAGCCGCATCAACGTATCCATGGAGAGATGCTCTCGAAAATTATCGTACACTGGCGGAAAAGGCGGGGCCTGCTCCGTCAGATGGTTGGAATCAGGCTCGCAAATTGGCCCTTGTGGAGAGTGTTGTTCGGGCTTATACACCTTACCAGGCCAGTAGCGGCGCCATTATTGATCCGTTCTCGGAGGCCGAACGATATTATTCCACACCAGCGTATGCAATGGCTGCATCGGTTCTTGTGCAAGCGGGACATATGGACCTGCTTGCTTCGGCCGCATCGGCCCTGTCACACAGCATCGATGTTGTTGTGAAGGGTTGTGCACCGGATCATCACCCGGACTTTTTCCCCGTGTTGATGATGAGAGCTTACATCCTGTTGAAGCCGCATATGCCTGAGCAAGCAAAGGTCTGGGCAGAGGCTCTTAAGAAGATACAGCCAGAACAAGATTATGTTTTTACAATGAGAAAAATGAACAATTCCAATCGCATGATTAACTGGAACGCCATCATGATCTCGGGAGAATATCTGCGCTTGAGGGAACATCTGGCCAGTGAGGGTACGGATTGGATGGACCGTTATCTGAATCTGTATCATCTGCCACGATTTACGGCGCTTGGACTATATCAGGACGGGCCGCTGGATCGACCCAATTGTCCATTTTCCTATGATATTGCGACCCGCTATCATCTGGATGTCATGCTTGAAGCGGGTTATGAGGGGGCCTGCGCTGGTGAGTTAAAGGAACAATTACGTCATGGTGCATTCAGTACGCTGCTTACACTGTCACCGCTGGGGGAGATTCCTCCGCGTGGACGCAGCTCCCAACATCAATGGAATGAAGCGGCAGCGGCCTACGTATGTTCTACCCATGCAACACAGGCCTTACAGGCTGGAGATGGGGTGATGGCTGGGGCGTTCGCTCGTGCTGCCAATCGGTGTTTCGAAGCTGTGGAGCGCTGGAAGATGGATGATGGGCGTCTGAAAATAGTTCGCAACGAGTATGCACCTGAGGCACGTCATGGCTACGAAATCTATACGAATCATACGGGTTATAATCTGTGGACGGCAGCAGCGCTGGCCCATGCCTGCCTTAGCGATCCTGGTGAAGATGTAACGGAAATATACCTTCCTTCCGAGTTAGGCAACCGGGTGTTGCAGACCGATGGATGGTTTGAAACGATCATTGCCTCGGTACCAGGTCAACAAATGATTCTGCATACAGCTATGAATGATCCATACACGGTTCCCGGTCTCGTGCGCATACAACAGGCGGAATTGCCAGGGCTGATCGGTCCATCCGCTGCTGGACATGTGCAATCTGGATTCACGGAGTTTGCGGAAGGGGAAGTTGGTCCGCTGAGCTATTGTCCTGTCTGGAAGACGGCAGATGGGAACTGGCACAGTCTTGCCGGGGGCATTCCGTCAGGTGCTGATTATGACCGGGATGCCGGGATTAATCCTGCCGATGGCGGAGGTTCGATTTTGCTTGAAACGGTAGATCGAGAGGTCCGAGATGATTCAGCCTCCCCAGAGGGAGATGACGGGAAGCATCAGGAACAGGCCAATGCATTTACAGTGACATGGCTCGGCCCACTAATCGGGCTCGATTCACTGCGCACCCGTTATGTACAGCAGGTTGATTTACTTACTGTGACATATGAATTCGACGGTGAGCTTGAGGCTGTCGGAGCACTCATTCCATTGATGTTCAGTGACGGCCGCGAGCAGGCTGTCATCACTCATTCCAAGCAGGCTGTGCGCAGCGAGTACCGGGGAGCTTATGTGGAATCCACCGTGCTGGATGAAGGAGCCATTATTCAGCTCAAGCAACAGCCGGTGGCATCCCGCAATGGGCTGCTGAAGGAAGCGCGGATGGAAGTGAGCGGCGTGCGAAGTATAACGTTTACGATCAGATTGGGTGTAGTGACATGAGCCTTTTCCGATATCTATATCAGGTCAGATGCGTGGGCATGGTTTCTTAATTGGAGATATATCGCAATGATATTGGGGAAGAGCTACGGAAGATGTGTTGTGTTAGAGCTGGATGTAATAAAAAGAGGTAGGTATCAATTAGAGGAGGGATAGATTTATGAATACATCAACATCAGTAAAATGGCTGGAGGAAGCATGGCGGCAAGGAGCGGCCAAAACGATTCGCAACGCGAAGCGCATCAAGGATACATTTCCGCACACTGCCCCGCAGGGCATATATGACCGGAATGATCCCGAATGGTGGACCGCCGGCTTCTGGCCGGGGTTGTTATGGCTTGTCTATGGCGAGTCGCCGGAAGACGAAGCTGTCGCTCCGTTATCCCGCATTGCCGAAAGTTGTGAGCGGCAATTGGAAGGTTGTCTGCGTGATCCCGAATCGGTGGATCACGATCTCGGGTTCATCTGGCTGCTTAGTGGCGTAGCCAACTACCGCCAGACCGGCAGCGCAGATGGCCGGCGGCGAGGAATGCTCGCCGCCAATCTGCTCGCTGCCCGCTTTAACGTGCGCGGTGAATTCATCCGCGCCTGGAACTTCAGCTCGTCAACCATGGATACGCGCGGCGTAGCCATCATTGACAGCATGATGAACCTGCCGCTGCTCTACTGGGCTTCCGAGCAGAGCGGCGACCCGCGCTTCCGCTGCCTGGCGGAAGCGCATGCGGACACCGTGGCGCGCGAATTCGTCCGCGCTGACGGGTCCATCTGCCATGTGGTGGAGTTCGATCCACTCACGGGGCAGAAGCTGCAGGAGCATGGCGGGCAGGGCCATGCGCCAGGTTCGGCCTGGGCGCGGGGTACCGCCTGGGCGTTGCACGGGTTTGCGCTGTCTTTCCGGTATACGGGCGAAGCCCGCTATCTGGAGACAGCGGAGCGGGCGGCCGATTTCTTCCTCGCCATGCTTGGCGAAGAGATCGTGCCGGTGTGGGATTTCCGCGCACCTGCCGAGCATCAGGTGGCGTGGGACTCGTCCGCTTCGGCGATTGCCGCAAGCGGCCTGTTGGAGCTGGCGAAGCTGTCGCCGCGCGGCGAGGAATATGCAGCCGCGGCAGATCGTATCCTCCGCGGGCTGCATGAGAACTACAGCTCCGGTGAGACGGCAGCGGAAGAAGGTCTAATTATGCAGGGCACGGTGCATTATCCAGAGGGTCGTGGCTTGAATGTGCCGATTATATACGGCGATTATTTCTATATGGAGGCGCTGGCGAAGCTGCGTGGCCGCCCGGGTTTATTTTAGAGAAACGAGAATCAGGGAATCAGGAATGTCACACTTCAAGCGGCGAGTATGCGTGAGTTGCATGAGTAGGCGACCCACCATACAGCCGTTCGAGTGTGCCTGCCTCCTAGTGGGAAAGGGTATTCCTGTCTTGGAGGCGGAGCACACCCTTGGTCTCAGACCGATTTATTTTCGATGCCGGGTGTGCGTCTTAAGATGACAAAGTCGGCCGAGGACTGGTCGGGATACCGCTGAGGAATAATTTCATGTACTTTGAATTCGGGATAGTCGAACAGATAGTCAAAAATATTTCGGTCCTGAATGGTGCTAACTCCTGGATTACCGTTTTCTTTCAAACGAGTGTACAACACAACCCACCCTGACGAAGAGTGCAGAATGTCGTAGAGTGTATTGCGAAAATCCGTTTCATCCGTAATATGATAGAGCACATCCAGACACACGGTGAGATCAGCTTGAAGGAAACCGCGGTTAATCCACAGACCTGGTGTATATAACATGAAACTCTTGGAGGTATCGTTAGCAAACTTGGAGGCGCATAGACGCACCGACGAGCCGGCTACATCGACACCTAGATACGTATTATAATTCATATATTGCAGTTGATTGCCATCCCCGCATCCAAATTCAATGACGCTGGAAATACCCTCACGCTGAATCAGTCCATTTACGACCTCTGCCTTGAATTCAGCCAGTACGCCATACGAACCCCTTCCGGATGTCTCGCCTGAGCTATACGTTTGTTCCCAATATCCTTTGTAGTCAAAAGGCTGACTCATGTTTCTCCCCCGATCATATAAATGAATTCAAAATAGTGACTATACATAGGTTATGCGTAATATTTGCAGGTATGAATCATTTGGAAATCGATAGTTCGGATGAATGAATTCCACGAAATCCCCTGAAAATTCCCTGAAAGTCTAAACATCTGGAAAGAACTTGCCGACATTAAACTAAGGAACAAAATGAAAAGAATCGGGGGGAAATGATGTTAAAGCCAAGATTGACCAAGTACATGGTGATGATGCTGGTATTGGTGCTGAGTATTTCCAACGTAGGCTTGGCCGCTGCGGCAGATAAAGAACTGTCCAAAATTGTAGTTTCCAAAAATGAGCTGTCGCTCGAAGTGGGTGATTCCAGTTCGGTTACGGTGACAGGAGTATATACCGACAATACATCGGCTAACGTAACCATCAGTTCTTCCTGGAGTAGCAGTGATACTTCGATAGCGACTGTATATAATGGTGCCATTACTGCCAAAAAGGAAGGTACGGCAACCATTACAACGTCGTATCTGTCTCAGAGTCAAACGGTTCAGGTGAATGTAACCAAAAAGGTTAAAGCCCTTTCCAAAAACGTGCAGTCCCTGGACTTGCGCACAGGGGATAGCAAAGACATTATTTTGACAGCAACTTACAGTGATAATACGACGAATGCAGATGCATCCAAAGTAGCTGAATGGTCATCCGATGACGAGAAAGTGGCAACGGTTGTGAATGGTAAAGTTACTGGACAAAGCGCCGGTACAGCTGTCATCACAGGTAAAGTCGGCAGTCAAAGCGTGACTGTGGATGTTAATGTTGAGGTTGTTAAACGTGTGGATGTGGACAAGAAGCAGGTCAATCTGCTCTTGAACAAAAGCGAAACTGTAAAATTGACAGCCACCTATCCAGATGGCACAACCAAAGATGTAACGGATCTGGCAGAGTGGACGTCAAGTAATGAAAAAGTAGCAGATGTATTAAAAGGTGAAATTACAGGATACTCCGCAGGTTCTGCTAAGATTACAGCCAAATACGGAACGAAATCCGTATCCGTAGATGTGGATGTTGATCTGACAAGCAAACTGAGTGTGGAGAAACAGAGCATTTTCTTCCGTTTGAGCGAGTCCAATAAAACGGCAAATGTAGTATTGACTGCCTCTTACCCGAGCAGTGCTGATGTGAATGTAACGGATCAAGCAACATGGACATCCAGCAACGATAAGGTAGCGACGGTATTTAAGGGACAAGTTACAGCGATTGGTGCGGGTTCTACGACAATCAAAGCAACGTATAGCGGCAAAACAGTGGAAATCACGGTTGACGTTGATACGGCAAGATATCTGGATATTGCGGGTGTCGAAGATAAACTGGCTATGAGCGTTACAGGTGATAACAAAACCAAGAAACTGGTAGCCAATGCAGAATATATTGATGCAAGTACGGAAGACGTAACTTCCAAAGCAACTTGGACATCCAGCAATGCGGATGTTGTATATGTGTCTGGCGGCGAGCTGATCGCCTATAAATCGGGAAATGCAACCATCACTGCGGCATACGGCGGCAAAACCGTTAAATTTACAGTGAATGTAGATGTTCCGGACAAGTATGAAATGGACAAGAAAAAAGGTTCTGTAGCCGTTGGTGGTACATTGTCTGTGAAAGTATTGGCCGTATACGGTGATACATCCAAAGATGTGTCCGAAGATGCGGATTGGAGCAGCAGCAGTGAGAAACTCGCTGAAGTGGACAGCAAAGGTGTCGTGACAGGTATTGCAACAGGTAAAGTAACCATCACAGCCAAAATTGAAGGTAAAACGTTAACTCTGCCTGTTGAAGTAGGTATGGCTAGCGGGCTGGAGGCAGATGTGAACTTTGTGGTGTTGTCCTCCAAGGAAACACAGCAAATCGTACTCACAGCTACGGATGAAGATGGCTTGACCAAGGATGTTTCATCTGATGCAACATGGAAATCAAGCAACTCCCGCGTAGCCGACGTGAAAAAAGGGGTTATCACTGCCAACAGCAGCGGTAAAGCCAATATCACGGCTGAATATGGTTCCAACAAAGTGACCATTCAGGTTGAAGTGGACGTTATTTCACGCATTGAAGCATCCGAACCGGCTCTTTCCCTGAAAACCGGTGATTCCGCTGATCTTAAGGTTACTGCATATCTGAGCGATGGCAGCGAGCGTGATGTCACGGACAAAGCAGAATGGAAAACCAACAGCTACAAAGTAGCTCAAGTAACCAAAGGTAAAGTAAAAGCGACAGGTTCAGGTAAAGCAAAAATTACAGCGAAATACGGCAGCAAGACGGTAACGATTGCAGTCGATGTAGATACACTGAAATATTTGCAAACCGATAAAGTAACCCTGACCATGAAGCCTGGTGACAAAGCAACCCTGGTTGCTACAGCAACGTATGCCGATGGCAGCGAAGCGAACGTATCCAAGCCGGCACTGTGGAAATCTTCCCGTATTGCGACAGCATCGGTGAAAGATGGCATCATTCAGGCCAATGGTAAGGGTAAAGCAACCATTACCGTGACTTATGCAGGTGTGAAAACCAAAGTGACTGTAGTCGTTGAAGCAAAATAATATCTTCAAGTACGAAGGTAAAACAAGCAATTTTATGTGCGGTGATGACAGCTTAAATGCTGGCATCACCGTTTTTTTTATGGGAAAAATACAAACGAACTAACAATATAAAAAAAGAAACGCCCCGGCACTTGTGCATATATCCATATTGGATATAAAAACACATTGTTCCAAGACGTTCCCCGAATCTAAA
This sequence comes from Paenibacillus sp. MDV22-iso6, assembly GCF_058408365.1. Taxonomy (NCBI): domain Bacteria; kingdom Bacillati; phylum Bacillota; class Bacilli; order Caryophanales; family Paenibacillaceae; genus Paenibacillus; species Paenibacillus sp. MDV22-iso6. The sequence continues at coordinate 380,331 of NZ_JBZVDZ010000008.1, read as the reverse complement.
TAATCAATGAATTACATCGTATGAGACAGAACCAGCGCTCCATATGCGAAAGCAATAACGATGAGGATGGCTGGATGCAGCTTGGTCTTGGTCATGACCCAAAGCGCGATCCCTGCAATGATCAGTGTCTGCCAAATGCCGATGGAATTGGTGGATACCTGACCGAATTCCCATGTAAGTAAGATCATAAGTACAGCAATAACCGGTTGTACGAGCAACGTCATCCCTTTCACCTTTGGTGAAGTACGATGCTTGTTCAGTAAACGAAGCAGCAGAATTAACGCGACAGCCGAAGGTACAACCGTGGCAAAACTGGCGATGAATGCGCCAAACCAGCCAGCTACCTGATAACCGACAAATGCGGCAATTTTGGTCGCGATTGGACCGGGAAGAGCATTGCCGATGGCCAGTACATCACCGAATTGCTCGGTGGTCATCCACTTGTAGTGGTTGACGACTTCCTCCTGCATTAATGGAATGGAGGCAGGGCCGCCCCCGTATCCCAAGATATTGGCTACAAAAAATCCCCAAAACAATTCCCACCATGTCTGAAGCATCGCTTAGGACACCCCCTTGTCGGAATCGCGTTTGGATTTGAAACGCTGGACCACATCCAGATGGAAGACGCCATATCCGAGAAAGACGGCAATCACAATACCGGGGTGAATATCCAGCAGCTGCAGCAGTACAAAGGCAAGGACACCGAACAGGGCGGCAAAGGTTGTACCGAGTCCCTTCCATGCTTTCTTGGCGAATTCGTATGCCATCATGCCGAGCATGACAAAAATGACCGGGCGAACAGCTGCGACCATGCCTGCTACGATTTTCGATTCGCGCAGCGCGTACATGGAACCAAGCAGCGCAATGATGGCGATGCTCGTCGGCAAAATATGGGCCAGGACGGACACAATAGCACCCAGCACGCCCTTCGTTTTATACCCGAGATACGCGGCCATCTTGGTAGCAATGGGACCAGGCAGAGCGTTGGCAATGGCCAAAATCTCGCCAAACTCATCATCGCTCACCCACTTATAGCGGGTAACGGCTTCATAACGGATCAGTGGAATAACCGAGGGGCCGCCGCCATATCCCAAAATTCCGGTTCGTACCATCCCAATGACGAGACCGTTGTAATCTTTCCAACTCATGCTGATTTCCTCCTAGAGTCTCATGCCCATTCGGCTTTTATATCGTTTTAACAACAGCTGTGATTCTACCTTGACGATGCCTGGCATCTTGTAGAGCTTCTCCAGCAGGAACTGCTCCATCTCTTCCATATCTGCAAAAATACCATGCATGTGCAGGGTACTCGGGCCTGTCATATGATAGAGGCTGGTTACTGCGGGTTCTTCGTCCAGTTTCGCGGCCACTTCATCCAGGAATAGCGGTTCTACATCGACATTGAAAAAGGCAGAGACCTGAAGTCCAACTTTGCCCGGATTGATAACCACGGTGAAGCGTTCAATGATTCCCTTTTCGGATAAGGCATTAATGCGGGCCTGAACGGCCACACGGGACAAACCGATCTGTGCACCCAGATCGGTGTAGGATATCCGGCTATTTTGGTGAAGAGCGGCAATGATTTTACGATCGATTGCATCCAGATTGTGCATTTGCGGGATTTCTCCCCCTTTGGAGGAGCGTTTCTCTGACATGATTGACCATCCTTTTTTTTTTTTTAACTATATAGAATAAAAAATTATGATAGAATCTACGTACAATTTGTATGCAGCATTCATATTTTAATGACGAATCGTAATTGGAGTCAATATATTTATTGTAAATGTTGAATTTATCCGATTCAAAGCTTTCATTTTGTCATTTTTACCAATCAGAGATGATGAATGGGAGCAGGATGCAGGCATGAATCGAAAAAGAGACTGTTCACGGAGCACATCCGTAAACAGTCTTCTATATAAAGTACAGGTTGAAGTGACTTAATGAACAGTTTTGGGTAGACAAAAGGTAACTACCGTTCCTTCGCCAGGCTCCGAAGATACTACAAGTGTACCTCCGGCTCCACGAGCTCGCTCCTCCATGCTAAATAGACCAACACCGTTACCAGCCGTCGTACTGTTGAACCCTGCGCCTTGGTCCTCGATTCTCACAACGGTTGCCTCTTCCGAATCTTCCACCGTCACATGTGCTTCTGACACATCGGCGTACTTGGCTACATTGGTTAACGCCTCCTGGATAATGCGGTACATGGCGATCTCTCGGTTCATCTCCAGCCGTTTTCGCAGATTACATTCCAGCTCCACTTCAATCCCGTAGTGCCGGGTATAGTTCTCGATATACGTGCGAATGGCCGGAACGACACCAAGGTCATCCAGTACGGAGGGTCTCAGCTCCCATGCCATGCCGCGTACATCCTCCATAATGCCCGTAACTTGTTTTCGCAGTGCTTCCACACCAGATTGAGGTTGGTCCACCAACAGACGATCCATCTGAATAACAAGAGAGAAGAGACTCTGTCCAATGCCGTCATGCAGCTCACGCGAGATGCGACGCCGCTCCTCTTCCTGAATGTTCATGACCTGGGTCATCATCGTCTGTATCTCAGCTTCGACCCGCTTCAACTTGGTTACCTCACTGCGAACAGCCAAATACTGATAGGGCTCACCATCGTTATCGAGAAAAGGCACAATCGTTGTATTCACCCAATAATGGCTGCCATCCCTGGCACGGTTACGAATCTCTCCGTTCCACACTCGTCCGGAAGAGATGGTTTCCCACAGGTTTTTCATAAAATTCTTGCCGTGATAACCCGAATTAATGATCCGATGATCCTGGCCGATCAATTCTTCCCGATTATATTGTGAAATTTCGCAGAACTTGTCGTTTACATACTGGATCTTTCCTTTGCGGTCCGTGAGGGCTACAATGGACGACTCATCCAAGGCAAACTTCAGATCACTGAGCTGATGCAGGGAACCTTTCAGTCTGCTGCGAAATTCAGTATCTGTAATGTGACTGTCGATTTCCTCTAATAACTGACGCACAGGCTGGTCGGCAAATCCGCTAAGTCTGTTTTTACGTGTGCTACTCAAAGTTCAGCAACCCCTTTTTCATCGCAAACTTCACCAGTTCCGGTCTGGTTCGAAGGCCGAGCTTCTCCATCAGATTGCTTTTGTGGGATTCAACCGTTTTGACACTGATCACCAGATGTTCAGCGATTTCCTTGTTGGCGTAACCCTTGGCAATCCAGGACAAAATCTCTTTCTCTCGTTCGGATAACGTGTCATACGGTCCAGCGTTCTCCTGCTTCGCTTTGTCCAGGTATTCACTCATCAGCCGCTTGGTCGCACTCGGGTATAGATAGGCGCTACCTTCTGCTACGGAACGAATAGCGGCAAGCAATTCTTCATGCGGTGCGCTCTTGAGAATATATCCGGATGCTCCCGCGTGGATGGCGCGGAACAGATATTCTTCATCGTCATGCATGGTCAGGATCAAAATGGAGACATCCGGCATCAATTTCTTCAATTCAGCAGTAGCGGTCAGACCGTCTTTGCCTGGCGGCATGCTGAAATCCATTAAGACCACATCCGGCTTCAGTTCTTGTGCCTTGGCAATAGCTTCATCCCCATCGGCCGCGTCTCCAACAATATGTATATCATTCTTTCCGTCGAGCAGGGCGATCAGCCCGGAGCGTACAACTACATGATCGTCGACAACTAATAATTGAATCACATCATTTTCCTCCTGTCCGGTTCCACAGTTCTTTCTTTATCATACCAAAAAAGAAAGCCATTCAGAGGTTAATCTCTGAATGGCTTCGATTCTCTGTATATCGGACAAGAGGAATTAAACTTTAGTTCTCTGTTTTACCGAAACGCTCCTTAATCATGTCTGCAATTTCCTGAACCTGTGCTTCCACGGCAAGTGGATCATAGGGCCAGAAGCGTTCTCCATCAAGTTTGAACACGCGATTATTCTTAACGGCATCCAGGGATGACCAGACCGCTGAACCCTCATCCAGTGAACCTCCGTTGGACAAATCCAGGAAGATATAGTCACCTGCGTAATCTGCCAGCTTTTCCTCGGATATCGCTACGGTATCTTTATCCTGATCAATGAGCTCTTTCTGTACAATGTCTGGTGCTTTCAGTCCGAGCTGTTGATAGATGGCTTGTCCACCGCGATTGACACCATCCCCGTTGATGTACCATTCTTTGCCGAACAGGCTGAAGTTGGAGAAGGTTGTGCCTTCTTTGACCAGTCCTTGGATGGACTCCTTGGCGGCCTCCACTTTTATGTCGAATTGGGATAGCCAATCTTTGGCTTCCTTCTGTTTGTTAATGATTTCACCAAAAGTGGTGATCTCCTCATGGACATTGTCGTATGTTCCGTAAGGGATGATGAGTGTGGGTGCGATTTTACGATATTGCTCATTCAGTTTCTCATCTCCACCTACAGTAACGATCAGGTCAGGCTGAAGTGCCAAAATTTTCTCTACAGATCCGCCGTCAATCCGGCCAATGTCTGCCACGCCCTCAACGAGATCAAGCACATATGGGCTTTCCAGCTCATAATCTGGCGCGCCTACAGGCTTGACGCCAAGTGCCAGAAAATCAGCAAGGTAACCTTGCGTAACAATGCGCTGAGGATTCACGGGAATTTCAACGTCTCCGTTAACCGTCGATATGACTTGTGTTTCTGCTTCGCTTGCCGCTGGTTGTTCTTCTGTTACGGCAGGTGCGGAAGCTTTATTTTCTGTCGTTTCTTCAGCTTGGCCTGAGCAGCCAATAATTCCTATCACGAGTAAAAGGATTATGAGCCCGGCCCACCATTTTGATTTAACCCCTGTCATTCTGCTTCTCCCCAATCAATAATGATTATCTTTCTCAATAAAACCTCCTATGTATCGTAGCTTTTGTGCACAAGGATCGTCTATCTCAAAATGTGACCCATTGAGCATGGACAAATGTTACCTGGCCTTAACGCTATTCTCCCGAATCAGGATGTCTACCATAAGTTCAAGCTGCTTCTCCAGAGACAAGGCATCATTACACCAGAATTGTTCCAGCTGGAGAGGGTATATGCGACGATTTCCGTTATTCATAACCTTGCGCCAGCCCGGGCGCTCTCTAAGTTTATCTGGTGAATCGTGATACAGGCCACCTTTGTGTGCCGGAAGAACAAGAAACATATGATCTGCTGCATATTCTGCCAATTGATCTTCTTCGATGTATTGATGATTGTCCGGTTCCAGAACATCACGGAGGATGTTGGGGTGCGGAGTAAGATGAAGTCCATAATACACGTTATAGGCTGCTCTGGCGGTTGCATTCCAGATACAAATGGTGCCGTCTTCCCACAGCTCATACAAACCAACTGTTTCTCCGGGTTTAATAAAATCCTTTAGTCGATCAGATTCGGTTCTGGCCCGTGTTGTGTAATGTTCGATCCAATCTTCTGCTGCCTGTTCTCGTCCTATAATTCGGCCAATCAGACGAACGGTCTCCAGTCGATCCAGTTGATTCCAAGGGAGAACAATAACCTGGGATATGCGTTCAAGTTTTTCGAGCTTGTGCGGCAAGTAGTACAGATAGTCCGGTGCGATGATCAAATCAATCGGTTCAGCGCGCAGTAATTCTTCCACGCCATGTTCATCCAGATCAATTACGTCATGCAGCAGCTCATCCTGGATCAATGGAGAAAGGGCCCAGGGAAGAAAGGAGGCCGCAACGGGTTGAACGCCGAGGGCAAGCAGATCCCCTGTATACTGAACCGTTGCAATCCGTCTCGCACGTGGCTGCAATCGATACTCACTTGGGCTGATCCCGGTGAACTGCTTAAACTTGCGGCTTAAATATAAACCGTCAGCATAGCCTACGAGCAAGGCAATTTCATTCAATGTGGCCTGTGTCGATAGAAGGCATTGCTTTGCCTTATCCATCCGAACTCGGGTCAGATGAGCCTGGAAGCTGCGCCCCACCTGTTTTTGAAAAAATCTAGAGAAATAGCTTGCGTTAAATCCGGTCATGCGGGCAATGTCTTCCCGGGTGAGATGATCGCCATAGTGATGATTAATATAGTAAAGAGCATCCCTAATTACACTGTCCACCATTTCTGTGGCAGGTTTAACAGCCAGCCTGAACAACTCAAGCAGCTCACTCAGTAGAAAATGGGATCGGGCTTCTTCAGTCATGATGCTGCCTGAACGTTTGTCGGTAAGTTCCTGGATAATGGCAAGGATCCGTAGCCCTTGTGAAGTGGCTCCATTCTTTGATCCATATGCAGGCAAGTTCTCTGATGTAAGTTCATAGACACGCTTCTCATGGGACTCTTTCGTTAATCCGTATTCCAGAAAGCCGATATGATATACCGTGAAGGCAGAAGCCGGAGTATGTATAAGCTCCAGGGAGCATGGGGGATACAGGAAAAGGGTCTGGCCTTTATGTAAAACGCCATGTATCTGCTCATAGTGGAAGTTAACCGTGGCTGTACAAGTCACCAGGGAAGGAGATTCTATGGAAATAAATCCGGTTTGCTGTGCAGCTTCCCAAGGAATCACACTGGCATTTGTCAGTACAAGCATATCTGTAGCCTCCTAGCCGTATGTTCTATCTTGAACATATCGATGTATGGACTCGATTATATCAATCTGTGAGAGAGACGTCGACGTACACTGAGGAGTGATGGCAAGGTGACTAATTAACGCTTGTCCAACTAAGAATAAACCATAATCAAAAAAAGTCTTGTTACTCCCATTAGGAAATAACAAGACTTTTTAGCGTATTCCAGACAGCTGTCTTTATCCGTACACTTTTGGCTGCAGCTGTATAGCGACCTGTTCGGTCTGACGGACCATCTCCGGTGAGAACGTGCAGGGTAATCTGCTGCCAAGGAGCAACACGACGCCAGGAACACTTCCTTGCTGGAACACAGGCACCGCTATGGCACATACCAACCGCTCCGCAAGCATTAACGGGCAACGGCCGGGTGTATGCTCCCCGGTGGATTGTGCATCAGATAGAGCGGTGCGTCCAGTTCGAAGCGCTGTGCCAACCAGATCTTGTCCGGGACGCATCTCCATGCGTTTCACACGTTCGTTACTGGCGCCGGATGTATATTTCCAGCGCAGCATCGTGCCGGACAGACAGGCCAGTCCGCAAAAATCGCTGGAGGTACTCAGGCGCAGGCCGTCGATCATCTCCTGAATGCCAGATGGCAGTTCATCATGCATGAGAGGACACTTCCTTTTTTGGAATCATACCGTACGTTACGGTGTAATCAATATCGTTATCCTGTGGTCAGGGAACATCTTAAAATAAGGGTATTTCGCTGTTGTTTCTATTGTAGCCCCTTTCTTCCGTGTTGTAATTCAGGGAAAACCCCTATTTCCGTTCTGCAATTTGCTGATCCTGTGTATGGACAGGCATTCAGGCCATGAATGGCAAGGCTTTTTTCGATTACGGAGTCGTAAAGGGATCTCGTAAGTGTGATTTATCTCACAGAAAATTCAGGGAGTTTCCCCGTGAGGTTCAGGTAATCCCCCGATAACCCCCACGCTATATTCGCGGTATGATGGATACATAAGGAAACACCGAGGGGGACGATGGTAATGGGTACGGTATTTACAGAAAGAACAACCCAGGCGACACAACAAGAACAGACGGAGGCGAGCAAGATGACACGGGAGACAGGTGGAATCCTTTCGTTCGTGACAGCTGAACAGTGGGGCTTGATCGAGGCGAAGATGCAGCCAAAACGGGTAAAGTCGGGGTACAGTCTCTTTCTGGAAGGCGATGAAGCCGGATACCTGTACTACATTCGCTCGGGAAGAGTGAAGCTGACCAAGTCGACTGAGGATGGGAAAGAAATTATTTTATCGATTCAACAAACCGGGGATCTGATTGGAGAGTTTGGCGGCATTGGCGGATTGACTCATAGCTACAGTGCAGAGATGGCTGGCAAAGGGGAGCTGGGGATCATCTCGCTCAGCGACTTGGAAAGTGTGCTTAGCAAACACGGTGACCTTGCCTTGAAATTCCTGCAATGGATGGCGCTCGCCCAGCGTATCACCCAGTCGCGTTTCCGTGACCTCTTGCTCTATGGCAAGGCAGGTGCACTCGCATCGACGCTCATTCGTGCCAGCAACTCGTATGGCAAAATTACGCCGGATGGCATCGTGCTCGACATGAAGCTGAATCATACCGAATTATCGGAAATGATTGGTGCCACGCGGGAGAGTGTAACGCGCATGTTGGGAGCCTGGAAAGAACAGGGGACGCTGGACACCATGGATGGAAAGCTGATGATTCGTGATCTGGCAGCCTTGCGCTGCATGTGCGGATGTCCGACATTTCCAAGCTGCCCGGTAGAGCTGTGCCGATTGTAATGAAATCAAGTTGAATAGGGTTGTTTCCTTCCATGGCGATTGGGGTCGTTACGGAGAATTCAAAAAAGCTGATGTCCGATGTACTCGGGATCAGCTTTTTTGGCTTGATATGAGCGGCTTGAAGCAGTGGTATTGAATCGAAAAGTTTAGAGGGTTCAGTTATCCGGGCAGGAAATCAAGAATTGGAAACGAATACATAGTTTGGTTTGCTCAAAATAGGTTGATCAACGTAATTTCAACATTCAAGTAATAAAAGAATCATAAAAAAGGAGTACATTTTACCATGCTGGATTTACAAAGTTTTGTTTCAGATTACACAAAAGATAAGAAACATTTACAGCTTGTTATCGGGATTGTTAGGGAGGGAGATGTTGAATACTATTCATTTGATAATAATAAAAAGAAAAGTGTGATCCCTCCTGAGCATAAGTTGTTTGAGATCGGCTCCATAACCAAAGTTTTTACATCCATAATTTTATTAGAAATGGAAAAAGAAAAACTGCTTTCCTCGGATGACGTTGTTGGTAAGTTCGTGCAGAACGTTCAAAACGATTATTTGAATAAGATTACCTTGAGAAGCCTTGCTACTCATACCTCTGGATTACCTATATTGGCAACCAACCACAATTTGGCTAAAAAAAGATCGAATCCTTATTCAATGTATACCGAGCAAGATTTAACTGCTTTTTTATCTAATTCTGATTACACGGATAGCATAGGTTCGTTTGGATATTCCAATATCGGTGTAGGTTTACTGGGATACATACTATGTAAGGTGTCAGGAAGTGCGTATGACGAACTGTTAAAAAAATATATAACGAGTCCATTAAAGATGAATGAGACAGCCGTTATACTTGATGCAGAACAGAATAGCAGGTTTTTGAATGGACATGCTTCATCTGGGAAAAGAGTCCCTCATTGGGATCTTTCTATTCATGTAGGAGCTGGGGGGATTAAGTCATCTGTTAGCGATTTGAGTTTATTTGTCCAAGCCAATCTAAATGATAATAATCCGATAGCCTCTACACTACAAAAAAGTCATCTCCCTATATCGATCGGAAATTCAAACCGTTATTTTGGCTGGGGTGAGGATAATCTTCTAGATAAAGGTATCCTCTGGCATAACGGGGGTTCAGCTGGTTTTAATAGTTATCTAGCTTTCAATAAGGAACTCCGTGTAGGAGTTGTATTGCTATCCAATTATTCTTTTTTCTCAAATTCTCTTATGGATCATTATTTTGCTCAAATCATAAAATGGATTACAAAAAAAGAGCCTTCACAAGGAACGATGATAGACTCTACAGGTATAAAAATCTTAGAAGAAATCATGCAGAGAGAAGCGTCATTGAAGTAACGGGAATCGATAGAAGTATTAGCCACCTAATCATTAGGTGGTTTTTATATCTAGAGACTCCCATCCAAGATAACTAATCCATGATACAAAAGAGGACGTGTTAACGCCCTCCTGCATTATACCCATGGTATTCACTCACCTGCATATTCCTTTGCAAGAATCGAATATAGACACGAATCATGATATTCCCCTTTGTAAAACCAATGCTCTCGCATCAGACCTTCACGCTGCATACCAATCTTCTGCATAACCTTCTCAGAAGCCTTGTTGTTCGGGCGGCATTTCGCATAAATACGGTGTACGCCAAGTGTATTGAAGCCAAAGCCAAGCATCGCTCGGGCTGCTTCGGCAGCGTATCCTTTTCCCTGATAAACGGGATTGAGCACATAACCGATTTCTGCGTTCGTCTTTTCGATGTGAAGGCCAACACCGCCGATCAGGATGCCCTCATTTTTTAAGCATATCGCCAGTTCAAAACCCTCTCGTGGTTGTGTTTGCTGTGAATTCAGCACAAATTCCACATAAGCACGCGTATCTTCTTCTGTATTCGGTCCCCATGCCGTATGCTGAGTAACTTCTGTCATGGATGTGTAGCTATGTATACTTTCCCAGTCTGTCTCCAGAATATCCCGGATGATGAGTCGTTCGGTCTCCAATTGCATAGCTATTCCCTCCTATATAAAGTGAACTAAAGAATATTTACACTTGCCACTTCGATGACAGAACAACCTTCCGATCGCTGTTATCCCCAGATTTTTTTGATTCCCTTTTTAAAAGGAGAAAATCCGGGGATAAAGGCGAACGCTCCGCTTCTTCAGGTTTTTTCTGTCCTCTCCGTTTCTCGTGTAAATGTTTAGTTCAATTATATAGTAAAACAAAAATAGCCCAATAACCGATTCGTGTAAAGAATGGGTTATTGGGCTATGTAAGTATAAGGCATGCTATTGTGGTTGTTTACATTCAACTGCGGGATAAGTATAAGCCAGCTTGCGGATAATTTCCTTTTGCCATTTGGTGTCACCCAGGTTGGTTGCCAGGTTCAGAAGATCCAAATAATCGTCAAGCTGCAGATCAGCCTTTTGCAGAGTTGTATTCATTCGATGTTCGTTCCCCTTTATCTATAAAATCGTTAAGTCATGTACAGTAGGCAGAAGACTTGAGACAAGCTCAAGAATGATAATCATTATCACAGTTATATTATCATTATGCAATGAACGATGTCAAAATGCAATGCCAAGGCTCGAATGTACTCAACTTTTTTTCGAAAAAAGGCTCATCCACAGCAAATAGGGAACGTACACACCCAAGTATGCAGACGGATAAAGAAACCATCCATTCAACAGGAAATGGTGAATTTCTGTGGTGAACGTCGTCATATGGGCATTCGTAGCGTACACATCTCCGGCAATGACAGTCGCCGCACTATAGAAGCAGAGCAGTGCAAGTACATGGAAAATGCGGGTCATCATCCGTGAGCGGAGAGCAACAAAAACCATAATAAGTGGAACAATCAGCAGGAGCAGAAGAAAAAGAAACTTCATCATACAGGTCTCCTTTGGGATACTTTTGTTAACCAGTATGGGCAATTGGTGGAATTTCCAAAAGTTTTTTCAAACATTTTACAAAAAGAAAGAGGAATTCAGCATATGAACGATTAAATTAAAGGTGGATAACCCATTATCAGGTAATTACGAGGAGGAGAAGGCAAGTATGAAGAAAGCGATATGGCAGCATTGGATCGGGGCATTCCTGATCTTCATCATGATGGCGACGGCATTGCTTCAACCTGGTTTACAAGGTCCGGTACAGGCCGCTGCAGCACCTATTACGGTATCGCAGGCCATCGCTGCCCAGAGTGGCGGAGCAACGGCAACGGTGGAAGGATATATTGTTGGACATGCCACCGGTTCGCTTACAGCCAAGTTTACATCTCCTTACGCCAATGATTTTAACTTCCTGATTGCAGATTCAGCGACAGAGAAGACTAACGCGAAACTGCTCGACGTGCAGATTCCAGCGTCGTACCGCTCGCAATATGGACTGGCTACCAACCCGAATCTTGTGGGGCAGAAGGTTATCATAACCGGAACACTTGGCGCATATAACAGTTATGCCGGAGTTAAGAATCCTACCTCAATCGCACTCTCCTCTGGAACAACCAATCCTGATCCTGATCCAGGCACAACGCTGCCGGATGGTACAGGGAAGAAAGTATTATTCGATAACACGCATGCTCAGACAGCCGGGGCTGCGGACTGGGTTATTGATGGGGCATTTTCGGACTTTGCGAATGGTTTGCGAAACGCAGGCTTTACTGTGGATCAGCTGGATCGCAGCATCCCGTATACCTTCGGTGAGCAAGCCATCACCTTTAATAAATTGAAAGATTATGATGTCTTCGTTATCGGCGAAGCGAACGTGCCTTTCAAAGCGACAGAGCAAGCTGCGCTGCTGCAATATGTACAGAATGGTGGCAGTGTCTTCTTCATTGCCGACCACTACAACGCAGACCGGAACAAAAACCGTTGGGATTCCTCCGAAGTATTCAACGGCTATCGCCGTGGTGCATTCTTGAATCCGGCCAAAGGCATGTCGTCAGCAGAAGCTGAATCTCCAGCCATGCAAGGCGTGACCAGTTCGGACTGGTTGGCATCCAACTTCGGTATTCGTTTCCGCTACAATGCATTGGGAGATGTTAATGCAACGGATATCGTCGCACCTTCACAGTCGTTCGGCATTACAACTGGCGTGAACGCAGTGGCCATGCATGCTGGTTCCACACTTGCCATTATTGACCCGAACAAAGCCAAAGGTCTGGTGTATGTACCTAGTGGGGTTTCCAAATGGGGCAACGCGGTAGATCAGGGCGTATACAATGGTGGCGGACGAGCTGAAGGAGCCTACGCAGCGATCGCCAAGATCGGGGCAGGAAAAGCAGCATTTATCGGTGACTCCTCACCTGTTGAGGATGCCACTCCCAAATATCTACGTGAAGAAACAGGCGCTGCCAAAACAACGTATGATGGCTTCAAAGAAGTGAATGACGGTGTATTCCTCGTGAATACCGTAAAATGGCTTGCAGTGAAAGAAAGTTACACAAGTCTGTCTCAGGTCGCTGGACTGACATTGGATACGCCGACAAGTCTGCTTGCTATTGAAGCTCCGGCTTCTTCCACTGAGCCGCAAACCGAACCATGGGCTACACCGGCTGCAGGCTACAAATGGTATGATCCTACAACGTTTAAGGCAGGATCGTACGGCAAAGCGCAGTAAGATAAGCAGTAAGGAAAATATACGGAAAATCGGCCTGTTCGCCACAATTGCGGACAGGCTTTATTTTGCATAAATGCCCGGAGCAGAGGGAAACGTATGGTTAATTATGAATGATGAGTGAGATGCCAAGGTGAGGAGGAAGACCATGATGAATCGGCAAGCAGACTGCGACAGCTCGACCATGAGGCAGAAACTCAAAGGGGACCTCCATCGTGTGGCAGATCGAATGAACAAGACGTTATCCACCTTTGACCATGACAGTGTGTGTCTGCTGGGCCAATTTGCGGAGATTCGGGCCGAGATCAAGCAGATCGAGGTGCTGGCTTCTTCCTTTTATCTGGATTGTTATCTGTCTCCCTTCACGGAGAAATTTGCCGAACTGACTGCCAGTGTACAGCATTTGTCGGATCGCAGATATGGTGCGCTCATTGTAATTGAACGGGAAGTTCCGCTTGAACCAATTATCCACTCAGGGGTTGCAGTCGATGCCAGAGTCACGCATGCGTTGCTGGAATCGCTGTTTATACCTGGTGCACCTCTGCATGATGGGGCGGTGCTGATTCGGGGCAATCAGATTGTATCCGCGGGTAATGTATTACCTTTGTCACAGGCCATTGCACATGAACGGAAAATTGGCACACGGCATAGGGCTGCTCTCGGATTAAGTGAGCTGACGGATGCGGTTGTGCTGGTTGTCTCGGAAGAGACAGGTCAAGCTTCATTCGCCGTGGGAGGGGATCTGCATCCCATCAACGTGGTTGAAACCCTGCCATGATTACTGGTCGCTAGATTTTTTACCGATTCCATGCTGGAGTAAATGAACCTTTCTCCCTGTGAAGAGAGAAAGGTCTTTTTGTTACATCGTGATGTGGTTTTGCACAAACTTGATCATCATGGGTACAATAGAGGATGGAAGACGAACTGAAGAAGGCGAATTGATCGCAAAAATGGTTGGAGGAGACGGTTAACACATGAGCTGGTTTGATGCAATGGAACATCACGATTATGAGGAACTGGTACTGTGCCAGGATAGAGCCTCTGGTTTAAAAGCAATTATTGCTATTCACGATACAACACTCGGACCTGCTCTGGGAGGCACACGGATGTGGACCTATGCTTCGGAGGAAGCTGCCATTGAAGATGCCTTGCGCCTTGCGCGGGGAATGACATATAAACATGCTGTATCCGGACTGAATTTGGGCGGAGGTAAAGCCGTAATTATCGGGGATCCGCGCCGTGACAAAAATGAAGCGATGTTCCGGGCCTTTGGCCGATACATTCAGGGACTGAACGGACGTTATGTCACCGCAGAGGATGTGGGAACGACAGAAGAAGATATGAATCTGATCTATCAGGAAACCGACTATGTCACAGGTATATCGCCAAGCTACGGCTCCTCCGGTAATCCTTCCCCGGCAACAGCCTGGGGTGTATATCGGGGCATAAAGGCCGCAGCGAAGCAAGCATTCGGCACGGATCTGCTGGAAGGCAAAACCGTGGCTGTACAAGGTGTGGGCAACGTGGCGATGCGTCTGTGCAAATATTTGTACGAAGAAGGTGCGCAGCTGATCGTTACCGATATCCATAAGGATTCCGTGAAGCAGGCTGTGGATCAATTCGGTGCAAAGGCGGTGGACCCTGCCGACATTACTGGAGTGGATTGTGATATTTATGCTCCATGTGCATTGGGCGGTACAATTAATGATGATACGTTGAAGCAGCTTAAGGCCAAGGTTGTGGCAGGCTGTGCCAACAACCAGCTGCTGGAGCCGCGTCATGGTGACAAGCTGCATGAAATGGGAATCGTATACGCACCAGACTACGTGATCAATGCAGGTGGCGTAATTAATATTGCGGATGAGCTGAACGGCTATAATGCAGATCGTGCGTGGAGCAAGGTTGGAGAGATCTACAATAATCTGGAGAAAATCTTCGAAACGTCGCGGACCGAAGGCATCGCAACGTATATTGCTGCGGATCGCCTGGCTGAACGCCGCATTGAACTGATGAAAAATACACGCAGCACGTTTCTGCAAAATGGTCATCACGCGCTGAGTTCCCGCAGACTGCGCGGGTAAGAAACCTCTGTCTGAGAGCTGAAGAGGGCCTTTAACGTGGGCGGAGCGCTAACGAATCTGAGACTTTTTATATTCAGGGGATTAAAGCGTCAGCAGAAGGATAAGAAACCTGAGACACGTTATATCAAAATTTGATGCGTTTTTAGCGTCTTATTAGCGAAATTTTAGGAAATAACGCGGTCTGGTGTTCCTTACGATTGTACAGATAAAAGGCGGGCGTCCATGGATGCCCGCCTTCTTTATCATTTGTTTTACTTCAAGGCGTTCATGATGTGACTTTGAACACCACGATCAATCAGCAGGCCGATATGGGTCACCCCGAAAATACGAATATTGTTCGCCCCGTTCAGTGGGGATAACGTATTGTTTACAATTAAGTCCGACGTACTGTAGATGGAAGTATATGCAATGCCGTTTGGTGCCGATCGGGCCACAAGCCGGTTGGGAGAGCCGAGTGTAATAACTTTGCCTATATTTTTACCACCACCGAGGTTGTTGATATAATACAGGGTGTTGGCTCCGCCCATGCTATGGGCGATGATATCGACCTGGCTGGCACCGGTCTTCCGCAGGACATCATCAATATAGGTGGATAACTGACGTGAATTGGTGACATTGTTTCCCGACTTGTCGAGGAAATCGATGGCGTACAGGTCACTTCGGGAATAACCTTCGTTTATTAGTGCTCTTTCGATGCTGGCAAAGTTAAATCCCGCGCCTCCAATACCGTGTACAAGCACAATCGGATTGCGCCCATTGGTCGCCGCTGACTGCTCCGCACCGGCAGGGATGGATAGCAAAGATAACGAGCTAACGAAGAACAGACAGGTTAAGACACAACGTAGAATAATAGATTTACTCAATATTAATATCCTCCTTTGGAATGTATATCCATATTATACCTCTCCTAATCTATCATTATTTGTAATTTAAAGGAATAGTTTGGTAGTATTAAAATTTAAAATAAATTTTGAGGGGATTAATGCATGCTGGTTTTGGCTGTAGTGGTCGCTTTAATGACGGGAATGATTTCGCTAATCCATATTCTATTTGGATTAAAGGAATTAGGGGAAGGCATGAGGCTGTTGGTCAACATGTCAGAAATTTTATTTTTTCTATCCCTGCTATTCATTTTAGTGAAAAGTAAGAAAAAGCCTTTATAGCTAATACCAGAAGAAGAGATGCGTAAGTTCGCATCTCTTCTTCTGGTGTTCTCTAGCCCTAGATAAGCGCTGAGTCAGATATGGGGAAAATTGAAATTTTATTTCAAAACGTAATGCACTTCTGATTCAGCAGCTTCGCAAATCGATCCAGCGCGCTGCTGACGTATCGATCTTCACCCCGGACAAAGGTCGTTGTGGTATGTGTGAATCGTTCGGCCAGATCAAATACAGAGAACTCATCTGGTTTCTTGTGAATAACGCTGCAAGGCATAATGGTAAAAGCAATCCCCGACTCCACACAGCTAAGCAGGTTATCCATCGTGCTGACTTCAATCATATTGCGAGCAGACAAACCTTCTTCCTGCAAATATTCCTCCGTAATTTCACGGTATGGGCAGCCTTTTGGGAAAACGACCCACGAAACCTGACACAGGCTTTCGGGTGGAACGTCCATCCTTTTGGAGATGATATGCACCGTGTCCTGCATTTCATATTCCACTTTCAGACCCTCTTTTACACACGCACCACTAATAAAGGCACCATCAATCTCGTATTCCTGTATTTTCTTGCGCAGCACTTTGGGTGAAGTGGCATTCACAAGCGAGATGGAGACCTCGGGATAGGTCACTTGGTATTCATTGAGAATCTCCATGAACCGGCTGGATGCTGCCGTCTCCACAATCCCGATTTTTAACGTGCCTGAAGGCTCACCGGGATCAGTCATATCCTGCTCTAGATCGTTTAACAGGTCACGGATGCGTGTTGCATACTGGATAAATTGTTCTCCTTTGGAAGTCAGTACCACCCCTTTGGGAAAACGGTTAAACAACTGAACCTGATATTCCTGTTCCAGTTTTTTGATGCGTGTGGTGACGTTGGATTGTGCATAATTCAATTCTTTGGCGGCCTGTGAGATTTTGCCGGACCTTGCCACCGCGAGAATAATATCGATATCCGAGAGTTCCATGGCTCTGGCCTCCTGAGTTGTAATGAAATGAAGTAAAGTGAAGTGTTAGGTATCTCTATGAGAGATACAACTATATATTTCAATCATTTTACGATATATATATGCCGGCTTACAATATCGTTATCAACAGCTTTTACAGAGCAATGGAATCATGCAAAACGCTGACAATGGAGAAGGAGTTGTGATGAGAAATATGTCTACATTACTGAGTCCGGTGACGATCAACGAATGGCATTTGAGAAACAGATTAGTGATGGCACCTCTTACCCGAGGGTTTGCCAATGATCAGGATGGGACTGCGACGGAAGAGATGGTGGCGTATTACGAGCGACGTGCCAGGGATGGCGTAGGGTTGATCATTACAGAGGGTATCAATCCCTCGCTGGCAGGCAAAGGAACCTATGGTATCCCCGGATTATATACGGCTGAACAGACCGCTTCATGGAAAAAGGTAACGAATGCCGTCCATAAACACGGAGGGAACATCATCGCTCAGCTGTGGCATGTGGGCAGACTGTCTCACTCCGATCTGATTGGTACCCCGCCGCTGGCACCTTCAGAGATTCCGGCTCAAGGAAGAGTCCATAAATTGCATAAGCCATATCAGATACCTCAAGCTATGAGTGTGCAAGATATCCGGGCAACCATTCAACAATTTCAAACGGCTGCCCGCAATGCGGTACTGGCTGGATTCGACGGAATTGAGCTGCATGCAGCGCATGGTTATCTGATCGACCAGTTCATTAATGAGAAGACGAACCACAGAACAGACGAATACGGAGGCGATATCCAGGGACGATTGCGTTTTCTGAAGGAGATCATTATTGCAGTCCAAAAAGAAATCAGCGTGGATCGCATATCGATACGATTTTCCGAGAAAAAAGATGATGACCCTTCCTATGTCTGGTCAGACAAGGCTGGAGTGCTAAACGCCTATCTGAATCTGTTCCGTGAGACAGGTATTACAATCTTGCATCCTTCAACAGATCGATACACCACAGTCTGGGATGGGGAGCACAATTTCCATGAAGCGATTCGCCAGCAGTGGGATGGAATCATCATTGGCGTAGGGGAACTTGAGGCAACAACCGCAGAGCAGGCAGTGCAAGATCGGAGCATTGATTTGGCAGCGTTCGGCAGACCGTTTATCGCCAATCCCGATCTGGTGCAAAAATTGCGTTCGGGGCAGCAGTTGGTCGAGTACGATGCCAACGCACATCTGACTGTGTTGGTGTGAATGTAGCAAGAAAAGGGCAGAAGCTGATCCTCAAGATCACTCTGCCCTTTGTTTTGTTTACATATGGAAGGATGGTTACGGGTTACTGACGACGGTGACTTTCTTTTCCGTTAAGTAGTATACGAGTGCCAGTAGAGGCATCAACAGACCAATCAGTGTGGTGAGACTCCAACCTCCATGTGCGTAGGACCAGCTGCCAAGAGATGATCCAATTGCGCCCCCTACAAAAAAGATCGACATAAATATCCCGTTTACGCGTCCTCTTGCTTCGCTCAACGAATAGATAATGCGCTGTCCCAGCACCAAATTACCCGAGACCGCCATATCCAGTGTGATGGCAACGACCACAAGCAGAATAAGGCTAGCAGTAGAGTGGCCCTGGAACAGATAGGCGAGCCCAAAAGATGCAGCCGCGATGACCATGGCGAGTCCGGTTAATATGCGGGTTAAACCTTTATCCGCCCATCTTCCGGCAATAGGTGCTGCGATGGCACCCCCAACACCAGCCAGTGCAAACCAGGCAATTCCTTGCTGGGACATGCCATACTCATTGGCGAGCTGCAAGGGAACTGTGGTCCAGAACAAGCTGAAAGCGCCAAACAGGCTGGCCTGATAGAGGGCTCGGCGGCGGAGCATGGGAAATGTTTTGAGCAGGGAGCCCAATGACAGAATTAATTGTCCGTACTTCATCGCAGGTTGTGGCTGACGTGCAGGAAGTGCACGTGATAGGAGCAATGTAAGCAATACGATAATGATTGCCGAGAAGACAAAGACCGCTTGCCAGCCGAGCAGGCTTGTAATAAAACTTGCGACTGGCCGAGCCAGCATGATGCCCAGCAGTAGACCACTCATCACGTTGCCGACAACCCGTCCGCGTTGCTCCTCAGAAGTGAGGTAGGTGGCGTAGGGAACCAGAATTTGCGCAACGACTGAACTGATACCGATGACGAGGGAAGCAGTCAGAAATAATACGGCATGGGAAGAGAAAGCAGCGGCAATCAATGCAACGACTAGAATGATGAGGAAAAAAGTTACAAGTCGCTTATTCTCCAGAATGTCACTGAGCGGAACGATAAACAGCAGGCCAATAACATAACCGATCTGTGTTAACGTCACAATCAATCCCGCAGCAGCAGAGGAAAGCCCTGTTGTCACGCTGATTGGTCCTATAACCGTCTGAGCATAATACAGGTTTGCCGCAATCAGCCCGCACGCCGCAGCCAAAAGTAAAATCAACCAACTGGGAACTGAATTTGATTTCACATCAGTTTGCATAACCATGAGTATCACCCTCCACATGTTCTCTAATTATTTTTTATTAAAGTGAACTTGTATTGAAATTGTCAATTACTAAACGGTGCGTTTACTAATCGTAAGCATATAATAAACTAAACGTTTAGTATTGTAAATAGGCGTGGGGATTTTTTTCATGTCGAGGTAAGGTAAGAACGAAATTGTTTAATGTATCGGTGTTTTAGTATAATGAACGTATAGTTTTTATGAATTACAGATGCATTGGTTACACCAAGGAGGGCTTATGATGACAGCCAAAAGAGGGCGTCCCCGCAATGTGGAAACCCAGAATGCGATTCTTGCAGCTTCCTATGAATTATTACTGGAACACGGATTCGGAGCGATTACGATCGAAAAAATTGCTGAACGTGCTAAGGTGAGCAAAGCAACGATATATAAATGGTGGCCAAATAAAGGTGCTGTCATTATGGATGGGTACATGTCTGCGGCAAAGGCAAGATTGCCTGTACCGGATACAGGATCGGTATTTGAGGATGTGCGCATTCATGCGAGCAATCTGGTTGTTTTTTTGAGCAGCCGGGAAGGAAAAGTGATCACACAGATTGTCGGAGAGGGACAGTCTGATCCAGGGCTTGCAGCAGAATACCGAACCAGATACATTCAGCCTCGTCGGCGCGAAGCGTGGGGAATTTTTGAAAAAGGTATAGAACGGGGACAGTTGAAAAAGGATTGTGACATCGGACTGTGCATAGACCTCGTCTATGGAGCGATGTTCTATCGCATGCTGGTGACTGGCGAAGCGATAGATACTGAATTCGTGCAGCGTTCGTTGATCTCCTTGTTTGAGGGTATTAAATCTGGATCATAGAGAAAGACATCTTGGGGGAGGGATAGGGCGATTCTTAAGAATCACCCTGGATACATAAAGGCTTGTGGATGAATGGGGATTGTGTGGAGAACTGAGAACTATACCTGGAAGATCGGTGAGATGGCTGGGGGCCATGAATCAGGAGAATGCGAAGTGGAAGAAGGAAGAGACTCGTTCAAGAGCGGGGGCTCGTTCCATATGAAACTGGGTATTTCGCGTCGTAACACCGGCGCTACATCCTGGGCAAAGCGTTCTACCTGCTCCAGCTGCTCTGCATGGCTGAGTCCATCCACGCTGATACTCAGTACCTGATGTCCATATGCGGCATGGTAATTGAGGATCTTCTCAATGACTTGCTCTGGACTACCAATCAGTACAGGACCATGCGCAATGTTATCCTCCAGGTCCTTAAAGGGTGACTGGTTGTGCTGCGCAGCGGCCGTAGCATGAAATGCCTCATAATAAGGCGTATAACGACGGATCGCCTCTTCGCGTGTATTCGCGAGGTATAGGCTGCCTGCACCAGAGCCAACCACCGCTCGGTTCGCATCATGACCATAATAATCGAGACGCTCCCGGTAATGGTCAATTAACGCTTTGTATTTTGCCTTCGGGTGGAAGGAATTCGAGCTAAATATCGGTTCGCCATACTTAGCTGCAAGCTCGGTAGAGCGGGTGCTCGATGCGCTTCCATGCCAGATCGGAATGGATTGCTGAAGCGGTCTCGGCTGAGTAGTAACCTCTTGAAGGGGAGGGCGATACGTTCCCTGCCAGGTTACATTCTCTTCAGTCCACAGCCGTTTCAGCAGTTCGTAGCGTTCACCGAGTGAATCCCATTGTTCCTCCTCGCTAATGCCAAACAGGGGATAGTGCCGAGGATCATTGCCTTTCCCGATGATCATCTCCAGCCGTCCGCCCGATAATTGATCCAGCGTGGCATAATCCTCGGCAACCCGTACCGGATCAAGTATACTAAGAACAGTGACCGTTGTTAGCAACCGGATACGTGAAGTCGCAGCAGCGACGGCGGTCAGCACAACGGGAGGTGAGGAAGACAGAAAAGGTGCGCCATGCCGCTCACCGATCCCATATGCATCGAACCCCAGCCGTTCGGCCAGCTTGGCTTGTTCCAAAATGTTGTGAAACTTCTGTTGTGTTGTTAGTGATTCACCAGTTACGGCATTTGGAAGATTCATCATGAGACTAAATAAGGCAAATTTCATCTAACCATCCCCTTGGATTGGATTGGAAAAGCACTGGGTTGTCTAATCCTATGGAAATAGTAGGATATTCAAGCTAAAACTAACTTTACCATGTTGCCATGCATTCTTCTAATGGATTTTTTCTATAAGGCGGATTAAAGCCGCTCAAACTTAGACAAATGGGCAGGAAATTGCCACGATTTTTATTGACCGCTGTAAAATTTAGGATTAAAATTGTGCATATCATATAAATTCAAATTTATGGATTTTCATTGTGGAGGTGGGAGACATGGAACCTACAACTACGATACGCTCCTTTATTGAGGACTACATCAGGAAACAGGGCTATACCCTGCAATACTTTGCCGATATATCGGGTGTGAACGCTGGAACGTTAAGTGCGATCATCAAAGGGACGCGGCCAATCGCCATGGCTCAACTGGATTTGATTACCAAAGGCATGAAGCTGGAAGAAGGCCATTTCTACGAAATTTACGGCGCTGAGTGTTTTGTGGAGTCTGCACCACATTGGAGAAGACTGGAACCTTTTCTGCAACGTTGCGCCGAGCTGGACAAGCTCGGATGTATCCAGAGGGTAATCCAGCAAGTGACGGATGATCGATCCTATATTTCCGAATTGTTCGAGATGGCAGAAGGCATGCTTGAACGAGGACAAAAGAAAGCGGCCCGCATGTTATATGAATGCGTTGCGGAGTGTGAGAAGTACCAACACTCGGAACGTCTCGCATTGTGTCAGTACCGTATTTTCACACTATCTCTGGGTCAGGATCAGCATGAAAATCTCAGGGCAGCCGTGCACTTCGAGCCATATATTAATAGGCTGGATGAAGAGCGGCAACTGGATGCGATCAAGGATCTGGCGAATACATACTCAGCCCTACGTTATTGGGACAAGCTGTTCGCACTAGCAGATGAATTGGGGCGTAAAGCTGAATTTATACAATCTTTTACTAAGAAAAAAGTCGATAAAGTAAATAGGGTAACTGCATATCCCCTTTTTGTGTACAGAGCATATTCAAATCTTCTCAAGGCTTCAGCCTGTGAATGGAGTGGAAAATATAAGGAGGCTCTAAACTACACCCAAGAATATGCTGAGATAATTAATATTGCAAACCCTAGTGAAGAGGACCAAATATATATCAATATGTTCAGTGGCTGGACTGAAGTAAACACCTATTTGTATAATCTGATGATGGGAAATGAAGAAGTGCTCCCAGCGTATGTGGCATGGATTGAACAAAATGAAGAAGAATTCCTTACTGCTCTTGTCAAAATTATGGAGGCAGCAAATACTTACGATATGAATATCAATCATGTACTTTTAAAATTTGATAGTAAAATTAATACAATTTCAAGAGATATTATGTCAAATAAAAGATACAATAAACAGATAATAAATGACAGGTACACCAAATTTTTGACTGAATTGGCAATTTATTATTTTCGTCAGGAACGATATGCTGAAGGAATGCAAAAGCTGCTTAATTGTTTGAATTCAGCAATCAATATTAACAATTATAGAGATATTATACAATGCGTTGCTCTCTTTGAAAGATACAGGTCTTTTGCATCTCAGGAGATACAAAACTTGTACGGATCTATAATAAAGGAGGCATATAATTATGAGATTAAAAAAAATTATAACAATACTTTTGTTTAGTACTATTTTTTTCTCTGTTATACATCAATATCCAATCGACATAAAAATACAATCCTTTGGTCCTTCATCTCATGGTGATGGAACATTGTAGATTAATCGCAATGAAATTATAAACTATCATAGTTAATGGTTTATTTCCGAGATCGGAAATAAGCCTTTTTTGCGCAGATTGACCATTGTAAAATTCAGGATTAAAATTACATTTATTAAGTATTGATGAATCTTAAGTTAGTTTGGTTGATGGGGGTGGGAGAATTGAAACTTGCACCTACGATACGCACATATATAGAGAATCACATAAGAGAAAGAGGATATAAACTACAGCAATTCTCAGATGTCACAGGTGTCAACGTTGGCACATTAAGTGCTATCCTCAAGGGCAGCAGACCTCTAGCTATGAATCAGTTGGATCAAATCACATCTGGTATGGGGTTGGAGAAGGGATACTTCTACGAGATGTACAGTGTGGAATGTTTTGTGGAAGCCGCACCTCATTGGAGGCGTTTGGAACCGTTCCTGTATCGCTGCGCTGAACTTAACAAGCTAGGCTGTATTAAAAAGGTAGTCTATCAGGTTACAGATGATCGATCCTATATTTCAGAACTGTTTCAAATGGCAGAAAATCTATATTTCAAAGAAATGAATGAAGCGGCGCTTATTTTATATGGATGCGTAGCCGCAGGTGAGAAATATCAGCACTCGGAACGGTTGGCGTTATGCCAGTACCGTATTTTTTTGCTTCATAAAACAATGAGTAAATTCGATAATCTGGCTGCAGCAGCCCAATTGGAACCTTATATTGAGAAATTGGATGAAGAAATACAACTGGATGCTATTAAAGACTTGGCGAATGTTTATAGTACAATACATCTCTGGGATAAGGTTTATGATCTGGCAGAGGAACTGGAACGAAAAGTTGATTTTCAACTTGAACTTCAATCTCGAAGACGGAAAAATAGAAAAAGAACCGCCTTTTACCCCATATTTACGTATAAAGCATATGCGAATTTATTGAAGGCAAGTGTCTGTGAAGCGCGTAAGCAATATGAAAAAGCTCTGGAATATACAGATGTTTACGTGACTGTTATTGAAATCTCTAATCCAACAGAAGAAGAGCAAGAATTAATAGAACGTTTCAAAGGATGGGCGGAGGGAAATCGGTATTTATACCATTTGATGAATGGGAACCATGAGGTTATTGAACCTTATCTGAATTACCTTGATGCTAATCCACATGAGATTTTAATAGCATTCGTGAATATTGTGCAAGCAGCTAACCGGCACTCACTGGATATTGATTCTGCATTGGATAGATTCGATCCTTATATTAAACAATTCAACACGGATATACATTTAAAAGGGACGTACAATATGCAAATGTTGAATTATAGATATATATGTTTTTATTATGAGTTAGCGAAGTACAGGCTCAACCAACAAAGATACGCAACGGGGATTGACACGTTACTCACGAGCCTGGAACTCTCATCATCAAGTAACGATGACCTAATGTCTATTAAATCTATTGATTTATATGGTAAATTCAGAAGGCATGTAACGAACCAACAGGAAGAACAATACAATAGGTTAATAGAAGGCCAGAGCTCACAAAATTTTGGAATTAGAATTAAAAGTGTATAACTACTGAGATCTAATCTTGCTCAATATAACGACCTCTACTAAAAGATCTAATACAAAAATTTTGCAAAGCATTCCATTATGAATTTTTAGATAAATGTACCCTAAAATAGGTTGAAAAAGGGGTGCATGCTGTGAGAGAAATCAAGCAGATCAAAGATCAAATCGAGCAGAATCGGCAACATTTGCGTCGGTTGGTGGAGAAACATGGCATGCATGATGATAAAGTTCTCAAGCAGTCTATGGTGCTGGATGAACTGATTAATAAATATATTCGACTAAGAGAGAAACACTAATTTGTTAACGCTCTTATCTTCCTCTGTAATCCACCTATAGGTGGACCTACTTATCAACCCAGTTGTGGACGCTAGAGCGGTGTTCTCCCTGCTATGCTTAAAGCATCAAATCAAGCAAATTACAGGGGGAACAACGTATGACGACGAGCATGTGGGTTCAGATGATCATCATGTTTGCGGTTTTAGTATTCACTTCAATTGGACGAAAGCCAGTACGTTATTATCGGTTATTGCTGCCTTTCGTTATTATGGGTTATTATGCAGTCAAATTCCTTAAAGACATGACTTTTACAGGCAATAATGTGCTGTTTTTGTTGGTGGCCGTGATTGTAGGGGCATTGTTCGGAATGATTGTGCTGGGAATAACGCGTATGGAATTCGATGCGACGGCAGGTAAGTGGTATACCCGAGTGGGGATAGGTAGTGTGGTCGTCTGGGCGGTGGCATTCCTGCTACGCATCATTCCGGTGGAATGGATTACGCATCATCCGCAGCAAGCATACCAGTATGCAAATGAGCATCAATTGGATCTTCAGAATATCGGTCCTGCATTTATATTAATGACCGCAGCTATGGTTTTGGTGCGTGTAGCAGGGATTCTAATCCGCTCCAGAGCGAGCAAAGTACAGCATACGATTGGAACATAATTTATAATGTGTTTCTGTCTTTAGTCTTTGCGTAAAGGGACTTCCATTTTCTCATGAGTACGATATGTAGTTTAATGTGATTGGAATATATCTATATGCTGTAGTTGTGACGATTTTCACGGATTAATGCAAAATGCTATGTTATGAAAGTATTGTTATGTAAGAAAACATTTTATTTTGCAAAGGAATAAAATATGAATTTTTTGGCAATGTATCCTAAAATGTTTTAAAAAGAGGGGGTGCATGCTGTGAGAGAACCGAAGCAGATTAGAGACCAAATCGAACAAAACAGGCATGAGTTAAGTCGTTTGGCGGAATATCATGGCATGCAAGACTACAAAGTCCTTCAACAATCGATGGTATTGGACGAGTTAATTAATGAATATAATCGCTTCAAATATAAAAAACACTTTATGAAAAGACAGCCGATTGCATAATGCAGTCGGTTTTTTTATGTAATAGAAGAGTAGTCGACTGTAGCCATACAGTCGGCTTTTTTGCGTTTCGTCGAAACCTGGGCTTCAATCTTGAAATTCCGTACCAATCCCATGGTTGGCAGGATAGCCAACGATCATTAAAACTGGATATGATGAACCCCAGTTATATCCAGATTGATCTGTGAAGGGGGATCATACAATGATCGGGAGAGGGAGGGATGAACGGAAATGATGGACAAGGTACTGGGTTATTTCGGAAGAAATATGAATCTGCGCACCAAGCTGCTTCTGTTGTTCCTGGCGTTGACCTTGCTGCCGCTAAGCTTGCAGGGAGTGGTTAATTACCTGCATTTCTCGCAGACGATTGATCGCAAGACGGAGCAGTTCACCATTGATATTGTCCGCCAGATTAATACCAATCTGAATCGGCTGCTCAAGGACTTCGAACGTTTGTCGCTCTTGCCGCTCTATGATCAGATGGTGCTTGGCATTCTGGGCAAATACAATGCTCCGATGGGATCGGGTACATGGGCGCGGTCCGATGATTATCTGAAAATGAAGCTCTACACGTCCGGTCAAGCGTATGACCGACCGGAAATTCGTGGCGTCCATCTGATCAGCAACAGCGGCATTTTGTTCTCCAATCTGGATTCGCTGGCAGTGAATCCGGTATGGGACAGCAGGCAGGATGACTGGTTTGCAGAGCTTAACGGCTCGGAAGGGGAATGGCGTCTGCTTCCTCCACACGAACCAAGCTATTACACGGGCAGTCGTGAAGAGCCGTATATATCGGTTGCCCGTGAGATACGTGATCCGGGTACACTCCAGCGACTGGGGTATATTCTGATCGACATCCGGCTGGAAGCCTTCGGCCAACTCTTATCCAATCTGAATTTCGAGCAAAATGCGAGCCTGATGATTGTCGACAGCAAGCAGCGTCTCCTGTTCGAACGCACCTCAGCCGGAGGTCTGTCCGCATACGACCAACTGTTAAAACATGGCCAGCTTCAAGGATACGCAGGCAACCAGAAGGTTGTCCTTGAGGGGAAGCCCTATCTCTACGTACAGCACCATTCCAGCTATTCAGGACTTTCGGTGATCAGCCTTACACCTATTGCCGTTATTCAGAAGGAGTCGGGCGAGATGCTCACGTTTACGTTTGGATTCGCTGTGTTATGTATGGCGGCCGTAGCAGTTCTCGCGGTGTTCTTATCCTATCGCATAACGAGGCCGCTAATTCGACTGAAGCACAATATGATTCGGGTAGAGCAGGGAGACTTTAGCCAGCGCGTAGCGCACTTTAGCAATGATGAGTTCGGACAGATTAGCCGGGGTTTTAACCGGATGATGGAAGAGATCAATAGATTATTCAACGAGGTATTTCTGTTGGGCATTCAAGAGCGAGAGGCAGAGTTGTCAGCATTGCAGAGCCAGATCAATCCCCATTTTATATACAACACATTGGAGTCCATCAACATGATGGCGGTCCGCCAGAAGCACGCTGAGGTGTCTGATATGGTGACGGCACTTGGCAAGCTGCTGCGTTATACGATTGATAAGGTGGACCGGAGGGTTCCGCTTCAGGAAGAACTGGCGTTTGTACAATCCTATGTACGCATTCAACAGGTACGTTATGACGGCAAGCTGAAGGTAATCTATGACATCGATGAAGCCATTACAGAGTGTCTGATTCCTAAGCTGGTATTGCAACCGCTGGTGGAGAACGCTGTCTACCATGGCATTGAAGGGCAGGCGGATGGCGGGGGGATCTGGGTATCTGCATTGAAATTCGATGATGAGCTGCTGATTATTGTGCGTGACAATGGCAAAGGCATGGCTCAGGCGGAGATTGATGAATTAAATGAATCCATTGCTCGGCAGCCTTCCAATGAGGCATTGCGTTGTCATGCCGGGGACAGGCTGGGACTTAACAATATCTCTCAAAGGCTCCGCCTCATGTATGGAGAAGGCAGCGGCCTGAGCGTCGATGGCAGTCCCGGGCAGGGCCTGGCGGTGACGATATCCATTCAACTTCAACCGAAAGGGGAATGAAGCGCATGTATAAAGTATTGCTTGTGGAGGATGAGACGGTCATCCGTCAGGGACTGAGAGAGCTGATTGTACAGGCGGCTCCTCAGTTCGAGGTAACAGGTGAAGCTTCGAGCGGAGCCGAGGCACTGGATTTTCTGAGATGTGAAGTACCTGATGTGTTGATCACGGATATTCGCATGCGTGAAATGGACGGGCTGACACTCGTATCCAAAGCAAGAGATATGTACCCTGATCTGCTGATGATCATCATTAGCGGGTACGGAGAGTTTGAATATGCACGCAGGGCGATGGAATACGGGGTATTGAACTATCTGCTGAAGCCGATTGAACGACATGAACTGGCATTATGCATCCAAAAAATTCAATTGCTGCTGGATCGCAGGTATGGCATTTCAACCCTTCCAGTCACTGAGCCATCTGGGAAAGCAGAGCACTCCGGCGGAGATACGCGGAAGATTATCCGAGATGTGAAGGAGCACATCAAGCAGCACCCCGATGGGGATCTGCGACTTCAGACCATAGCAGCTCTGGTTCATCTGAACCCCACCTATCTAAGCCAACTGTTCAAGAACGAAACAGGAACCAATTACTCCGAATACATCGCTGAGGCTCGTATGGAACGGGCCAAGTGGCTGCTGGTTAACACAGGGCTCAAAATCTATGATGTTGCAAGGTTATCCGGGCATCAGAGTCCTAAGCACTTCATGCTGGTATTCAAGCAGCAGGTGGGATCGACAGCAGGGGAATATCGTGACCGATTCAGTAGTTCTTGAAAAACCATACCATTTCTGTAATTGACGTGATTTATGAGCGGCCGATACCTTCGTTATACTTTGGTTGCACATGTATACCACTAAGTCCATAAGGGGGATTTTCATGAAAAAAGCAGGACTGATATTGATACTCTTACTCATGATGATTGCTTCAATCGGGTGCACAAGCTCCAATTCCGGAAGTGATCCTGGGCAAGCAGCCGGGGAGAATGGAGAGGTTGAGCTGAAATTCATGATGTGGGGCAATCAGGCACATATGGATGTATACAACAAGCTGATCGATGGCTTCACGCAGGAAAATCCAGGCATCAAGGTGACGATGGAATCCGTACCTTTCGCGGAATATCAGCAAAAAATTTCGGTGCTTGCCGCTGGCGGCTCTCTCCCGGATATCGCATGGGTATCGGAGCGGATGGTGCCACAATTCAAATCCAATCACATCCTGGCCGATGTATCCGAGTTCAAGGACGATGCACAGTTCAAGCTGGATGATTATATACCAAGCACATTGGATTTGTTCCGTGATGGAGATCAGCTGCTGGGGCTTCCTTTTTCTACACCTCCGGTGGTCATGTTCTACAATAAAACGCTGTTCGACAAAGCAGGCCTGACCGACCCGAATACACTTGCCAGCCAAGGGCAATGGACATGGGAACAGTTCGAGAAGTCCGCTAAGGCGATCACCAGCAAGGAGGCGACCAACCGGATCTATGGCGCTAACTTTTTTCGCGACTGGAAGACCTGGGCTGTGCTCTCCTCGTATTCCTGGTCCAATGGCAGCGGCCCGTTCGACGAAGGCATGACGAAATTCACCTGGAACGATGCCTATGGCGTACAGACCTTTGAACTGCTGGAGCGCATGATGTTCACCGATGAATCGCATCCAAAAGCAGGCGAGCAGGTCAGTTTCGATGCTGGCAATGTGGGCATGTTCTTCGATAACTACAGCTATGTTTCCAAAGCCAGAGAAATTACGGATTTTGAATGGAGTATCGCTCCCATGCCTTCCGGTTCACAGGGCAGCGTACCGATGCTGGGGCAGGCTGGATATGCCAGGTTCAACGACAGCAAACATCCGGAGGAAACCAAGAAGCTATTGAAGTATTTTGCCAGCGAGCAGGGCATTCAGGCGACGGCCACCTATTTTGTGCCTCCGCGTACCTCTGTGCTGAACTCCGATGCGTTCATTAATCAGCCGAATAATCCGAGCAAGGAGCATATTGTGCAGGCGGTGATTAATGAAATGCCAAAAGCGCGCTTGATTCCAGGTCATATCCGTTGGCAGGATATTGACAATGCGGTGTTGCAGGGATTTGACCGACTGTTCGCCCGTTCAGCGACACCCGAGGATAATCTGAAGCAAATGCAGGAAGAGGTCCAAAGCGTGCTGCAACAATAAATAATCTTATAGAAACAGGAGGTGAGCATGATGGGCAAATTCAAGGAATTGCTTGATCGGAAATCCCTGTCACTTGTGGTCAGCTTACCCGAGAACGATCTATCTTTGGCCCGGGCAGCAATTGAAGAGGGCGCTGATGCACTGAAGGTGCATTATAATGTCGGTCATCGCGCCAGCGGGAATCATTTTGGTCCACTGGACAACTATGCCGAAGTTTTTCAGGCGATCCGTAGCGAGTTTGGCGGCCCGCTTGGGGTCGTACCATCCGGTAGTATAGATGGAGCACGGAGGGAGGACGTGGAGCGCCTCTCCGGGCTGGGTTTCGACTTCTATTCCATCTATGCACATCACTTGCCGTCCTTCATGCTGGATGACCTGGGGTTGGACCCTACGTTTGCGATCAACGACGAATATGAACCTTCAATCGTAACGTCAGCGGCTCATTACGGCTTCACCGCCCTGGAGGCATCCATTGTGCCTGGGAATGAATATGGTACACCGCTAAGCTTTGCGGACGTGCTCAAGTATCGCCGTCTGGTCTTACAGGCGCAAATTCCGGTATTGGTTCCTTCTCAGCGTAAGCTGGTGCCGGAGGATGTTCGGGTGCTGCACGATACCGGAGTCAAGGCGATCATGCTTGGAGCGGTCGTAACGGGCAGAGCGGAGGAGCAGCTGCGAAGGGCTGTTAACGCCTTCCGTAATGCGGTGGACAATCTGAACCGTCCAGACTAGAGGGAAGAAATTTGATAAAGGGGAGGGCCTGACTGTGACCCATTCACGCAAGCGTACAGGAAGAGGTCCGCTCGCCAGAGAGGCCCAGATCGCGGGATGGCTGTTTGTATCGCCCATGGTGCTCGGGTTTACCCTGCTGCTGCTGTTTCCCATGGGTCTCGCGCTATACATGAGCCTGACCGACTGGCCGCTGCTGGGGGATCATCATTTTATTGGACTGGAGAATTACCGGAATGTGATGACAGACGCCATGTTCTGGAAGGTGCTTGCCAATACAGTCTATTTCACTGCGGGGCTTGTGCCGCTTAACATTGTGCTTGCTCTACTGCTCGCGTTGCTGCTATCCAGAAGTTTGCGCGGCATCGGGATTTTTCGAACAGCCATCTTCGTTCCGGTCATGACCTCGCTGATTGTATGGTCCATCGTATGGAAACTGATGTATGCGACAGAGTCGGGACTGATCAATCAGCTTCTGTTAATGATAGGCATCAAGGGTCCGGCCTGGCTCTACAATCAGGATCTGGCGATGCCTGCGGTTATTGTGACGAGTGTACTGAAAAATGTGGGGCTGAATATGGTGCTGTTCATTGCAGCCATTCAGCAGGTGCCGCGTTCACTTTACGAAGCGGCAACACTGGACGGCGCGGGCAGAAGGGGAACTTTCTTTCACGTCACGCTGCCCATGATTACGCCAACGGTGTTTCTAACCATGGTCATGACCGTGATTGGCTCGCTTAAGGTGTTTGGACAGATCTACGTCATGACACAGGGAGGGCCGAGCAACAGCACGAAGGTATTGGTCTATTACATTTGGGAAAAAGCATTCAAATTATTTCAGTTCGGCTACGCCTCTTCGCTTGCGTATGTGTTGTTCTTTATCGTGCTAATCCTGACACTGCTGCAATGGCAGCTTCGAAAGAGGTGGGTATTCAATGAAGGCGATGCCTAATCCTTCGATTCGCAAGACAGGCAGTGCCCTGGGGACGTACTTGCTTTTGACACTGATCTCGCTGATCATGCTTGTTCCATTTATCTGGATGATATCGACGTCATTCAAGGAACCTCAGAGCATATTTACCTATCCACCACAGTGGATACCGGATACCTTCCGATTTCAGAACTACATCGATGTTTTTCGATTAATTCCGTTTCACCGTTTTTATTTTAACAGTGTATATATTGCTGCTGTGGTTGTGCTGGGTACGGTGTTCTTTGCATCTCTCGCCGGGTACGCATTTGCCAAAATTCCGTTCAAGGGACGTAATGTGGTATTTCTCATCCTGCTGAGTGCGATGATGATTCCCCATGAGGTGACGGCAATCCCGATGTTTCTGTTCATGCGGCAGCTGGGGTGGATTGATACACATCTTCCGCTGATTTTATTGCCGATCTTTGGGGCGGGCGGTGTGTTTGGCATCTTTGTGATGAGGCAGTTCTTCATTACGGTACCCACCGAGCTGGAAGAAGCGGCGATGATTGACGGTTGCAACCGCTTCCGGATCTATGCGCGAATTATGCTTCCGATTGCCAAGCCCGGTATGGCTACGCTGACGATCTTTACTTTTGTGACGATCTGGAATGAGTTTTTCGATCCGTTGATTTTCATTAACTCGCGAGAACTGATGACGCTGCCGCTGGGGTTATCCTTGTTCACGGATGAAGTGGGTACAGCCTGGCAATATCTGATGAGTGCCACCGTCATGGCGACCCTGCCGCTGCTAATTGTCTTTTTCCTGGCACAACGGCGCTTCATTGAGGGAGTTGCCATGACAGGACTGAAAGAGTAGTCCATGTAATAGAACGGAAGGAGTGATAAACTTGAGTGAACGGACGAGTATGAAAAAGGAAGAAGCGGATGTGGTTATTGTGGGAGGAGGTCCGGCGGGAATAGCAGCAGCCATTGCTGCTGGACGACAAGGTGTTCGAACAGTGCTGGTGGAGCGGTACGGGTTCGTTGGTGGAATGTCGACTGCCGCTATGGTGTACCCCTGGATGACCTTCCATACGGAGAGTGGTGAGCAGGTGATTCGAGGCATCGCCCAGGAAATCGTTGACCGACTGCAGGCGCGCGGCGGCTCTCCGGGGCATCTTCGGGATACGGTTGGATTTGTGCATACTGTTACGCCTTACCATCCGGCGATCTATCAGGTGGTTGCGGCGGAGATGCTGCAGGAGGCGGGTGTCCGGTTGTTATTGCACAGCTTCGTGGATGAAGTGGTTATGGTGGATGATCGGGTAAAAGCGGTACGCCTGACGAACAAGTCTGGTCGAATGGAGCTCCAAGCGAACGTATTCGTGGATGCCAGCGGTGATGCGGATGCGGCGTATCTTGCGGGCGCTTCTGTTGCAAAGGGGCGAGATGGCGATCACCAGTCACAGCCGATGACCATGAAATTCCGAATGCGTGGTGTGGACCTTGGACGAGTGAAGCAATACATGCAGGAGCACCCGGAGGATTTCTTTGCCAAAACCCCTTTCTCCGAACTGGACAGTATTCCGTTAACCGGGGTGAGCGGCTTCTATTCCCAATGGAAAAAAGCAGGTGTACCGATTAATCGTGATCAGGTATTGTTTTTTACCGGACCGGCTGAAGATGAAGTATTGATTAACTGCACCCGGGTGCAGGGGTTGGATGCTACAGATGCAGAGGATCTGACCTCTGCTGAACAGGAAGGCAGGAAACAGGTGCTGATGATCGCTGAGTTTCTGCAGCGTGACGTGCCTGGATTCGAGCGGGCTTCGATCTCAGCGGTAGCACCGCAGATCGGTATCCGTGAATCCAGGCGAATCATCGGACACTATGCATTGACCAAGGACGATGTGGTTGCAGGGAAAAAGTTTGACGATGTAATCGCCAGAAGTGGCTATCCGATTGATATTCATGATCCCTCCGGTCAAGGCGTCGTAGCGGCTTTTATAGAAGGAGACGGAGCATACGATATTCCGTACCGCTCTCTGATTTCCCGAAATATTCGCAATCTGCTGGCGGCAGGTCGTTGCATCTCCACCACACATGAGGCCCATGCAACGACAAGGCTGACTCCAAGCTGCATGGCTACGGGGCAGGCGGCGGGAACAGCAGCAGCTTTAGCTGTTCAGATGAAGCTAGATCCGTTGGAGCTGCCGGTAGCGGTGCTGCAAAAGGAACTACGCCGTAACGGAGCAGCGATTTGAGGAATGATTCCTGTGCGAGCAGACTATCATGAAATCTAAAGAAGACTCCAAAACCACTATTGAAGTGGAGCTGGAGTCTTTGGGTTGTAATGGAAGCATCGGTCATCCGATCATCAAGTCATTCGTGCTTCAAGCCGCCGTGCCACAATGGACAACGTGTAGTTGATGACGAAGTACAATACGGCTGCGAGCAGCAGGGCAGGGATGACGTAGTCGAAGCTCTGACCACCGAGGATCTGCACATTGTGCATCAGCTCCGGCAGGGAGATGATGATCGCTAGTGAAGTATCCTTCAGCAAAGAGATGAACTGACTCACCATCGGTGGCGACATGCGCCGCAAAGCCTGGGGCATGATGATGCCGCCAAGTGTCTGCATGTAGCTCAGGCCGGAGGAGCGGGCGGCTTCCACCTGTCCGCGTTCGATCGATTTGAGTCCGCTGCGGACAATCTCTGCGATCATGGCGCCTTCAAACAGACTTAGTCCAACAACCGTGGACCAGAAGACGGACATTTTGATCCCGAGCTGGGGAAGTACGATATGAATGAAGAAAATGATCAACAGCAGCGGCAGATTGCGGATCGTATCCACGATGACGGCCACAATCTGTGACAGGACCGGAATCCGGGTGTATCGAACGGTACCGAGCACGGTGCCGAGAACAAAGCTGAATACAATCGACAACCCTGCCACTTGCAGGGTAATCAGGAATCCGTGCAACAGGAAACGAAGGTTGGGCCAGGCGTAGGCCCCGCTAAAGTCCATAGATCATCGGCCTCCTTCTGTGAGTAGGACAAGATTTAGAGTGGATGTCTGTTTTACATGGTGACCTGGCCCGTTGGTTTGGTCTTTTTTGGTTTGCCTTTGGTACGGCTGGCGTCAGCATCACTTTGTCCGAAACGGCGCTCCATATAGTGAACCAGGAAGCTGAGCGGTAAAGTCAACACCAGGTAGAACAGTGCAACAATGGTGTAGACGCTGAGCGGCAGGAACGTATCCGAGTTGATCAGATCGGCAAAATACATCAGATCCATGCCAGCCACGACCGCTAGGATGGATGAGTTTTTGACCAGATTGATAAACTGGTTGCCAAGGGACGGCAATACAATCTTGATCGCTTGTGGCAAAATGATCAGGTTCATGGCCTGTACGTAGGACAGACCGGAAGATCTCGCAGCCTCTAACTGCCCGCGAGGGACCGTCTGAATACCCGCTCGAATCGCTTCGGCAATGAAAGCAGCCGTATAGATGGTCAGACCGAGTGTACCCGAGATGAATCCATCCAGTGAAATGCCGAGTGCCGGCAATCCGAGATAGAAGAAGAACACGACAAGCAGCAGCGGGATGTTACGGATAAACTCCACAAAAGCCGTGCCGATCCAGTTGAGCGGTTTGATGGGGGATATCCGAAAGATAGCCAAGATTGCACCCAGAATAAAGCTGCCAATCAAGGCCATGATGCTCACCTGAATGGTGTTGAGGAACCCTTCCAGAAATCGATCCGAATGTTTGATCAGTACGCTGAAGTCCAATTTGCCCATGTAGGCGAAGCCTCCGTTCTCCAGATGTAGAAGCGGCGATTGCGTCCTGCTCATGCATTGCATATCACAGGCGAAGTCGCCACTTAACCATCATTAATCGGGGTTACTCTGGCTTGCTGCCCAGCCATTTTTCATGCAACGTATCATATTCACCGCTGTCCTTCAGGTTTTTGAGCAGGCTGTTTACTTCTTCGACGAAGGCTGTGTCGCCTTTACGAATTGCTATGCCGTAAGGTTCACTCGTGAAATTGCCACCAACCAGCTTGTAGTTGTTATCCGTCTGCTGCATGCCGATCAGGATGATGTTATCGGTCGTCAGAGCTTCGCCTTTACCCGCTTTGAGGGCTGTGAAGGCATCCTGATAGTTATCGAATTCCAGCACCTCGGCGTCCGGGGCTTTTTCGCGAATGTTTTGCGCAGAAGTCGAGCCTTTGACGGCAAGTACCTTCACACCGCTGAGACTTTCGAGACCTGTAATTGCGCTGTCGTTTTTCACAAGCAGGGACTGCCCGGCTTCAAAATAGACATCACTGAAATCCACTTGTTCCTTGCGTTCATCTGTAATCGTCATCGTTGCGATGATGAGATCAATGTCGCCGTTTTGCAGCATCGGAATGCGCGTTTTGGACGTTACTTCCTTCAGTTCTACCTTCGTTTCGTCTCCAAGAATCTGTTTGGCGAGTGCTTTGGCGATATCAATATCGAATCCTTCGACTTCGCCACTTGCGGGGTCCTTCAAACCGAACAATTTGGTGTCGTATTTCACGCCGGCAATGAGCTTGCCACGCTCTTTAATCTGTTCAATCGTGCCTTTGGCTTCGGTACTCCCACCAGAACCACCGCTGTTGCTACTTTCCTCTCCAGTGCTACAACCGGACAAGACAAGGGATAGAATCAAGACAAGCATAAACGACGGCCACTTTAATACATTTTTCATTTGGTAAAGACCCCTTTCAAAATGGATTATTCTCAGTGGTGAATCAGACGACTCAGGAATTGCTTGGCCCGTTCTTCTCTCGGGTTGTCGAAAAATTCAGCGGCGGAGGCTGCTTCCACAATTCGGCCTTCATCCATAAAGATGACTCGGTCTGCGACCTCGCGGGCGAATCCCATCTCATGTGTAACAACGACCATTGTCATCCCGTTATGTGCAAGAGACCGCATGACATCCAGAACTTCCCCGATCATTTCGGGATCTAGTGCAGAAGTGGGTTCGTCAAAAAGCATGATTTTGGGCTCCATGGCAAGACCTCTTGCAATGGCTACCCGCTGCTGTTGTCCACCGGACAACTGGGAAGGATAACTGTCTGCCTTGTCGGCAATGCCAACCCGGGTCAAATACTTCATCGCCGTAGAGGCTGCCTGTGCTTTGGGCTGTTTACGCACCTTCATGGGTGCAAGGGTAATGTTATCGATGACTTTTTTGTGAGGGTAGAGATTGAAGTGTTGAAATACCATGCCGATGTCACGGCGGAAGAGGTTGATGTCCACCTTTTTCTGATGTAAAGGGACACCACTGACGATAAGTTCACCTTCGGTAATCGTCTCCAGACGATTGATGCAGCGGAGCAATGTACTTTTGCCTGAGCCGGAAGGGCCGATAATGACAACGACTTCTCCTTCTTCAATGTGAAGATGAATATCTTTTAGGACATGAAAATGGCCAAAATGCTTCTGGACACCCCTAAATTCAATCAAGAGACCCCATCCTTTCTGCAACGTCTGTTTGTAAAAGGAATAATAAGGAATAAATTGAAACTAGTTATTTAATCATACATACTCATCCTGCTAAAGGCAATTGGTTTGTGATAAAACATGACATAAGTAATGGGTTTTATAGGGCTATAGCCAGTAATTATGTTATATATTTGTTATATTGCTAGCCTCTTTGTGACGAATCCTGACAGAAAAATGAATCCATTCTCCTAGTTGTTTTACAACCATTGGAATAGATGTATAGAGTATACTGGAAGGGATGTTTACTTTATGACTCTGATCATAAAAACAAATAACATCAAATTCTGAATCGTACATGGCAAAAAAGCTCAACCTTATGCCCTATGGCATTGATATGATGGAGCGAGAATGCGCTTTCCAGTAAGTAATGCAATATTAAAAACAGTCCGATCCAATTATAGGTAGAGAGGATGTTCTGAACGATGAATACATATTACTCCCCACTGGGTACAGGAGAAGG
This sequence comes from Paenibacillus sp. MDV22-iso6, assembly GCF_058408365.1. Taxonomy (NCBI): domain Bacteria; kingdom Bacillati; phylum Bacillota; class Bacilli; order Caryophanales; family Paenibacillaceae; genus Paenibacillus; species Paenibacillus sp. MDV22-iso6. Next base: position 342,022 of record NZ_JBZVDZ010000008.1, on the reverse strand, counting down.
TGTTGAATCCCATACGAAAGCTTATGAAGTGAGTTTACCTGTCATCCCTGCACGGGATTTTCAGATTACGGATTATGGTGCGGTAGGGGATGGCTTGACCGATAATACCGAGATGTTTCGACTGGCTATAGCAGCTTGTGCAGAAGCGGGCGGTGGCCGAATTGTCATTCCGGCGGGTGTTTGGTTAACGGGTCCGATTGTTCTCCGCAGTCGAATTGAGCTTCATGTTCAGGCGGGTGCTCTGGTTACGTTCAGCCGTAATTTCGATCAATATCCCCTGATTGCGTCCAGCTTCGAAGGTTGGCAGGCAGTGCGGTGTCAGTCGCCTATTGATGGTGAGCAGTTGGAGGATATTGCGATCACGGGTGAGGGGATTTGGGATGGCGGTGGAGAGGCATGGCGTCCGGTGAAACGATCCAAGATGACGGCCTCGCAGTGGAATCGACTGGTTTCTTCGGGCGGTGTGGTGGAGCAGACTGGCGGAGACGAAGCCATTTGGTGGCCCTCGACTTCTGCTCTTGAAGGCGGTGCGATTGCGAATCGTCTGCATCTGGAGCAAGTGTGTGATGTGGCTGCTTATGACGAAGTCAGAGACTTTTTGCGTCCTAACATGGTCAGCTTGCGTCAATGTAAACGAGTGCTTTTGGACGGACCGACGTTCCAGAACTCGCCTGCATGGAATCTGCACCCCTGGGCATCCGAGCATGTCACGATTCGTAACGTGAGTGTGCGGAATCCATGGTTTTCTCAGAATGGTGATGGGCTGGACATCGAATCCTGCCGTCATGTCGTTGTGGAGCAGAGTGTATTCGATGTTGGTGATGATGCGATCTGCCTGAAATCTGGCAAGGATGCAGAAGGTCGTGAACTCGGTCTGCCCTCGGAATATATTACGATCCGCAATTGCACCGTGTATCACGGTCATGGCGGTTTTGTCATTGGCAGTGAAATGTCTGGTGGTGTGCGGCATGTCCGGGTCTCGGACTGTACGTTTATTGGAACGGATATTGGGCTTCGCTTTAAAAGCGCGCGTGGGCGCGGCGGGGTCGTTGAGGATATTCAGGTGGAGCGCATTTATATGAAAGATATCATTATGGAAGCTATTTCGTTTTCCTTTTTCTATGCCAATCAGGAGGGTTCCGCTCGTGGTAGCGACTTGACTCAGGAGGTCAGTGAGGAGACTCCGGTGTTCCGGGATATTCGGATATCGGATGTGGTCTGTGCAGGAGCGGAAACCGCGTTATTGGTGAGTGGACTGCCGGAAATGCCTCTGGATGGTTTGGTCATTCAGGGATATACGGTGACGGCTCGTAATGGGGTGCAATGCGCTCATGCGAAGCACCTGCGAATCGCCGAAATGAACGCACATATTACCGAAGGATCGTTAATTCATTTGCATCAGTGTAAGGGTGCGGAATTGGAAGCGATTGAGGGTGTAGGCGCGGACGGTCGGCTTCTGATGGTGACAGGACATGAATCGGCAGGAATCGTATGCCGGGAAAGTGATGCAGATACAGAGGGACGCCAAATCTCCATTGGTCCTGAGGTAAGAAGTGGTGTAATTATCCGCAGGTAAGAAGGGTTCGACTTAGTATACGCTTAGCATATCACCGCGGGCATCTCCTGGCGCGCGGTGTCATGATAGGGTGTCATATGACAGGTGTCCGGCTTCGCCAGTCGCTTCCAAGATCTATCGATGTTCTTTGCGATAGCGAAGCGGCGTGGTCCCGGTCACCTGTTTAAACGTTTTATTAAAATGGGCTGTATGCTCAAATCCTACCTTCTCCGCAATCATTTGCACCCGTTCCTGAGTGGAGAGTAAACGTCTCTGTGCCTCCCGAACCCGGGTAACACGTAAATATTCACTGAAGCGAAATCCGGTAAAACGGCTGAACATCCGGCTCAAATAGGATGGACTGATATAAAATCGCGCTGCGGCCTCTTCCAACGTAAGAGGCTCGGTATAATGATTGTTCACATAAGTGACGATCTCACTGATCTTATCCTGCATGGGATGATGCGGGGCCGGAGAGGATTGCCGAGTATCTTCTTCAACCCGGTGGATCTGAATCAGGATCTGGGCAAGCAGGCTTCTCACCACGATGTCATAATGAGGTCGGCGCTCCCTGCATTCTTGCAGCATCTGCCATAGCATTCGTTCGATCTCGGGCTGTTCCGCATCAGGAAAGTGCAGCAGCCTTGAACGATCGAAGGGAAGCAGACCACATATTCCAAGCTCCATCCCGGTGGCAAAAGAAGGAGAGAATCCGATCAGGATTCGTTCAAAGCCGGGAATACTTCCTTTGGACGTCGTATGTACATCATGGGGATTGATCAGGATCAAATCACCTTTGCGGGCGGTAAGAAGCTGACCATTCATGGAATAGACGCGTTCTCCTTCAAGCAGATAATACAGTTCATAAAAAGGGTGGGCGTGAGGCTGTGGCATGGCGTTCCCTTCGTGTCTGCTCATGTGTTCAATGGTGAATGAACTCTCGCCAATTCGATATTTGGGTCCAATCCGATCCTCTATAACACTCATAACACGTCTCCCCTCTGCGCCAGCTGATTTACGGTTAATATCCATATCATAACGGAAAATCCAGTTTGTTGTAAACGCTATCATTTGAATAGGGGTCCGACCAGACGAAATGAATAGCATACGGGTGGAATGATTTTCGGCAAGCTTATATATGCTGTAAAGGTGACAAAAGTCTATTCATGTTTTACAGTAGGGGGAGTGAGACTAACCTCTGGATAGGGGTGTCTCCAATTCGATTTGGAAGGAAGGAAACAGAATATGACGACACATGAATTATCGCCACTCGTTGCTGCATTGAATATGCAGCCGCACGTTGAAGGCGGTTGGTATAAGGAAGAATGGAAGGCATCGTACCAAATTCCACAATCCGTACTGCCGGATACATACTCAGGCCCTCGATTCTCGGCAAGTTCGACGTACTTCCTGCTGCACTCCCATGAAGTCTCGGAATGGCATACCGTTTTGTCCGATGAGCTTTGGTTGTGGCATAGCGGCAGTCCAGTAGAATTGAAATTGGGCGGCAACGGGGAAAACCCCGAAAATGAAGAAGTGCTCGTGTTGGGTATGGATATTGCTGCGGGGCAATCGCCGCAGGTACTCGTTCCAGCCGGAGTATGGCAAACTGCACGTCCGCTGGGTGATGAGCCTGTACTGGTAACGTGTGTTGTAGCACCAGGTTTCCATTTTGATGATTTCAAACTGGTTTCCAAAGGCTAATATAACTATAAATGAATAAGCAAAATCCCGATCCAGGTGCGTGTGCGTCCAGATCGGGATTTTTTGATGTTTTCTAGCTTGATTATATATTGAGGTTAGAAGTTAAAATTGTCCGGATCGGAACCAAAGCGCTTATTCTCGTTCAATTGATTGATGCGCTCGATTTCTTCCGTGGTCAACTCAAAGTCATACAGGTCCGCATTATCGCGGATGCGCTGTGGTGTAACGGATTTAGGTATGGTCACAATGCCATTTTGCAGATCCCAACGCAGAATGACCTGTGCCGGTGACTTGCTGTACTTGGCAGCGATGTCCTGAAGAAGCGGATGCTCCAGCAGATGTCCCTGACCCAGTGGAGACCAGGCTTCAATCTGGATCTGATGTTTGCTGCAATACTCCCGTAGCTCCGTTTGAATCAATAGCGGATGCAGTTCCACCTGATTCACAGCAGGTTTAATGGTGGCATCGGTCATCAGGTCCTCCAGATGGTGAATCTGGAAGTTACTTACCCCAATGGCGCGGATGCGTCCTTCCTTATGCAGCTTCTCCAGCGCTCTCCAGGTATCCTTGTACTTGCCTTTGACAGGCCAGTGGATCAGATAGAGATCCAGATATTCCAGTTCGAGTCGTTCCATGCTTGCTTCAAAAGCCGCCAGTGTGGATTCATAACCTTGATCCCCGTTCCACACTTTGGTGGTAATGAACAGATCCTCGCGGGCGATTCCGGATTCACGAATACCCTGAGCTACGCCGGTTTCGTTGTTATACGCTTTTGCTGTATCGATACTGCGATAACCTGCCTGGATAGCCATTTTGACGGCTTCAACCACTTCTTCTCCATCTTTAACTTTGAATACACCAAAACCCAGCCAAGGCATTTTGACTCCGTTATAAAGTGTCGTTGTGTCCTGCACGTGTTTCATGGTCCGAAATTCCTCCTCTGATTCATTCATTATTCCATTATGTAATTACCCTGTTGACCGCCGGCCAATCCTAAATGGAGGGCCGTCTGTATTGATTATACTAAAACCTTTTTGGTAATGGAAAAGAATACGACCATTTCGATAGGAAAAACCCCTCTTTTATCCTTTTTCGCCAGCCAGAGGTTTGGTTTTGACGCTTACGGGTGATAAGATGAAGTATACGAAATATGGAAACCGAAGCTTTCCTATGGAAGCAATCACATGAAGAACAGAAGAGCACGGGAAAGTTGGGTGTTATTGAACCCGTGTGATTAACGATAAAGGAGTAAGAATACAATGGCTAAACCTAAACAAACCAAAAAAGCAGCAGCTTGGTCTCTCGTTATTATGGGAGCGGGATTTGCCGCATCATTGCCGTTTCAAGGCGGTGTAGTAGGCAAACTGCTGGTAGGGTCATTTGAAGCGGGATTGGTAGGTGGACTTGCGGATTGGTTCGCCGTAACAGCGTTGTTCCGTCATCCACTGGGTATTCCGATTCCCCATACGGCTTTGCTGCCTAAGAATCGGGACAAATTGACTGAAGGCCTTGTCTCCGCGGTGGAAAACAACTTGCTGAACAAGGATAGCATCACCGAGAAAATTGCGGGCTTCAAGGCGGCAGAAATCGTTCTGGATACCATGACAAGGGAACTTCACAACGATGGAGTCAAAACCATGATCGATACGCTCTGCAAACGAATCCTTGCAGGCCTGCCGTTGGAGCAGATTGCTCCACTGGTTGCGGGCGAGATCAAATCACAGGCGGGAGCCTTCGACCTGGGTCCGATTCTGGAACGGGCTTCGATCCAGATGAGTGAGCGTGGTTATGATGCCAAAGCACTGGACTATGGTCTGAAGCAGGCAGAGGAATGGCTGGTGAAGCCGGAGACGATCATGTTTTTGGGTGAAAGCGGCCTAAAGGCAATCAGTGGTATCCAGATGAACGGATTAATGCAATTTGCGATGAATGCGTTCATGGGTTATCTGAACGAGGAGCGTCTGGGCAGTATTTTGCAAGGATATCTGTTTGACCGGGTGGAGGACATGAAGCGGGAGGGTAGCGCTCTTCGTTACAAAGTGCTAGATCTGTTGCGAACCCAGGCTATCCGGCTGGCGATGAGTGAAAGTGTGCAGGATGGAGTCAACGGCTGGAAAAACAACATGCTGGATGGATGGAACGCAGAGGAAACCGTGCTGAACAAACTCACTGAATTGAGGGAAAAGGCGCTCGCTGCAATGGAAGATGGCCAGTATGTGGAGACGTTTGCTCTACCCGCGATTGAGCGGGTATTGTCTGATTTGCGGTCAGACGATGCTTTATTGGCTGGATTGAATGCAAAGATTGTGGAAGGTGTAACGACGCTGCTGGAGAAAAACCATTCCAAAATCGGCAACCTCGTACGCGAAAATGTCGACAAAATGGATAATGCCTCACTGATCTCCTTGATTGAGGATAAGGTAGGACAGGATCTGCAGTGGATTCGGATTAACGGTGCTGTTACCGGATTTATAATCGGGATTGCACTGACCGCCCTGCGGATGGTATTGGAGTAACTCATTGATAATGGCAAGATTAGGGCCGCTCTCTGGAGCAGGCTCTTTTTTTGTCTGGGCAAATGATAAATAGAGAAATGATGCAAAAACAGTTGAATTGGGTAATGTACACCCGAATGCTCTATTGGAATCATTTAGGAACAAAGTTACATAAAAACGATGCCAACAGCCGATGTGATCATGTTGATTTTGTACTATGATGCAGATAACAGAAGAAAAGAGTGGGTATACGAATATATTTAATGATAAAGAAAAGGTGATTGATATGAAGTTGGAGCGACGACTCGCATGTATATTTTTTTTGACCATACTATCTACTTTCATTTTGGGAGGGTGTCAGAACATGAAGGAAAGTGAAAAACAGGCCTATTTTAAAGAAGCCGAAGCGGAAGCCGTAAAATATCTGAAAAATAAATATGAACTGGATGTCGTGATCACAAATAAAGAGCTGTTACCTGAGATGGCGCTTGATTCTATTGCTATGGAAGGGCATGTGGTTGAACATGAAGAGCAAGAATTTACGATCTCGTACGACTATGAGGATAAAAAAATCAAAAACTTTGGCATGAGTCCAGCAATTAAGGAAGCAATTATAGCTAAGGGGTATGATCCGTTTAACAAATAAATCATAATTCAGGATTGATTTTCTTGGAGGTGCAACGGTTGTGAGTAAATCACCAAAAATTGATGATGAAACATACAACAAGATGTCTGAATTAGCTTACGAGAATCTGAAATCAGGTATTGAGTTTGACAATCTTCCCGGATGGCAAGTTCTTGAGGACACTCATGGAAATAAAAAATCGGGTTTTGATGCGGTGACCTTCTACAATCCTGAGACCAAACAGGCGGTTATCGCATATCGGGGCACAGAGGGAAGTGCATCGTTGGATCGCAGTGCCCCTGATTATTACGCGGATGCACAAATCGGTTTGCCTGAGCTTGGCAGAAAAATTGAACAAAGTACTGACCTTACGCCAGATTGGTTAGCTAATGGAATCCAGAAGGTAAGAGATGTGACCGGAATCACTAAAGTCGAGAATGTTGTGGGAGAACTGGATAAAAAGCTGGATAAGACAATCGGGCTGGGTCCCAACCAAATGTATGAAGCGGAAGATTACGCCAAAGATATGCAGAAAAAATATAAGGATTTGGATTTTTCGCTAACAGGGCATTCGCTTGGAGGGGGCAATGCCCAGTATGCGGCCGCATACACGGGACTTTCCGCGGTGACGTTCAGCGCGCCATCCGTGATTTCCAGCCTCACGCCAGAGGCGAAACGAAAGGCTGAAGAGGGTGGGTTTGATAGCCAAATCATTAACTACGGACATCCCGGAGATTTTGTAACCAGCGGATTTTTTGGTGGATATGATCGTCATGTAGGTTCCATGTATTACATCAATTCCAACTACAAGGATATGAATGATGACATGGGCATGTTCGATAAAATCAGTAATACCTTTGGTGGTGAAGAGTATCACGGTTTGAAACAGTACAAATTCGAGAATGGCTATATTTCCAACGATCTATACGATCCGGTTACGGGCGAGCAAATCAGTTATTCACCACGTCAGCCATCCAATGTCCTGTCTGATCTCGTAGCATTCATGCGGAACCTGGGTGGGCAAGCAGGCAACCTTGCAAGAGGTATGGCCGCAGCAGCAGGAGCATCTGGCCTGATTCAGGTAACGCCCGAAGAACTCAAAAGTGTCGCTGCCCGGTGGAAGCAAAATGCACAACAGTGTAATGCAGAGTTGAATACGGTACGGAGCCGAATGGCGCAATACCTGCATTCCAGCCGTAGTCGCAGACTTGAGCCTATCGTCACTCATTTGGATGCGTCTATTAACGAATTGAGCACATGGCATATGAAGCATACGAGTCAATTCTTGAACTTTATCGAAGAGAAGGCGGAAGCATTCCGTCAAGCGGATGAGAGTCAGGTCAGTTTTAAATAGAATTTTGCGTGAAGGGCCTGGCGATTGGCACTTACATAAGGGAGGGAACACGAGTGAGCGGACAATTGCTGGTAGAGCTGAATGATCTTCGGATTGCTGAAAAAGAATTGACCCAGCTGCTTGCCCGTCTCCAGGCAGATGAGCAGGAGGCAAGAAGCCTATACAACCGTCTCGACGATTGGAAGGGACAATCGGCCGATTATACAAGGCAGCAGATCGAAGCGTTTTTCGCGGGTCTGTCTGGACGAATACAGTCGATTGAACAGCAGAAGAAGAGCTTGCTGCAATATATTGAAATCATGATCCAGACGGATCAGGGACGGTAGGAAAGAGTCGTAAGGGACGCTGCTCTTAACCAGTGAATGTAAGCATGATTTTGAAATCGAAGTTAGCGTATGCATACAGATATCAAAAAGGAGCCTCGGCACATCGGGAAAGATCCCGTATGCCAAAGGCTCCTTTCTTTTTTTGTCTACATACAAGACTGACTGTATCTTAACTCTTAACGTTTTTTGCGGCGTGTTGCCAGAGCAATACCCAGGAAGGACAGGATCAACGCCAGAATGGATACGATCAGTGTTGCCTGTTGCAGCTTCAATGTGCCTGGGTCTGAATCCGTGTTGTTTGGCTCACCAGTAACGGTGTCGTTCAGCGCGTCACCCAGTGTGGTATCGTCGTTTGCCTTCTTATCATCGCCCGTTGCTGCTTTATCATCATGGCCAGCATTGCCGGCTGTGCCTGCACTATCATGACCTCCGCCTGCAGCAGCATTACCTTCAGCAGCAGGATCTTGGCTGATAGCCGTAATACTGTGCGGGTTGCTGTCACTTGGTCCGCCTGTCCATTCCACGATGCTGCCATCGCTATAATACTGGAACGCATCCCAAGCTACTTCCGTTTCGGCATCCGGATTCTGAGCTACGAAGTTGAACTGCTGGAATTGACCAGCCAGAATTCCTTCGTTATCTCCGTCTACTTCCCAAGTGATTGATGTTACTTCATTGGAATCATTTTTTTCGGTAGTGATTTTCCAGCCTGACAGTGGTTGGTATTGCTTGAATGCAACGCCTTGCGGTACTTTCAGCGTGATCTTAGTGGTAGGCAGCTCTTTTTCGGATGGAATCTTGATGCTATACGTCTGCCATGCACCTGTTTGTGCTACGGTTGGGTTAACGGTAACGTGTGCGCTGGCGAATCCCGCGAACAGCATCAGCGCAGCGGCTCCAGCCGTGAGGCTGGATGTCAGTTTGGAAGTCCATGATGTTTTCTTCAAAATAATTTACCCCTCTCAATTCTTCTAATATATAAGCTCAACTAAAGAATATTTACACTAGCCACTACAATGACAGAACAACCTTCTGATCGCTGTTATCCCCAGATTTTTTGATCCTCTTCTTCAAAGGGGAAAATCCGGGGATAAAGGCGAACGCTTCGCTTCTCCAGGTTTTTTCTGTCCTCTCCGTTATTGTGTAAATGTTTAGTTGAACATATAAGGCCAATCATTAATCGGCTATACCTACGGATTAGCGGTGTCGATCTCAAATTCGGTATCCAGCGAATCCAGAGATCGGGTTAGCAGATGAACCTTGATGTTCCAGCGTCCTGGCATGGAGATATATTCTTCTGCTTCGTATACGCCAGTATCATTTTTCGGAATCGTGATCTCGTAAATGCCCATATCCATATCCAGGTGGGTCAGTGACAATGTGATCTGTTCCAGATCGTTGACTGTACTGCCGTCCGGTTTCTTCACGTCGACCTTGAACTGATTCTCTCCGGTACGATTGGGACTTACCTGAAGCGTAATTGTAGTCCCGTCATCCTTAGTCTGCACTTCTTTATAGGGTCCTACGGCTGCTGGTTGTCCGGGAGACAGGTGTGTCAGCACGGCGGCCAACGCAAGCACGACGGCTCCAGCAATCAGTTCGGCCTTCAGGCTGCCAGCGAGTCGGTTGCCGCTGCTTGCACGTGCCATTCTGGCATGACGCCAGGCCAATAGAAGCATCGCCACAAGCAAGACAACTTTAGCGATAAGCACGAGACCATACGCCGTTGTGAACAAAGACGTAAGGATAGGTGCAGGCAAAATGATCAGGCTGCTGTATATCCCCGTAGCGACGAGAGCAGCAACAGCGCCGATGCCCCAAGCTGTAAATCGTCGGATCGCCGTCCAGTAGACCTCACCTCGCACCGTGGAAGGCAGTTTATCCGCGAGCGGAGGCAGACACGCAGCCATGGCAGTTAGAGCCCCGATCCAGAAAGCGGCTCCGATCAGATGAACGAAGTCCATTGCAATGGCGAGCGCGCGATGTTCTGCTGCAGCTGGATGTCCTGTCATGGCATGGGTGAACAACCAGCCAAGAACGAGGACCAGTGATCCGTATGATGACCAGATACGGATACGCAGCGAGCGATCCCGGTCATATCCGGAGAGGATGGTAACCGCCAGCAGCATCACAATAAGCATCTGTACCATCCAGATCTGCCCAAATGACGTCAATTTGAGTGCGCTGCCCATCAGTGCCCAGCTGAACTCCCCGATGGAGACGCCTGATTCATACAACGTGTTCAGGGGCAGACTGATCAGAGCGGCAACAGAAGCGGCGCCATAACTGATCCATAACAACTTGTAGCTCCTTGGCACTTCCAGTGGTTCTCTCGCCATGGAAGCTGGTGCAATTCGGAACAGCAGGAAAGCAAGTGTGCCCAGAATCACAGACAACCCCAGGTATTGAATCCAGTCTGTCAGCGACAAAATCCATTTTAACGGTCCGCCAACCTGGCCTGAACCTGAGGTTAAATCAGCGAGACCAGCAGGAGCGCCAGATGGTTCCCCAATATGAAACACATAGGCTCCCTGAATAGGGTGACCATCAGCAGATACGGCTTTCCAATTCACGGCGTAGGTTCCGTTTCCAAGTCCGGTCCGCAGTCCGGTCTCCAGAATATGAGGGCGATCTTCATCGACGTGCACATTGCCGTCATCTGCCTGTGTTCCGTCAGGTCCGGTGATTTTAATATCAAAAAAGGCCGTCTGTAAAGACTCGTTGAACTCCAGAGTCAGGCGTTCAGGTGCTGTCGCAACAAGTTCATTTTCACCTGGTGAGGCCTGCACAATATAAGCATGGGCGGATGCCCATTGTGGCATAACAAGGCAACACAATAACATCAGGGCGACCATAAGTGCCCAGTGCCGTTTGCCCAATTTCATGGTGAACCTACTCAAAATCAAAAAATCATCACCCTTAGGTCTAGAATTGTAAGTCATTCTTTGTTAACCGAGCACAATCTATACCATTATAACTTTGTCCAAAATAACACTGTATGACTACATTGGGCTATAAAAAAACGAAATGATCGATGGAATTGTGACAAAAACATGAATGTGCCGCTATTTACGCAGCTTACGGCCTGCCAGTCCGCTTTCCAATGCATAGCGGGTTAATTGCACACGATTTTCGAGATGCAGTTTCTGTAAAATATTCTTCAGGTGATTCTTCACTGTTTGATCCGAAATGCCAAGTTGGTCGGCAATCTCACGGTTAGTATATCCCGCAGATACCCATTGCAGGATCTCAAGCTCCCGCGTAGTCAGCGGATTATCGGGTACATCTTCCGTGCGAGGTGCGGGGAACTCCTGAAGGATTCGATAGGCAAGTTCTTTGCTCAGGGGTGCATCATCACTGACGATGGCGCGAAGGTATTCAAGCCAAGTGGACGGAGATAGATTTTTGAGCAAATATCCTTGAGCCCCTTGCTTCAGCGCTTCGAACAGGTACGTGACATCATCCGATACAGTAACCATGACGATAATGACATAAGGAAAGCGCAGTTTAATCTGGCGGGTGGCTTCCAGCCCATCCATATCCGGCATCTGCACGTCCATCAGAATAAGATCGGGCATCCATTGCCCGGTAAGCTCCAGCGCCTCTAGTCCAGTCGAAGCGGTACCAATAACTTCAAACAGGCTGTCCTCGGATAAAATACTGCATATCGCCTCACGCGCATGCGCGTGATCATCGACAACCAATACCCGTACAAGTTCCATATTAAGCATGCCCCTTTCCAATGGTTATTCGAGTGTAACCTGGCCTTGAATCAAGAGCGAAAGACCAGCCCATCTGAGCTGCACGTTCCTTCGTAATTCGCAAGCCGTACCGATCCTTCAGATGCAGTGGATCCCCGCTCACACCAACACCATTATCCTGAACGAAGATGGACCAGACAAAAGGGGTTCCTTCTGCAATCACCCGAATATCTGTGGCCCGGGCATGTTTACGTACATTAAGCAGTGCTTCCCGAATGCAGGCGAGCAGCTCTACCTGCTCCTTTGGGGAGAAGAAGGTGCTGTCGAGATCCCATTCCAGACGCGCCGAAGGAACCGTCTCCTCTATAAGTAATTCTACCTGTGACAACAGGGAAGTTCCCTCCGGTACTGCCGCTTGTCCAGGGACGTAGCGGAGCTGGGCGATGGCCTGCCGTACGTAAGCGTTGACCTCATGTACGGTTTTGCGTATTTCCTGAATTTCATTCTCGTGACCACTTCCAGCCAAACTGCGCTCGGCCTTGTCTGTTTTTACCGACAGGAGAAAAAGAGACTGCGAGATACCATCGTGAAGCTCGCGGGCTAGTTGATCCCGAGCTTCGAGAGCCACTTTGGAAGCACGCTCCTGCTCCAGAGCGGCCCTGGCACTTTCCAGCATCTTAAATAAGCGACTTAGCAAGGTGACACTTATGAGGTACAGGATAAGTGGGGTAAGCCAGTTGCCCGCATCCATGGAAAGGTAAGGCATCAGGAATTGGTGACGGATGTATTCCCAGAGACCAACCGTGAATGTGGGGACCAGCAGAATCATCCATTTAATCTGTTTGTATGACATGAATACAGAACTCCTTTGAGATAAGGTCCATTTATATGTATCCGTTTCAAGGGCTGGCACCATTATAACGCATGCTTGCTTCAGACCCTAGTCTGGCTTTCTTCGGGGGAACCTCGGGTGGATAAGGGAGCATTTAGAAGGATATCTAAGAACAACATGGGGTGAAATTATGTCACGCAGGGTGAGCCTTGGTGAGTACAGATGAGCGGGGCTGTATCCATTTTCCCTATTGGAGAAGGTCCTCTATACTTATATAGAACAGAAATTCATTACAAAAGATGTTAAGGAGTGAACGCAACAACATGAATCAAGAGGTATTGGAACGTCGCAGCGAGTTGCTCAAGAAGAACATTCATCAAATGCTTCTTCAAGACAATCAGCACGGAATCAGTCGTCAGGATAACATGTTTTTGCAGCAGATGATTAAAGAGCTGCATCAGACTTCACATGAGATGAATACCACTCGATAACGCAGAATCTGCACAAGAATGAAGTAATCTCGTGCATGATTCATTCCATGATGAACATGAAAATGGCGCTATCCCCGATTAGGCCGGGGGTAGCGCTTTTGGCTTTGTAAGGGGAAATTCTGCGGGTATTACACAAGTTGTTGCTGCACCGTTCGTTTCTGAATATATCGGATGAACAGCTCGGCTAGCTCGGGATCAAACTGAGAACCGGAGCACATCTGTAGTTCCTTGATTGCTTCATCGACATTTTTCGTTTCCTGATACGGTCGCTCTGTCGTCATTGCGTCAAAGGAATCAATCACCGTGAGCATCCGGCACAACCGTGGAATCTCACAGCCTTTCAGACCATAAGGGTAGCCTGCCCCGTCATATCGTTCATGATGCAATTCAATATAGGGAATGAGATCGGCAAAACGCTCGTTCGTCATGGCCATTTTTTTGCCCCAGGTGACATGGCCCTTGATCGTTTCCCATTCTTCAGCGGTAAGCTTTTCTTTCTTATTCAAGATGGACCATGGAATTTCGAGCTTTCCGATGTCATGAATCAGTGCGCCCAGTACAAAATTCCGCTTCTCCACATTATCGAGTTCCAGCAACTCACTTATATCGAGAGCATACTTATATACGCGTTTGGAATGTTTGAATGTATCCATATCCTTATACCTGAACAAGTTGAGCTGTTGCTCAATGTCGCGCACATCCTGCACCAGATCAATCTCTTGCTCCATGCCATCATTACTACCGTGGCGATGTACATTGTTTTTGCCTTGCTTTTTGGCATAATACAGCGCTTTATCCGCCTGATCCACAAGTTGTGACTTGTTGTACATATCGACTTCATAACGCGCAACACCTGCGGAGAACGAGAGACAACCGTGCGGAAACACTTCAACCCCTTCAAAAGGTGTGTCGTTCAGCTGCTTGCGCAGCTTGTTCATGAAAGCATAAGCCTCGTCCAGATCCATGCCTGGCATGAGCAGGGTGAACTCTTCTCCGCCATAACGAAAGGCGGTGACCGAAGTGCCTTCCGTCTTCCGACTGAGGAAATCTCCGAGAAGAGCCAGCAGGCTGTCACCCTGGAGATGACCGAAGCGGTCGTTATACTTTTTGAAATCATCAATATCGATGAGTCCCAGTGAAAGTGGGGTTCCCTGAGAACGGGCGTTACCAAGCTCGGTCTCCAGCATACTTTCAAAATGACTATGGTTAAACAAACCTGTACGTTGATCCGTATTCGCCTTTTCCTCAATACTCTGATACATCACAAACAGCTGTTTGAACGCATGTGATAGCAGAATGCTAAGACTGAGGTAGAGCAGCAGACCGAGAACGCCGTTATGCACAACGAGAATGGTCAGCACGAGTGCCAAAATCAATGTACATAAATAGACGAGCAGCGATTCGGTAACGAACACACGCTTCATCTGCTGTAATGCATCCTTTGTTGAGAAATGAAAAAACAGGCCAAGCGTGATTGTATTAATGATGAAGTAGGCTGCAAGTGCCGCAAAATAGGGCAGCAGGTTATATCCATCCAGTGCTCCCGGAATTCCTCCAGTCCAAGTAAATACATAAGCCGCTCCAGCAATCATGAGGCTGTAAATGCTGAAATTGACGATATGTTTCCACCAGGTGAGTTTGCGATCCTTGATTAACAGAATGAGGGAAACAGGCAGCAGTACAGACAGACTGAATGCACCACCAAACATGAAGATAGAGGCGAGGTACACGGAAGAGTCCATGGATTGCTGATTGCCTTTGGGTGGAATTTGAAACGTGAAATAATCCAAAATCAGCGCCGCACCAAGCATCGTGTATACCATTACCCATTCGTCAGAGGATAGATGGAGATAAGACCACTTGTTCATATACAGAAAAATACCGATGCCGGTGCAGCTAAGCAAGACGACATACATGCTGCTCCGATCTGCTTTATGGATAAGGTTACGAATAGAGTTCATAAAAATTCTCCTGCTTGGTTTAGTCTGCTCTTGATGTGAATATATCGGCTTGTACTATATTGATGTATAACATAACAAGTTACCTCCCAAAAATCCAGAAAGAAAAAACAGGCCGCTGGCAGCCTGTTTGTCTTGGTTGGCGAAGTATATGTACTAGCCGCCCAGCTTGTATCCCGAAGTCAATGCAACAACGACAGAAGCTACGATGATTGCGTTGATGACGAGACGGGAATATTTAATGCCTTCGAATTTTTTCATGGAAAAGACCTCCCTTCCTTGGAGTCTGTCCGAATGTCTTCAGGCCTGATGGAACTCACTGGCTGCAAAGCTTCTCCGGTTCGATTCACCATCATGTACTGGATAAACAGGAATATGCCAATGTTCATGACCACATCGCCGATGCTGATCACCTGGGTCCGCGGATAAGGGCTGGACAGCGGGATGATATCACCTAGGAATGAAAGATGTGTGGAAGCATCCATCATATAGTGCTTTGATACCGCCCCGCCTTCGCGCAGCATATCTACATAATAGGGCCCAAGAACAGCAGAGGCGTCCACGGAAACCGGCATACGCCCACCGTTCACTGCCATGACGATGAAATTGAGAAAGACACCGATCCAGATCAACGTAAAACCTTTGTAATGTCGATTAAGCCACAAAAATGCTAGACCTGTGACATAAACGGCAGCAAACAGGTACCCGTTGATGGATGCAACCCAATCAAGCCTTTCCTGCAAGAAAAAGATGAAGAACTGGGCCAGCAGCAACAGCGGGAATATCCATCCGCCTCGCAGCTTGAGTGCTGCAAACTGGTGGAGACCATACCGAAATCCTCCCCGGAACAGTCCAACGATCAAGCCTAGCAGAATGCCGTCGTATACCATGATTAACTCCTGTCTTACAGATATGTGTAAATGTGATTGCGTGTTTGTGTATCTATGTTATTCGACCTTTTACTGGTAAATCCTTCAATGAAAAATATTTTTTTGAGAAGAAATTTGCAAAAAAATAAACAAAAAACCGCCTTTACGAACCAATGGGTCGAATCCATTGAAAAGTTCGGTAAAAACGGCTTTATATTATGTCAAAATGCGAGCTTTAATGCACCTAGCATATGTTCGATTTATTCCGATTCCCCGTTGAGATAATTGAAGAACGGGTGGTCAACCCAGAAGGTGTAACTGGAAATATCCGCATCAGGGGCGAGCTTACGGAATCCTTCCTGAATTGCCTTGGAATTCTCCTTAAGGGAGAAGGATTGTGCGTAATAGTTGCCAAGTGAAATTTTATTGTTAGCAATGACCGGATATTCCGCCAGAGCAGTCGGTGAATAATACAGCGGCTGCCACCAGGAAGCATGGATTAAGGCAGAGGTGTCATCGCTATTCTTTTTGGCATACTTCAATATAATGTCGTTGAAACGGGCTTTGTCCGCTGTGTTATTGAACTCGAACTGAATGTCATATTCTTTGGCGTAGGCGATGTAGTTGCCATTCTCGATCTGGGTTACTTTGTAATCCGGTGTTTCTTTGGGCTCTCCCCATTCCTTCAAATAGATGAAGGCAGATGTCTTCGGCTGGAACTGTACATCAGCATCGATGCCTTCACTGCGCAACAGTCCAATTAACTGCACCGCATGTTTAATATCATCATGTCCGTAAGTTAAAGTCAGTTCATCGATGAAGTTGGAATTAAAGCGACTATCCTTAAGATTGTAACCTGTGACGAGATCATTCCGCAGAGCTTGATCCACAATGGTCCGAAGATCTGGTGCTTCTATTAAATCAGCAGTGCGATAGGCAGCGTACAATTTGGAGTAAATGTCAGCGTCGCCGGAACGGCCAATTTCATTTTTATATTTACCCTGACTGGTCAATACCCGTCCAAGCAAAATGTTGGCAAAATCGGAACTCGCTTCGCCACCCTTACGAAGAGCGGGGTACAGACTTTCCGGGATCAGACCTGTATCGATGGCAGCGGCCAGTTCCTGCGCGGCTTGTCCCTGCACGCGGCTTGGGCTAATGCCCAGTTTTGCAAGTGCCTTTGCTGTTTTGTCTTTAGGATATGTATAGGCCAGCTCTTTGAATCCGGCTGCTTTGACTGCAATGAAGACAGCGGCATAAGTGCTCAGTTTGTCATTGGCACGAACTTCCGTACCGGATAGGATACCATTGTTATATAAGGAAACGGCAGCTTTATAAGCTGAATCATTCGATTTCAGATCAGTAAAGGATGGGGCCTTAACTAAGCTGTCACTTGCTTCATCTGTAGCAGGAGCAGCTTGATCGGCTTCAAGAATGGTAGCAATCGCCTTGATGAAGTCACCCTTCGTTAACTGTTTCAGCAATTGGATATTGTATTTAGCTTGCAGGAATTGGGCGTAATCAGCTGCACTCTCGGTATAAACTGAAGGAGCTTGTGCTACGGGTCCTTTAACAGCCTGTGAGGTCGTTTGTCCAGCGGAAGTGGCGGATGCTGCGGATACCGAAGCGGGCAAGCTGAGGCTGCCGAGTGTAACCGGAGCGGCGAGCAGAGCGGCCAGTGTGATCTGGGTGATTTTTTTCAAATGAATAGCCTCCTCAAAATAGGGTTGGAAAATAAATAAGATTGCGTTATAATTCTGACAAATCCTATCTGAATATAATAATTGGATTGACTTTAGCATGGAGCAGCTCTGGATGTCAACGGAAAAAACCTTGGTATAGAGAGGCTTCGGAGGCTCTGTCGAAGGCAAATCAACTATTATATTCCATTTAGTGTATACGCTCAAAGATTTATTGACAAGGATCGACAGTATCCGCTAGGATTATAAAAAAAGAATAGTGAAAAGGGGAATTTTCAAAATGAAAAGAGGTTTATCGTTCGTCTTATCGATCATCATGTTGGCTATATTGCTGGCGGCTTGTGGAAATTCTGCTTCCAAAGACGAACAATCGGCCCAAGATGGCGACAGTGAAAAATCACTGCGCATGGCGCTTGTACTTCCTGAAAAAATCGGGGTAAACCCGTTCTTCGTACAGATGGATGAAGGTTTCAAAAAAGCAGGCGAGGAATTCAAGGTAGATACCAAAACGATTGAATCGACTGACCCGGCAGCATTTGAGCAAAACCTGCGTGCTGCAGTTGCTGAGAACTATGATCTGATCATTACAGCGACATTCCAGGCAGAAGATGCACTGAAAAAAGTGGCTGCCGAAAATCCGGACAAGTCCTTTGCCGTTGTAGACACAACGGTGGATCTACCGAACGTACGTAGCGTTGGTTTCCATGAATATGAAGGAGCATACCTGCTTGGTGCAGCTGCCGGACTGTCTACGAAAACAGACAAAGTCGGTATGATTGCCGCGATGGACGTTCCATTGATCAAGAAATATACAGAAGGTTTCAAAGCTGGTCTGGAATCGGTTAACCCGAAAGCGGAATTCCTTGTGAACTACGTTGGTGGATTTAACGACCCGGCCAAAGCCAAAGAGCTTGCGTTGGTACAATTCGGCAAAGGTGCTGACTTCATTGCCGCAGCATCCGCTGTAGGGGATCTGGGCGTGTTCGAAGCCGCGAAAGAAAAAGGCTTCTATACTTCCGGTCAGGATACGGACCGTACCGTTGAAGATCCGGAACATATCGTATTATCTCAATTAAAGTCGACTGATACAGTTTCTTACCAGACGGTGAAAGACTTCGTTGAAGGAAACTTCAAGGCGGGCGCTGTGAACTATGGCTTGAAAGAAGATGGCGTAGGCCTGACTTACGTAACACGTGATAGCGAAACTCCATTGAATGCTTTTGTTGGACAAGAAGTTATCGACAAGGTTAAAGCAATCAAGGATGATATCGTATCCGGCAAAATCGTTGTGAAAGATCCATTGCAACAGTAGTATTGTTTGTTTCATAGGATTGAGTAATTGAGTTGATCAGCCGGCTGCCCGATCAGGCAGCCGGTTTTGCTGCTATTTAAGACCGAGAGGAGAGAACGCGAGATATGCTGTTGGAGATGGAGCAGATTACGAAGAAATACGGCGGCTTCACCGCTAACCGGGACATCCGTTTTAATTTGCGAGAAGGAGAGATTCATGCCCTCGTGGGTGAGAACGGCGCTGGTAAGACAACCCTGATGCGTATGTTGTATGGAATGGAGCAACCGACATCAGGCACAATCAAAGTTCGTGGACGCGAGGTCAGCTTCGCAACTCCGTCTCAGGCCATGGCAAGTGGTATCGGCATGGTGCATCAGCATTTCATGCTGTTTCCTTCCTTTACGGTTGCCGAGAACATCGTGATTGGCCGTGAACCGTCTGCGGCAGGGGTATTTGATCGCAAACAGGCGGCGGCCCAGGTGAATGAATTGGGCAGAACGTATGGCATGCCAGTTGATCCGTGGAAAAAAGTATTTGAATGCCCTCTGGGCATGCAGCAGCGTGTTGAAATTCTCAAGGTGCTGCATCAGGGCGCGGACATCATTATATTGGATGAACCATCAGCGGTACTGACACCGCTGGAAGTGAAAGAACTACTCGCGAATATGAAATCCCTTGCCAAGTTGGGCAAAACCTTTGTATTGATCACGCACAAGCTGCAGGAAGTTATGGATGTGGCAGACCGGATCACGGTTCTTCGTGATGGTCAGGTGACAGGTACATTGGAAGCAAAAGACACGAATGTAGAGGAACTGTCCCGCCTGATGGTAGGGCGTGAGCTGGTTCGCATGGACAAGCAGCCATCCGTTCCGGGAGAAGCTGTGCTTCAGGTGGAAGCGGTAAACTTGTCAGGGGCAGAGGACCGTTCTGCACTCAAGGATATCCATTTGCAAGTTCGGAAAGGCGAGGTCGTTGGAATCGCGGGTATTTCCGGCAACGGCCAGTCTGAACTGATCCAGATCATTGCGGGACTACGCAAGGCAGATAGCGGCCGCGTCCTACTGTCAGGGCAGGATACAACCAATTGGCCAGTGCGGCGCATTAGGGAGCATGGACTTGCCCATATCCCGGAAGACCGTTATATGTGGGGAGCGGCGAAAGATGCGAGCGTTCGTGAAAATGGACTGATGGGCCACCATCACCGGCTTCAATCACGCGGTATCATTAAAGCGAAGGCAGCACGGACCATGGTGGAGAACTGGATCAAGCAGTTCAGCATCAAAACCGGTTCTGCGGAAACGAAGGCGCAGTTCCTATCTGGCGGTAACTTGCAGAAGTTGATTGCTGCGCGTGAGTTTGCCCAGGATACGCCGTTTCTGATTGCGGCTGAACCTACGCGGGGTGTAGACATCGGAGCGATGGAGACCATCCACGCTGAATTGCTGCGCAAACGGAATGAGGGTGCGGGTATTCTGCTCGTTTCCTCGGAATTGTCCGAGATTTTGCAATTATCGGATCGAATCATTGTCATGTATGAAGGCGGAATTGCCGGGGAACTGAAGGCAGATGAAGCAACAGAAGAACAGATCAGCTTGTTGATGGCAGGAGGGAAAGAGCGGATATGAATCGGGTAAAAGAAACACTTCGCGGACTCATACAGCCGCTGCTTGCCGTATTCATCGGTTTGCTGGCAGGTGCTGTAGCCATTCTGATCGTTGGCGGTTCCGTGGTGGATACGTATGCGGAGATGTGGAAAGGGGCCTTCGGCAACTTCTACTTCTTCACTAACACACTGGCACGTTCGACGCCCATTATTCTTGCGGGGCTGGGCGTAGCACTGGCATTCCGCGCCGGATTTTTCAACATGGGTGCAGAAGGACAGATGGTTCTGGGCGGACTTAGTGCAGCGCTGACGGCGCTCTACCTGCCGGGTCCAGGCTGGTTTGTCTGTATTGCAGCCATTGTGGCGGGGATCATCGCCGGTGGGGTCTGGTCGCTGTTTGCAGGTTGGCTGGATGCCCGCTTTGGCATGAATCTGTTGATCACAACACTGCTGCTCAACTATATTGCGATTTATTTTGGAGGATACATGGTATCCTACCCGTTTAAAGACCGTACAGGATCAGCGGCAATGGCCCAGACGCCAATGATTGATCAGAGTGTCTGGCTGCCGAAGCTGTTCCAGGGTATGGGACTGCATGCTGGATTCATCATTGCTATTGTGGCGGCGATTCTCATCTACTGGTTCACACACAAGACGGTAACTGGTTATGAGATTCGCATGTTGGGAAGCAATCCTTCGTTTGCAACGTATGGTGGCGTGCGACGCATTCGCATGATGATGCTGTCCATGATCATCAGTGGTGGACTTGCAGGTCTTGCGGGTGCAGGGGAAGTGCTAGGGACACAGTATCGTTTCCTTGATGGATCGTTGTCATCTGCAAGTTATGCATGGAGCGGCATTATGGCGACATTGCTTGCCCGCTCGCATCCGCTAGGAACAGCTGTGGCGGCAATCCTGCTTGCAGCGTTGCAGACAGGTGCCATGGGGATGGAACGGAATACGGATGTGCCGCTGGAAGTCGGCAGTGTCATCCAAGCAGTATTGACGTTATTTGTATCGGCTCAGATCGGATATTCATTCCTGAAGCGGAGAAAGGAGAAAAAGTCCAATGCAACAACTGTTTGATGCAGCCATGTTTGGCTCTACCTTGCGGATTATGACGCCGATCCTGCTTGCAGCGCTCGGTGGGGCTTTATGCTCTCGTGTCGGTCTGTTCAACGTGGGTCTGGAAGGACTCGTACTGATCGGTGCTTTCTCCGCTATTGTCGGTAACTATCTGTTCGGCAATGTACTGTTGGCTGTAATATTTTCTATTGTGATCGTCATGTTGTTCTCTGCGCTATTTGCCTTTATCAGTATTAATCTGAAGGCCAACGCCATTGTGGTCGGGATCTCGCTTAACTTTCTGGCCACAGGACTGACGACTTTTGCGCTGCGGGCGATTTTTGATGTAAAAGGTGCTTACTATGACAAGGATATGGTGGGACTCCCCAAATGGGACATTCCTCTTATTAAGGACATTCCGTGGGTAGGCGATGTTATCTCAGGGCATAGCCCGCTCGTGTATCTCGGGATTATTATCGTAATTGCCTTGCAGTTTTATCTGTTCAAAAGTGTCTCCGGTTTCCGTCTTCGTTCCGTGGGTGAGAACCCGGTAGCGGCACAAAGTATCGGCATCAAGGTGCGCGGTATTCAATATGGTGCAGTTCTGATGTG
Source organism: Paenibacillus sp. MDV22-iso6 (assembly GCF_058408365.1). Classification (NCBI taxonomy): domain Bacteria; kingdom Bacillati; phylum Bacillota; class Bacilli; order Caryophanales; family Paenibacillaceae; genus Paenibacillus; species Paenibacillus sp. MDV22-iso6. The sequence continues at coordinate 319,841 of NZ_JBZVDZ010000008.1, read as the reverse complement.
CGGCGTATTGTGCGCCTTGGCGGGTGCACAGTTATCGCTCGGTCAGGTTACGATGTTTACCGAGGGCATGACCGCAGGTCGCGGCTTCATCGCATTGGTAGCGACCATGTTGGGTCAAGCGAATCCGCTCGGCGTTATGGGGTCCAGTGTGCTGTTTGGGTTCATGGAAGCTCTTAGTATCCGACTACAGGGCTTCGCGTTGCCAACTCACTTTACCATGATGCTGCCGTATATTGTGACACTGGTGGCGATGTTCTTCTTCAAGGACCGTACTTATGCACAAGACGCACTGAAAGCGGGCGGAAGCTCGCGTTAAATCCTGAATGTTATGCTGGAAGCATATAAAGAAGGAGGAATCACGCTTGCATAATAAGGCTGAACGTCTGAAAAAAACGAAAAGCCCGGCACCCAAAGCGGGTGCTGAGCACGGAGACCGACTGCCACCGGGGCAGGTACTGACCGAGAAATTCCCGATTCTGCATGAAGGTGAAGTGCCGGAATACGACCTTTCCACCTGGGATTTGAAGGTATTCGGTGAAGTTGAAGAGGAGAAGGTGTTCTCCTTCGCCGAGCTTCAGGGGATGCCTCAAGTGAACACGGTGAGCGATATTCATTGTGTTACCCGCTGGTCGAAGTTTGATACACCATGGGAAGGCATACGGTTCTCGGATTTCATCAAGCTACTTGGCGTCAAACCGGAAGCAAAATATGTTATGATCCACGCGGATCATGATTATGAAACGAATGTTCCGCTCGAAGAACTAATGCATGATGATGTATTGCTTGCTTTTAAATTTAACGGTGAGCCGCTCACACCGAAGCACGGTTATCCGCTGCGCTTGGTTGTTCCACAACTCTACTTCTGGAAGAGTGCGAAGTGGATACGGGGTCTGGAATTCATGAAAGAAGATCGCAATGGCTTCTGGGAAGTCAATGGTTTCCATCATTTTGCCGATCCGTTCAAGGAGCAGCGCTTCTCTGGTGAAGATATTCCGATTCCGGAAGACGAATGGACGAAGAAGGAGTTTGATTAAGATGTTGATGCCTATTTTGCAAATTCATTCCGAAGATATGCCTGCATATGCCATTGTCTGTGGTGATCCGGCACGTGCGGAGAAAATTTCCCGCAAGCTGGAGCGGGCGAGAGAACTGGCGTTCAGCCGGGAGTATCGCACGTTTGTAGGATTGTATGAAGGTGTACAAATGGCCGTGGTCAGCCATGGCGTAGGTTCACCAGGAGCAGCTGTCTGCTTCGAAGAACTGATCCGGGCAGGGGTAACGACCCTGATTCGTGTAGGTACAGCGGGCTCGTACACAACGGATTATCCAGCGGGCAGCGTAATCGTCAGCACGGCCGCTGTGCGTACGGACGGGCTGACACGTCAGCTGGTACCAGATGGTTTCCCTGCGGTAGCGGACCTTGGTGTTACACAAGCGTTAATCGAGGCAACTCGTGAGCATGCAAGTGCAGCGAAAGCTTCAAGTGCGGGTAAAGTTGGCGTGGGCATTACCGTTACGCTGGATGCATTCTTCACAGGAGTTGAAGAGATTCCTCATCGCAAGTACAAGCAGGCGGGTGCTCTTGCCGCTGAGATGGAAATTGCCGCGCTCTACATCGTCAGCACACTGCGTGGCGCTCGTGCCGGGGCTATTGTCGCTATCGATGGATTCGCAGACAGCGACCTGGCCGCCGAGTATGATCCGCATACAAATGCGGTAGCTGATGCTGTTGAGCGTGAGATCGAAGCGGCACTGCGTGCATTGGCTGTACTGGCTCGTCAGGATCAGGCGTAGGCTGGGTTTAGCAGGGCATTTTGTAGTACTACTGCTGGTAAAATTGCAAAATAAGCAAATGATGTCCATCTGAGATGGACAATATATAAGGGCGTCCCATAAGGTCATGTTCATGACTTTGGGATGCCCTTTTGAGTTTGAGATAGAAGCGACTGTTGCTAGATTGGAAGGTGCAATCGATTCGTTAGCGTTGTCCGAACAATTGCTGTGCCGTCTCAATAAATAACCGGGATGCGGGAGAAGCATCGACAAGTGAAGGAACGGCAATCTCGATATTGCGGTAGGCTTTCGGCTCTGTGGGGAGTGCTTTGACACCCGGAGGCAGCCAGGATAGTGAAATAGCAGGCAGCATAGCGGTCCCGAGTCCCTGCTCAATCATGCTAAGGCAAGTGTTTACGTTATACACGACAAATCCGAAATGTAATTCTGCATCTGCTCGATTGAACAGATCAACAATCGGTACCTCATAGCCGCCTTTGCAAATAATCATGGGGTGTTTGTCCAGCATTTGTACCGGCAGAATTTCCTGATTCGCAAAAGGTTCATCGTCCCGAAACACCGCGAGCATCTCCTCGCTATAGAGTGGAAGCGTCTCATAAGACACATCTACTGGTTCTTTATCTGTGGCAATAATGAGAGCTACATCAATGGCGCGTGAGCTTAGCCACTCCTGAATTTCAAGGATGTTCCCCTCGTGCAACTCAAACTGAATCTGAGGATAGCGGTCCCGAATCGAGCGGATGATTTTTGGCAGCAGATGGGCGGATGACATAGGGAAAGAGCCAATACGAATCGTACCAATCTCCAACCCTTTTTCGGCGGCAACGACCTGCTGTACCTTATCAAATTGCTGTAAAATGCGGCGGAAAATAACCAGAATTCGCTGTCCCACATCCGTAAGCACGATGCCGTTCCTACGATCCCGTATGATTAGAGTGACATCCAGTTCATTCTCCAGCGAGGAGATGGCCCGACTGACTGCGGGCTGTGTCATATTCAGTTCCTGGCCTGCACGGGTGAAACTTCCCGTCTCTGCAATTTTCACAAATAACTGCAACTGTGAGTTGTTCATAACAAATATGGTATGCTCCTTATGATTAACATGCATTTCAATTATTTATATCAATATTGTATCATGAAGACACGGAACGATCAAAGAACGAATGTAAAACGGATCTGGATCGGATTCCAAATGGTTTGCAGGCACAGAAAGAGCGCAGGATAATGTGTACGATTGATTAAACTGCGCCTGTAGATGGTGCCGGATAGGAGAATAAACATATGGCTTTATCACGTGCAAAAGCAGGCTGGGTCCTGGCTTTTCTGGTACTCATGTGGGGAGTAAACTGGCCCCTGACCAAATACGCATTAAATTTTACACCGCCGCTCATATTCGCAGGCATGCGCCTGTTAATTGGGGGTCTGGTGCTGGGGCTATATGCTTTTCCCCGCTACAAAACGCTGCGACTGAAGCAAACCTGGCATATTTATGCCATATCTGCGGTGCTTAACATCATCTTCTTCTACGGTTTTCAGACCGTGGGGCTGACGGAAGTGCCAGCAGGATTATTTTCATCCATCGTGTTCCTACAGCCTGTGCTGCTTGGAATCGGGGCATGGTTGTGGCTGGGTGAGTCCATGTATGGACTGAAGATTGCCGGATTGGTGATCGGTTTTGCAGGGGTGGCTACGATCAGTATTGGTGGCATGACAGGCAAAGTATCCCCTGAAGGGGTTATGCTTGGGCTGTTCAGCGCAATTAGCTGGGCGATCGGGACCGTATATATGAAGAGAAATTCAATGAAGGTCGATGGAATCTGGATGACAGCCATTCCGATTCTGATCGGCGGAGTTGTTCTGACATTGACGGGTACGGTCACAGAGAGCTGGTCTGATGTGCAGTGGGTGCTTCCTTTTATACTGGATACGCTATTTATTTCGGTGTTTGTCATTGCAATGGGCTGGCTCGCGTTCTTCAAACTGGTTAGCTCCGGCGAAGCCAGCAAAGTAGGATCGTTTACGTTCCTGATTCCGCTGATCGCCCTGTTATGCAGTGTGCTGTTCCTCGGAGAGTCAGTTACGGTCAATCTGATCGCAGGTCTGGTTATGATTATTGCCAGCATCCTGCTTGTGAATGTTAAAGTGAAAGGCAGTAAAGTCGCGAAAATATAAAGTTAAACAGAGAACTTTCTTCAAGTGGTTGTTGAACCTTGTATACATTCCGAATGACAATGCAAAAAATGGGTAAGTTATATATAGGAACATCACCATGATTACGAAGAGGAGGACTCCAACATGACACAGAACAATCAACCTCAGGATGAGGCGGCAATTCGCAACAAACTGGATGAAGACGGGGATTCCTTGATGGAGAAAAAGAAAATTTTGAGCGGTGTGGATATTGAGCCGCAAGCGGACGAATGGTCTGCCAAACCGTCACCTGTAGCATTTGATGAAGGTAAATCATCCAAAGAATAAGAGGAACCAAATATAGCTTAAAAAGAAGCGGGTACCGTTAAGGTATCTGCTTTTTTATATCAGAATGGTTAAGCACGTTTCGGAGCATCATCTTCCTGATGTCTTATTGTATAATCATGGGAAACGTTTGTGAGAGGAGAATGTGAAGATGAGTGAGATTAACATTAGAAGGGCTGTCATCGGAGATTACACGGGAGTATCTGCCTTAATGGATGAACTTCATCACTTGCATGTGGAGGCCAGGCCAGACGTATACAGAGAGCTGCAGACGAGAATGAGTCATAAGGAATATGAAGAACTACTGGAAACGGATCATCGTTACCTCTATGTTGCGGAATTGCTGGAACAGGGTGAGATTGTTGGATTTGCGAGCGCACAGTTGAATGTTATTCAGAATGTGGATTTGTTAAAGGATCGAAAGATGTTATACATCCATGAGATCATCGTTGGTAGCAAACATCGTGGACATGGGACAGGCAAACTGTTGATGCAGGAGTTAATCGAACTTGGCAAAGAAATGCAGGTCTACAGTGTTGAACTGACCGTGTCTACATTTAATACTGGTGCTCAAGCTTTCTATGAGCAGATGGGTCTGGCTGTACGCAGCAGCAGAATGGAATACATACTATAACTATAATGTGCTGTACGAAGAATAATGAGATGTCTGGCGCGTTAGTGCAGTCGTAGGAAGCATGGAATACATCCATTTGGAGTAAAATAAAAGAAATAGTCTTGCATACCCCCGTGGGGTATGTTACTCTTATTACAGAACGAAAGAAAAGGGGTGTTCGCGATGGAACATCAGAGCCATCCCAAGGAACCTTTGGAGTCATCCGTAACAGAGGTGAACGAAGTCTCACAGACAGATGATCAGCAAGCCAATTCATGTCATACGTCAGGCAGTGATGGAAAGCATGTGCGCAAGAGCCATCACTCCCAAGAGATGAAGGGCAACCTGATTTCCCGCTTGAACCGTGTTGAAGGACAGATTCGCGGGATCAAGGGATTGATCGAGAAGGATACCTATTGTGATGATGTGCTGACACAGATCGCGGCTGCTCAGTCCGCTCTTAATTCAGTAGGCAAGCTATTGCTGGAAGGCCACATGAAGAGCTGCATCGTTGAGCGCATTCAGGCCGGAGAGCATGAGGTTGTGGATGAATTGTTGGTAACGGTAAGAAAGTTAATGAAGTAATTATTTTTGAATGAACTCATCATTTATATATCTAAGGAGGAACTACCCATGTCTAATATTACGTTGAACGTTACAGGAATGTCTTGCAATCACTGTGTGAAATCGGTTGAAGAAGCTGTGAAGAATGCGGGAGCGAATGGTCAGGTTGATCTGGCAGCAGGAACTGTCGCAGTTGAATATGACGAGCAAAAAGTCAATGTGGATCAGATCAAGGCAGCCATAGAAGATCAAGGGTATGACGTAGTCTAATCATCGCAGGCTTAAACTGAACTTCCCTTTGCATGGAAAGGAATTCAACAGGTCTTTTCCATTAAATGAGTTCATTGTTTAAGCCTGATTTTCTGTCTTTTATATACCCCTTGGGGGTATTGAATGTGTAGGGATATTTCATAGAGAAAGGAGCTAACAACATGGATAAGTCATCAACAACGGAAAACGCAACAGTATCAGAACCCGTACCTTCACAGGAAGCAGCGGGATTGCAGACAACACTGCAAATTACAGGCATGACCTGTGCTGCCTGCTCTACCCGGATTGAGAAGGGTTTGTCCCGAATGGAAGGGGTCAATCAGGCGAATGTTAACCTCGCTATAGAACAAGCAACGGTATCCTATGATCCGAAGACAACGAACATCAATGCTTTGCGGGATAAGGTGGAGGCCCTTGGCTATGGTACAGTAACGGAATCCGTGGATCTGGACATTACAGGCATGACCTGTGCTGCTTGTTCTACTCGAATCGAAAAAGGTCTTTCTCGGTTGCCGGGTGTATCCCGTGCAAACGTGAACCTGGCTCTGGAAACGGGACATGTGGAATTTGCAGCAGGAGTACTGAAGGCAACCGATATTACGGCGAAGATCAAACAGCTCGGTTATGGAGCAGAGTTGCAGAAGACACAGGAAGATACCCAATCAGTGCGTGAGCGTGAATTACAGCGTAAAAAGTGGAAATGGATGATCTCCGCCTTGTTATCTTTGCCACTGCTTTGGGCCATGGTGGGTCACTTTTCATTTACCTCGTGGATCTGGGTACCGGATCTGTTCATGAACCCATGGTTCCAACTGGTGTTGGCAACGCCAGTACAGTTTGTGATTGGATGGCAATTCTATGTGGGAGCCTATAAAGCGCTCCGTAATGGCAGTGCCAATATGGATGTACTGGTTGCTTTGGGTACAAGTGCGGCTTTCTTCTACAGTCTGTATCTGACCCTGACCAGTGGCAATACAGCTTCGACCATGATGGATCATGGTGGGACGGGAATGGCTACAGCAGCCATGCCAACCGTGGAGCTTTATTATGAGACGAGTGCAATTCTGATTACGTTGATCCTATTGGGAAAATGGTTTGAGGCGGTAGCCAAGGGGCGTTCCTCTCAGGCAATCAAGAGCCTCATCGAACTGGCTCCGCGTGAAGCCAGAGTGATTCGTGATGGACAGGAGGTTATTGTACCGTCTGCGTATGTCGCGGTAGGTGATCTCGTTCTGGTAAAACCCGGAGATAGCATTCCTGTCGATGGCGTCGTGGAGGAGGGGCAGTCTTCTGTCGACGAATCCATGTTAAGCGGAGAGAGCCTGCCCGTGGATAAAAAACCAGGGGACGCCGTTACAGGTGCTACGTTGAATAAAAATGGAGTATTAAGACTGCGTGCGACCCGCGTGGGCTCGGACACGGCGTTATCCCAAATTATTAAAGTGGTTGAACAAGCGCAGGGTTCCAAGGCCCCTATTCAGCGGATTGCCGATGTGATCTCAGGTATCTTTGTTCCGATTGTTGTAGGCATCGCAGCAGTCACGTTCCTGATCTGGTATTTTTTCGCCAGTCCCGGTGACTTTGCCGGTTCGCTGGAGAAGGCGATTGCTGTACTTGTCATAGCCTGTCCTTGTGCGCTTGGACTCGCAACTCCAACGTCCATTATGGCTGGATCAGGGCGTGCGGCGGAATATGGTGTGTTGTTCAAAGGCGGCGAACATCTGGAATCGGCACAGCAGATCCAAACCGTTGTACTGGACAAAACAGGTACAGTTACCCAAGGCAAGCCCGTGCTTACGGATGTGGTGACGGCTCCAGAATGGACGGAAACGGACCTGCTGCAACGGGTGGGAGCAGCAGAGCAGAGTTCGGAGCATCCATTGGCTGAGGCGATTGTAGAAGGAATCCGAGGTAAAGGTCTGGAACTGGTCCAGTCAGAGCAATTCGAGAACATACCGGGATATGGTGTGCGAGCTCGGGTTCAGGGACAAGAAATCCTGGTCGGGACACGCCGACTGCTTACGGATGCGAAGGTGAATGTCTCCGAGGAAACGATGCAACAGATGAATAACCTTGAGGAACAAGGACGCACAGCGATGCTGGTCGCGGTAGACGGACAATGGGCTGGGGTTGTTGCCGTGGCTGACACCATCAAGGATACTTCAAGGGAAGCCATTCAGCGGCTTCATACTATGGGAATCGATGTTATCATGATTACGGGAGACAATGAGCGGACAGCACGCGCTGTAGCGGAGCAAGCCGGAATTAATAAAGTTCTGGCTGAGGTACTGCCAGAGGGTAAAGCGGCAGAAGTGAAAAAACTTCAGGAGAGTGGCCTCAAGGTAGCGATGGTTGGAGATGGTATCAACGATGCTCCGGCCCTTGCTACAGCCGATATTGGTATGGCCATCGGAACCGGAACCGATGTAGCGATGGAAGCAGCGGATATTACGCTAATGCGCGGCGATCTGAACAGTATTGCAGATGCAATCGAGATGAGTCGGCGCACGATGGGCAATATCAAGCAGAACCTGTTCTGGGCACTTGGCTATAACGTGATTGGGATTCCAATTGCAGCAGTGGGCTTCCTAGCTCCTTGGTTGGCAGGTGCGGCCATGGCGTTCAGCTCTGTGTCGGTTGTATTGAATTCGCTGCGTCTGCAACGGATGAAACTGAAAAGCAATGACTGATGTCCATTGAGGGACGTGATTCAACTTTGCATTATGCTCAAAAGTAAGCATAGGGTGCGGTCCGCTACGGCGGACCGTGCTTTTTTTGTTGAGGAAAGGTGTTTGAAATATGCTAAGGGAATGGTCCTTTACTTGTTATTAGAAGGTGAGTATGTGAAGTGATGTCCTCTTATGAAATGGAATACATTGTTTGCGAAACACATCTTTATCTTTCTGAACCTTTCAGAAATAGATTGACAATATAGACATATAGACTTAAAATTTAAAACGATCGTTTGATTCAAACAATCGTTTACATCAAATTCGAACTAATGAGTAATGGAGGACATCATTTATGTTGCAGGCTTTACGTATATTGTTGAAAAAACCGCCAGTAATTGTGGGGATCGTGACGGCACTTATGTTCCAAGTGATCTTCAGCGTGATCTGGATGACAGCATATTCCGGAGTGAATGACCGGATGAATGAATTGACGGTTGCCGTTGTCAATGAGGATGGAGAGCAGTCCAAGGGGATCGCAGATCGTATGGCTGAGACGCTTCCTTTTCATACCGTAACGAATCTGAGTGCTGCCGAAGCACTTGACCAGTTAAATCATCGCAAGATTCATATGGTGCTGAATATTCCTGCAGGGTTTAACGAGCTGATTCAGACAGCCGGTTCCACTGCTGAAATTAAGTACACCATTAACGAGGCGAACCCGGTTACGATCAAAAGCATGATGCAAGGTGTATCGCAAAGTGTGACGAACACGATTAACAAGCAAGCAACCGCTCAAGGTGTGCAAGCTGTGTTGACGGCTTCTGGGGCGCCTGCAGATCAGGCAGCTGAAGCTGCTGCCAACCTGACTACACGAGTGGAAGGTACAACGACTTCTATTAATCCGGTTAACGGCATGAACAACCAGATGGTGCCGATGATGATGGTACTCGCTTCTTATGTGGGAGCCATGATTATGGGTATGAACCTGCAGACAGCGATGGGTATGCTGTCGGCTACTCACTCCCGCTGGACTTTGTTTGGCGCCAGAGTAGTCATTAATCTGGGGTCTGCTCTTGTGGTTTCCCTGCTGGGATCATCACTGATCGTGTCGCTGGGCGGACAGATCGAGCAAGGATTTATCGCATTCTGGTTGTTCCAGGCTTTGTTCCTCTGCACGTTCATGTTCTTCTCCCAGTTCTTCCTGATCTGCTTTGGACCAGCGGGAAGTTTGTTCAACATCATTTCACTGTCGCTGCAACTGGTATCTTCCGGTGCAATGGTGCCACGTGAATTGCTGAACAGCTTCTACAGTGGTATTGGTCAGTATCTGCCTGCCACATATGCCGTTCAAGGTGTTCTGAGCGCTCAACTGGGTGGACCTGGAGTTCAATCCGCGGCTGGCTCAATTACCATTGTATTGCTGGTTGCTGTAGCCCTCTCCCTGGTGGTGACGTTGTTGAAAAAACAACCTATGCCAGCTGGGGCACCAAGCCCGGCTCAAATGAACAGCTAATATTCCAGTCATCATGGTTGTTCTTCATAGGATATGATCAAGCACCCCGGTGATTTTCACCGGGGTGCTTGGTTTAATAGTAGGTTGAGGTGGCTAGCTTTGCAGAACCACAGGCGGCACACCTTGCGCTTTGATGCACAAACTTTCATAATGAAACGATAGAGTAGTCTCGCTGCAGCCCGGTGAGCTGAAGCAAATGAATAGAACGGACAAGAGGAGCGGACGGAATGACGGAACCGGAATTGGATATAAAAACGAGGATTTTGCTTGCAGCCAAGAAGCTTTTTGCACAGCAGGGGTATGACGGGACAAGTGTTCGTCAAATCTGTGATGAGGCGGGTGCGAATGTATCGCTGGTCTCGTATCATTTTGGTGGAAAAGAAAAGGTGTTCGAAGCATTATTTGAGCACTTTTTTCCTGATCATATGATGAACGAGTTGGCTGAAGAGTCCATGTCCTCCCCCGTGGAGGGTATCCGACGAATCATAGGTGAAGTCGTAAAATTCACGATGACGGACCGGGAGATGAGCGATATTGTGCAGCTTGAAATTACACTGCGTACCCATCGCACAGCTACCGTGTTTCGTTTTTTGGACCCCGTCTGGACCAGAGTGAGAGAACTGCTGCAAGAAGGCAAGGAGCAGGGCGTGTTTCAGATCGAGTCCGTATCTTATGCGATGCTTCAGGTCATGGGTGTGGCTTTGGCGCACAAACGGGCTAAGAATTCGCGGTTTAGCTTTGACTATCAGGATATGAACACAGATGAACTGGCTGAGCAAACCATTGAATTCGTACTACGAGGATTGGGAGTGAATAGCAATGAACGAAACCATTGAATTGATGATGAAACACCGCTCTGTGCGGAAATTCAAGCCAGACCCGGTAAGTGAGGAGCAGCTGGCAGCAATCGTGGCGGCCGGGCAGATGGCTTCCTCTTCAAGTAGTGTGCAGGCCTATACTATAATTGCTGTTACCGAACAGGAGCAGAAGGCCAAATTGGCTGAATTGGCAGGCAATCAGTCTTACGTCAATGAATGCCCTGTGTTTCTCGTATGGTGTGCTGACCTTTATCGCCTGAGTGATGCTGCCAAGCGTCATTTGCCTGAAAAGGAATCCTATGAGGACTCCACTGAAAACTTTATGGTGGCCACCATTGATGTTGCACTCGCATCGCAAAATGCTGCGCTTGCAGCAGAGTCACTAGGTTTCGGAATTGTATATATTGGCGGGCTGCGCAACCGTATTGAGGAAGTGAGCGAAGTATTGGGTTTGCCCGACGGCGTCTATCCAGTATATGGAATGTGCATTGGTGTTGCTGATCAGGATACGGGTATTCGTCCGCGTCTACCACTGGATGCTGTCCTGCACCATGGCCGCTATAACGCCGAGCAGACTCTCAAAGGCGTCGAGAGCTATGACGAAACGACTGCTGCATACATGAAGGAGCGCACTCAAGGGGAACGTTCTACATCGTGGTCCGAAATGATGGCGAAACGCCTCACAGAACCGGTACGTCTACAGATGAAGCCATTCCTCGAAGGCAAAGGATTCTTGAAACGTTAAGTGTAAATTCAAAAGAAGTCAGTTCGGCAGATGCCGACTGACTTCTTTTTTTGCATACTATATCTATTTAGTTGAGGAACCAGCACAAGAATGGATGCCAATTCGGACCTAAGGAAGACCGTAGAAGCGTTTCGTATTCTGATAAAAGAGACGCGCAGCCCGCTCCGTTCCCATACCGGTCACTTCACTCCACGCTTGAATGACCTGTCTGGTCATGGCAGGGTGCGTCATTCTTCCCTGGAAAGGTCCCTCGAAAGGCCAAGGTCCATCAGTCTCTGCCATAACCTGCTCGGAAGGATACTGGCGAGCTAATTCGCGAATTTCCTCTTCGTATATGATATCAGGTGTAAATGAGACGAAGTATCCGTTGTCAGCCATTCGCTGGACGGTCCCCTTGGAACCTTTGAACCAGTGAAAATGTGCCCGGCGATGTTGATATTGCTCCAGCAGGTCACAGGCGATATCGGCATCCTCGTATACAGCGTGCAGCACAATCGGTTTACCGTGCCGTTTCGCTAGCTGGATAAATCGCTCCAACAGATCGATATAGCCGCTCTGATCAAAGTACTGTCCTGCCTGTTCGGCTTCCTGTCGGTTGTAATAAGGCAATCCAACTTCCCCAATCGCTGTGGCTTGTCCCATATGCTTTTCGATCCATTTGATAAATAGATCCTGCTCTGCCAGGGACGGCAGGGGCTGCTCGGGATGGAACCCAAAGGCCGGATATACGGTACGAGGGTATTGGGAAGCTACTTCTAGGTTACTCTGGGCAGAAGCCAGATTCATGGAAACGGCGATGACAGCCTCAACCTGCTGGGATGGGAAGGAATGCAGCATCTCACGTTGTTCTTCAGGTGTATATTTGTCCAGGTGAAGATGGGCATCGATCAAGGGTGCAAAAGCGGTTGATTGCATGGATTGACCCCTCCTTTTTGTCTTTTACCAATGATACGCAGGGTAGTTTGTCTTGGATCACCCATTTTAGGGAAAAAATAACTCAAAAACCCGCACTATTTAGATAGGCGGGTTTTCTGCTGTTCTTCTCTCATCCACTGGGAAATCTGCCGTTTCCGTTCAAGAAAAGCAGATTCCTCCGTGATCGCTTCGCGACGTGGACGATCAAAGGGAACATCGACCTCGTGAAGTACAGCCGCAGGCCGATTTGATAAAACATAGATACGGTCCGCAAGCAATAATGCTTCCTCGATATTATGCGTAATGAACAGCACCGAGCGGCGGTTCTGTTCCCAGATATCGAGCAGCCAGCGCTGCATGTCGCTACGGGTCAGTGCATCCAGCGCACTAAAAGGCTCGTCTAGCAGCATCAGCTCCTGCGGACTGAGCAGGGCGCGCAGAAAGGCAACCCGCTGCTGCATGCCGCCCGATAACATATGCGGATAGGCTTGTTCGAACCCAGCCAGTCCGACACTGCTCAGCCACTTCCGGGCATCTGCAAGCGCCTCTGCTCGGGGTGGTGCATCCGAAGACACTTCACCTGCAAGCAGCACATTGTCCTCAATGGTACGCCATGGGAAGAGGGCAGGCTGCTGCGGCATATAGCTAATCTTGCCGCGTTGTCCGGTGACATCCTGACCATTCATCAGGATTTGGCCCTCCTGAGGTTTCAGCAGACCGCCGATGATGTGAAACAGGGTGCTTTTGCCACAGCCGGAAGGGCCGACGATGGCTACGAATTCTCCTTGTTCCACGGTCAGGGACAGGCCATCCAGAACGGGCAATGTGCTGCGTCGCTCCCGGAACGAAGCATTCACGTCTAATACTTCCAACGCTGGTGATGAATGATGTGCAGGTAAGGCCACGGTTCCATATTCAGGAATCCCGCTACTCGTTGGAGTGGTTGCACCTTCATCCGGCGCAGTAGCTACCCGCTCGTTGTGTTCGGGTGTCATCTTGTCATCACTTCCTAACCTTTATATGGTGCATATTTCAAAGTTATCGCTTTTGTGGACGCCAGCGTACGAGCAGCTTCTCCAATAGCGCAATGAGCAGGAATAGTAGCAGACTCAATGCCACAATAATCATGATTGCCACGAAAAGACGATCCGTCCGATAGGCTGATTTTTGCAGCATCATATAATAGCCGATGCCCTTATCTGCACCGATCCATTCGGCGATAATCGCACCCATGACGCTGTACGTAGCGGCAATTTTAATCCCCGAGAACACCGAGGGCAATGCATGTGGAAGTTCGAGCTTCCAGAAAATTTGGCCGCGTTTTGCACCAGCCATGCGCATATAGTTCATCATCGCCGCATCGGTGCGGGTCAACCCGTCCATGGCAGCTACAGCCACCGGGAAGAAGCAGACCAGGATGATGGTAATCAGTTTGGGCAGCAGCCCAAATCCGAACCAGATCAGCAAGAGCGGAGCAAGCGCAATGGTCGGTATATTTTGACTAAGAATAAGTAATGGATAGAGTGCAGATTTGAAAAATGGAATCAGATGCAGCACCATCGCAATCAGTAATCCCACGAGCGTACCTGCTGCAAATCCTATTAATGTCAGCTGGATTGTTGCCGATGCATGCATGCCAAGTCGCTCGGCCTGGGAGGCTGCTTCATGGGCGATGTCCGAAGGCGCAGGCAGCATCCATTTCTCAATATGGAACAGGGAGACGGCTCCCTGCCATATCGCTATAAAGAGAATAACCGCCACAAAGGGCGGCCATACGCTTTTCCAATAGGCATGCATTAGCGATATTTCTCCGTCAGGGTGTCCATGCTGAAGCCACTTGGGCTATGGGCGATTTTGATCTGTGAGATGATGCTTGGGCTGCCAGCTTCCACGAGAACTTCGTGCATTTTGCGGACAACCTCCAGCAGTTCCTCTAGTTCTCCCTCCATCGTGGTATCGAGTGGATTAACCTGATATTTCAAGCCGGACTGCTGAATAACTTCAATGGCACGATCAACGTAAGGATAGGAATTTTCGCCATTTGGCGTTTTGGGAATGACTTGAATGCTAAGTAGTGTGCTTGCCATGAGAGATCACTTTTCCTTTCGAAATATATAAAATGAACTAATGACTGTTACACTTGCCACTTCGATGACAGAATAACCTTCCAATCGCTGTTATCCCCAGATTTTTTTGATTCCCTTCTCCAAAGGGAAAATCCGGTGATAAAGGCGAACGCTTCGCTTTTTCACGTTATTTCTGTCCTCTTCGTCATCGTGTAAATACTAAGTTCGTTTTATATGGATAATTTTATTGGGGTAAGAACTCGTTTGTATATGCTTTGGATACATCTACCTGCTCATCGAGCAGTTTTTTGCTAAACATCCAATCCGTGTAGTTCTGCCATACTTCCTGCTTTTGCTCACCCCAGCGTGGTGCGTCATCCTGATATTTTGGACTCAGCCACTTCTGGCTTGCGAGTACAAGATCCTTATCCAGATCCGGTACGGCCTTGATCAGAATGTTGGCAGCGTCTTCGGGATGTTCAATCGCGTATTGATATCCTTCGGAAGTCGCTTTCAAGAACGCTTTAACCAGCTCGGGATCGTTCTGAATCGTCTTTTCATTGGTAACGAGTACAGGTGTGTAGTAGTCCAGTGAATCGGAATAATCTTTCACATATAACATGTCGATCGGTTCCCCGCGCAGTTCGGCTTCAATGCCCGTCCACGCGTAGAAGATCCAGGCAAAGTCGATATCGCGTTTCACAGCGGTGAAGAAGTCTGCATCGCCCATGCTAATATTTTTTACTTTGGATACATCGGCGCCTTCGCCTTCCATAATGGACTGCATCACAGCTTCTTCCACCGGAGAGCCCCAGCCACCATAGGTTTTACCTTCAAAATCTTTGGGGGATTTGATGTTCCGGTCCACCGGAGCGGCAAATCCGGACGTGTTATGCTGAATGACTGCAGCAATGGACACGAGCGGTACGCCCTGTGTGCGGGCCTGGGTCACACTCTCCTGATAACTTACGCCAAAAGGCACTTCGTTCGAAGCCACCATTGTATCCGCGCCTCCGGCACCTGGTTGTACAATCTCGACATTTAAGCCTTCAGCTTTGTAAAAACCTTGATCTACGGCCGCATACAGTCCGGTATGATTCGTATTTGGTGTCCAATCCAGCACCACTTTAATGTCCTTGAGGGCTGCGTTGTCACCTTCATTGCTGTTTTCGGTGTTGCTGTTGCCATTTTCTCCTGAAGGTGCAGCTTCTTTGCCGCCACATGCGGCCATAGCCACGAGTAGTACGCACAAGAGCATTAGGCCCATCATTTTACGCCATCTCATCTTCATTTCTCTCCTTCATGTTGTCCGGCCAGTGGCGCGGGGTACTCCTTGGCTTCATATCCAAGCTTCTTGCATAAATCGACAGATTTATACCAGCTATGATCCGGATGACGTCACTTTTTTTAGCTCTCTGGCTATATAAAAGAACATTAAAAAAGCGCCCCGTTAATCCGGGACGCGTGCAGGCGTTAGAGATGTGGCACTCAGCAAAGAGGCTGGGCCAATTCGATATACTCCGATTCCTACGCTGGCATGATCCAGATCAGGTCTAAGGGTCAGTATCTTGGTGGGATACACTCTCAGCCGGCCTATTCCGACTCCCCTGGGAAACTATGAAGTTACGGGCATTACTAGGTGTAATTATAGGCCAGAGGCCCACGCATGTCCAGTCAGGAACTGGATAGGGGCACGTATGAATGAATCAAAGAGGCCATTATACATGCGTATAACGACCTCTCTAGATGTGTGATTTTCAACAATTATCGTGGCGAATCATATAAGGAAATCTGACTGAGTGCAAAAGCATCGGATTTCGGGTCATAGCCTACCTGTTTCTGAGTGGTTTCCAGATTCAATCGTTTAAACCGATTATTCGAGATCCCATGCAGTATGGTGAAGGGCTCCAGATCTGTAGTTGTAATTGCTTTGAACATCAAATCACACAAGTCAGCCGGACTAATATACGCGCTCATATCCCTTGCCTCCAGCGCGGGTCCATCCGGTTGGAAATCATCATATGCACCTATACGTATTGCTACACTTTGTAAACCTTCGGTATATGCAAAATAGGAAGCGAGCGATTCACCAAAACATTTGCTAACTCCGTACAAATTCCGTGGGCGTGTCGGCATGTCCGGATAGACTTGAGCATCAATGGGATACCCCTCGATCGTCTGTGCACTGCTTGCCAGAATGACTCTCCGCACACCTTGGTCCTTAGCTGCACGGAATACATTAAATGTACCTTTGATATTGATGTCCAACAACGATTCATAGAATCCGGCATGCGGGGAAGGATCTCCCGCCAGATGTACAACCACATCCATGCCTTCGCAAGCGTGCTGACAGGCTTCGGGATCTGTCACATCAAGTGTCATGATCTCATGGCTTGTCCCTTGATACGTATGCAGTCTGTCGATATTCAAATCCGTTAGTCGCAGGTGAAATGCTTCTGACAAGTGTTGGGACAAGTCACGTCCAATTTTTCCGGCTGCGCCGGTAATTAAAATGTTCATTAAATCAGCTCCAATTCTTAGCGCTGGAAGAACTCAATCCATTCCTTCTCGGGTCCATAGATGAAGAAATAACGGTAACCGTTAGGCAGTGTAATCATCTCTCCATCAATAAACTCGGCCTCAGTTGCCTTAATGCGGTTGTACTCAGACTCAAGGTCATCGACATGGATAGCAAAATGATGCACCGTACCTTCGGAAGGCAGCTTGTCGCTGTATCCCTGAATCAACTCAATCTCAGTCTCATCGCTTCCGTTGAAGCCGAGAAAGGCGAGCTGAATGACACCGTTGGTGTGGGTTACCCGATCTTTCAATTCAAGACCAACAATCTCCGTATAGAAACGCAGCGTGGTCTCTAGATCACGAACGGCAATGCCGACGTGGTCAATGCGCTTTTGAAAACTCATAATCCAAATCCTCCTTTATATGCAGTGAATCTTTTCTACCATTTTAAGGGATATCATAGGGCTGTACCACGAGGTTGTCAAATAAGATTTTAAGTTGGAAAAATTATAATTGTTCACAGAATGTTCACTTATGAGGAGGGGTTCGTCATCTCTATAATTACGAAGGTAAACAGAGAGGATGAGAGAATTGCCAACAACGAAGAAAGAACAGATTATTTTTGGAATGATGATGTGCACAGGAATGGTCATCGTCATGATGGCCTTCAATTTATGGCACAATGGGTTATTGAGCAAGATGTCCGCGCTTGAAATATTGCTTCAGTTCATATTGTGCTTTGTCATTGCATTTCTGGTGGAGTCCTTTATTGTCGGACCTGTAGCGCGAAAAATTGCATTTTCCTTACCTTTTGACAAGTCCAACAAAATCCTGGGCGTGCTGGCTATGTCATTTTTCATGGTCATTGGAATGGTTCTGATCATGTCCTTGTACGGAATGATTTCCGCTTATCTTGCGAATCAGTTAAATGGAGCATCCGTACTAAGTACGTATCTTCATACGATTGCTCGTAATTTCAGCCTGGCGCTTCCTTACCAAATTATTATTCTGGGACCACTCGTTCGATATGTATTCGGTAAATTCATTAAGGATAAAGGGAGTGTAGTCCCTACAACCTAAATAACGTTAGTTCCGATTTAGAGCATCTGAAAGTATTTCCTGGGCAATCGTCCACTGAACTAAGATAAAGAAGTAATTGTTATTTTCAAATCAAAAAAGACCTCGTAGCATTCACGCTACGAAGCCTATCTTTTTACCAGCTATGATTCATTGAATTTAATTTATCTTCTGTTTGGTAGATATTACGATGCTGAACTCACAGTATGCCTGCGCTGCCATTGATACGCGATCACGCTGATAATCAGCAGACCAACTGCAAAAATGGCAAGCATCCACGCCGACTGGTTAACTTCCAGATGGTCCAAACTCCAGCCTGTAACCAAAGGCAGAATGGCACCACCAACACCACCTGATGCTATCAGGATGCTGGGCGTTGATTCTTCTGTTCCAGGCAGCATTTTGCTGGCGAAGACGAGGGCAATGGAGAACACGCCCGATAGTGCAAGCCCGAGCAACAGGATGATCAGAAATGCCGACCAGATCTGGTAGGTAAAAGGAAAGATCATCAGCAGTACAACTGCTGCAAGGCAACTGTACAGAACGTAGACGCGATATTGGAATTTTTCCGCAATATATCCGGCAAACAGTCGTCCAACAGACATGGCGATCCAGAAGCAGGTAACACTAAGCGCAGCACCTGCTTCCTTCATGTTCATTTTCTCAATCAGAATGGCTGGCATGAAGTTGGCAAGGCTCATTTCGGTGCCGACATAGAGAAAGAAAAATAGAACAAATAAAGACAGAAGAGCCAAATTACGGCCGCGATAGGTTGAACGAGTTGGTTTAATGTCTGCAGGATTCATTCCATTTGGCAATTCAGCAGCGTGAGTGTGTCCAGGAGTCTGGTCTGAGTTACGTCGACTCAGTTCGTTGTCCAGCTCACCGAATGAACTTTTGGCCCAGAAGATAAAAGTCATCGCTGCACAGACGGCAACCACGAGGAACGACATGCGCCAGTACCCGGCAGAAATCAGACCGCTGGCAATGAGCGGCATGACCATAGCGCCGATACCAAATAACACTTCGAGTCGGCTCATGGCAACCGCCGTATTATCTTTAATTGCAGCAATGATGATTGTACCGATGACAGCCTCGATCATACCGAATCCGAATCCAGCTGCAGGTGCAATAACGAACATCCAGCCCCAAGGAGGCAGCAGCATATAGGATAACTCTGCAATGCAGAGCAGAACTGTAGCAATTAATATGCCACCTCGCTTACCAAAGCGTTTATTCAACCACGGAGATAACAGTACACCACCCAGGAACCCGGCAAATTGGGCAAATATCAGTGTGCCTCCCTGACTATAATCCTTGCCATAATGTTCAAGGGCAACGGGCAGGATGGAGCCGAGAACGACGTGGGCAAGTCCGATGAGGAAATAGGACAAGCATCCAATCCAAAGCAATTTTTTCATGAAGAAAAACTCCTTCTAGATATTATGTTATGTAGTAAGTCTGCCATTCAGGAGTATTTCCTAAAAACAAACAATCTCTATCATAACAGGACATGTAAGGGTGTGCACGGATAACTTGCAATGGAGGCTAAAGTTCGTATATACTGAAAAACAACAATTACAGATCGGACCATGCCGTTGAAGAGCATCCAACTCGGAGGCGTTTTCGCCAGGGGAGCGTTATTCCCCAAGTTAACCGGAACCGCCCGTTATCGCGGACCAAGAGGCTGAACCAGAATATTCTGGTTTGGCAAGTTGGGTGGCACCGCGAGCAGAGCGCTCCTCGTCCCAAGGGATGAGGGCGCTCTTTGTATTTTTACAGCCAAAGGAGACGGTGACCATGTTGGAAATGAAGTGGATTCGGGAGCATGCAGAAGAGGTGCAAGCTGCGGCAGTTGGCAAGAGAATGAATATCAATATTCGCGAATTGTTGGAACGGGACGAGGAGCGCAGAGCACTTTTACTGGAAACGGAAGAAGGACGTAGAGTACGTAATTCGTTATCTGCAGATATTGGCAGACTGATGCAAGCTGGTGAGCGTGAACAGGCCGAGGGTTTAAGGGAACAGGTGAAACAGCTGAATGGTCAGTTAGAGCAAGTTGAAGCCAAGCTTGCCGTTGTGCAAGAGGAAGTGACAAGGCTGCAATGGTTGGTACCCAATGTTGTATCGCCAGACACGCCAGTGGGTGCATCGGATGAGGATAATGTGGAGCTGCGACGTGTGGGTGAGCTGCCGGTATTCGATTATGAGGCCAAGGATCACGTGGAACTCGGTGAACGGCATGATCTAATCGACATCCCACGTGGGGTGAAAATCGGCGGAACACGAAGCTATGTGCTCAAAGGAGCAGGGCTTCTCCTGCACCGGGCTGTACAGCAACTTGCGCTTGATCTGCTGTTGAAACATGGATTTACGCCAATGGAAGTTCCATTGATGGTGAGGGAGAATACGCTTTTGAACACGGGGTTCTTCCCCACAGGACGGGATCAGGTCTATGAATTAGTAGGCGAGAACAAGTGGCTGGTGGGAACATCGGAAGTGCCGCTGGTTTCGTATTATGCGGATGAGATTGTGGATGTGCAGGAGCCAATCAAGCTGGCAGCCACATCGACATGTTTCCGCAGTGAGGTTGGCTCAGGCGGGCGGGATGTACGCGGATTGTACCGGGTGCATCAATTTGCCAAAGTGGAACAAGTCATTATCTGTGCACCGGATGCGGAAGAATCGGAGCGAATGCTGCAGGAAATTACGGGACACGCCGAGGAATTACTGCAATTGCTGGAACTGCCTTATCGAGTGGTGGCTGTGTGTACAGGGGATATGTCGCAGAAAACGTACAAACAGTACGATATTGAAACCTGGATGCCAAGCCGCAATGCGTACGGGGAGACACATTCGTCGTCGAATCTGCATGATTTCCAGGCTCGGCGTTCGAATATTCGTTGTCGCGATGCCCAAGGTAAGCTTGCCTACTGCCATACGTTGAACAATACGGCTGTGGCTTCACCACGCATTCTGATTCCATTGCTGGAGAATCATCAGCAGGCGGATGGGAGCATTCGTATTCCAGCCGCACTTCAGCCTTATATGGGCGGTGCCGAATATTTGATTATGCCGCACCAGGATGAAGAGGTTTAAAAGGATTACAAGCTGTGTGGAGAAGTAAAAAGGGAACCCTTGTGAGGGTTCCTTTTTGTTTTACCTGTGATGTTGGGACCAGTGGAGAGTGTTCAGCGCTTTTATGGTACGTTAACCGCAGTACAGGAATGCGGGAAATGGCCAAACCAGATGGGTATGTCACACAGCTGTAACGTACAGATTGTATAGTAGAATGCAGTTTGGAAAGGAGGGGCAGATATGAACCTGCTACTCGCGGATGATGAGCCGTTGATGCTGCAAATATTAAAAGCCTATTTCGTTAAAGAGGGCTTTCAGGTGTTTTTAGCCGAGGATGGGGAAGCAGCCCTGAATCTCTTTTATAATAATCAAATCGATTTGGCGGTTTTGGATTGGATGATGCCAGGACGCAGCGGTGTTGAGGTGTGCCGGGAAATCAAGCGTACGAGTCGTGCGAAGGTACTGCTGCTGACAGCCAAAGGGGAATCGGATGATGAATTTCTTGCCTTGAAGGCCGGGGCGGATGATTATCTGCGCAAGCCGTTTGATTCGCGTATCCTGCTATTGCGTGTAAAGAAGCTGCTGCAACTTTCCTCCAAAATCATTGTGGGAGAACTGACTGTCGATCTGGAAGGCCAGAAGGTTTACCGTCGTGGAGTGGATGTAGGGGCTACCCATAAGGAATTCGAATTAATGAAGGTTCTGGGAATGAATAAGGGGCAGATCGTAACCCGTAAAATATTGCTGGATCAGGTGTGGGGTTTCGATTACTTCGGCGAGGAGCGTACGGTAGACACTCATATCCGCAGACTGCGTGAGAAAATTGGAGAAGATTCAATCAAAACGTACCGGGGAATGGGCTATTGCCTAGAGGATCAATATGAGTAAACTGACCCGTAAACTGCTCGTGCGCATAATCAGTGCATTGTGTGTTGTCTTCTTCCTATCCTTTATCGTCAATACGTTTTTCCTGCCTAGCTATTTTTTGTATCAGAAAAAGCAGAAGTTGGCCGAGTTAACGACTGAAATCTCTGCTTCAGAACATGGCAATCAGCTATCACGGATTGAGAGTCTTGAAACGCAATACGAGGTCGCTATCGCTTATGCATCGTTGAAGGATAGTGTGAATGATATTAACGATCAATTGTTATTTCAATATAACCGCAAGGGAATTGCCCTTAGTAAATTTTGGCTGACAGAAGAGAGTATCTCTGCGCTGCGTGAGGGTGCCCGGGTTAATAAATTCTATGATCAGACCAAGCTGAAATCAAGCTTTCTCGTGAACTTTGTGAAGGTGGGGGATTCCGTGTTTGCTGTCGGCGAATCCATCTCCCATTCATCGGAGACGATTCGAATCATTAATCAGTTCAATGCGTACATATGGCTCGGTATGCTGCTGTTGCTTATCCTGCTTTCCGTGCTGTATACTGCCCGGATTGTTAAACCGCTCGCGAAGCTAAGCGAAACAGCTGAGGCCATTTCCAATTTATCGTTTACGAAAGTTGATATAAAGACAGGTGATGAGATTGAGTCTTTAGGACGCAGCATCAATGTGATGAGCGACAAATTGCAGCAGGCGCAACATTCTTTGGAAATAAAAAACGCCAATCTGCGAACGTTCATCTCGGATATCTCGCATGAATTGAAAACACCGCTTTCCCTGATTCGAGTTTATGCCTCTGGTATTCAGGATGGCTTAGATGACGGAACCTATGCTGGAGTAATTCAGCAACAGAGCGAAGAGCTGGCTGGTTTAATTGACCGTCTGTTGGAGCTATCCCGTCTGCAGGCCGAAGTATATGATTTTGAACCTGTTGATCTTCGCCAACTGCTCAAGGAGACCCTTCATACCTATGAAACCGTATTTCAGCAGCATGGCTTGCATGTGGAGGTGGAGGATCGATGGACTGCCGAGACATGGGTGCTGGCTGATCGACGGAAGCTGGAGTCTGTTCTGCACAATTGGATGACCAACGCGGTGAAATATACAAGCGGTGACCGAATAACCATTACCCTTGAACTTAAAGGGGAAGCGGCACATTTCAGTATCGCCAATGAAACGGATAAGGAAGAGCATGAACAGTGGGATCAGGTTTGGGAGCCTTTCTATGTAATGGATAGTTCGCGCAGCAAAAAGTTTAGCGGGACGGGTCTGGGCTTGTCTATTGCCCGGACGATTCTGGAGAATCACCATGCCGACTATGGCCTTAGCGTAGCCGATGGAGAAGTTATGTTTTATTTTTCTTTACCTTTAATACAACGTTAATGAAGGAGCCGCCATGCAAATGGTGGTTTTTTTTGTGTGAGAAGCAACCTGAATTAGAGCCTTTTCATGTTGGGGAAAGCCAATTGTTCCCCTGTCATACTGATGTAACACAATTGCCTTAGGATAGGCCTATCACCAAATCAGAACTTAATTCATGGAGGGATATCCGATGTTCAATAAAACCTTTTTAATAACGGGAGGCACAGGCTCATGGGGAGAAGAGTTGGTCAAACAATTGCTCGTTCAGGAGCCGAAAGAGGTTCGTATTTTCTCACGAAATGAATCGCTTCAGGCTCAGATGAGACAAACCATCTCTGACCCGAGAGTGAAGTTTGTACTGGGGGATATCAGAGACCGATGGGAGCTGGCAGGTGCCTGTAAGGATGTAGATTATGTCTTTCATCTTGCGGCGCTTAAACATGTTCCGGTCTGTGAGGACCAACCGGATTGTGCGGTCAAAACCAATATAACCGGAACGCAGAACGTCATTGATGCTGCAATCGAGAATGGTGTGCGGAAGGTGGTATATGTCTCTACGGACAAAGCAGCGAATCCTTCCAGCATGTACGGGATGACCAAAGCCATCGGGGAAAAATTGATCTTATTAGCTGACAGTCGTTCCGCTACAAGCTTTGTTTGTGTACGAAGCGGGAATGTTCTTGGATCCACAGGCAGCGTAGTACCGTTATTCAAACGCCAGCTTGAGTTGAAGCAGCCACTCAGCGTTACCGATTCCAGAATGACACGTTTTTTTCTTCCCCTTGGAGACGCCGTGGAAATTCTCCTGTCAGCCATGGAGCAATGCGAGGGCGGCGAGATTATTGTACCCCGAATGCCATCCTGCAAAATAACGGATATCGCACAGGTTTTGGCAGAGGATGCTGGGCAAAAGCATGTTCCGATACATTTCATCGGTGCCCGTCCGGGAGAACGGCTTTATGAAACGCTGATTTCAGATTGGGAAAACGTTAAGGAAGTGGAAGAGGAGAAGTCCTACTTTGTTGTCACAGCCTCATCTTCAACCAAATTAACGGATAAAGAGGGTTGTGAGACATCTGTTCTTCCTGGCAGAGGATACCATTCGGAAGATGTCATCATGACCAAGGCAGAGGTTCGCGACATGCTGTGGAGAGGGGGATTTCTGTGTTCAAGCGGAGGATCATATTTACAGGAGGCGGCTCCGCCGGTCATGTAACAGCTAACCTCATTCTGATCTCCAGATTGCTTCAGGAGCAATGGGAAATTCATTATATCGGTTCCAAGCATGGCATCGAGCGCCAATTAATCGGCAAAATCCCGGCTGTTCATTATCATGCGGTTGCAACAGGCAAGCTGAGAAGATATTGGGCGTGGGCGAATATTTCCGATGTGTTCAAAATTATACTTGGAGTGCTGCAGGCTTATCTGCTCATTTTACGAATTAAACCACATGTATGCTTTTCGTTAGGGGGATTCGTGGCTGTTCCTGCTGTAGTGGGTGCTGGGTGGAATCGGGTTCCGGTGCTGATTCTGGAGCCGGATCTTCATCCGGGACTGGCCAACAGGCTGTCACGGCGATACGCTCAAATGATGTGTACTACGTTTATGGATACAGCGACATTCGCTTCCTCTAAGGCGTCAGACAAGACGATGTACGTGGGACCTGTAATCAGGGAGGAGTTGAAGCTTGGCAGCCGAGCACGGGGGATTCATTTTTGCCGATTTGTCTCCGACAGACCTATTCTGTTAATTATGGGTGGCAGTCAGGGTTCGGAAAAGCTTAATCAAATGGTACTTGAAACACTGCCAGAGCTGCTCAAGCGGTATCAAATCATTCATATATGTGGTACAGGTAAATTGAACTCATCCTTCCCACATTTTGCAGGCTACAAGGCATTTGAATACGTGCATGAAGAACTTGCGGATCTAATGGCTATGGCGGATATAGTTGTGTCACGTGCTGGCTCTAATGCGATACATGAGTGGCTGTTGCTGCGCAAGCCAATGCTCCTGATTCCCCATGCCAACGGCGGATCTCTTATTGGACAGACGCTGAACGCGAAGTATTTTCAGGAGCGAGGTTATGCAAGAGTTCTCCAGGAAGAAGAGCTGTCTTCTCAGACATTCCTGCGAGATATTGACCTTGTATATAAGGAGAGAGATCATATGGTGGGTCATATGAGGGCGAGTGGAACGGACAACGCCGTTGACAAGGTTCTGCAGCTTATTCATACAACGGTTTCTTCGGTAGAAAGAGCTGAACATGAGTAAAAGATTTCCCGAACTGCTGCTGGTCATGTTCTTTTTGCTCATCGTATCTATCCTGATTATCTCAAAACGTTTATTGTATTAAACTATATAAGTAGAACTAAAGATTTTACACTGAACACTCCGATGACAGAATAACCTTCCAATCGCTGTTATCCCCAGATTTTTAAAATTTCCTTTTCTCAAGGGGAAAATCCGGTGACAAAGGCGAACGCTTCGCTTTTCCAGGTTTTTTCTGTCCTCTCCGTTTCTGTGTAAATGAATAGTTTAATTTATATAGGATTGTAGCCTGTTACAATCCCGTTCTTCTTCTGAATAAAGAGGCATTCTTCAGTCACTTCCTAATGACATGCAGAATGCCTCTACTTATTTGGGATATTCACTTTTATGTAATGAGTTTCCGATATAATATAATAGAAGTAAAATATTGGATTACAGGAGATGAAGATTGCAATGAATGGAATGAAATTAGCAATACGAGGCAGTTTGGCCTTTATTTTAGTATTGGTATTACTGGCTCCTTCGTTTGCCCTAGCAGCCACAGGTGACGTGACATCTATCGAGATTACCAACAGTAGTCCGCAACAGATGAGTGTATCCCAGACAACTACGCTTCAGGTAATGGCGGTTATTGAAGGGTTTGATAATAAGCAGGATGTTACTGGAGGCGTCACATGGTCCACGAGTAACGAAGCTGTTGCCACCATTATTAAAGGCAAAGTGAAGGCTGTGGCAGCGGGAGAAGCGACGATATACGCACAGGTAGATGGCGCCAAAGCGCAATTGCTTGTTAAGGTTCAGGATAAAATTAAAAGCATCAAAGCTTCGCCAAGTTCCTATAATTTTGTCAAAGGTAGTGAAAGTACGCTGCCCAAAGTAAGCATTGTGCGTGCAAACGGTAAGGAAGAAGACGTCACATCTGAGATTGTATGGACGGTATCGAGTGCTTCCGCTGTGCTGGAGAGTGGTAAAATCAAAGGAATCACGCCTGGCAGAGTTCTGTTACAAGGCAAATATGGCTCAGAGACGGTTAAAGTTCCCGTAGCGATCACGGACGAGATTACCAAAGTCGAAGTAACTCCTGCTGTCATGCAGCTGAATATTAAGAAATCGAAAGCGTTGAAGGTAATCGGTACATATGCCAATGGGAAAACAATTAATCTTTCGAAACAGGTAACGTGGACCTCTTCCAACAATAATGTAGCCATCGTCAAGAATGGTACAGTCAAAACACTGACGGAAGGACAAGCCACCTTGACAGGAACTTATCAAAATCAGACAATAAAGGCAGAGGTTACCGTTGTTCCTTTGCTCAAAAAACTGATCACAGGCCAGAAAACACTCATTTTATCGCCACAGGCAAGTACAACACTGAGTGTGATGGCGCAGTATGATACAGGCAAAACCACGATTGTAACGAGCAGTGCCGTATGGAGCAGCACCAAACCAAGTGTAGCCACAGTAACGGGCGGCAAGATTGTGGCCGTGGGTAAAGGCAAAACATCCATCACTGCCAAGTGGGGCAATAAAAAAGTTACTATACCGGTGACGGTAAAATAAAGTTTCAACGAATGAAGTATATCAAATGAAATAAATTCATCATCGTGAACAGAAACAGATGGGGCGTAGACATACGCCCCTTTTAAGTATAAAAAATTGGATGTGATGAAAACTGAATTCTTCAATTATAAGCTCAGATACCAATCTCAGTGGATTGGCTTACATGAAGTATCTTCTTCTGACCCTACTTTCGATACTGACACTTGGGATGATTACCACAGTGGAGGACACGAAGAAACGAGCCCATCTCAAGTACCTGGAACAATACCGATTGAAATTCAATCCTGCAAAGGAGGAAGCATCCGAATGACAGATCAACTGCAACCGGAAAATTGGCCTGCATGGGCGACAGAATCGGTAGAGATTGTTGAGGCCAATCCTATGTGGAGCCTACAGGCTCAGGAAGAGATTCGCCAGCTCAGAGAACTATTACAGCAACTCAATATTCATCGATTTGAACATATCGGAAGCACGTCGATTCCAGGATTGCCCGCCAAGCCCATTATTGATTTGATGGGAGAGGTGCAGTCATGGGAGGACATGGACATGATTGCCGATCAGCTGAATCCGGTAGGCTGGAACTACGTTCCACCTGAACTGGATGGTCGGGAATATAGACGTTTCTGGGTCAGAGTGAAGGATGGCAAGAGGGCTGTACATCTTCATCTGATGCGCCCAGGCCAGGAACGTTGGGATCGTCAAATCCAGTTCCGGGATGTGCTGAGACAGCGCCCGGATCTGGTAGAGGCTTACGCAGCTTTGAAAGCTAAACTTGCTGATGAGAATAAGGATGACAGAGAAGCGTATACCGCTGCCAAAACGGATTTTATTTTACAAGTGCTTGATGAAGGCATTTGATCGATGATGAAGGCATTTTTCAAAGAGAGGCTGATTTATTTCATCGCCGTGATCATAACCATGGCGGCAGGGTTGGCATCCAGACACTATGGTGAACTTTTACCGGATTTTGTGCATGAGCATTTCGGTGATGCCTTGTGGGCAGCAATGATCTATTTTGGGGTACGCATGATTTGGATTAATCGCAGCAGGGAGTTGGCGCTGATCGTGAGCCTGATTTTTAGCTGGGCCGTTGAATGTTCGCAAATGATTCAGATATCTTGGTTGAACGAAGTGCGTTCCACGGTGCTGGGTGCGCTTATTTTGGGACGTGGATTTCTGGTGATGGATCTGCTGAGGTATGCTGTTGGCATTCTGTGTGTGTATGGGATGGATCGTTATTTCCTGAGAAATAAGAAGGCTTGATAATGGGGAGGGACTTAAGTGAATGTAGAGAAGCTTTTTACGGAATCACCCGAATTTGAGACAGATCGGTTGGTACTGAGACGTCTTACGCTCAACGACCTCGATGATTATTTTATGTTTGCCTCCGATCCGAAAGTGAGTCAGCAAAGTTTGTGGAACTGCCATGAGACGTTGGATGACTCCGTTCAATATATTCAAAGAGTGTTAGATAATTATGAGAAGAAAACGGTCTATATATGGGCCTTTATTCTGAAGGAAACGGGGAAGCTGATCGGGCGAGGTGGCATTTTTCATCTGAATGAATCCATGCAAAGTGCTGAACTGGGGTACGCGATTGCCAGCAGTTGTTGGGGCAAAGGCCTCGCAGCAGAAGCGATGCAGCCGATTGTTGAATATTGTTTTCAGGAATTGGACTGCAATCGGCTGGAGGGGACATGCAATGCAGGCAACATCGGCTCTGCACGAGTGATGGAGAAGCTGGGCATGTCGTATGAAGGTTTGCTGCGTAAACAGTTGAAGATCAAAGGTGTGTTTACAGATCAAAAATTGTACTCCCGTATCCGGGATGATCTATAATACTTCCAATGACGTACAGGATACATAGAAGAAATTGAAGGAGGCGGAACAATGATCTACAGTATTATTTCCCAAGCGGTATGGGAGCAGGTATCCAAGCAGAGCGTGTATGCACCGGATAGCCTGGAGACGGACGGTTTCATTCATTGTTCCACTAAAGAACAGATTCCATGGGTAGCGGCTCAATTTTATCAAGGACGTACGGATTTGTTATTGATTGGTATTGATGAGAGGGCCTTGAAGCCGGAACTGGTGTATGAGGACCTGTATGAGTTGAATGAACTATTTCCACATATTTATGGTGAACTTAATTTGGATGCTGTACGGAAAGTCATTTCCTTTGAACCGAATGAGGACGGGACGTTTTCTTTTCCTGAATAAAGACATTTTGCGAAGGGTTGTGAACGTGTGGATATGAATCAGGTATTTCTGGATACAGCCGAGAAGCAATTTTTGTATTACAAACAGCTTGGTGAAAAGGCCATGGAGCAACTGGAATCTGAGCAACTATTTCAATCCTGGAATGAAGATGCCAACAGTATTGCAGTTATTGTGAAGCATCTATGGGGCAATATGCTGTCCCGTTGGACGGATGTACTGACAACCGATGGAGAAAAGCCATGGCGTGAACGTGATGCGGAATTTGTGAATGATATTTCGTCTCGGGAAGAGCTGCTCGCCAAATGGGAGGAAGGCTGGAACTGTCTGCTTGGAGCCATTCGTTCTTTTACACCGGAGCAACTGTCTCATATTATATATATCCGCAATGAAGGACATACCGTCATGGAAGCAATTATCCGGCAATTGGCGCACTATCCCTATCATGTGGGACAGATTATTTATGCAGCCAAAATGCTCAAAGAAACCGCATGGAACAGTCTTTCCATTCCGAGAAACGGTTCTAGCCAATATAATGGTGGCAAATTTGCCAAGCCGAAGGCACGAAAACATTTTACAGATGATGAATTGCGCATAGAAAAAGGTAAAGGTGAGGAACAGCAATGACACAGATCGCATTGATTCGCCATGGAAGCACGGCATGGAATAAGGAAAAACGTTCACAGGGACAAACGGATAATCCACTGGATCAGGAAGGAAGAGAACAGGCGCTATTGCTTGCTGCGAGACTGAGTGAGGAAACGTGGGATGCCATCTATGCGAGTGACCTGGAGCGTGCAAGTGAGACGGCTCGCATCATTGGCGACCGTTTAGGAATACAGGAGATTCATTTGGACCCGAGGTTGCGTGAAATGGGCGGTGGGCAGGTGGAGGGTACGACCGAAGCTGAACGAGTTGCCCAATGGGGAGCGGATTGGAACACTCTGGATTTAGGCCGGGAACTTGCGGATGCAGGTACGATTCGGGGCAGTGCCGCGATAGAAGATATTGTACGACAGCATCCCAATGGAAGAGTGATCGTTGTCAGCCATGGCGCTATTCTCCGTAATACACTGCGAGGTCTGGTGCCTGAACTTGATGTGAGCGCAAAGCTGTCCAACACGTCGATTACCCGGATTTCTTGGGAAACGAATTCTTGGCAATGCGAGCTATACAATTGCAGCGTGCATCTGAATTCCTCCAAGGAGTTGTGATCGATGGATGCTCTGGCATTAAAACAGAAATTGCGGCAGATTCAGTCGGCTAACTTATCTGCCCATGAAGTGGAACATCCTTACGAATTGGCTCTTCATATGATGCAGCATATAGGCAGTCCAGACCCGGTTCTGCGGGATGAACTGATCTATGATACGTTTGCCACCTGGATTGGACAGGGTGTATTTTCGGAAGAACAGCTTAGTCAGCTGTTACAGATGGCGCTGGATGATCAGCATCTGTTTCATGGTATTGGAGAACAAGGCACGGACAGTGTGTTTACCCGAACCTTCTCTGTGCTGCTCCTGCCTCCCATTCTGAGTGTAGATCGTCAGCGGCCTTTTCTGAAAAAGGAAGATATAGAGGTTATTCATCATCGATTGACCACGTATCTGGAGCGTGAAAAAGATGTTCGTGGCTATACCGATGATAAGGGCTGGGCGCACGCACCGGCACACGCGGCAGATGCGGTTGAAGATCTTGCACAGTCTCCTTATATGGAGCGGGCCGCCTTGCGGGAGCTTTTGCATGCGCTCACTGTGAAAATTACCGAATCAAGTGTAGTCTATATCCATGATGAGGATCAACGGATTGCTCATGCAGTGGTCACCATCCTTGGTCGCAATCTGCTGGAGCAAAACGATATTTCGTCTTGGATCGATTCACTGAATCCAAACGATAAGAAGGAGGGGAAATCGCTTCTGGAGATCAGCCAGATGAGCTTGAATGTGCGCGTTTTTCTGCAGACGCTCTATCTTGCCATACGGACAGAAGAAGCAGAGCCCTTTCCCGCTGTTCGTTCACTTATTTTGCAGGCTTTGGAGAAAAAATGATCATGGGAATATAAACTTGTGGACAAGGAGGGTGATAGCATGACTGAACTGTCGTATTCATGGACTGAGGATGTGCTGTCTACTTTGGGCGAAACAGGGGTTATGATCCGTTGTGGGGACGCGATATCCGAAGCGGTGCACCGGAGGGTGATGTCGGTATGTACTTTGCTGGAAAAGAGCCAACTACCGGGCATCTTGGAGTGGTTACCTTCGTTTGCATCGGTAACGCTATTCTATGATCCGTTGATTTCCCCGTACCACGAGGTATGCGGAAGGCTGCTTCATGAGTTGAACAAGATGCAAGTGGCAACGCTGGCTGAACCCAGAACGATCATTATTCCCGTATGTTATGGTGGTGAATTGGGTCCTGATCTGGAATATGTCGCTACTGAACATGGGCTTACGCCAGATGAGGTCATAGCTATTCATACATCCGGAGATTACCTGGTTCACATGATCGGATTCGCACCGGGTTTTCCTTATCTGGGCGGGTTATCGGAGAAGATCGCTACGCCCAGACGACCTACACCTCGGCTTCGAGTTGAGGCGGGAACGGTGGGCATTGGTGGCAAACAAACGGGAGTTTATCCGGTGACGACTCCCGGCGGATGGCAATGTATCGGCCGCACACCGCTGGCGCTATTTCGTCCGATGGAAAATCTACCAAGCCTGCTGGCAGCAGGGGATCGGGTTCGTTTTGCATCGATATCTCTTCAGGAGTATCTGGAACAAAAGGAGGGCGAGCGATGAGTATTGAAGTCATTCGCCCAGGTTTGTTATCCACCGTTCAGGACGAAGGAAGAATGGGATTTCGCCGGTATGGAATTCATCCGGGCGGGGTTATGGATACCTTTGCGGCCAGAGCAGCCAATGCACTGGTTGGGAATTCCCGTGATGCTGCTGTGCTGGAGATGACGATTACGGGACCGGAGCTTCGTTTCCATGAAAATCGGCTGATCTCTTTATGTGGTGCGGATCTGACAGCAACTGTGGATGATCTGTCTGTTCCACTATGGCGTCCGGTCGTGTTGCTTGCTGGAAGTGTGCTGAGATTTGGACGATGCCGTTCCGGTTTGCGGTCTTATATGGCGATTGCTGGTGGAATCGTGGTACCTGAGATCATGGGCAGTAGAAGCACGGATCTCAAGACAGGTTTTGGTGGGTTTAAAGGCCGTGCCTTGAAGGTGGGAGACAGGTTGTCTGTGGGGGAAGCTTCTCGTGAAGCGCAAGCGGCGTTGCATGGATTGATTGTAGAAGCTGAAAAGAATAACTGGCGGATGCATGCACCTGCCTGGTATTTGTCCAGCAGGGAATGGCCCGCCTACCATGCTGAACCTGTTATTCGTGTCATGCCGGGCAAAGACAGTGCAGAGTTTAATGAAGATAGTCTGGAACGATTCCATAAAGAACGATATGTGATCTCTCCTCAATCGGATCGGATGGGTTATCGATTGGAGGGTGCAAAGCTAGAACTCGTTCAACCGATGGATCGGCTGTCCGAAGCCGTCACCTATGGTACAGTTCAGGTGCCAGCAGATGGTCAGCCCATCATATTGATGGCCGATCATCAGACTATCGGGGGCTATCCTGTGATCGCACAGGTGGCACGAGTAGATTTGCCGATACTGGCACAGGCAAAGCCAGGGGATCGGGTTACTTTTGAACGGATTACATATGAAGAAGCACAGCAGCTATTCCTGGAACAGGAGTTGGAGTGGCGACTAACCGATCAGCTGATTCGCAGGAGATTGGCAGAAATGGGGGACCATCAATGAACACGGTGGATATCAACTGTGACCTTGGCGAAAGTTACGGGGTGTACCGGATGGCGTCGGATGAGTCGATTCTGCCGATAATCACTTCAGCCAACATCGCTTGTGGATTTCATGCGGGTGACCCGGCAACGATGCGGCAAACCGTACAGCAAGCATTAGAGCATCAGGTTGCCATCGGCGCCCATCCCGGTCTGCCGGATTTGCAGGGTTTTGGCAGAAGACGTATGGATATTACACCACGGGAAGCCTATGACATGGTTGTGTATCAGATTGGTGCGCTGGATGCTTTTGTCCGTTCATACGGGGGGCGTATGCATCATGTGAAGCCTCATGGAGCCTTGTATAACATGGCTGCTGAAGATAATCAACTCGCTGAGGGAATCGCCGAGGCGCTTTATAAGGTGCAACCGGAACTGTACCTCTATGGCCTGGCCGGAAGTGCGCTAATACAGGCAGCGGATCGCATTGGACTGCGCAGTGTCAGTGAAGTTTTTGCGGATCGAACCTACGGACCGGATGGGACTCTAACCCCACGCAGTCAGCCCGGGGCTGTCATTCAGCAGACCGAACAAGCTCTTGTTCAAGTGCTGCGCATGGTGAAAGAGGGAATCGTTGTGTCGACGGAAGGTACACCTGTATCCATAAAGGCAGAGACAATTTGCATCCACGGCGACGGAGCTCATGCCCTTGCATTTGCTCAAGAGATACGTACGTTGCTTGAATCTGATGGAATTAACCTTTCTGCACCTGGAGTTACTAGATGATTGCTAAGGTAACCGAGGGCCAGAGGTCGAACTATACGAGTTTGTAAGGAGTGAGATTAGAGCATGAAACCGATACGTAATTCGGCAAAGGCTGTCATTGTACAGGATGGACGTTTGCTGGTGATCCGGTTGGAGGATCAATATGGTGACGCTTATGTTTTCCCCGGCGGAGGACAGGAGAAAGGCGAAGAACTCAAGGATGCCGTTGCCCGTGAATGTCTGGAGGAGATTGGACAGGCGGTGGACGTGGGAGAATTGCTGCATATCCGGGAGTATATCGGAAAAAACCATGAATTTGCCGAGTGGGATGCCGATGTCCACCAGGTTGAATTTTATTTTGAATGTAGATTGATTGATGCGAAAGCTACAATCTTTGAAGGCTCCAGCCCAGACGACCATCAGGTAGCCGTAGAATGGATTCCGCTTGAAGAGCTGTCCAAGGTTCGCCTATATCCGAAAACAATTGGTGAGTTGCTCCAGAATAAGAATTCATCACGCATTTATCTTGGAGATTTGAATTAAAACTGTCACGTTTACGAACGGGTTCATGGATTCACCATAGATGAGGTGGGTACACTATAAGTACAGGCTTATATACAACAATGTGATATAAGCGAAGAGATCAGAGATAGGCAATCAAGTATGCTTATCTTTGAGATTTTAGCTTATCTACCCCAATGTTGAAGAACAATGGAAGTAGTGAAGGGGACGGAATCGATTCTGAAGAAGCGAAGCGTTCGCTTGCATCCTAGATTTTCACTTATATATCCGTTGAATTAAACATTTACACGATAACGGAGAGGACAGAAGAAACCTGAAAAAGCAAAGCGTTCGCCTTTATCACCGGATTTTCCCTTGAGAAAAGGGAATCAAAAAAAATCTGGGGATAACAGCGATTGGAAGGTTGTTCTGTCTTCGTAGTGTCAGTGTAAATCGTCTGCGAGACAACAGCGATCGAAAGAACGATCAGTACCCGTAACGGTCGCCTACAACGTTCTTCAAATATTCCCCCAAATCGAAAGGAGCATGTCCCATGAACCAGACTGAATTGGAACAAAACATTGTAAAAGCATTGGAAAACAACCCTTTTTGCAGCTTCTCCACGGTGGAGAACGGTAAACCGAAATCCCGCTATATGGCGCTTTTCAACGATGGAATGAACATTCATCTGGCGACAAACCGCCGTACGCACAAGGTAGAGGAGCTGGAGAATAATCCGAACGTCAGCCTTTTGCTAGGTTATGAAGCGGGCGGCTCCAAGGAAGTGGTTGAGATTGAAGGAACATGCGAAGTGACGAAAAATGAAGGTTTACGCGAACAGGTATGGAATGATGAACTAAAAGCTTGGTTTGACGGCCCGAACGATCCCAATTATGTCATTCTGGACATTACCCCAAAACGGATTGAATACATCGGCAAAGATCATGAGCATCAGGTGTGGGAGCAATAATTTTAGATATTGAAAATCACCTTTTCTAAGTGGAAGGCCGTGCCGACTATTTGGAAAAGACATAGCAAACCGTGAACGCCAGAAGGCTTCACGGTTTTTTGATACGGGTCGATTCAGCTAATATGGATATAGATGTAAGCCACATGTAATATACGTTTTTAACAGCGTGAGTAAACTATTTTCATCCAAAAACATGCAAAAAATGTCGAAATCACGCATGTTATTGTAAACTGGGGTAGGTATGTGCGGATAACGTAAAAAATAATGCTTTTCAATGACTGAACATTGCGTTATGATTTGGAATGTAAACGGTACGCACAGATATGAATAGATGTTCATGTGAGATAAACTAACCTGGAATTCTGAACCATACGATCAGAAAATCAGTACGCACAACCCATGAGATCTTTCGCATTTCTGCGCTTATTCGTTTGCTCACTAATGCATGATTCAATGTACATAACCGGGAGGGGTTATTTTGAGAAAGAGTAAAAAAGTATTATCAAGCCTGACTGCCGCTTTGGTTGCATTAAACGTGCTTGCGGTATTTCCGGTACCTGTATCGGCTGCGGACGCTACCAAGGTTAAATTGCGGATCATGGAAACAACGGACATTCACGACAACCTGATTAACTATGACTACTATTCCGACAAAGAGACAGACCAGTATGGTCTGGCGAAGACAGCTA
Source organism: Paenibacillus sp. MDV22-iso6 (assembly GCF_058408365.1). Taxonomy (NCBI): domain Bacteria; kingdom Bacillati; phylum Bacillota; class Bacilli; order Caryophanales; family Paenibacillaceae; genus Paenibacillus; species Paenibacillus sp. MDV22-iso6. The sequence goes on along the minus strand of NZ_JBZVDZ010000008.1, from coordinate 283,705 downwards.
CGCTGATCAAAAAAGCCCGTGACGAAGCAAAGAACAGCTTGCTGTTCGACAACGGTGACCTGATCCAGGGTAACCCGCTCGGGGATTATGTAGCGAAGATTGATCCACTCAAAAAGGGTGAGACTCACCCTGTATATAAAGCGATGAACCTGCTCGATTATGATGCAGGAAACATCGGTAACCATGAGTTTAACTATGGTTTGGATTTCCTTGACATGACGCTGGAAGGTGCGAACTTCCCTTACATCAATGCCAACGTATATGTAGATGACGGTGACGACGATGAGACGAATGACAAGAACTATTTTACCCCGTATAAAATTTTAGACAAAAAAGTTACCGATGAGAGTGGCAAAGAGCACACCATCAAGGTGGGTGTCATCGGATTTGTACCACCACAAGTCATGCAGTGGGACAGCGCTAATCTGGAAGGCAAAGTCATTGCCAAAGACATTATCGCTACTGCGAAAAAATTCATTCCTAAAATGAAGGCTGAAGGTGCCGACATTATTGTAGCTATTCCTCACTCCGGTTTTGAAGATATTCCGCAAACGGATCTGATGGAAAACTCAGTATTGTATCTGAGCCAGGTTGAAGGCATTAATGCCATTCTGTTCGGACATGCCCACAAAGTATTCCCGAGCGCTGATTTTGCCGGTAAAAAAGGTGTAGACCTTGAAAAAGGTACAATCAATGGCGTTCCTGCTGTAGAGCCAGGCTTCTGGGGTGACCACCTTGGAATTATCGATCTGGATCTGGAACTGGTAGACGGCAAATGGAAAGTGGCAGACTCCAAAGTGGAGGCACGCCCAATCTATGACACAGCCAACAAAAAGGCTCTGGTAGATGCTGATCAAGAGATCGTTGATGCTGTTCATGACGAACATGAAGGTACGCTTGAGTATGTGCGTGGTCCAGTCGGCGAAACGACAGCTCCAATCAACAGCTTCTTTGCACTGGTTCAGGATGATCCATCCATTCAGATCGTTACCAATGCACAGAAATGGTATGTTGAAAAACATATGCAAGGAACAGAATACGAAGATATTCCTGTATTGTCTGCAGGCGCTCCGTTCAAAGCAGGCGGACGTTCAGGTGCTTCGTATTACACGAATATCCCTAAAGGCACCATTGCGATTAAAAACGTAGCTGACTTGTACGTGTATCCAAATACGGTACATGCCGTATTGGTGAATGGCGCTGAGCTGAAAGAATGGTTGGAATGGTCTGCTGGTCAATTTAACCAGATCGATCCGGCAAAAGGTGGACAGCAACAATTGGTCAATATGGACTTCCCAACGTATAACTTTGACGTTATCGATGGTGTTACGTACCAAATTGATGTAACTCAACCAGCGAAATACGATGGCAAAGCAACGATTGTAAATGCATCAGCTAACCGGATTAAAGACCTGAGCTTCAATGGTAAACCGGTTGATCCAGCACAAAAATTCATCGTGGCAACGAATAACTATCGTGCTTCTTCGTCCAAACTGGCTAACCCAGACGGTAAACGTATCGTCTTGGCTGCACCGGATGAGAACCGTCAAGTGATCATTGATTACATCCGTGAGAACAAAACGATTAACCCGGCAGCAGATGGCAACTGGTCGCTTGCACCAATTAAGCCTTCTGCAGGTGTAACAGCAGCTGCACTTAACGATCTTGAAGTGGTGTTCGCGTCTTCCCCAGATGCCAAAGCATTGGTTGAAGCGAACCCGGCGATGTCCTTCATTGGGACAAACAAAGACGGTTTTGCTGAGTATGGCTTGAAATTGACAGGAGAAGCAACAACGACTCCAGAAACAGGTGTGGAACCTGCTCCAACGCCTACGAAGCCAGACCCAACTCCAACTAAACCTACAACCAAGCCACAACCTGAGAAACCAGCAGGCGGCAAAGTGGTTCATGTGGTGAAAAAAGGAGATAACCTCTACCGCATCGGCTTGAAATATGGTGTGGACTGGCGCAAGCTGGTTTCCGTAAATAAAATTACAAATGTGCACAATCTTAAAGTTGGACAGAAAATTGTAATTCCCGCTTCTTAAGATTAATTAGCGGTAAATGAAGACCGACAGTCATCAGACTGTCGGTCTTTTTCATGCTATGCTGATTCGTTAACTCATCAGTAACCGTCATAGTTGAAGTCATCAAAACAGTAGAGATAAATTTCAAGACCCATGCTATAATATTTACAAACTTTGGGTATATACCAGTAAACATTAATGAGATAGAATCACAAACTGGCAAGGGGGTTCTACATGAATTGCAGTGGCTGCAGTCCAATTCATCCTATAGAGGATCAAGGTACCCTGTATATGCGTCCCATCTCCCCCGCTTTGCTGGAAGCACTGCAAAAGCAGGGAAGACATATCGAACATTCGGATGAACTCATCTGGATGCATTTTTTGAATCTTGAATCTGTACAACGTTGTATTGAGGATATTCTCAAGATTGAAGCGACCCTGCCAGATATGTTAACGGTTCAGGTCACTCCACTGTATGGCCAGGCCGATGCTGATAGCTGGATTAGTCTATCCATGCAGGAAGCTCGCCTCAAACATGCTGATCTGGTTTCTGTTATTCTGGAACATCAATTCAGCAGTCATATGCAGCCAATCGTAGATGCATCGGAGCAGATTATCGGATTTGAATTTTTACTTCGTCCTGCTGAACAGGGTAGACCCTTCAGTGCATATGAATTATTTGAAGTTGCAAGGGATACCGGATTGCATTCTTTTCTGGATCGGACAGCCCGTGTTGCTGCCATCGAGACGAGTGCCGTTCTTTTACCGCATGGTGTCAAACGTTTTGTGAATTTCCTGCCTTCCTCCATCTATAACCCCGAATACTGCCTGACGCACACATTTGAGACGATTGAACGCCTTTCGCTAGACCCTAAGGATTTTGTGTTTGAAGTGGTGGAAACGGAACAGATTCAGCATATGTCCATCTTGCAGCATATTTTTGAGGTGTATCGTTCTCATGGAATGTCGGTTGCCTTGGATGACGTGGGGGCCGGATTCTCGACGATCGAAGTAATGAATCGGCTGAAGCCGGATTTTGTCAAAATAGATCGGAGCCTCATTGATCATTGTGATCATGATTTGAACAAACAGCAGCAAATTATCAATATTGTTGAGATGTCGCGTCGATTTGAGGGGCGGGTACTTGCCGAAGGCATTGAACGAATCGAGGAATTTGATTTCTGTCGATCCGTGGGTATTGATTTGGCACAAGGGTATTATTTTGGTAAACCAACCGCATATCCGCCACAAGGTCCCTACGGAAAAACATCTGCATAAACAATAAAATACGGATGTACCAACAAGTCACTTCGCATGATCGGAGTGGCTTGTTTGTCATGCTATGTAAATTTATAAATACGCTCATCCAACCGATATATAGGATAGGCCTTTAGATTAGATGGGCGTCTATGTGACACCTTATTTAATTAGGTTGGAGAGGTCTTACATAAAAAAGAAAAAGGGCAGATTTATATTTGGAGGGGGAGAAGCAAAATGGGGAACATTCGGGGGAATGAGCAAGTTAAGGCAGCAATCAAGCCAGCCAAGCCAAAAGATAATAAACCGAAAAAGAAAAACAAAAAGAAAAAAGGCTTCGTCTGGAGCATAAGGAACAAATTATTGGTATCCTTCCTGGCGGTTCTGCTCTTGCCGAGTCTAACCATTGGGATCGTTACGCTGATTATCGCTGATTATACGGTGGAAGACCAACTGATGGACAGTGCCAAACAAAGTGTAGACACAACGAATTCAATCATTGGCACACATGTGGATGCTAAGATTCATGATATCAATTATTTTGCTAGTTTGATTGTAACTGACATGATTAAAGGACAAAATGAAAGCCCTGAGCTTGAGCTGAAATTGAAACAGTATCTTGGACTGCATCCGGATGCTTTAAATATCTTTGTGGGGACCAAAGAGGGAGTCATGGTCCGTGGCAAGGAATCTGCGGGAAGTTCACAAGGGTCACCTTATGATCCCCGGGAACGAGAATGGTACAAACTTGCAATGGAGAAACCGGGTACTCCAGTAGTGTCACCTGTATCCAAGAATACGGACGGCATTGCTGTTGTCTTTGTCTCCAAAACGCTTGATGATCAATCGGGTGTTATTGGTTTGTCCATGGATTTGACCGAACTGCGTGAGCAGGCTTCCATTAAGGTTGGCAAGGAAGGGTATGTCGTTATCTTGGATGCAGACAAAAATTATGTCGTATCCCCAGTCGTGGAAGCTGGTACACAAGAACAAACAACAACGCTGGATCCAATGTTCGAGAGCAAGGAGGGCGAGTTCAGCTATATCTATAATGATGATCCCAAAACCATGATTTTCTCTACGAATGAGGAAACCGGGTGGAAAATTGGCGGTACAATGTTCAAAAGTGAAGTATCCAATGCAAGTAAAGACATTCGGATGGCTACACTCATCGTTATCCTGGCTGCCACATTACTTACTCTGATCTTTATTATCTGGTTTACACGTTCGATGCTGCGTCCGATTAAACGTCTGCAGGAATCCGCCAGATCCGTAAGTAAAGGCGACCTGACGGTAAAATTGGACACAGGACGCAAAGATGAGGTAGGCGATCTGGCGAAGTACTTTGAACGGATGGTCGACAATCTGCGCATGATGATTCTGGGTGTACAGGAAACAGCAGAGCAGGTATCTGCCTCCTCACAGGAATTGTCCGCTAGTGCGGATCAAACAACCAAAGCTATTGAGCATTCAACGATGGCAATTCAGGAACTTGCCGAGGGTGCCGAGCAGCAAGTGAAGAGTGTAACGGATGGATCGGGAAAAATGAGCCAAATGGCGGAAGATGTTCGCATGATGTCTGAGCGAGTGCAATCCATTACAACGAATATGCGGCATACATCTGGAGCGGCTTATTCAGGTAATGAGGCTGCAGGTCAGGCAGTAGAGCAGATGAATAGCATTCAAGAAACGGTGGAACAGCTGGCGACGGTGGTTCAGTCACTGAATGTACGCTCTGTTGAGATCGGCAGTATGGTAGATGTGATTGCCACAATTTCGAAACAGACCAATCTGCTGGCTCTGAATGCTTCCATTGAAGCGGCAAGAGCGGGAGATGCTGGCCGTGGCTTCGCAGTTGTAGCGGGAGAGGTACGGAAGCTCGCAGAGGAATCGGGAAGCTCGGCTGCGCAGATTGGTCAACTCGTTCATAATATCCGTCAGGATATGGATGCTGCCCTGAACGCTATGAATGCAGCTCAGACTCGGGTTGGAGACGGAATTCAGGCCGTGAATACGTCCGGACAATCCTTTGCACAGATTCGGGAAGCTGTAGAGGATGCTGTTCATACGTTGGATGATTTGTCCGAAACAACGAAGCAATTGGAGAATGGTGCTTCCCACGTTGCCAAAGCAATGAACGATATTTCGATTGTGACCCAAGAATCTGCTGCGAATACGGAATCCGTCTCGGCATCTTCACAGGAACAGCTGGCATCTGTGGAGGAGATCGCTTCGTCTTCAGCACATCTGAACAGTATGGCGGAGCAACTACAAGGATTGTTGGGTATGTTCAAAATGGTGGAGGACACGCCGAAGGATGGGGACAAGTCCTGACCATTAGGCGATATCTTTTATCTCAGTTTCTATAGAAATTAGAAGGAAATAAAGATAGACATTTCTCCTGCAGCCCTGTATAACTATAGCGTCTGGTTTATCCGCAATAATTGCAGTGTAATCATATCTGGCAGGCCATTCTCATATCATGCTCCAAAACATGATGAATACAGCGGCGCAGGAGGCTTTATGACATTTGTAGCAATTCTGATTTTTGTCCTGACCATCACATTGGTTATCTGGCAACCACGCGGATTAGGTATTGGTTGGTCCGCCATGGGTGGGGCTCTGCTAGCATTGATGTGTGGTGTCGTCAGTCTGAACGATGCATCTGATGTGGCATCCATTGTATGGAATGCAACGCTCGCTTTTGTCGGCATTATCATGATTTCATTAATACTCGATGAGACAGGTTTCTTCGAATGGGCCGCTCTTCATATGGCAAGGTTGGCAGGAGGAAATGGACGTAGGCTCTTTATCTATTCCATTTTGCTCGGCGCGGCGGTGTCGGCGCTCTTCGCCAATGATGGTGCAGCGCTAATCCTCACCCCGATTGTGCTCGCGATGGTACGTGCATTGAAGTTCGATGAGCGCATGGTACTTGCCTTTGTTATGGCTAGTGGATTTATCGCGGATACAACGTCGTTGCCGCTGGTCGTCAGCAACCTGGTGAATATCGTATCTGCGGATTATTTCGGTATTACATTTGTGGAATATGCGGTGCGGATGATTGTGCCTAATCTCTTTTCCATCGTGGCGAGTACCGGGATGCTGTTCTTGTTTTATCGCAAAAGCATCCCGCTTCGCTACGATATTTCTGCAGCACGTGATCCACGGGAAGCTATTCGTGATCCGCGGATGTTCCGCATCGCCTGGTTCATGCTGGTGCTGCTGCTCGTGGCCTATGCCTCCAGTGAGTTTTTGCCGATTCCCGTATCGGTTATCGTCGGCGCCGTAGCTCTTTTGTTCGCCATATTGGCAAGAAAGAGCGAAGCTGTGGACCTGAAACGCGTGATTAAAGAAGCACCATGGTCCATTGTCGTGTTCTCGGTGGGCATGTATATCGTGGTGTATGGGTTGCGTAATGCCGGTTTAACCGATCACTTGAGCCGTTGGCTAGATGCCATCGCAGACCATGGTCTGTTAGCTGCCTCAGTGGGGATGGGCATGATCGCAGCGATATTGTCATCCGTAATGAACAATCTGCCCACCGTGTTAATTAACGCATTGGCGATTCAGGGTGCACACACCGAAGGTATTGTGCGTGAGGCGCTGATCTATGCCAATGTGATCGGTTCCGACTTGGGTCCCAAAATGACGCCAATCGGTTCACTTGCCACATTACTGTGGCTGCATGTGCTGTCCCGCAAAGGTGTAAAGATTACATGGGGATATTATTTCAAGGCAGGCATCATCTTAACCATTCCCACACTATTAATCACCTTGGCCGGATTAGCGTTATGGCTATGGATTCTGGGTTAGTAAAATCGTAATTTACATTAACAATCATCATATGATCCAACTTATTGTAAAAAGCTGCTCTCACACGCTGGTGTTACCTACCAGCTATGAAGCAGTTTTTTTGATTCTTCTATAGAAGAATCAAATTCTCTTTTTACATTATGCATGTACACAATGGCCAGCCTTCTACAGTGCTGGCCTTCTTTTTTGCCATCCCCAGTCTGAGGATTAAAATGCCTGAGACACAACCAGCGCTGACACAGCGCAGGGAACGGAACGATTGTGTAAAAGCGAAGCGTTCGCCTTTATCCCCGGATGTATTCCTTGAGAAAAGTAAATCATATAAATCCGGGGATAACAGCGATTGAAACAACGTCCGTTCCCGGAGCGGCCACTTCAGCGCAATTTGTCACAGATGTATTTCAATCCACAGTAAACATTTTTAACATTGCGTTTACAAAACATTGATTTTGAGATGACATAACGCAACTACAATGAATAAAGAGTTGATGGTGAACAAAAATAAAAGCAAATCGCCGTCACTAATTTGGGGGAGGAAAACAAAACATGTTTAAAAAGTTGCCGTTCATTTTGATGACCTTAACGTTCGTACTGGTACTCGCAGCATGCGGATCGAAAAATGACGCTGGTACAGAGGGAAGCAATAATTCCACAGGAGAAACTGCTACTGAACTTAGTGGTAACATTCTCGCTGTTGGATCAACAGCACTGCAACCTCTGGTAGAGCAAGCTGGACAAAAATTTATGGCAGTTGATGAATATAAGAACGTGATGGTACAAGTGCAAGGCGGCGGTAGTGGTACTGGTTTGACACAAGTATCCGAGGGACAAGCTACAATCGGTAACTCTGACGTATTTGCAGAAGAGAAAATCGATGACGCAGCAAAAGTAAGCGAACTGAAAGATCACCAAGTGGCTGTTGTAGCCATCGCTCCAGTAAGCAACAAAGATGCAGGTGTACAAGATTTGACGAAGCAACAACTGATCGACATTTTCTCTGGTAAAATCACAAACTGGAAAGATGTTGGCGGTAAAGATCAAGCCATCGTTATCGTAAACCGTCCTAGCAGCTCCGGTACTCGTGCAACATTCGAGAACTTTGCACTGGGAACAAAAGTGGAAGATATCCAAGGTTCTATTCAGGAAGATTCCTCTGGTACAGTTAAAAAGCTCGTAGCTGAAACGCCGGGCGCAATTGGTTACTTGGCTCTGTCCTACCTGGATGACAGCCTGCAAGTTTTGAAATACGAAGGTGTAGAAGCAACGGTTGAAAACGTAGAAGCAGGAACTTATCCGGTATGGGCTTACGAGCACATGTACACCAAAGGTGACCCGGATGCAGCAACAAAAGCATTCCTCGACTACATCCTGAGTGACGAAATTCAACAAAACGACGTGACGGAGCTTGGTTACATCCCAGTATCCGGCATGAAAGTAAAACGTGACGCAGCAGGCACTGTGACTCAATAATCTTTGAACTTGCGCATACAGCGAGAGAGGCGGACCCAGGTCCTGCCTCTTTGCGCGGTTTGCTCTGGATTAATCCCATATTTTGCATGAATTCTACTATAGAAGGATGGTTGTTATGGAACAGACCGAAGGGGGAACGGTAATGAACAACAAGTTGAAACCGCGCCGGCCCTTGAGAGAGAAGCATTATTGGGAAGAGTGGACGGGACGGATCTATACGTCGATTTGTGTCGTTTTCCTGATCGTTGTCATGTTTTCCATCGTTTATTTTGTAGCGTCCAAAGGCTTGTCGACCTTTTTCCAGGATGGCGTGAGTATGCGCGAATTTTTAACCGGAAAAACGTGGAATCCAACGGGAGAACCTGCTGCCTATGGAGCGTTGCCGTTCATTACCGGTTCATTCATAACAACATTACTTGCAGCTCTGATTGCAAGTCCACTTAGCTTGTGTGCAGCGCTCTTCATGACCGAGATTGTACCAGGTAAAGGTAAAAAGATATTGCAACCTGCGATTGAGCTGCTGTCCGGTATTCCTTCCGTTGTGTACGGGTTTATCGGTCTCAGTGTTATCGTTCCTTTATTGCGCAGCATGTTTGGCGGAGCCGGCGTCGGGATTGCAGCCGGATGTTTGGTTCTGTCTGTTATGATTTTGCCTACCGTAACAAGTATTATGGCAGATGCACTGTCTGCACTGCCGAAAGGTCTGCGTGAATCGTCCTACGCACTGGGGGCAACACGCTGGCAAACGATCTACCGTGTCATTATCCCGACGGTTCTTCCAGCTTTGCTGACAGGGATTGTACTTGGTATGGCACGCGCATTTGGTGAAGCTCTTGCCGTACAGATGGTCATCGGGAATGCACCACATGTACCGACATCACTGCTCGAATCGGCTTCAACGTTAACGAGTGTAATCACCCTGAGTATGGGTAACACCACGATGGGATCTGTTCATAATAATGCACTGTGGAGTATGGCGCTTGTCCTGCTGGTGATGACCTTTGTCTTCGTCATTCTGGTTCGCCTGCTTGAAAGGAGGAACCGGGTATGAAAATGAAGGCTAAAACGGTAGATAAAGTTGCCACATCCGTTATCGTTGTTCTGGCGCTGTTCATTGTTGTTCTCTTGCTCGGTTTGCTTGGCTTCATTCTGGTACGTGGGATTGGGCAGATTAACTGGCACTTCCTGACCAGTGCACCACAGCTGCTCAAAGGTGGAGGCGGGATTGGACCGCAATTATTCAACTCAATATTCCTGCTTGTTCTGACCTTGATTATTACGATTCCGCTCGGATGGGGCGGCGGTATTTATATGGCTGAGTACGCCAAGCCGGGCCGGATCACAAGTTTTATTCGACTCGTTGTCGAAGTGTTATCCTCGTTCCCATCTATCGTTATTGGTTTGTTCGGACTCTTGTTAATTGTTAATACATTTGGTCTTGGATTCTCCTTATTATCGGGTGCCATGGCCTTGGCTATATTCAATCTTCCACTCATGGTGCGGACAACGGAGCAAGCGTTCCGGGCCGTTCCGAAAGAGCAGAAGGAAGCGGGTCTTGCACTCGGATTGTCCAAATGGAAAATTATCACCTCCATTCTGCTGCCTGTGGCATTGCCAAGCTTAATCACGGGTACGATCCTGGCATCGGGCCGGATCTTCGGTGAAGCAGCAGCCCTGATGTTCACAGCAGGTATGAGTAGTCCACCGCTGGACTTCACGGACTGGAATCCAACGAGTCCAAGATCGCCGATCAATCCATTGCGTCCGGCAGAGACGTTAGCTGTGCACATCTGGAAAGTAAACAGTGAAGGCATTGGCCCGGATTCCAAAGAAGTAGCAGCTGGCGCTTCAGCCGTGCTTGTACTTCTCGTACTGGCGTTCAATCTCAGTGCACGCTGGATCGGTCGGGTGGTTTACCGCCGCATGACAGCTTCGAAATAAGGAGGAACCAACATGGCCATACCTTTTGGTACGGAACAGTTAAGCATATATTATGGGCATTTTCAGGCAGTTAAGCAGATCAGCCTGACTTTTCCCGAAGCCAGTGTAACGGCACTCATTGGACCATCCGGCTGTGGTAAATCCACGTTCCTGCGGTCGCTCAACCGAATGAACGACGAGATTGCCGGTTCCCGCACCGAGGGACATATCTGGATGGATGGCAATGATCTGAATGAGCCGGGCACAGATGTAATCAAACTCCGTCAGAAGATCGGCATGGTGTGGCAGAAGCCGAACCCTTTCCACAAGTCTATCTACAACAATATCGCGTTTGGCCCCCGCTACCGCGGTATTAAGAACAAGAAGGCACTGGATGAAATTGTGGAAAAAAGCTTGCGTCGCGCTGCGCTCTGGGACGAAGTGAAGGACAGACTGAATGAATCTGCCCTGGCCCTTTCGGGTGGGCAACAGCAGCGGCTCTGTATCGCCCGCGCGTTGTCGGTTGATCCGCAGATTTTGCTGCTCGATGAGCCGGCATCTGCGCTTGACCCGGTATCAACGGGTAAGGTGGAGGAGTTGATCTCGGAGCTCAAGAAGGAGCTGCGGATCGTAATTGTTACCCATAATATGCAGCAGGCGGCACGCATCTCGGATTATACAGCTTATTTTTATCTGGGAAGCATGATTGAGCACGGGGATACGGAACATATTTTCACCAACCCGGACAATCGTCTGACTCAAGAATATATTATGGGACGTTTCGGTTAACTGTTAAATTGGATGGAGTATGAGATCGAGATAGATTTATAGAGATAGAAGGAAGCATAACACTCGGGCGAGGTCGTTCGGGGGTTATGCTTTTTTACATCATTCTACATATGGAATAGTTTGCCAAAATAAAAACAATCATGCTACGATATTTGTGAGCACCACCTTTAATTTGATAAGAGAAGGAGATGTGGATCATAACTACCCATAAGATTGCCCATGACACCATGGCAACTGAAATTATCTCGCATTATTCCATAGAAAAGCCTGCAATTTCCTTTATCCGACATAATGAAAATCTAACGTATCAGGTGGTTGATGAATCAACCGGAGAGAAGTACCTATTGCGTATACATAAAGCCGCTTTTGCAAGCATGACGGGCATCCAGCATACACGACCTGCACTTGAAGCAGAGATGAATCTACTTTATACATTACGGGCTACCAGACCATTGCGGGTGCAGACTCCTGTACGCAATACATCGGATGAGTGGGTCACCGTCTGGTTGGACGAAGCAGGAGAAGAGATCTGTTGTACTGTTCTGGAATGGATTGAGGGCAGGGATATTAAGCAGGGAGAACGTCTGACAACAGCGCAGATTCATGATTTGGGCGTACAGTTGCAGACGTTGCACCAATATGGACGACGACCAACGGGAGCTCCTGAGCCTCAGGTGGGTTCACTGAAGTCTGAAAGCGGGCAGCAGACGAATGACCGTGAACAGCACGCTGATAAGGCGATCATCTCAGATATATATAACGATAGCCCTGCCTTAGAGCAAATGGGAGTAAGACCAGCCTATGGCTCGATCAAAGAGAATCTGGTCATGTTGGAGCAATTGGAGGAAGGCGTTAGACGTGGTATCTTTACTCCTGAAGATTTCGATCTGATTCGTGAGACGTTTGAGAACATTAACGGGCAACTCGAAACGTATCCGCACAATGCCGAGACATGGGGAGTAATTCACGGAGATATTACCCGCGGCAATCTGCTAGTGACGGATCAGGGTATATCTATGATTGATTTTTGTTTATACGGTTATGGCTACTATCTCTTTGATGCCGGAGGTGCGGCTACGATTTTCAATCGGGAGGAACGGGATGTCTTCCTATCGGGATATACGGAGCAGACAGGACCACTGACGAAGCGTGATATTCGGTTAATGGAAGGATTCATGCTGATCTTTACGTTCGGCTATTTTGCATTTCAGATGGAGAATGAGTCCAGGTACGAATGGATGAAAGAGCGGATGCCTCTTATATGCAGCAAATTTTGTAGACCATATCTGCAGAACGAGAGTATTTTCTATGAGTTATAATTTGTGATTTCTAGTGGGTGGGTAGCGCTATGAAGAACATTCGTGCAAAGAGAGTTGCATCGAAGGGGCAGTCTGGTGGCTGGAAGCATGCCGGATTGCTACTTAGCGGAGTGGGCATATCCAATCTGGGTGATTTCATATATATTGTGGCGATCAACCTGATGGTATTGAATATGACACAGTCTCCAGCGGCAGTCGCAGGGTTGTGGATTATCTCGCCGATTGCTTCGGTGTGCACTAAGTTTTGGTCAGGCAGCCTGATTGATCGTTATGATCAGCGACAGCTGATGATTGGTGCTGATATGCTACGGGCATTGTTGGTGGCGGCGCTCCCACTGATGTCCAGCCTATGGATGATGTACGCAGTGATGTTTCTGATCAGCATGTCTTCATCTATATTTGTCCCTTCCTCTCAGGTATACATTACCCGGTTGGTACCTGCTGAACGGCGCAAGCGCTTCAATTCCCTACAAGCCCTGATCAGCTCAGGGGCATTTATTACCGGCCCAGCAGTTGCAGGAGTGATGCTAATTTATTTATCTCCGGCGGCAGCCATTTATGCCAATGCGGTTTCTTTTGCTGCTTCTGCGTTGATTCTAATGTTTCTTCCCAAACTGGGCATTGGAGAACAGAATATAGGGACGGGAAGCAGACTCACACCTCGGATGATTGCCCAGGATTGGAGAGCTGTACTGAGCTTCAGCCGAAAGTCGGGCTACGTGGTCGGTATATATGCCCTGTTCCAGATTATTCTGGTGGTCGGCATGTCGCTGGATGCTCAGGAAGTGGTGTTTATCCGTCAGGTGATGAACCTGCCTGAATCACAGTACGGAGCATTAATGAGTATCACCGGAATCGGTTATTTGGCAGGTTCCATGCTGGTTTGGATGTTCGCCAAACATTTGCCGATCCGTCACATGATGGGTGGCGGTGTACTTCTGGTCGCGCTGGGTTATTTTCTGTTCTCCCGTTCATTCTCGTTTGAGCTGGCGGCGGTTGCCTTTATTCTGCTCGGTCTGTGCTCCGCACTGGCGAATACGGGCCTGGTTACCTTTTATCAAAATAATATCCCTGTCGATCTGATGGGGCGAATGAGCAGTGTACTTGGACTAGTGTTAAGTATGCTACAGGTGGCTTCCATTTTGATTGCAGGCGTAGTGGCCGAGCAGTTGTCACTTCGTATGGTATATACAGTTGTATCCGGGGTTATGCTGCTGGCTGCGTTGGGATTGTGGGTGACGAGTATGCTTCCTTCCCGAAGCAGGTATTACGATGAACCATCGAAGCCCAAGGCGATGGTGGGGTGACAGGCAGAAATACGGCAATTCTAGTACAGAATAAAGGTTACCTGAATACCCGAACCGTTCTGTGGAACATAACATAAATAGTATTAAACACTGATAGTCACTAATAGAAAATGAACAATGTATACGCTTTCGAGATGAAACGCATTAACACATTCATGTGATGAAAGTTTACAGTTCGTTAATTTATTTAGTGTATAAAATGGAAAAAAGCAAATATTCACAAAGAAATCGTTAAGTTTGTTGACACTGATCTTCCGGTCGATTAATCTTAATGAGAAAGTATTAAAAACTTCAATTATCGTTCTGTTACAAGATCAGAATGGTTCCATACAGCGAATGATAGCGAGCGGGAGAGACCTGGGCATGTCGAGTAAAATGGCAGCTGTCGGGCACCGAAGGAGCAAGCTGCTACGCACCCGGCGCAGTGGTTAATCTCTCAGGTAAATGTACCATCGTTGGACGCAACTCTGGAGAGTGCGCGAAACTGCGCCACCCAAGGGGTATATGGTCAAGCAGCACGGTGTGCAGGGTGACATCACCTGTGAATACAGGGATTGCATCGATCCGCCGCGCTGCTTATCATGAAACTCTCAGGTATCGAGGACAGAGAGAGGGCCTAGGGCCTTCTTCTGTCCTTTTTTGATGTCATCATTCAGTAATAAAGGAACATTATGGGTGTACGTCTGGATGAAAATGACGATTATAAATGGAGGGTTTGCGATGCGTTTTAAAGACGTTTTTTCAATTATTGGTCCGTCCATGACAGGTCCATCAAGTTCACATACGGCTGGAGCGGCAAGATTGGGGCGAATTGCCCGTCAGTGGCTGGGGTGCACGCCTGAACGCGCTCGATTAACACTGTATGGCTCGTTCGCCGATACGTATCAGGGGCATGGTACGGATCTTGCGTTAATCGGTGGCCTGCTTGATTATGTGACTGATGATCCACGTATACCGGATGCAGAACAATATGCAGAGGAAGTGGGTATGGAGGTAGAGTTTTTTACAAGTGGCCTGCCTGCTCCTCATCCGAATACGGTCAAGATTGAACTGTGGCATGGAGACCGTCAATGCTCACTAATTGGTGCTTCCATTGGCGGAGGTAGTGTATCGGTGCATGCATTGAATGATTTTCGTGTACAGATCAGCGGAGAGTTTCCCACACTTGTACTGCGCCATTCGGACAAAGCAGGGGTGCTCGCTTCCGTAACCTCCACCATCAGTTCGTCCGGGGTGAACATCGGGTACATGCAAGTGGATCGGAAAGCCCGGGATGGTGAAGCATTGACAGCGATGGAGATGGATGGTGTGCCAAATCCTGAGATGCTGAACCGTCTGCGGTCACTGGATCATATGCTGGACATTCGCGTGATTGATTTGAAGAGAGGGGTCGAGCCTGATGCGGTTTAAACATCTACATGAACTGAATACCATCTGTACAGCAGAATCCAAAACCATCGCCGAGCTGATGATCGAAGAGCAGGTTCAGGAGACGAATATCCCGGAAGCGGATGTTGTACGGCAGATGTCGGATTACTATCAGGTGATGAAGGAAGCTGTACACAAAGGGCTGACAGAAGATACGACATCACGCAGCGGTTTGACTGGCGGAGACGGCAAAAAAATGGCTGAGTACATTCGTAAAGGTGAGACTTGTTCTGGAGATGCTTCTGCACTGGCCATGGCGTATGCCCTTTGTGTATCGGAAGTGAATGCCTCCATGGGCCGGATCGTTGCCACACCAACAGCCGGTTCTTGCGGCATCATTCCGGGTGTGTTTATTAGCTCCCAAGAGCGTTTTGGCTGGAGTGACGAGCATCTGGTGAACGGTCTGTTCTGTGCGGGAGCGATTGGTTATGTCATTGCCAACAATTCATTTATCTCCGGTGCCGAGGGTGGCTGTCAGGCTGAAGTGGGTTCTGCCATCGGTATGGCCGCTGGAGCCATGGTGGAGCTGCGTGGAGGGACGCCGGAGCAAGTGGTTCATGCGGTTGGCCTCGCGTTAAAAAATACATTAGGCCTTATCTGCGATCCCGTCGCAGGCCTCGTGGAAATTCCGTGCATCGTGCGTAACGGACTGGGTGCCGTAACTGCGTTGGCTGCGGCCGACATGGCGCTGGCCGGGGTACGAAGTGCCATTCCTTCTGACGAAGTCATTGATGTCATGCTGGAAGTGGGCAGTGCGATGCCGAGCAGGCACCGTGAAACGGCCCAAGGTGGGCTTGCCCAAACACCGACAGGACGGAAAATGATGGAGAAGCTTGCTAAACCGAAGGCGAAGCGTGCTGAGCCTGAGATTGAAGCTGAGTCTCCTGCTGAAAATGAACCAGAAGCCAAGGCATAACATGCATGAACGTACATGAACTGAATTTAATTCGTGGAGCTTGATCATTAACGGTAATGATCTGCTCCCATCTTGATAAAAAAGCCGATACGAATTCTTCCTGGTGAAGAAGCGTATCGGCTTTTTTGTTGTTCCAACAAAGAAAAATAAAAAGGTATTGACGTTTATATATCGTTTAGATATATTATTTATTTTCATATATCAACACGATATATAAGATCGAGAATAAGTTATACAAATTAAGGAGATGGATAACATGAAAAGTGTTTTTCAAACGAGTCTTCTGTTTTTGAAAAATGGAGCTACAGTAGTCGGGTTAATTACAGCCGTACTGTTCCAGGTTTTTTTTAATACCATTTGGCTTAGTGGATATGATCAGGTAAATGCACGGATGAATCAGCTTGCTGTGACCATCGTAAATGAAGATGGGGCTGCGGCTGAGCCTGTGGCAAAGTCTCTTGCAGAGGGGCTTCATTTCGCGATTAAACCTTCGGCAACTATGGAAGAAGCCAGACAGATGTTAACGGACCGGGATGTATACATGATTATCGAGATTCCATCCGGTTTCATGCAGCAGGCGGGAGACTTGTCAGGCCCGGTGGCAGTGAAGTATGTAATGAATGAATCCAATGTGGCTACCGTAAAAAGTGTGATGCAGACCGTATCCGCACAAGTTACAGCGACGTTGAACCGTGAAGTACAGCAAAACAGCATTCGGGGAGTGCTGAATCAATCAGGTATGGCTGACGATCAGGCGAATGCGATGGCAGCGGGGTTATCTTCCCGGGTGGAGGCAGAAGTGGAACGGCTGAATCCAGTTCATAACTTTGCTTTTTCCATGGTACCAATGTTGATTGTGACGGCTACCTTTACAGGTGCAATGCTTCTTGGCATGAATCTGCAAAAGGTTTCTGGTGAACTCAGTAGCAGGGCAGGAAAATGGGAACGCTTTTGGGCGCGCAATATCATCAATGTTGGTGCTGCATTTATCGTATCGCTCGTTGGAGCAGGGATGATGCATGTTATGGGTGTATCATCAGCAGATGGATGGTGGATGTTATGGCTATTTCAGTTGTTGATTACTTTATCTTTTCTATTCGTGGCGCAATTGAGCTTGCTGCTGCTTGGAAATGCTGGAGCATGGTTAAACAGTGCCTTGTTGCCTCTGCTGATGTTGTCATCAGGCGCAACCATTCCGCGCGATGTCATGCCTGACTTCTATCAACAGATCGGTCATTATCTGCCGGCAACCTACGCGGTGGAGGGTATGATGAATCTGGTGCTTGGCGGAGATGGAATTAGTCATGATGTTCTGCTTCTGGTAGTGATTGGAGCGGCGACGTTGGTTTTGGGAGCGGTGTGCACATGGATCAAACGCTCAGGTCCTGCACAATCCGGCATACCTTTGGAGTCCAAGACTGCTGCGACACCTGTCGCTCTGACTGGAAACCTGCCTTCACCTGATCGTGGATAATATGGATAACGATAAGCCCCCTTTTGCCGGATAAGCCAATCCGTGAACGTCTGATGATGTTGAACGTATAAGGGAGGATGTGATACGTTAAGAGCAATTGGAAAGGAGCGGTACACCGATGAACACGCAGCATGTCATCCTCGGAATACTGCACAATCAGCCATGTTCCGGATATGAGATCAAGCAGTACTTTGAACAATATTTTTCATTTTTCTTCGATGCCAGCTTTGGCACCATTTATCCCACACTTGCGAAGATGGAAAAGTCAGGGTTATTGACCAAAGAATCCGTTAGACAAGAAGGGAAACCTGACAAAAATGTGTATACCTTAACACCGGAAGGGTCTGCGGAGTTCAATACCTATTTGATGAGTCCCCTGGAAGCAGAGGTGTTCCGTTCTGATTTTCTGATGCGTCTGTATTTCGGAGAGCTGGCGGATGAAGATACTGTCGCAGGGTGGGTCCGGTCGGAGCTGAATCGTAAAGAGTTGCTGTATGCCGAGCTGCAGCGCCAGATGAAGCAATTTGGCGAACAGATCTCACCTGCACAGCGTTTGTGTATGCAAGTGGGGCTTGTGCAATATGAGGCTACCATCCGATTGCTCAAGGAACAGCTGACCGCGCCTCTGTAGCTTTCTATAGTATCCGTGTCACTAAATTAATTGACGATCCATCCATAACGCAGAAAAGCGCTCTACAGATTAGTAACAGGTCTGTGAGCGCTTATCCGGCGTTGCTTGCAATGCGTTGGAATTGCAAGGATACAACAATATGAAGAAGTTACGCGATATCTGTACTTAGTACAGCATATCCATATGCGGGCAGCTCAACGGCCAGAATTCCCTCTTCCTTGGCTGTACGATAATTCTCGCCAAATAACTCCGTCCATTCCCCGGCACCCGCTTCGAGCTCCACGATAGCTGTTTCTTCCGAACGATTGAAAAGGATCAGAATGCGCTCCTCCTCATCCTGTCGTTCCATCACAAGCTGGCTTCCGCCTTCACGGGCCTGCAGGAATCGAATGCTGCCTTCTGCACGCAGGGCAGGATGGGCATGGCGAAGTGCGATTAGCTTCTGATAAAAGGTGAACAGCTCGCGATCCTGCTTCGTCTCATCCCACTCCATACATTTCCGACAGCCGGGATCATGATCGCCGTCCAGCCCAATCTCATCCCCGTAATAGATGCACGGGGCACCCATATAGCTGAATTGGAACAACGCGGCCAGTTTCATCTTCCGCTGGTCACCCTCACATAAGGTGAGCAGCCGTGGTGTATCGTGGCTATCAAGCAGATTGAACGCCACTTCGCTGGCTTGCAGCGCATAGCGGGACAGTTGTCGACCGATCGAGTTCGCGAACTGTTCGGCGTGCATGGCATCTTTTACAAAAAAACGATTTACGGCTTCCGTAAATGGATAGTTCATCGAGGCATCGAACTGATCACCTTGCAGCCAGGAGGAGGACTCATTCCATACCTCACCCAGGATATAGGCATCCGGATTCGCAGCCTTCACTACACGGCGGAAGTCGCGCCAGAACGCATTATCCACTTCATCCGCGACATCCAGCCGCCAGCCGTCGGTGCCCACTTCCTTGATCCAGTATTCGGCGACCTCCAGCAAATACGCCTTCACCTCGGGATTTTCCGTGTTAAGCTTCGGCATGTGGGCTTCGAATCCGAATGTTTCATACGTAGGAATGCCATCCTTCACGTCCAGCGGGAATTCATGCACATGGAACCAGTCCTTATATTTGGACTTCTCCCCGTTCTTCTGCACATCCACAAACGGCGCAAAAGTCTTCCCAGAATGATTGAACACCGCATCCAATAGCACCCGGATTCCGCGTGCATGGCACAGCTCAACAAGCCGTTTGGCTGTATCTGCATCACCAAAATGCCGATCTACTCGCAAATAATCTTCGGTATCGTATTTGTGATTGGTCGTTGCCTCGAAGATTGGTGTGAAATAAATGGCGTTAATGCCCAACTCTTCAAGGTAATCCAGATGGTCGATGACGCCCTGGAGATCACCGCCGAAGAAGTTAAACGGGGTCGGCTCACCACCCCAGGGTTCCACTTTTTCTGGATCAAGGTCGGGGTTGCCATTTGCGAATCGTTCAGGGAAGATCTGATAGAAGATCGCATCCTTCACCCATGCAGGCGGTGTAAATACAGCTCCGGGATGGATGTACGGAAACTGGAACATGTGACCAGGATCGTCGGGTTCATGCGTTTGGAAATCCGTTTCGGTCATCCAGATCTGTTCTGTGCCGCTTTTCAGCAGGAAGGAATACTTCAGTCGATGATACGGAGGCTTTACTTGCCCCTCATAATAATCGAACATGGAATCGGATGTATATTTGGTTAAAGGAACCAGCTCTTTGGTGCGATCCCAGGCGTATTTGTCCCCAGTCAGGGCATGTACCTCGGTGAGATCATTCTTTTTGGCACGCAGACGCAGACGAATGGTATCCTTATCGTAGGCATAGGCCCAGTTCCGTTTTGGTTGATGATAGATGGCTTCCAGCAGCATGTTGAATCTCCTCCCGTCGTATACACACGTAGTATGTGAGCAAGTAGCTGCATTCGATGCAAATCAATCTCGGGATGAATGCCACATGCTTATGTTGTTGAATCAACCTCTCAATCTCTGCATGAATTATGCGAAGCGGATGATTAAGGTATAATTTAAAATAAAAGGATATCCATGGTCGTGTGATCATCATTCGTACATTTTATATAAACAAGATACTTCATTATGTTTCAAATATATAATTAACCCAAAGGGTACAGAAAGGAAACGAATACGCGCATGAAAACGAAACTGTTATACATTGAAGACGATACGGAAATTGCCACATGGGTTAGGGCCGACTTGGAGGAGCGTGGATATGAGGTGGTATGGCTCGGAAGTGGTGAAGGTGCGGCTGAAGCTGCCGGGGGCTGCTCGTTGGTTATTCTGGATGTCATGCTGCCGGGACTGGATGGATTTACGGTAGGACAGCGACTCAAAAAGGAACATCCTGAAGTGCCCATTGTCATGCTCTCGGCTAGAACGTCCATTGACGACAAGCTGCATGGGCTTGATTTTGCCGATGATTATGTAACCAAGCCATTCCATCCCGATGAACTTGCCGCACGGATTGAAGTCCAGCTTCGGAAGGCAGGGACAGCGATCTCGGCCGATACCGTGGTAAAACTGGACCACTTGTCCATCTACGAGAAGGATCACCGGATCGTGAATGAGGAGACAGAGGAAGAAATTATTTTATCGGGCAAACAGTTTCATATCTTCGCCTACCTGCTCAGGCATATGGGCATGATTCGAACCAAGGAACAGATCTACGAAGCCGTTTGGAACGAGCCTTATCTGGACGGGGACAAGACATTAATGGTACATATCCGGCATCTGCGCGAGAAGCTGGAGCGTGATCCGGCGAACCCAACCATCATTCAAACCGTTCGTGGTGTTGGGTATCGTGTGAAGAAGCCATGAGAAGAAAAGCGACGATGCGCGATCCATCCGATAGGAATAAGGGAGTGAAACGTAGCCTTCCAGGCAAACGGAAAATGCGTTTTGGACGGACCTTGATGTCCCGATATATTCTCCTGATCTTGGCAGCGGTTTTGTTTGTGCCGGTCGTTCTCCCCATTACATCTATTATCTATGTGGTGGTGGTGAACAATACAAATAAAGACAATACGGCACCTTATGGCGATAGCACGAAAATTAGCAACCTGTGGACCCGGGAATCCGAGAAGCTGGATGGGGCGACATCTGAAAAAATCAATCAACGTATGGAACAGCTGCACCGGAAATATCCCAATTCTTCGATGTACCGTGTGGACCAAAACGGTGAAACGGCATTTATTCTCGCTGGAGAGGACGTTGATGTATCGGAGTCCACCGTGGATGGAACAACAATGACGACATTGAAATGGACGTTGGATCATCCGAATACAGAGACCCGGATTCCTTCGATATGGAATGCAAACAGCTCCCTGGAATTTATGAAGGAAGCCTCCTATCGTGATCCGCTAACGGTTGTTTCTTTTGTGGGTGGAGATAGTGAAGACAAGGGACAAGGGTTTATGGTGATTGAGGTTCCAAGGTATCTTTTGCAAAAGCCACAGAACAACTGGCCTATGGAACTTTTGTATTTGGGTGGATTGATGATGATCATCTTCCTGTTATTTATCATCATGTCGATCCTGTTCTTTGCGCGAATTCGCAAGCGGCTCATCCGGCTCCAGACGGCGATGATCACTCCGGGCAAGGAAGGCATTCCCCTTCCTGTGGAGATTCGCAGATCGGATGAGATTGGACATCTGGAGGAATCGTTCAACGAAATGGTGCATCAGTTGACAGACAGCCGTCACCGGGAGCGGGAGGAAGAGCAGCTTCGCAAACGTCTTGTCGCGGGATTGTCGCATGATCTGCGTACACCGCTGACCGTCATCCGTGGACATATGCATTCCCTTCACAAAGAACCACTAAGCACGGCTGCGGATACTTCATTGCGTCGTATGGAAGCCAAGATGGATGATTTGAGCGGATTGATCGACAACATGTTATCGTACAACCTGCTCACCAGCGGAAAATATACATTGAAGCTGGAACAGAAGGACGTCCTGCGAATCGTCAGAGAAACGGCAGCGGCCTGGTATCCCGTTTGGGAGAAAGAGCAGTTTGAGATTGATATCGATCTGCCGGAAGAACCGTTGTTCTGGCAGGTGGATGAGCAGGGATTACGTCGTGTTCTCGATAACCTGTTTCAGAATGTCATCCGTCATGCAGCGAGTGGAAAATATATTGGCATATCGACAGAACAGATCCATGGGGAGAAGGCTCTTGTTATTCAGGATAGGGGCCCAGGATTGCAGGAAGATTCGGATACCAAGGGAACAGGTCTGGGGTTATCCATCGTGGATCTGCTGATTCGTGAGATGGGGCTGCGGAAGAGGGTAGACAGCTCTGAGAATGGATTGCGGGTATGCCTCTATAGCGGCGGAGGAGCTGGGAAATCAAGGCCGTACCTTTTTTTAAACAAAACTTAAACTTCAGCCGACTTCAGCTTTAACCTTGGAAGGTTACGATGATATCCGAGGTGATTAAACAGTGACTGATAACATTATTCAAACCGCTAACTTATGGAAAACATACCGGGACCGTGCGGCGGTCCGTGAACTTGATCTGCATATTAAAAAGGGAGACATTTATGGCTTCCTTGGTCCCAACGGCGCTGGCAAAACAACAACTATTCGTATGCTTCTTGGCTTAATCAAGCCAACCAAAGGTGTCATCCGTATATTCGACAAGGATATCCGCAAGGATCGTATGGACATTCTGCGACGAGTAGGGTCATTGGTTGAGTATCCTTCATACTATGGTCATCTGAACGCGGTGGAGAATCTGGAAACCTTGCGCCGGATATTAAATGTACCCAAATCGAGGATTGCCGAAGTGCTTTCCATCGTGGATCTGACCCGGGATGCCAAACGTTCCGTAAAAGGTTACTCGCTTGGAATGAAACAGCGTCTGGGGATTGCAAGTGCCTTGTTGGGTCAGCCGGAGCTGCTGATTTTGGACGAGCCGACGAACGGTCTTGATCCGGCGGGCATTCAGGAGATCCGGGAATTAATCAAACGCATGCCGCTGGAACATGGCATCACCGTGCTGGTGTCCAGCCATTTGCTGAGTGAAGTGGAACAGATGGCGAGCCGGGTTGGCATTATCCGTGAGGGGAAAATGGTCCTTCAGGATACGATTGCTAATCTGCATAGCCAGACGGGTAGCTCCATTCGACTGACCGTTTCCGAGCCGGAAGAGGCGATGAAGCTGGCAAGAGAGCAGGGACAGTTCGGTCAACGTGAAGGAGCCGCGCTCACGTTCCCGTATATGGATAATAGCGCGATTGCATTGCTGGTTCGCCGATTGGTCGAGCAGGACCATGCGGTTTATCGTGTGGAAGAGCACCGTCAATCCCTGGAAGACTTGTTCATGCGGGTCATCGGTGAGGGGGCAACGGTATGACGGGCCGTGCGTTATCGTCCGACTGGCTCAAAATTCGTGGCAAAGGTATCTGGTTCCTCGTTTTCTTGGCCCCCATTGGACTGACGGCGATGCAAGCTTTGAATTTTGGGCTTCGTTTGGACTATCTGAAAGAACAGTATGGGGGTCATCTGTGGGAGAGTTTGCTGGATAATGTGGTTGTTTTTGTACCACTTGCCTTGATGCTGGGGGCGACAATTCTCAGTTCGATGATCGCAAATGTTGAACATGAGCAGGGATCATGGAAGCAATTGCTGGCGATGCCAATCACAAGACCTGCGGTGTACCTGGCCAAATTTCTACTCGCTTGTATGCTGCTCATCATCTCCTGTTTGTTATTAACCGCGGGAACTATTGGTCTGGGACTGCTGCTTGGGTTCGACGCGGGTGAGATCCCTTGGATACATGCAATCAAGTTGGGTTTATTGCCACTGGCTGGCGCACTTCCGGTGTTATCGCTGGAGCTATGGCTGACGATGGTAAATAAAAATCAGGCTCTTCCCGTCACTCTTGGGATTGTACTCGCAGTAATGGGGATGTTCGCACTCAGTATCTCACCGTACTTTCCGCTTGCTTGGGCACAGATGGCTTGGATCAGCCCGAAACCATTTGTGTATGTCGGTTTGGGTGTAGGGGCGGGGCTCCTAATCATGTTGCTGGGTATGATGCACTTTAGCCGGAAGGATGTGGCCTAAGATGAGTTTTGCAACAACCTATTTCCGAATCCTGTCCTCTGAGCGACTCAAAATGGGCAAATCACCTATCTGGCTTCTGATTCTGCTGAGTCCGTTAATCGCACTGCTTATTGGGCTGCTCTCCACACCATCAGGTCAATGGAATGTGCTTATGGGTTCAATGGTCTTTCTGCACGGTTTGTTGTTACTGCCCATCCTGACCGGCGTATTTACGTCTTTCGTCTGTCGATTCGAGCATGCGGGGGGAGGCTGGAAGCAAATGCTGGTGCTGCCCCTTACCCGTACGGGCGTGTATGCAGGCAAACTGACCATCGTGATTTTGCTTCTGGCGGGTACACAATTACTGTTGTTGGGGGCCATCCTGCTGACGGGTACGATCCAGGGCATCACGGACCCCATCCCATGGGGATTCCTTACAGGTAAGCTGCTGCTGGGGCTATTCGCTTGTGTGCCGCTGGCTGCTCTCCAAATGTTCGTTTCCTTGGTATGGAGCAGCTTTGCCGCACCGCTGGCATTGAATTTTGCGTTGACCGTACCGAACATTCTGATCGTGAACTCGGCTACATTTGGCCCATATTACCCTTGGGCGCAACCGATGATTCTAATGACACCTTTTGAAGGTGGGGGATTTGGAGCTTACAATGTTCCACTTGGGACCATGCTTGCAGTAGTCGGGGGCAGTGCAGTTCTCTTTATTTTAATTGGAGTTTTATATTTTAGAAAAAAAGAAATTTAATCGTAGAATTTATTCATTAGTTGTGTAATAAATTCCTTTTAAGCAAACATAGACCTCAGTTATTGACGGACTATGTCGCTTAAAGGGGATTTTTTTGTCGCTTTTACATGGTTTTGGTGAAGAGATTGTAAGCAAATTCGAACTGGAATCTGGTAAAATAAAAAAAGCTGTTTCTAGGAGGGCTTACATGGTTATTCGAGGGTAGGCCCATTTCGCCGAAAATTATATTTTTTGGTTGTTAGATGAAGATATAGGCTAAGAAAAGAGGGGTAAGCCTTGGATATTAATAAAACGGAAACCCTAAAGCGCATTATTTCTGAGGGAAGTTCTTACCAATCCTTGTTTTTTAATCACCCAGATGCCATATATGTGATGGACATCCATGGAAATTATATTGATGCCAATCCCTCGATTGAGAGGATTTCAGGGTATACATTTGAAGAACTCCGTAGCTTAAATCGAGATAGGATTTGCCCTCCTGAGAGTGAGGAGTTACGAGGAGAATACATTAGTGAGGTACTGGCTGGCCATTCAGTCAGTAAGCCGATCACGTTTTATCATAGAGACGGTTCCCTGAAACAGGCCAAGATTACCTATGTGCCCATAACGGAGAAAGAAGAGATTGTGGGGATATACGGTATTGCCAGGGATGTAACCGAGATCGTGGAAGTGGAACGTAAATTGCATGAAACGCAGGAGAAATATCAGATGTTGGCGGACCATGCTCAGGACCTCATTACCACGAGTTCGATGGACGGCAAGCTGCTTTATGTCTCTCCTTCCGTCTATTCGTTGCTGGGATATCGTCCGGAAGAGGTAACAGGAAAGTTCCTGAAGGATTACTGTTATCCTGAGGATTACCCTGAACTTCTAGAGATGTCGTCGAGTGGGAATGGCTGCAAGATGCGAGTGCTTCATAAGAAGGGGCACTACATCTGGATGGAAACGCTGGCAAAGCCGGTGGCCGGAGAAGAGGGCAAGAATACTCAGATCGTCAGCGTCAGCCGGGATATTACCCAGCATAAAAATGCAGAAAGACGTCTTAGAGAGAGTCGTCAACGTTACAAATCTCTCTTCGAACATAATCCAG
This sequence comes from Paenibacillus sp. MDV22-iso6, assembly GCF_058408365.1. NCBI lineage: Bacteria > Bacillati > Bacillota > Bacilli > Caryophanales > Paenibacillaceae > Paenibacillus > Paenibacillus sp. MDV22-iso6. The sequence continues at coordinate 257,408 of NZ_JBZVDZ010000008.1, read as the reverse complement.
CAGCGGTATACTCGCTGAATCTCGAAGGCAAATATACGGCAGTGAACCGCAATCTGGTCAAAATGCTGGATGTACCTCGGAGCAAATTGATTGGGCAGTCCTTTCTTTCGCATTTGGATAAATGTGAAGTGCACGGCGGGCAGGCATACTTCGAACTGGTGAAGCAGGGGAAGCCTCAACATTATGAGACCCGAATCGTGAATTCCAGTGGCCGGAAGGTTGATGTATCTATCATTAATGTTCCCATCATTGTGGATCAGGAACTCGTGGGTGTATATGGGATCTTGTCTGATATTACGGAGCGTAAGGATTATACAGAGCAGATCCAGGAGCTTAGCAAACAGCATGCTCTGATTCTTAACTCGGTTACAGAGGGCATCTATGGACTGGACGCAGATGGCATCACCAGGTTTATGAATCCGGCTGCTGCTTCCATGTTCGGCTACGAAGCGGAAGAGTTTGTCGGCAAAAGCTCGCATCCTATCATTCATCATTCACGTGCAGACGGCAGCTATTTTCCAAAAAGTGAATGCCCTATTCATATGACGGTGATGGACGGGCAGCGTCGCACTGTGAAGGAGGATGTGTTCTGGCGCAAAGACGGAACCAGCTTTCTGGTGGAATACCAGGTTACGCCAATTATCGATGAGGGTCAGATTCGTGGCGCCGTTATAGTGTTCAATGATGTGACGGGTGATCGCGAAATTGTGCGCGCCAAGGAAACCGCTGAACTCGCGGCACAGGCCAAGTCGGAATTCCTGTCCATGGTCAGTCATGAAATTCGTACACCAATGAATGGAATCGTGGGGATGACTGAATTGCTAATCAGCACGGATTTGTCGGAGGAACAGCGAGAATACGCCGAGATCATCCGTGAGAGCGGTGATGCACTGTTAAATATCCTGAATGACATCCTTGATTTCAGCAAATTGGAATCTGGGAAAATGGCTTTGGCCTACGAACCGTTCTCGCTGCGCATCATGTTGGAACAGGTTGCGGAACTTTTTTCGTCTAAAGCGGAAGAGAAGCAGTTGAAGATCCGATATCGTCTCAATCCCGACATTCCTGAGTTTATGGTGGGCGATGCGATGCGTATTCGGCAAATTCTCGTCAATCTGGTGAGCAATGCCTTGAAGTTTACGGATCAGGGGGGCATTGATGTCACGGTAGATATTATTCGTGGCAATCGACCGGAAGCGAGTGTGCTGGACTTTGCGGTGAAGGATACGGGGATCGGTATTCCAGAAGATAAGCTGGATCAGTTGTTCCAGTCGTTCTCTCAACTGCATCCTGTCATTAACCGCAAATATGGCGGGACAGGTCTTGGATTAGTCATCTCGAAGCGACTCGTGGAGATTATGGGGGGCAGTATCAGTGTGGAGAGTGAAGAAGGAAAGGGATCAACCTTCCGGTTCGCTGTGCCTGCCACAAGTGTAGATGCGACTGCAGAGGCAGAGCAATCTGCACGTCAATTCAGCCATGATCGGACACGCCAGGGGGATAAGGTAGCAATACGTATTCTTGTTGCCGAGGATCACCCGGTAAACCGAAAGATTTTATCGGAGTATCTAGAGAAGCTTGGATACCAAGCAGATGTATGCACCAATGGCGTTGAAGCGATTGAAGCCATTTCGCAAAATGCCTATGATATTGTCCTGATGGATCTTCAGATGCCTGTTATGGATGGACTCAAAGCAACAGACCTTGTACACCGATTAATTCCGCAGGAGCGTATTCCAGCTATTATAGCGGTAACCGGAAATGCCAAACGTGAAGACAAGGAAGCTTGTTTGGAGATTGGGATGCGTGACTTCATCAGCAAACCAATCATGCTGAGTGAATTAAAAAGGGTATTGCAGCAATGGGGGCCAACAGATGAACCGCAGCTTGCACCAAGCTGAAGACTCGTACTCCCAAGGTGGATAAAGACAAACAACACAAAAACGCCAATGACGCTTCTGTATCAGGAGGTTATTGGCGTTTTTGTGTTTCTGTTTATTTTGTTATGGACCATCCTTAAATGGCTGAACTGGTCAAACCAGGGTAAGACGATTAATATTGCCTGACAAAACTTCGCATGAACGCTCGAATTTCTCACGTTCAGATGCATCCAAATTCAATTCGATAATATCCTGAATCCCATCCCCGCCAATAATGGCCGGAACACCTGCACAGACGTTGCTCTGTCCGTACTCTCCATCAAGGATTGCGGAGACAGCAATGATCTTGTGTTCATCGTTGAGAATCGAACGGGTAATATGTGCGAGTGCGTTACCGATTCCGAATTGCGTAGAACCTTTACGAGTGAAAATTTCCCAACCGGCGTCTTTCGTTTTGCGGGCGATATCTTCCAGGTCCAGATGTTTGAAGCGTTCCTTGTGCTGTTCCATAATGTGCATAATCGGTTTGCCTCCGATAGTGACATGGGACCATGCCACGAACTGGGATTCCCCATGCTCCCCGAGAGCATATCCATGCACGCTGCGTGGATCGATGGAGAAGACCTCTGACAACAGCGTTTTGAGCCGGGAGGAATCAATAGACGTACCTGTACCGATGACTCGTTCACGCGGAAGACCGGACAGCTTCCATACCATATAAGTTACTATGTCAACCGGATTGGCCGCGACGACAAAAATCCCCCGGAATCCGCTATTCATGATAGGAACAACGATATCTTTGGCAATGGACTCCGCTTCCTCCAGAATATCCAGACGAGTCTGCCCTGGCTTCGGATTCGCTCCGGCAGTCAGGACTATGACGTCCATGCTGCCGCAATCTGCATAAGTGCCAGCGTATACCTTCGTGCGGTTATGTGTGAAGTCCATGCAATGGGAAAAATCCAGCGCCTGTGCAACCGCACGGTCATACGTCCGGTCAACCATCATAATTTCTCTGCATATCGATTGATTAATCATGGAATATGCACAACTTGAACCGACAAGTCCCGCCCCGATCACCGCTACTTTACCTGATTTGCCTAACACTGCTGTTCAGCCCCCATTTACATTTGATTTATCCGTTCGTAATAATACATATGTTAAGTATAGTCCTTTATTTTATGCTAATAGCTGCTTCTACGTTACATAAGATAACACATGGAAAAGCTGTGCAGCAATGATTTCCTCTGTCGCGGGAGCGTATTGGAGTGACGGAGTTAACAAAATTGACATGAATAATTCATCCTCATAAAAAGTGACGGCGTTTGCACCAACGAATTTCGACATGACAGCATTCATGCTCATTGTCGGATGAAGGGTTATTTTTACGAATGAGGCAACTGACAAAAGCTCTTATGAATCCGCAGAAACAGAAGAAAAGCGTCAAAGGGATCTGCAAAGAGACTGACGAATACATACGGACAAGCAAATGAAATATGCGTACTTGATCCATGAGACAGGTTGACCCGATCCGATGACAGTTCCAAAAGGGAACGCTGAAGCCACTACCTTATATTCAAAAAGACTTCATTCCGGGAGGGAATAATAATGATTGAAGAAGTAGGAGCAACGACGGAAACGGCCAAGAGCCTGGGCATTGGTGCCAGTACTCTTCGTAAATATGCGGCAGCGCTTGAGGAACAAGGGTATCGATTCGAGCGTTCCGCCAACAAATCCAGATTGTTCAAGTCGGACGATATCGAGTGCATCGAACGCCTGATGACAGAACTTAGGGAACATAACCTGCCACTTGCAGATGCTGTGGTGACCGTACTGACTCCAGACGTGCCTGTGATGGTAATGGAGGAGGCCTCAGTGGCAGAATGTGCGGCAACAGTGATGCCTGCAATATTTCCTGAGGAACCTGAACTAACTGGAGCATTGAGATCTTATGAAGGTCTGGGACAACTGGTGAGTGAAGTGACTTACGGTGCTGTCGGACAGCAGGATGATCAGGTCCAGCTGCTGCAGCATCGGGTGGACGAACTAGAGTTAACGCTGCAGCATCTGGCGGATACCCATCTTGCTCTCCAGGAGCAGATGGAGAAGCAGCGCCTATGGATGAATGAGAAGCTGGAAGAGGAGCGAGACCGTGAACTGGTCACCAATCTACGCAGCTTCCAGGGAAGAAAACGCAAACCCAAAGGAACATCGCTTCGAATGTTGTTCGGGCTGCTGCCCAAAAAGCACAAAGAAGCCTGAGAACCCTGTCCATGCTCGTCGTGATTTTACACAGCTAGCTTGGTATAATGAGCCCATACAACAACAAGACTGGCTGCTGATCTGCTCTGCTTAAACGGAAAACAGGAGATCAGATGGCTGGCGTGGGAGGACCTGTGGAGCTGCGACGAAGCTGGCAAAGACTACTCGGCCTATGGACTGATCGTCCCCGGAGGAAAGGTACGAAGATCGCCGGGTGTTATACGATATATGACTTGCTTGGTATGGGAAGTTATGGACTGACATACCTGTGTACCGATGAACAGACTGGTAAGGATGTAGCGTTAAAAGAATCGAAACCCAGCAAGGGTAGACTCGCTGTACGGTTGCTGGACAGGGAGGCGGATGTGATGAATCGGATGGATCATCCGGCCATCCCTAAGTTGCTGGATGTGTTCACATATCGGGCGCGCAGTTACATTGTCACCGAGTATATCCTTGGGGAGACACTGGAACAGTGCATATTCGAGCAAGGCCGCAAATATACGGAACAGGATTGTCTGGAGCTGGTAAAACAACTGCTGGCTCCCATTGTGCATGTTCATGAGCAGGGATATATTCATGGGGATGTCCGTATTCCAAATGTCATTTTACGTGACGGGCAGGTGCATTTGATTGATTTTGGCCTGGCGCGGCGCATGGGGGAGCCGTTGTTGCCTGAGCTAAAACGCCGGATGCGTGAATTGCCCGAGCCTGAAGATGAACTGGCTGCGCCGGACCAGGATTTGCAGGATCTCGGTCATTTTCTTTTGTTCATGCTGTATTCCGCTTACGAGCCAGATAAGGGCCGCAAACCGGCTAGCTGGCAGGAAGAACTCAAGCTTACGCCGGAAGTTCACGATATGCTGGAACGACTGCTTGGACTTCGTCCAGGCTATGAAGGTGGAGCGCTGGAATTACAGGTGGATATTGACCGTGTGCTGATAAAGTTGCGATGAAGAAATAAATAAGGGTTGTTTTGCTAACCGTGAAGACGGCTGGCAGAACAACCCTTTTAATACATATACGATGATTTAGCGCCAGTCTAGCTGGAGCTGTATTTCCTGCTTTTATAATAACCGGAGCCGTGGCGGCTATCCCGACGCTTCGCATCCGAAGATGAATAGCGTTGATAGGCACGCTTGCCTGAGGAACTGCTGTGACGTTTATATGAGCGTCTATCCGATGAGCTGTTACGCCTACGATGAGATGAAGATTTAGAATCGAGGAGTTTGCCGATAATCTTTTTGAACATGAAAGTTCATCCTTTCGTCTTCAACCGTTTTAAGCATATACGGGGCTCTGTTGGAGTGGGTTTCGGATTTTTTAAGGGGGATTATATTCATTGGACAGGGGCTAGGCGTATAATAGAATGTTGAGGATTACACGGAATTTTTTATTTTGAGCATTTCGCGTTACAATAGAAGACAGGATGAGATTTTAACGGACAGGAGTAGTTGTAATGATTACGTTGAAGACCAATGAACAAATCGAACTTATGAAGAAGGCCGGAGAAATTCTTGCCGCATGCCATAGAGAAATCGCAGGAATGATCCGTCCAGGGATTACGACACAGGAAATTGATCAGTTTGCAGAAGCTTTTATGAAGAAAAATGGCGCTACGCCGGAACAAAAGGGATACAACGGGTACCAATATGCGACATGTGCGTCGGTTAATGATGTGATCTGTCATGGATTCCCGGGAAAATATGTACTGCAGGATGGAGACATCGTTACGATTGATATGGTCGTGAATCTGAACGGCTGGCTGGCCGATTCGGCGTGGTCGTATGCGGTGGGTCAGGTGACTCCAGAAGCACAACATCTATTGGACGTTACCAAAACATCTCTCTACAAAGGGATTGAACTGGCTGTGATCGGCAACCGGATCGGTGATATCTCCAATGCGATTCAGACGTATGCAGAAGGTGAAGGTCTATCGGTTGTCCGTGAATTTATCGGTCATGGGATCGGCGAGAAAATGCATGAGGAACCACAGGTGCCTCACTACGGCCCACCACACCGTGGTCCACGTCTCAAGGAAGGCATGGTTATTACCATTGAGCCGATGCTGAACATTGGTACGTACCGTAGCAAGCTGGACTCGGATGGTTGGACAGCACGTACTCAGGATGGAAGTCTGTCTGCCCAATATGAGCATACGATTGCCATTACAGCAGATGGTCCTGTCATTCTGACTGCTCAATAATTACGCTCAATGTCTCCAATGTGATGATATTTGCATATTTCAAGGCGGCCCACGTTTGTGATCCGCCTGTTTCGGTTTAAACTATTTAGAGGCGATACACATAGAGCCGGTGGTGAATGATATCAGCTGACAGAGGGTTATCCCCTGTCCACTGGCAAGAAGGAGGTCATTTTGGTGTCTGAAAATAAACAGATCGTACTTGCGTCTCGTCCCGAAGGTGCCCCATCCAGAGAAGACTTTAAATTCATTGATGCACCCCTTCCTGAACCGGAAGCAGGACAAGTCCTGGTACGTACGCTATATTTGTCTGTAGATCCATACATGCGGGGCCGCATGAAAGATACAAAATCCTATGCCCCCCCCTATGCGTTGAATGAAGTGATCAAGGGCGGAACGATTGGGCAGGTGGTGGAGTCTTCGGAACCCAATCTGCGCAAAGGGGATTTGGTATCCGGCATGTGGGGCTGGCAGCAGTATGCAGCCGTAAATACGGGAGATATTTCCTTGATTGATACAGAAGAAGCTCCAATTACGGCTTACCTGGGTGCGCTGGGCATGACCGGTTTGACTGCTTATTTTGGCATGGAAGATATCGGTAAGCCGAAGGACGGCGAAACGGTGGTCGTATCGGGAGCAGCCGGAGCGGTAGGTATGATTGCGGGCCAGATCGCCAAGATTGTAGGTGCGCGTGTAGTCGGGATTGCAGGTTCTGACGAGAAATGTGCTTACCTGAAAGAAAAACTGGGATTCGATGTGGTGTTGAACTATAAGCACGAAGAGGATATGTCTGCTGCCATTGAACGGGCTTGCCCGGCTGGCGTAGACGTTTATTTCGACAATGTTGGCGGTGAAATCTCCGATGCGGTACTAAGCCATATTAATCGGAATGCACGTATTCCACTCTGTGGACAGATTTCGTCATATAATCTGGAGAAGCCGGATATCGGCATGCGCCCGCAGACGTTACTATTAACGAATACAGCGTTGATGAAAGGTTTCCTGGTGGGTGATTATGCCAAGTCCTTTAAGGAAGGCCGTGCCAAACTAGCAAAATGGATCAAGGAAGGCCACTTACAGTTTGAAGAAAACATTGTGGAAGGTTTTGACCAGACACCGGAAGCATTTATAGGCCTCTTCTCTGGAGATAACCTGGGCAAACAGCTTGTCAAGGTTGCGGACCCTGAATAGATATAGAATCCCTTGAATATATGCCAGAACAGGAAAAGACACGTTCCGCACGGTGAAGTGCACAGAACGTGTCTTTTTAGTTGTTAGGAAGTTGCGATGATGCTAAGATTCGGCAGCAACAACTTCCTTATAGTGCTTGTACATATATACCCGCCAGCGTACGATCATACCGAAGGCCAGAAGGAAGAACAACCCACCCGTTTGAGGAATGCTCACATAACGCTGAATGACTTCGTGCAGGATTAGACGTATTGCCAGCAATCCAAGCAGAATGAACGCGAAGCTTCGTGAACGTGTGGCGAAAATTTCTTCATTAACTCGTTCAAAGCGAGTACTGCGTATGAGGGGGTAAGAGAATATAAACCAGCCCACCAACAGTGCGATAAGTGCCCATAGAAGCGGGACATGTGTCTGGGGTACAACAAACATGAGAAAACCCGTGCTCATTCCCAGTGGGGGAATAAGTATTTTGCGAATGGTTACCGGACGGTGGCTGGCTTTCATTCGAATAAAAATGGCAAGCAGGGCCATGACGAGCATACCCAGAGTTGCACCGATCTGAAGGTAAGACGGACTGATTTGAGCCACGTAAAACTCCCTCTTTCTGGAATAATATGTTATCCGGACATCCGGAACATGATGCGAATTACCGGAATTTTCTGTTTCTATTATATCACAAACGAAGAAAGCCGATAGAATGCTTAGTGTATCATTTACCCGGATTGTATATGCAGGATTCATTTGAAAAATTTGTATTATTGTACCCACTGTGAGGCGGTTTATTCGAATAAGGGGAATTCAGGAAATGAACGAACATTTAGGGTCATAAAAATCGGTGATTACAAGACAGATAACCAAGTGGGTCATATAGAGCTTGTCATGCGAGTGCACAAACATATGAAACAGATGAAAGAGCGTGGACGTATTATATACATTCCCGATCCAATCTATGGGTGGATGGGCTACAGGAGGAAGGACAGTAAGAACGGAAAGGAGTAATATGCCGATCATAGGAATACCTTGGAACAGAGCAAGGAGGAATACGCTTCATGAATAGAAATCACAGGCCACTCACGGTATGGACTTTGGCTTGCCTGACCGTGGTATCAGTGGTTCTGGTTATCCCCTGGATTTTGTGGCAATCACAGGCACCGACACAGCTTAACATCATGATTGTCGACAAAAGTAAACCGGACTTGTCCTATGTGGGGCATAAGGGACTAGTCTGGATTCTGAATCAGCAGAAGATTGTCCAACAGACAGGGGAACATTATACGTATGAAGAAGACTACTACGGATATGATATACAGAACGGGATCTCCCGGATTGAACGGAAATTGCCGGATGAGGTGACCGACACGGACCTGATCTATCTGACGGCGAATCATCATATTTCATCTACAGATACGAATGAACGTATACAAGGCAAAGCTTATGAAGGTCTTACGATATATGATGCGCACAAAATTCGTGAAGCTGCAACCAAAGGCGTAACGATTGTCGCTGAGTTTAGCGCCTTGTCGAATGCTGTTTCGAACATGACAAGAGAGCAATTGTATCCGATTCTGGGCATGAAAAGCAGCGGATGGCAGGGGAGATCGGTATCGGATCTGCAGAGCTTGGATGAAGTGCCACAGAAGGTACGAATGAACTATGAGCTTAGGGAGAAAAAAGAGTGGCCCTATCATGGAGCAGGTATTGTACTGATTCATGAGGATGGACGTGTGATTGTACTGAAGCAAGGCCGTGATGTAAAGACCGGTGACATAAAGCTCTCCTTTACACAGGAAGGTGGGAAATGGAGTGGAATTACCCGGGATATCTATTACAGCGAATGGTTTGACATCATTGTGCCTGAACAACAGACTACTGTACTGGCTTGGTATAAGACGGATCTAACGGAGAGTGGTCAGCTGAAACTGATGGACGCAGGTATTCCGGCGGAATTCGCTGCTCTTATCCGGTATGAGGGCTATAATCGGACGTATTATATGGCAGGATCATTCGGAGAGCTGGAGCATTATTCGTTCTGGCGCCGTATCAAGGGATGGGATGTGGTAAAAACGAAGCTCACACCGGATCAAAAGGGCGTCCCGGATCGGTTTTACTGGAAAGTATATGTACCCGTGATGAAGAAGATTTTGCAGGAAGTCCAGACAGGGCAAGCACCCTGGCAATAGAAAAGCCGTTCCTTTGGTAGCGGGACGGTAGGATACATAAGGAGAGGCTGCAGATCATCTGCAGCCCTCCTCCATTTTCCATCAAGATATATCAGGTTTTATGAATGAAGATGTTGCAACCCATTCAGGAAAGCGGCCACGGACAGTTGCAGGCTCTCATCCGGGTCAAAGTTCATACCGAAGCCACCCTTCTCACCCATGGAGGCGAAGCCGTGGCAAAGACTGCGTAAACCGCGAACGGCATGGAGCGTTTCCGCTTCACTTAGCGTATAGGGCTGCAACAGGCGGAGCAGCAGATCTAGGGCAGCTGTACTCTCCACAACGAGCTGCGGTTCCTGACGGTCCGGGGCATGGAAAAAGGCTTCGTACAGCCCTGGATGCTTGCGGACGAAGCCGATATATGCAGCAGCGACCTCCTGAATGGCTTCGTCACCCGAACGGCCGACAGAAGCCTCAGTTAATGCAAGCCTGAGCTGCTGTGCGGACATCAACGCCATTTCCTGGCGAAGCCCGGGAAGACCGTTGATGTGGTTGTAAAGCGACGGGGAGCGCACATCCAGCCGCTGGGCCAGAGCGGCCAGTGTTAGCGAATGGAATCCGTCACTGTCGGCAAGCTGGGTGGCGGCGCTTAATAGAGCGCCGCGATCCAGCCCTTGGCGGGGGCTCAAAGTTGCCCCCCGGCAGGGCGCAGCCGCTGCTCTGCGTCTGCTGTAGCTGCGCGCATGGCCGCGGCGGGCTGACGCAGCATTCGTCCGTGCCCTACAGCGAGCACGGACGGCTCCAGCTCAGCCAGGCGCTTGGCGCTGGCAAGAGCAAGTTCACGGTTCCACGTCGCCAGCGCGGGGAACGGAAAGAGCGGGCGCAGGCGGCCGGATACGGCGAGGCCGCCGTGCAGCTGATACGCGTCGCCAGCGATGAGCACGCGGCTGCGCGTATCCATGAAGGCCATATGGCCCGGCGTATGGCCTGGGGTAGCAATGGCGACCAGGGATCCGATCCGGTCGCCGTCATCGAGCAAGCGATCCGGCCGGGTGCGGATCGCTTTGGGAACACTGCCGCGTATCGGAGTCTGTGGCTCGCCGGGAAGCAGGGAGGCGTCTCCGCCAAGCAGTGGGGCATCTCTTCTTGAGATGCAGACCTCGGCTTCAGGCAGCGCCTCCTTAAGACCATCCAGTGCACCAACATGGTCACCATGGGCGTGAGTCAGAATAATTCTGATAATCGGTTTGCCCAAGGATTGTGCAGTAGCCAAAATCCCCTTGAGACTGAATGGCATTCCGGCATCAATAAGGGTAAACCCCTCTTTTTCTTCAACAAGATATACGTTCACAGGGAAGAGGCGTGGAAGGAATGAAACTTGGACAACATCATGCTCACGTGTAATTCGCATCATTGAATCCTCCTTAAAACTAATGTTGTTAGTAATATAACTAATGTCATTAGTTTTTGCAATACCCTATGTAGATTTGCTTAAAAAATAGCATATTTTAAAATCCCAAAACACTTTACAAAAAAAGCGTTTTCAAAATAGGAATAACCGATTATAATAATCTCGTAAGCCCTTTCATATGTCTATCTTATTGGAGCCTTTCGCGAAGCGATAGGCTCACTTTTTTTGTTCTGTTCCCTCAAAACCCGGAGGAACTCAACCTTTTTACTAAGCCTATGAAGGGCCTGTATATACTGGTATGACAGGGGGAATCAGGTTTTCTAACCCCTAAGTTGATAATGTTGACAAACATAACTGTTATTCCTATAATAACAGTTATACTTACCTTGGATTGAATTTTCAGCGGTGAACGATATGCCGGGAAGGGAGTAAGTAATGAACAGTGAATTTACCATTGCTGTGCACTGTCTGGTCTTTCTGTCCATGAAGGATGAGTGTATGGCCAATAGTGAAGACTTGTCTCAAAGTGTTGGTACGCATCCAGCCAGAGTACGCAAGGTGCTTAGTGTGCTGCGGAAGCATGGATACCTGACCACCAAGGAAGGTGCCCACGGTGGATATCTGCTCAGCCGTCCGAGTGAAGAAATCAAGCTTGGAGAACTGTACAGACTGGTAGCAGGTGGATCACTTGGTCCCAGCTGGTGTTCGGGAGAATCCGGTTCAACGTGCGTTGTTTCTTCCAATATGCAGGATGTGATGGGAAGTATCTACGATGGAGGCGAAGAAGCATTAAGCGCTTATTTTGACCGTATATCCATTGAGGATGTGAAGCATCGTATCGGTAATGGGGAAGAATGTTCTTTGTCTATGGAACCCTTGGCCATGAAGGATAGGTCGTGACAGAACTGATCGTTAACAGCTCTTCATGACCTGGCCTTGGACTGCTGCTATCAGGCATGGTGGACAAGCTATATAAGGGCGTTTGCTCCGGTTGTAAGATCCGTTGATGTTTCAGGCGATTCCGGGCATAACGTGAACACAGATGGAAGCGATCGTCTGCGCTGATGTTATTTTCGGAAGGTGAGTACTCGGTAGAGTTTGACCTTGCGAACGTAAAAAAATAAAAAAAGAATTTGGGGAGTGGAACGCATGTCCAGCATTGAAAACAATGAAACACTTCGCGTGATTAACGAACGTCACGCTGTCAAAAAGTACGAAAGTGGTTTTGTTATGCCTGAAGCAGATCTGAACGCTATCCTGACTGCCGCTTCCGAAGCACCGTCTTCATGGAACCTGCAACACTGGAAATTCCTCGTGATCGAATCCGAAGCAGACAAAGCCAAGTTGCTGCCAATCGCTTACGGCCAAAGTCAAATCACAGACAGCTCCGTTACGATCGCTGTACTCGGAGATTTGGAAGCAAACCGCAACGCCGTGATTTATGATCAGGCTGTTGAAGCAGGTGCGATCCCGGCTGAAGTTCGTGACGCATTGGTTGGACAGATCAACGGTGCTTACCAAAATCCGCAAATCGCCCGTGACGAAGCAATCCGCAATGCATCTTTTGCTTCACAGAACATTATGCTTGCTGCACGTTCCCTGGGATATGATACTTGCCCAATGGGTGGTTACAACCCGCAACAATTGATCGAAACATTCAACATCCCTGCGCGTTATTTACCAACGTTGTTGATCACTGTAGGTAAAGCTGCAGTACCAGCTCGTCCGGCAGGTCGTTTCCCGCTGTCCGAAGTTGTTGTTAAAGGTTCTTTCTAAGACTGATTTTGGATCAGTTATCGCTATAGAGAGTAATATATATAACGTAAATAGCCGCATGTCCCCTTTAGAGGGAACATGCGGCTATTTGGTATTTAAATGATGAAGAAGGGCATTATTTCTCTGGTGTTTCCGGGATTTTCGGTGCATTGAAATCTTCCAGATACTCAATTGCGTTATACATCATAACCGCAGCTTCGGCGCGGGTAATCGTTTCCTTCGGATTGAAGTTGCCTTCTGCATCGAGTGTATTAATCTTCAAGACAAGGGAACGTTGAACAGCACCTTGAAATTCTGGAGTCAGCTCTTTTTCATCCGTGATGTCTACAGGTTTGATGTTAATCATCGGCAGGCCGCCTTTGGCTTCAATGCCCTGCATCAAGAAAAGGGTATACTGTTCACGGGTCAACGCCTTGGAAGGATCGATATCGTTGGACATCTTAATGCCATTGAATTGGGCACGGACAAAAGCATCACTGTACCATACGCCATCTTTTACGTTGGAGAAGTAGTCACTTGGCAGGGGTTGTTTGATAAAACGAATCGTGTCCAAATTCAGATGGAGGCCATCTGTAATGAGCTGGATACCCTGAGCTGTGTTTAGTTCCTGTTCCGGTTTGAACAAGCTATCACTCACGCCTTTGATTAAACCATCCTGATGTAGGGATTCAATCTTGTCTGCCCCTACAATACCTTGAATATCAGTGAATTCCGCTTGAGCGGCGTGAATCGGACCAGCGCTCAGAGAAAGGGTAAGTAAAGCTCCGGCTGTTAATGTAGCTAATATATTTTTTTTCATATCAGATTCGCCTCACTTTTCCAGGGAGTATCCCTTTGTATAAAAGTTATTTGTCCCTATAGACGACCCTATTCCTCAAAAGGTTGCTGTAATTTTCCATTGTTTTTCTACAAGAAATTCTGTTGGAATATGTACAAAGTGAATGGACTATTGTAAGGCCTTATGCTTTGTATTATGGTGAGGAAAGATAACCACTGAAGCAAAGGTCTGTGATTTGGGTAAGTACATAACAGTGGAATCAACTATTCGGGTTACAACTTCTTATAATTGCATGTAATTAGAGTGTAAGGTTAATCATTTGAATCAATAAGGAGAGAATGAGACGATGGAACCGACAGCAACGAATGAAGCTTTTTTCTATACAGGTACTTATGCATCAGCAGAACAGCCGGGGATTTTTCTATGTGCGTTAAACAAGGAAACAGGCGAGTTGCGGATTGTAAATCATATGGATGGGGTGGATAATCCATCCTATCTGGCTTTATCTCCGGATGGGAATGGTCTGTACGTGGTAAGTGAGACAGATGAGGGAGAGGTGCTGGTCTATCGCAGGGATGCCGCAACGGGTGAGCTGCACTTGATGGATCGCAAGTTAACAAAGGGCGCTTCGCCTTGTTATGTGTCTGTCACGGAGGACGGCAAGTGGGTGCTGACTTCGAACTACAGCAGTGGTAGTGTGAACGTATTCCCGGTAGGAGATCAAGGCACGCTTGAAGAGATGAGTGCGCTGATTGAGCATACAGGAAGAGGGCAGAATGATGACCGTCAAGAAGGGCCGCACGCCCACTCCATTCAACCAGACCCTTCGGGTCAGTACGCCATTGTCTGTGATCTGGGTCTGGATCAGATTATTGTGTATCGTCAGGAAGAAGGCCGCCTGGTAACGCATCGTGAGACGAATCAGCCTCCAGGCTCCGGACCGAGACATCTCGTCTTCCACCCAAGCTCGAAATGGGCCTATGTGATTAATGAATTGAGTAACACCGTTACGGCGTTCATGTATGATCAACGCAGAGGTGAGTTCACTACGTTGCAGCATATCACCACACTGCCTGAAGGACATTCTGGAGAAGGTACGGCAGCGGATATCCGTGTGTCCCCGTGTGGTCGTTTCCTCTATGCTTCCAACCGTGGGGACGACAGCATTGTGCTGTATCACATTGACCAGGAATCCGGTGAATTGGAGGCAATAGAGTGGACTTCCACTATTGGTCAGACTCCGCGTAACTTCAACCTGCTTGCCGGTGGTATTCTGCTGGTGGCCAATCAGGACAGCAACAACCTGGTTGCTTTTCAGATCAATGGTGAAGATGGACGTCTGACACACAACGGATTCAAATTGGAAATACCCCGCCCAGTGTGTATTGCTCCGGTAGTATAAGGTGGGATGAAACAACATTCTTGTTACGTTCAGATTCCGATCGAGCGTGTGAGAAAGAAGCATCCAAGTCGAAAGATTCATCTTTCGGCTTTTTCCTTTTTTTCATACATGAAATTACTAAGTTAGACCTATAGATGGAATTATATGTTTAATTTAAAATAAATATATTAAAGCGCTTACATGGATGCGAGATGGCGCTACCAAGGGCATCGGGCTTACCAATTCGATTGGGGAGGCAATGGCTTTATGGGAAAACGATCGTTATGGAAGCGTACATTGCGGACCGCAGGTGTGTCACTGTTGAGTTCTGCGCTACTGGTTACTTCGCTGGGTCTTGGAGACACGTCGGTCACTCATGCTGCGGGTGCCCGTCAGATGGAGTTTCTGGACCGAGGTGTAGTTGCAGTGAAGACAGGCACAGGTGTGTTCGTTAGCTGGCGGCTTCTGGGTACGGAAGGGTCGAATGTATCGTTTAATGTCTATCGGGATGGAACCAAGGTAAACGCATCGCCCATAACGAACAGCACCAACCTCCAGGATACAAGCGGGACAAACAGTTCCAAATATACGGTTCGAGCCGTAGTCAGTGGAACCGAACAGGCTGCTTCGACGGCAGCGAGCGTATGGGGAAATAATTATTTGTCTGTACCTCTCAGTGTACCCACAGGAGGCACAACACCGGATGGTGTAGCCTACACGTACAGTGCCAATGATGCGAGTGCAGGCGATGTGGACGGGGACGGCGAGTATGAACTGATTGTGAAGTGGGACCCGTCCAACTCCAAGGATAATTCCCAAAGCGGCTACACGGGTGAAGTATTTATCGATGCCTACAAATTGAATGGAACGCGCCTATGGCGAATTAGTCTGGGTAAAAATATCCGTGCCGGTGCTCATTACACCCAGTTCATGGTGTACGATCTGGACGGAGATGGCAAGGCCGAAGTGGCGATGAAAACGGCTGATGGTACGAAGGATGGTACGGGAGTAGTCATCGGGGATGCCAGCAAGGATTATCGTAATTCCAGCGGATACGTTCTGTCCGGACCGGAGTTCCTTACGATCTTTAATGGACAGACCGGCAAAGCACTTTCCACGGTGAACTACGAACCAGCGCGCGGTAATGTGTCCGATTGGGG
The DNA here is from genome assembly GCF_058408365.1 of Paenibacillus sp. MDV22-iso6. Lineage (NCBI taxonomy): Bacteria > Bacillati > Bacillota > Bacilli > Caryophanales > Paenibacillaceae > Paenibacillus > Paenibacillus sp. MDV22-iso6. Next base: position 241,207 of record NZ_JBZVDZ010000008.1, on the reverse strand, counting down.
AGACAACTATGGCAACCGGGTCGATCGATTCCTTGCTGCGATTGCGTATTTGGATGGGGAGCGGCCCAGTCTGGTCATGGCGCGTGGATACTACACCCGAACCGTGCTGGTGGCGTACAACTGGCGGGATGGACAATTGACGAAACAATGGACTTTTGATTCCAATACATCAGGTAATTCCGGTTATGCTGGACAAGGTAATCATAATCTGAGTGTGGCGGACGTGGATGGCGATGGCAAAGATGAGATCGTATATGGCGCGATGGCGGTAGATGATAACGGCAAAGGACTCTATACGACAGGGCTTCATCATGGGGATGCAATGCATCTCAGTGATCTGGACCCGGATCGTGCAGGACTTGAAGTATTTCAGGTGCATGAGACAGCATCCAATGCCGGAGTGGAATTCCGTGATGCGCGTACAGGTCAGTTGATCTGGGGCATACCTACGACAAAAGATATTGGACGCGGCATGGCAGCCGATATCGATCCACGTTATAAGGGTGCTGAAGTCTGGGCAGATGGTGGTTTGTATACAGCCAAAGGGCAGAAAATTGGGACAACCCTGCCTTCCTCCACGAATTTTGGTATCTGGTGGGATGGTGACCTGCTCCGCGAATTGCTGGACAGCAACCGGATTGATAAATGGGACTACGCCAATAGCCAAACGGTTAATCTGTTGACGGCATCCGGTGTTTCTTCCAATAATGGAACGAAGTCCACACCGAATCTGCAGGCTGACCTGTTCGGCGACTGGAGAGAAGAAGTGGTATGGCGGACCAATGACAGCTCTGCACTGCGTATCTACACGACAACAGCCGTTACGGACAAACGGATCTACACCCTGATGCATGATCCGGTATACCGTCTTGGCGTAGCTTGGCAAATGTAGCCTATAACCAACCGCCACACACGGGCTTTTATTTGGGAGATAGCATGAGCACGCCTCCCGTACCGAATATCCGGTACGCTGGCAAATAAGGGGGAAAGGGCATGAACTCATGCCAACCCCAGGAATGATGTTACAGCGAATTAAACTTACCGCTGACAAGGGAACAACGGACTTTGGTCCGTTGTTCTTCTTTTTCTGCCATTTACACAGATATTCGGTAGAAATCGGAAAAAAACGTTTGACAGTCATATGTACTGCCCTTATGATACGTATATAACTCACTAAACAGGTAGGAATAATAAAAATGACTATGCTCTATTTGCGGAAGCAGTCATTTACAGTCACATAAGAGATCGTAACGTGAACAGAATAACGTTCTCACCGTATAGACGGAGGAACACCGCAGCGCATCATTTCTGGATGAAGCATACACGGCCTTTGGGCCGGCATGACTTTATGAGGGAGAAGTGCGCGGGGGTTCCTCCGTTTTTTGTTTTTTTTCGGTGCGTTCCATGCTGTTCAGCCTGTTGAGGTAATCTTGCAGATCCATTCGGGGGGAGTGTTATCTATGAAAAAGAGAATTCATAAGGGTATTCTGGTTGGTCTGGCATTGGTGTTAACAGGGGTACTGGCGGCATGCGGATCGGATAGCGGTGGCTCGAATGCGGCAGCAACATCGGGGGGAACGGAAGGTGGCAAAGAAGGGGCAAAAGCGATCGAGCTGCTGAATGTATCCTATGATCCGACACGTGAACTCTATGAGCAATATAACAAGGCATTTGCGGCGTATTGGCTGAAAGAGAAAGGTCAGGAAGTAACGGTTAAGCAGTCTCATGGCGGTTCAGGTAAACAAAGTCGTTCTGTTATTGATGGGCTGGACGCGGATGTGGTTACTCTGGCATTGGGATACGATATCGATGCTATTGAAGATAAAGGTCTGATCAATGCGGGGTGGCAGGATAAATACGAGCACAACAGCTCCCCGTATACGTCAACGATCGTGTTTTTGGTACGCAAAGGCAATCCGAAAGGCATTAAGGACTGGGATGATCTCATCAAGGGAGATACCCAAGTCATTACCCCAAATCCGAAAACGTCCGGCGGAGCGCGTTGGAACTATCTGGCTGCTTGGGGATATGCGCTCAAACATAACAACAATGATGAAGAGAAGGCCAAAGCATTTGTTGCAGAACTGTTCAAACATGCGCCTGTCCTTGACTCTGGAGCACGTGGAGCGACGACTACGTTTGTAGAGCGCGGTATCGGTGATGTACTGCTTGCATGGGAGAATGAGGCTTTCTTGTCAGTTAAAGAGCTGGGACCGGACAAATTCGATATTGTGGTGCCTTCGGTCAGTATTTTGGCTGAACCACCTGTAGCGATTGTAGATAAAAATGCAGACAAAAAGGGCAGCCGCGAAGTGGCGGACGCCTATCTGAAATATTTGTACAGCGAAGAGGGGCAGACCATTGCTGCCGAGAACTATTACCGTCCAACCCTGGACAGCGTGAAGGAAAAGTTCAAGGATCAGTTCCCGCAGCTTGAGCTGTTCACATTGGACGATGTATTTGGTACATGGCGCGATACCCAGGCCAAGCACTTTAATGACGGCGGTATCTTTGACCAGATCTATGTGCCGGGCAGCTGATGCATCTGCCATCGATGATGTTGCGTGACCATGTAAGCGGCCAACCAGTCCGACCGACTGAAGGCAGAGAGGATGAACGTGCATGAGCAAGGTGATGGTGGCCCGGAGTCGCACACTGCCGGGATTCGGATTAACGATGGGTTACAGTGTGCTTTACCTGAGCCTGGTTGTACTTATTCCACTCGCAGCGCTCTTGTTTAACTCCACGGGGCTGACCTGGTCCACATTGATTGAGGTGGCGACCAATTCCCGGGTACTGGCTTCTTTCCAGGTGAGTTTTCTGACTGCAGGTGCAGCGGCCCTGATCGATCTGGTTCTCGGGCTGCTCCTGGCTTGGGTACTTGTCCGGTATGAGTTCCCTGGAAAGCGGCTGTTTGATGCCGTTATTGATCTGCCTTTTGCCTTGCCGACAGCAGTGGCGGGGGTTGCCTTAACGGCGCTGTATGCCGGGAATGGCTGGATTGGGCAGTTTGTGGAACCTCTGGGCATCAAGCTGGCCTATTCACAGGCGGGCATTACTCTCGCGCTGATGTTTATCGGGATTCCGTTTGTGGTGCGTACGGTGCAGCCGGTTTTGCAGGAACTGGAGACTGAAGTGGAGGAAGCTGCGGCTACGCTGGGAGCGGGAAGATGGCGGATATTTCGTAAGATTCTGCTTCCGGATCTGATCCCGCCGCTGCTGACCGGTTTTGCGTTAGCCTTTGCCCGAGGTATTGGCGAATATGGTTCAGTGGTGTTTATCTCAGGCAATATGCCGATGAAAACGGAGATTGCGCCCCTGCTGATCATGGCGAAGCTGGAGCAGTTCGATTATGCGGGAGCTACGGCGGTAGCCTTGCTGCTGCTGCTGGTCTCTTTTGTCCTATTGCTGATCATTAATTCACTTCAACGCTGGAGCCGCAAGGCAGGCAGAGCTTAGTGAGCAGTGAGCCAACCTAAACCAAAAGGAGGTACAGAATATGGCGGGTTCCGTTCCATTGACGCCTGCTTCCCGTGTGCGAACCGGGCCGGGGCCAAACCGTGCAACCACGGAAGCACCATGGGTCAAATGGTTGTTGATCGGATTGGCAAGTCTGGTGCTGCTCTGGCTGCTCATCTTGCCGCTGGTGATCGTGCTGATGGAGGCTTTAAAGCAAGGCTGGGGTGTCTACATCGCCGCGCTTACCGAGCCGGACGCGATGTCGGCATTGAAACTTACGCTGCTGGTTGCCGGGATTACCGTACCGCTCAATACGATATTCGGTGTGGCGGCTGCGTGGGTCATTACCAAGTTCCAGTTCAGGGGCAAAGGACTCATGATCACCCTGATCGATCTTCCTTTTTCGATCTCGCCTGTGGTAGGCGGGTTGATCTTTGTCCTCATCTTTGGTTCAAATGGATGGTTTGGACCGTGGCTGGCCGAGCATGATATCAAAATTATTTTTGCCCTGCCCGGCATTGTCATCGCAACATTGTTCATTACGTTTCCCTTCGTTGCCAGAGAGCTGATTCCGTTGATGGAGGATCAAGGCACGAGGGAAGAAGAAGCGGCGGTTACGCTTGGGGCCTCCGGGTGGCGGATATTCTGGAACGTTACACTTCCCAACATCAAGTGGGGACTGTTATATGGCATTATTCTGTGTAATGCGCGGGCAATGGGCGAGTTTGGGGCCGTGTCTGTTGTATCGGGACATATTCGCGGGGAGACCAACACCTTGCCGCTGCATGTCGAGATCCTGTATAACGAATATCAATTCTCTGCTTCGTTTGCCGTCGCCTCCTTGTTGCTGATTTTGGCTCTGGCAACGTTGCTGCTCAAGAGCTGGTTGGGTCATAAAACGATTCCCGAAAAGTGATGTAACAATCCTATATTCATGCCGATCATCTTGGTTTTGAAGAGGGTTCCGAATGAAAATGGATTTTGTTTAAACTTCATGAAAATTCGGATTGACAGCTACTGGAAGCCCTGCTAATGTATAAACCAAGTATATAGGTTGGATAAGAATGGATTATAAGTCGGGTTGGATGACAGCGCACTTGAGGAATATAGCGGGCAGTAGCCCGAGAAGAGGAGGCGGCTCTATGGCTAAGCCGTTAAAAGTGGATGAGGTATGGATGGATCGCATTGCCGGACAACTGAACGACATGGAGTTTGGCTCGTTACACATCGTTGTACATGAAGGCCAGATTGTGCAGATGGAGCGGACCGAACGCAAGCGTTTTGAAAATACGCCCTCCGGCAGCGCCTCCAAATCCGGCAGCACTGCACGAAGCAGCTCACCCCGTTCATTGCGCTCATCGAATGCAAGCGCGAAGGGATAGGCATCATGTAATTCAGGATCGAATTAGGCATAATGCAAAAAAATAGTAGAACCAAAAAAAGAGAAGCCGCGATTTTCCGGGCTTCTCTTTTTTTGGTTTTGAATGAACTGAGTCTGTTGATACCAAGCCAACCGAGTTAACAGAGAGGTTTACTTTTCAGAAATGGCTCCAGATGTGCGTGGTTTATAGAGGTATAGCTCCATATCCAGGTTCTCATCCTCATGTGCTTCTGTACTGCTATTCAATTCCTTATCCGAATCGGTGTGTCCCGCGTACGGGCGATCACTGCGAGAAGGCGTTCCTGTCAGGCTGAAGCCAGAGATGAACAGGATGAGTTGCAATCCCAATGCGTAGGGAGCAGCAGCAAGTCCGATCAGATGAAGCAGGGAACACAGAGTAATTAGGGTAACAAGCGCTTTGGTTACTGTGCCCGATGAACCCTGTCTTGGGCTGGACCAGAGCAGATAACCATAGAACACCGTGATGATCAAGGAAACGAAGCGTATCCATGGCAAAGCATTGAACCATGAATGCCAGAAAGGATACAACAGACCTTGTTGACGAAACACAAAATCAGCGATTAGGTACAGTACAGCTACTACAGCGGTGGGCTCGGCAGCTGGACGAATGACATTCCAGATCGCTCTTCCCCACTGGTCAGGATGTACGGATCGATTCAATTCATCGGACAATGCTGCACTCTCTCGTTCCAGAGCCCTGTGCATCAATGCCAGTCGAGCGGGATCAACATCGATGATACAGCTGCGAATTTGATCCTGAAGCTGTGGAGACAGATGCACTGCGGCTCTGCAGGACAGCATGGCCGTTAATAATTCATGATGCTCATGTTCCGTTATAGCAACATTCCGTTGTTCTTTGGCTGTGAGTTGTCCCAATAGGGTTGTACTTATGTATAATGTATCTCGTATCGCGTGCATTCGCCTGTCCCGGCTTCGTCTGACCTCAGTGGCTGACCATACGTAGAGTCCAAGCAGCACAGCGATCATTCCGAGTATTACCGCCACGAAGACCGGATATGAGAATAGAGCAAGCATCCAGCGTTGAAGCACAATGGTTCCTCCTTTGCAAAAACTGTAGTGTAGCATGAAACACGGTTCACATAAGCTTTCTCTCACTATTACACAGGAATTGCGTGAATTCAAGCAGGAACAGTAGGAATTTACTGTCATAGGAAGGACCAGGGCACCCAAGCAAAGAAGATGTAATTTCCATGAATTTTTTAATTCTACACATAATTATAGATTTAATAGGAAGGGAGCATGATCTATGGACCAGATCAACATTGAACACACACCGCCCTCAACAGCAGAATACCTTGCGTTACGGAAAAGCGCAGGTCTTAGTGCGATGAGCAAGGAGGGAGCGGAGATCGGCCTACCCAATAGTCTTTTTGCCGTATGTCTGCGTGAAGAAAATGAAATCGTAGGCATGGGCCGGGTCATCGGGGACGGTGGTTGCTTCTTTCAGGTGGTGGATATCGCCGTGCGCCCGGACCAGCAGGGCAGAGGATATGGCAAATTGATTATGAGCGAGATCATGAATTATTTGCGCGAACATGTGCCTGCTCGTGGCTTGGTTAGCCTGCTGGCTGACGTTCCTGCCGATCGTCTGTACGCTCAATTCGGCTTCACCTACACCAGTCCGAAATCGGAAGGTATGTGGTGGAGACAAGGGGAATAGAGCGGAAATAAGCTGAGTTAAGCCTGTTTAAATAAAATTAGCCTTATATATGTGAAATAGCCTAACAATACCTCATTCGTGTATTCAACTAATTAAACCTTTGGTTATCCATAGGTTTTTTTGCTTTACATCCATTTATTTACAACTATAATGTAATTTAAATACAATTTACGATTTACAAAATACGATAATCATAATAAATGCAGAATGGAGGAGACGAAATTGGATAAAGACCAGCGGACTCAATTTAATCGAATGGTGGAACGATCCATGGAGCAAGCCAGCAGAAACCTATCGGGAACCAAGGGGGTTGTCTCCGTAAGATTAAGTCAGGAGGAGATTGATATTATTGATCAGCTTGTATTTCTTGAACTGGCCAAGAACCGATCTGATGCAACGGCGATGTTAATCAGGGAAGGGATTCGGACTCATCAATCGTTATTGAACGAGATTCAGGAGTATACGGCAGAGCTTGAGCGGGTAAAGGCCAAAATACAACAGTCCATTCGCAATTCAGGTTTGTTGACACGTCTGCAAAGTGAAACTGGAAGTGAGATCGAAGGGAAAGGAGAGAGAGTGAATGAAACAGACGAAAAATGAAATCCATAACGACAGTTATGGATCTGTTCTGCGTCTTCCATCTTTTTGTGTACTTCTTGCAGGCAGGCTGCTATCCGGTGCAGGTCAAATTTTATTTTCCATGGCTACGATGTGGTATATTCTTCAACTAACCGAGTCAGCACTCGCAGCAGCACTGATTCCTATGTTGCCATACTTTATCTATGCTTTTTTGGGTATACCACTGGCTACAATCAGTGATCGGCTGCCCAAAAAGCAGCTCTTGATCTGGACAGATGTACTTAGAGCATGCGTGGCCTGTATATTGGCGCTTTTATTCATGAGTGGTCAGATGGTACCGTGGCATATCTATGCTGCCAATTTGCTCATTGCGATTCTTGGATTTTTGTTCAATCCGGCAACCCAGACCGTCATCCCCGCAATTCTGCCCGACCCGTCGAAGCAGTTAGCACCAGCCAACGCACTTCTAAATTCATCTTCCAAAACAATTGAATTGCTTGGATATGCTGTAGGTGGCATATTGGTGGCGTTCATCTCAGTCCAGTCCATCCTTTTCATCTATGCACTTACCTTTCTGCTATCTGCTTTTTCCATTGTCTTTATTCATATTCCGGTGACCAAAGTGGTCAAACAAAAAGGGATTTCTGGCTTTATGAAGGACAGTTTGCAAGGGATTACCTTTTTGTTCTCGCGTAAAATTCTGGCCAGCTGCATCATTTTTGGTGCCATTATCAACTTTGCTGGCGCGCCTCTGCACATCTTCACTCCGATTTTTGCTGACATGGTTCTTCATGCCGGACCACAAGGCTATGGTCTTCTCCAATCTGCCTTTGCCGCTGGTAGTATTGCAGGCTCTTTGCTCAGCGGGAAATATGCCAAACGGCTTTCGCTTGCTCGATGGTTCCTAATCAGTTATCTCATCTCAGGTGCAAGTTTGCTGCTCATGCCTATGTTTCCTAATCTGTATATCGCCATCGTCTGTTCATTCTTTTTAATGTTGGGGCTTGCCCTCGTAAATGTACCTTTGGTTACCTCGATTCTTCTATCCACACCGGAAGAAAAGAGGGGACGTGTCATGAACAGTATGGGGGTCTTAATGAGTGGCATCAGCAATCCGCTGGGTTTATTGCTCGGAGGCTGGCTCATTGAAACGTATAATCCATCCTGGGTGTACATGGGAATCGGCGCATTTGTTATTGTCATGGGACTGGGGAGCATGTTTGTCCGGCCTTTCCGAGAGGAACAGGGGCAACGCTCCAGACAGCAAGCGTCATCCATTTAGCCTATGAGCAGATTATCGTCCTTTTTGGAAATAGCACTGTATGGAGGCTGCTATGATGCTTATCTTGCATAACTGGTGGCGAGTAGGATGAAACTTCATAATATTAAAGATTTAGATCATGAAGTTTATTCAGAATGGTTCTGGGCTTACTTATTTTAATAAGGCATGTATATGGGAACGGTGAGGTGAGCTAGCTACATGGTTTACAAGTGAGCACAGACGGTTTAAGATGGCGTGAGCCGTTTAAGGTATATAACAATGGGATTAAGTATTAAAATAACGGTAAGTTGACAAGATGATATCTACTGAAAAGAGGGATTTGATATGAAAGTTTCCATTTTTGGAGCAACCGGAGCGATTGGGAAGACGATACTGTGGGAGTTAATGGACCGCGGACATGAGGTAACGGCGATTGTTCGTGATCCTTCGAAGATTGATATGGAGCATGAGCGTTTGCGTGTGGTACAGGGGGATTTGCTAAACCCGGACCAGGTTGCCGATTTTACAGCAGGACAGGAAGCCGTTGTGAGTGCCTATGGACCGAAGTTTGGTGCGGAGGAAGAGATGTTGGAAGTTACACGTTCACTAATTGAGGGTGTTCGTCGTGGAAAAGCAGGACGTTTGGTTGTCGTGGGTGGAGCAGGAAGCTTGCTTACCGATTCTGGAGAAATGCTGATGGACACACCAGGATTCCCTGAGGAAGTCAAACCATTGGCGAAGGCTCATGTCGATGCGTATAACCTGATTGAAGCATCGGATATTAACTGGACCTACATGAGTCCTGCGGCTACGATCACAACAGGAAGACGGACAGGCCTGTTCCGGGTTGGCATGAATCGTGTAATCACAGATGATCTTGGTGAGAGTTCGATTTCCGTTGGCGATTTTGCAGCGGCTTTGGTGGATGAGCTGGATGATCCGCAATTTATTCAATCCCGGTTTACAGTAGGTTATTAAAAGTTTTAGGTAAGCTAGCAATCTTTCTGTAAATTTCCGAAGAGGCCACCGGGGAGGGATGAACGTTGTTTATCGTAACTGCTGAACAGATGAGAGCTGTGGATGAGCATACGATTCAGAAGCTTGGTATTCCTGCTGTCAGTCTGATGGAGAACGCAGGCAGAGCCATCGCTGAGGAAGTTATCCGGCTGTGCCGGGAAGACGATGTTGACCACCGTTCGAAGCAGTATGGTTGCTGGAACAAAAACGGGAAGCGGGCGCACACCGGGCCCGGGGATCGGCCTGCTCAAGGTGGCGACATCATCGCCGATCCGGCGCTCGTGATGGAGCAACCCGGTGATCAGCAGTGGTACATGCTGATCGGCAAGGGTAATAATGGCGGCGACGGGCTGGTTGCGGCGCGCCATTTGGTTGAAGCGGGGCTCGGCGTGACTTTGGTTTACGCCGATGCGCCTGATGCGTTGCGGGGCGAAGCCGCAGTGCAGCGGGATGCCGCCGCGCAGCTCGGCATCCCTGCTCTGGTCCACGGGCGCGAAGCTGTGGACTTCAGCCGGTGCACAGGCATCGTGGATTCGTTGCTGGGCACCGGCTCGAGGGGGGCGCCGCGCGGAGCATACGCGGCGCTGATTGAGGCGGTGAACGACAGCGGCAAGCCGGTCGTGTCCGCCGATGTGCCAAGTGGGCTGAATGCCGACACCGGGGAGGTATATGAGCCCTGCATTCAGGCCCGGGTGACCGTATGTCTCGCGCTGCTTAAGCGCGGGCTGGTGCAGTACCCGGGTGCATCTGCCGCAGGGCGCATCGTGGTGCGCTCCATCGGCATTCCCGCGCGGCTTGCGCCGGAGCATGGCCCCTCGGTCCGTCTGCTGACGGAAGAGGTGCTGCGCAGTGCGCTGCACGTGGACACGGGCCGACTCCGGGCACCGGACGGCCACAAGGGCACTTACGGCCACGTGCTGCTGGCCGCAGGCAGTCTGCCGATGAGCGGCGCAGGCCTGCTCTCGGCCAAAGCCGCGCTGCGCGCTGGCTGCGGGCTCGCCACATGGGCGCTGCCCGCGGCACTGCTGTCGCATGTCATCGGCACCGTGCCCGAGCTCATGCTCGCTGCCGCCGCAGATGGCGACAGCGGCGAGTGGAACGCGGCTTCCGCAGACGCTGTGCTGCGTCTCGCCGAAAGCCGCGACGTGCTCGCGACCGGCCCGGGTCTCGGCCGCTTCAAGGGCGACACAGACTGGCTGCGCCGTCTGTGGCAACATTCGGATCGCCCGCTCGTCATCGACGCGGACGCCCTCAACATGCTGGCAGACGCTGGCCCAACAGGGCCTCGCGACTGGGGCAAACGAAGTGCGGCGACCATCCTGACGCCGCACCCTGGAGAGATGGGCCGACTGCTGGGCATGTCGACCCCCGAAGTACAGCGTGACCGAATTGGACACGCTGTACGGTACGCCCGCGAGCAGGGCGTGATCCTGGTGCTCAAGGGAGCACGAACGGTCATCGCAACGCCATCCGGCGAGGCGTATATCAACACCACGGGGCACGCTGGCATGGCAACCGGCGGTGCAGGAGACGTGTTGACCGGCATTATCGCCGGTCTGCTCGCCCAAGGGCTCAGCGCGGAGCAGGCTGCAGCCTTTGGCGTGTTTCTACACGGCCAGGGAGGGGAGAGAGCTGCGCTGCTGCGCGGTGATCCGGCATCCCTGCTCGCCGGGGATATCGTTGATGCACTATAAAACAGGGGCATGATTGGTGCCGACTCTTGGTACGTACATTCGTTACTTCATAAGCTGCATTTACACCGCTTTGAGCTCGGGTGATAGGTGTGCTGCATGCCTCTGCACACAGCACAAAGATATAAACCACTCATAACATAAAGCAAGGGATGTCCCATAGTCATAAACATGACGAGGACATCCCTTTTTAGTGGTATTAGCTTTTAACGAATCAAACACAAGCTATGAGCTGCATTTTCCATTAATCTGCGCTTTAACGAATCCCAGCGACGTGATTTCACTGATCGGCAGGTTCTGGCCTAAGTTTGTACCATTATAACGAGAATAACGTGACTGAAGTTCGTTAATCTGTACATTCAACCCAAATCCTCCAATTCAGGTGTGGTCGATTCGTTAGAATGGATTAGCGCTTCGACCCGAGAAAGGAAGTCCCTTCCAACCTCCGGTACAGCCGCTTCCCTTCATTCTTTTATCATGGTTCAACTACAACCGGAACCGTAAAAGCTCCTGATGCATCTCTGCACTGATATCCCGCAGGGTTTTCACCTTAGTGCTTGCTTCGGCGAACGAACGTTGTTGCTCGGCCGTAGAAGCTGTAATTTCCTCACTGCTTGCAGCCGATTGTTCCGTAATGGCACTGATATTTTCAATCGCCTGCTGAACCTGTGCGCTAAGTTCACTGGACTGCTGCATGTCTTCCGTAAGCTGGTTAATGCTTGTGCTGATTCGCTCTACACTGTGACGAATGCCAGAGAAGGATTCGCCGGTTTTTCCGGTGGCCTGCTCCTGTTCTGCAAAGAGCTGAATGCTCTGTGTCACAGAGTTTTTCACTTTGCCCATAGCCGCTGTGATTTCACCGACAGCCCCAAAGATATGCTGTACCGATTGCTCGGATTGCTCGGCCAGTTTCTTCACTTCCCCCGCGACGACAGCAAAGCCGCGTCCGGCTTCACCTGCACGTGCCGCTTCGATGGAGGCGTTCAGAGACAGAAGGGTTGTCTGCGTAGCAATGCTTGATACATAAGCAGTCATGGTTGCGATCCGGGAGGCACTCTCCTCCAATTCCTGGACAGTCTTTTCTACCTCGGACATGGCAATCCGGTTTACTTCAGCCAGTCGAAGCTGTTCCTGTACGGCAATATGTCCCTCCTGCACGGAAGTCAAAACTTCGTTACCATAGATGGCCGATTGTGAAGTCGCCTGAAGATTGCTTTCAAACATATGCTGCATCTTGTCCACGACCATAACCGTGTCACTTAGATCCTCAGCAATTTTCTGACTGCCAATCGATAGCTCTTCGGTCGTTCGGGATACTTGCTGCACAATGGCTTGCACAGTATCATTACCGCGGTCAATGTCCTGTGCCATCCCATCAACACGGTTTCCTGCCGCACCGATAGATTGAATGATACTGCGAATATTCCCCGTCATAAGGCGGAAGGAGCGGTTTAAGTCATCCAATTCATCTTTGCCTCGTGTCTCCGGAAGCTGCTGCGTCAGATCACCGTTCGCAATTTGTCCTGCTGCTTCCTTCAAGCTGCGTATGCGTCTCGCCAATTTTCGTGAAGTGTACATGTTGAACACCAGCACAGCGACAAGCAGGATGATGGCTCCGGCGAGGGCAATCTGCCAGGTCCGCTGAATGTCTTGTTCAAGATCTACTGTGTATTGGTCATATCGATCCCGGGTCACCTCATCCAGCATATAGATATCATTTTGTATGCCTTTGACCCGTGAGCTGAAACGTTTGGCGTCCGAACTGTTCATGGCTGTGATGGCTTCGGTGGCGCCCGTGTCCAGAGCTGTTAATTTGGTTTGGATCGATTGAATCAGGCGAAGCTGTTCATCCGTTTCCAGCAAGCCTTCTGTGAGCTGCTTTACCATGGTTTTACCTTCATTCAGCAAGCGTGCAACATTATCCTGATTGCCAGCTGTCATGGAGAACGAGTACACATCGAGCGCCTGCTCGGTCTGTATCTGGTTAGCGTTCAGCTCCGTGACCTTCAGCATGGCAGGCACCAGATTTTGATTTTTGGCATTCATGCTCAGCAATTGAATAATGATATAGGCTACAAGCAAAAGGCATAACAGTAACGATACTACGGCATTCATTATCAGCTTTCCCTGCAATTTCATAAGCGTGCCTCCATATTAGCAATTGGTTTATTGATCTAGGGTAATTTTGGTTTTGCCGGAAGCGATCTGTGCTTTCAAATCTTCGAACGTTTGCTGTTGTTCGTCCGTGAGTGTGATGTTATGTAGGGCGGTTAAACCTACGCCGTTTTCTGCCAGACCATAGAACATTTCTTTTTCGGGAAATGAATGCTGGTTCTGAATGAACGTATTAATGGCGTTATGAAGAGAGACATCTACATTTTTGAGCATGGAAGTGAGTACTGCTTTTTCTGCTAAAAAGAACTGATCCTGGTCCACGCCAATGGCGTATTTACCCAATCTCTGAATCTCTGAAATTGAGCCTATGCCGGTAAGTCCGGCAGCAACGTAAATGACATCAACACGCTGTTCCTGAATCATCTGCGCCGCGAGCTTTCCTCCAAGATCAGGATTGCCGAAATCCCCGGCGTACACGATATGGACTGTGGCATCCGGATTAGCCGCCTTTACACCTTGCTCAAAACCTTGCTGGAAATCGTGAAGCACCGGAATATCCATTCCACCCAAGAAGCCTACATGGTCTTCGGTTGTTGCAAAGCCAGCAATGATACCTGCAAGATAGCTGCCTTCTTCTGCTTTGAAGGACATGGAGGTCACATTGGGGAGATCGGAATGCCCGTCAATGATGAGAAAGTGCTGATCGGGATACTTCTGAGCAACCTTCTCCAGATCGGTTTTTATCGTGTCGCTTAGACCAATAATCAGATCAACTTTATCCTTCGCAAATTGCTCAAAAGCTGCCTCGGATGTCAAATCCTTTCCAGGTTCCTTGTAATCAAAAACAATACTGTTCTCGTTTCTTGCCTGTACCAATCCCTCAAAAGATGCGTCACTGAAAGAATGATCACCCAAGCCGACATCCGTAAGAACGATTCCGACTTTAGTTCGCTGATCTGCGGGGGACACCTTATCGGTTGCCGAACATGCTCCCAGCATCAGAACAACTAGAACCATCATCATGGTGAACCCAAATTTGATTTTCCATTGTGTTTTCATGTGCGTATGCCCTCTTTTCTATAAGATGGAGATGACGTGTGAGGTGAGCAATTCCTCTATATGTATATCGGACGAGAGCAGAGTCTCTATAATGGGTAAGGATGAAAATTTACGAAAACTCAATGGAATTCCAATTAAACCCATAAATTATACATAGAATTTACATCTGAAGAGGCATGAATTCTATACAGAACCTGTACTACGTCTTGCTGGTCAATGGGAAAAAGAAAGACAAAAAAAGGGCAAAGAAGAGACCGATTAGATCTCTTCTTTGCCCTTTCCTTGAAACCAAACGAATGATGAATGACTACATATCATGAATCAAAAAATTCATATATATGAACGGTTTTCCCGGTTCCCGCAGCATATGCAATATTCCTGAGCGTTACGTTCCCGCTCTCATTCAGCTGCACTTGCAACGTATTACCACGCTGCTACCGAGCCATCTGTTCGGCTTTCCGTGCCGCCGCACAATACGCCGTTGTCCGGGTTGCGCCAGATGATCTGGCCGCGTCCAAACATCGACGGATCGAGGGCGACCTGTATATCATGCCCTTTGCGAGCAAGTGCCTGTGCAATATGTTGAGGGAATCCAGGCTCAACCAGAATCGTTTTGCCTTTGGTCCACTGCCAGCGCGGAGAATCGAGCGCAGCCTGTGGATTGAGGTGGAAGTCCACCGTATTCATAACGACCTGCACATGACCCTGGGGCTGCATGAAACCGCCCATGACCCCGAATGGTCCAACCGCTTCATCACCACGTGTGAGGAAGCCCGGAATGATTGTATGAAATGTCCGTTTGCCTGGCTCCAATGCGTTGGCGTGATCGGGATCAAGCGAGAAATTATGTCCACGGTTTTGCAGGGCAATGCCTGTGCCTGGCACAACCAGCCCGGAGCCGAAGCCCATATAATTGCTCTGAATGAAGGAAACCATGTTGCCCTCACCATCTGCCGTTGCAAGATACACCGTTCCACTTGCCCTTGGGTCGCCCGCTTCAGGCGGAAGTGCCATATCAACAATGAGCTTGCGCCGTTCATCTGCATATGCTTCGGATAATAATTCCTGCACCGTTACGCTCATCTTGCGTTCCTCGGTAATGTATTTCTCCCCATCGGCAAACGCCAGCTTCATGGCTTCCAGCTGCCTGTGGTATGCCAGAACGGATTCCTTTTCTTCAAAATCAAATCCCTTTAACAGATTGAGCGCCGCCAGAGCAATCAGCCCCTGACCATTTGGCGGGATCTCCCACACGTCATATCCGCGATAGGAGACCGAGATCGGATCAACCCATTCAGGTTGGAATGCAGCCAGATCTTCTTTGGTCAGGTAACCTCCGTGTTCTGTCATAAAAGAATGAATACGCTCCGCGAGTTCGCCTTCATAGAAGTCTCGCGCACCGCTCTCGCCAATCCGGCGCAGTGTTGCCGCATGATCCGGCGAACGCCATATCTCGCCCACGGCTGGAACAAGCCCGCCTGGGGCAAACGTCTCAAACCACGCACGGCCGGCTTCCGCATCGCCTTGGCGCGCATAGATGTCGGCTGCCCTTGCCCAATGGCGAGCCAGCCCCGGCGCAAGCGGGTAACCTTCTTCCGCGTAGCGGACAGCCGGTTCCAGCGCTTCCGCCAGCGTAAGCCGCCCGAATCGGCGGCTCAGCTCAGCCCAACCCGCCGGTGCGCCAGGCACCGTCACCGGGATGACCCCCAGCTTCGGCATCTCCGAATGGCCTGCCGCTTTGAGCGCCTCAATCGATATACTCTGAGGCGCAGGCCCGCTGGCATTCAGGCCATGCAGTTTGCCCTCGGTCCAGACGAGGGCAAAGGCATCGCCCCCAATGCCATTGGACGTTGGCTCCAGCACGGTGAGTGCAGCAGCGGTGGCGATAGCGGCATCAATGGCGTTGCCGCCCTTTTTTAACACATCCAGACCGGCTTGTGCGGCCAAAGGCTGTGAAGTGGCGACCATGCCTTGTTTGGCATAAACGGGCACACGATAAGACGGGTACGGTTGGTAGAGTGGATCGTAGTTCATCAGGTTTTCAGCTCCTTGTCGCAAGATGTCAGGTTCCGGCTCGCCGGATCAATTACTCCTAACCCTCTTCGGAACAGGTGGCATGATCTCCTGCTGCCAACGCGAAATCCAATCTGACATAGCCCGTGAATAGAGATGATACAGTTGTATTCATATCAGTGCCAATGTATTTTTTCCAAGATATGAGGTGTTCTCCAGATGACTAGGTCGTTACCATATCGCCGCCATTGACATGAATGCACTCACCAGTGACATAGGAGGAGTCGCGGGAAGCGAGATAGACGTAGGCAGCTGCTAGTTCATAAGGTTGGCCTGCCCGGCCCATCGGCGTCTCGGTTCCAAATACCTGCACGTCTTCAGCGGAGAAGCTGGATGGAATGAGTGGTGTCCATATGGGTCCAGGAGCCACGCAATTCACCCGGATTCCTTCGGATGCGAGCGATTTGGCGAGTACCCGTGTCAGAGAGACCACAGCCCCTTTGCTGGAAGAGTAATCGATCAGTTGCACTTCACCTTTATAGGCCGTAATGGAAGCCGTATTGATGATGGATGCTCCTTTGCACAGATGTGGGAGAGCCGCCTGAATCAGAAAAAAGTAGGCAAACACATTCGTCTGGAACGTATGGTACAGCTGTTCTTCCGTAATATCGACAATGCTTGGCTGTACGTACTGCACTCCATGATTGTTGACCAGGACGTCGATCTTTCCGAAGGTTTCCATGGTAGTACGGATGACAGCCTCGCAGTTTTTCTTCAACCGCAGATCAATCTCGATTAACAGACACCGTTGTCCCAGCTCTTCAATGCGTTCACGTGTCCTTTCGGCGTCGGTCCGTTCATATAGATAAGCGATGGTGATATCTGCACCTTCCTTGGCAAAAGCAATAGCTGCCGCTCTGCCGATTCCACTGTCACCACCGGTAATAATCGCAACCTTGCCTTCTAGCTTGCAGCTGCCAATATAAGCAGGATCTTCGCTGATCGGTTCAGGCACCATCAGGGTTTCCAGACCTGGCTGCTGGTCCTGATGCTGGGGTGGGAAAGCCAGCTTTTGTGGCTTGCACACCGTCTTCTCACCGTAAAAAGGATAGACAGGATTCATTCGGTTTACATCCTCCTCGCACGTTCGTTCATACGCCTAAACTATGCATTCGCCCAGAAGAAGGTGCGACAGGAGGAAGAAGGGCATTTGTTTTTGGTGCAAAATATACCATAATAAGGATGTAGCAATTGCAACAGTTCATTAAAATGTGGAGGTGTCAGGAGCCAAATGAATATTCAGGGGATTAATCATCTGTGCTTTTCCGTATCCAATCTGGAACGGTCCATTACCTTTTATGAGCAGGCTCTCGGTGCCCGTATTCAGGTGAAAGGCCGGAAGCTGGCATATTTCGAACTTGCCGGACTTTGGATCGCTTTGAATCAGGAAGACGTCATTCGCAACTATACGGAACGAACGTATACACATATTGCATTTACCGTAAAAGAAGAGGAATTCGACGAGTCTGTGCAGCAGCTGCGAGCAGCCGGGGCTGACATTCTTCCCGGAAGACCACGCGATCCGAAGGATGCATTATCCATTTATTTTACCGATCCCGATGGTCATTTGTTCGAGCTACATACCGGAAATATGAAGCAGAGACTTGACTATTACCGTGAGGATAAACCCCATATGACCTTTTATACGTAATCGAATGAGCTGAAATGGAAAAAAATATGACATATCTATTGTGCAAACAATGGATGTGCATATAATATGGACAAATATACCCTTAATTTACCACTGTTTGATACTTCGTTCATACTCAAGGAGGTTTGTCATGATTCAGTTTCCCAAACCGGATGTAGAACAGTATTTCCAGACGTATCGCATTTCCCATTTTGCCGTATCGGCCGACGAGAAACGTTTGTTTTTTGACAGCAATCTGAACGGCCAGCCCAATATCTGGGCGATGGATCTGCCGGGTGGCTACCCGTATCCTTTGACGTATTTGAATCAGAGCAGCCAGTTTATCAAACCAGACCCAGAAGGACGTCATATTCTCACGGCGTTTGATCGCGATGGGGATGAGAATTATCATCTGTATGCACTTCAACCGGAAGGCGGAGTCCCATTTCCTGTTGTTCCGGCAGAGCCCAATGATCATTGTTATTTCTCCCATCTGTCCGAGGATGGACAGCGTCTTTATTATATGACAAGTAAGGATAACCCGAACTATCTCAACTCACGCCGGATGAACCTGGAAACGGGAGAGGATGAGCTCTTGCATCAAGGGGAAGAGGTCACAAGCAATCTGATTGCTGTGAGTTCGGATGAACAAGCCTATGTAATCTTGAATGTATACTCCAATACCTACCAGACAGCATATGTATACCGGAACGGTGAGTCGGAATCCATTATTCCGGTCTCCGAGCGGCAGAGTCAGGTTTCGTATGTCCTATTTGCAGACCATAACCGGCTGCTGATGATTACCAATGATAACGAACCGTACACCTATGTGGCTGAATATCGGTTGGATACTCATGAATTTCGTCCTCTGTGCAAAGTGGAGGGAGAAGACGTGGATATCATCCGCTGGCATAAGGATTCAGAGACGTTATACTTCTGGACGTTTACGGGTCCCGAGAATCGGATGTACGCGCTGGACAAAGGTTCCGAGCAGCCTCGGCGTGTGGCCATGCCACTGGACACCGTAGAACATGTGACGGTTACCAAGGCTGGCAACGTGTATATTTCGGGGCGTGGAGCTGTCCAGCCGCATAATATCTATCGGTTGATGGCAGGTAGTGAGTCCTGGGAACCGCTGACTGACAATCGGGTAACAGGGCTTGATCCGAGCGATCTCGTCTACCCGGATGTCATTCGATATAACTCCTACGACGGACTGGAGATCGAAGCGCTTTTTTTTAAAGCGAAGCCGGAACAGGCCAATGGATACACGGTATTTTGGCCGCATGGCGGGCCACAGGCATCGGAAGCAAAATTCTTCCGTCCGATGTTCCAAATGATGCTGGCTCAGGGTTATCATATTTTTGCTCCGAACTTCCGGGGAAGCACTGGATATGGCGCCGAGTTTGGCAAAATGGTCGAGAGAGATTGGGGCGAGGGCCCAAGGTTAGACTGTGTTGCCGGTATAAACTGGCTGTTTGACGAGGGTATCTCATCACCGGATCGCCTGTTCGTGGTAGGGGGTAGTTACGGCGGGTATATGACCTTGCTGCTGGCAGGGCGTCACCCGGAATTATTCCGCGCTGCGGTTGATATTTTTGGGCCAAGTAACCTGTTCACATTCTTGGAATCTGTGCCGGAAGACTGGAAACCGATGATGGACAACTGGCTGGGTGATCCGGTCCGTGACCGCGAACGCTTAACGAAGGATTCACCGATTACGTATCTGGACCAGATGGTCAACCCGATGCTGGTCATTCAAGGGGCCAATGATCCAAGGGTCGTGAAGGCGGAATCGGATCAGATCGTGGCCGCGTTGCAGGGGAAAGGGGTAGACGTGGAATACATCGTTCTGGATGATGAAGGCCATGGCTTCTCCAGAAAAACGAATGAGATTCTCGTGTATCGGCGGATGCTGGAGTTTTTGCAGAAACATCAGGAAGTGCCGGTTGCACAACCGTAATTCATATATGCATATTACCGATTTAAATATATGATGGTTTGAGAAAACCGCCAGGAGTGAGTGCATCTCATCCTTCTGGCGGTTTTTTGTTGTGTTAATCCAGTAAAGCAATTACCGAATCCATGTACTGCTCCGCCCAATGTGCAAAAGGCATATCCGATGCCCAGGTTACTCGGCCTGTTGCTTTGCATTCACCCCATAACAAAATACGCTGATAGAGCAGATGCACCCTAAGACGGGTAGCAAAGTGCTGGTATCGCTCCGTATCTGCTGCGCAGACAACCTCCCGGTAACCGTGAAGGAATCGTTTGGCAAGTTCGGGTTGACCTTCTCGTACATACATGGCTGTCATTTTGGTTAAGTCAGCTGTTCCGTCTCCAAAATAGGCCGTTGTAAAATCAAACAGACCACTAATCTGCCAGTCCGAAGCAAGGCTATCACCATTCCTCTGAATCACAAAGTTCTCGACCTTAAAATCACCCATCACAAATCCGGGCACAGGCATGGAGTGAAATGCAGATTCAGCGTTTTTTAATTGCTCGTCCACCCACTGTGTATCTTCGTCTGTTATCACGGAGTACTTTGCAGCATCCTGCAGCCAGTGATGGATTGTCCCATACAGCCAGTCCAGATATTTGCCCGCAAAGGGAACGATCTGCTTTGCTACAGGATCATACTCTCCCGCATCAGGGACTTTCCAACGGTGTAGTTCTGCTAAGGAGCGGGCAAGCATCGTAGCGATCTTCTCCTGATCCTCCTGTGAAAGTGAAGCCTGTAATGACGGATCATGCAGGTGCATTCCAGGTAATCGGGGCATAATCGCATAGCTCCAGCCAAATACGTCGGTATCTTCATGTAATAAATATGGATCAGGTACAGGAATGTTGGTGTGAGTTCTCAGCTGTTCTACGAAAAACTGCTCTTCCTGAAGTTGTCCTGCATATAATGGGTTGCCTTTCAGAATATATTCTCCCTCTGAAGAGCGAATAAGAAGTGTCTGACCCATCACACCCTCATCGGTTCGCTTATAATTCATAAGCGTTCCCAGATTGCAATCATGAAGCGCCTTTTGCAAGGATGCTTGCTCAATCTCACCAAGTTTATTGGAGCCAAAATAAATACGGGTTGTCATAAGCCCCTCCTGCGATCTCAGTCTTCATCCTCTTCGTCAGACAGATCAAACGTATCGGCATCAACCAATCCGCGAATAAAAGTTTCAAAATTAGGCGCCAGATATGTAATCTCATAATCGTCTTCCTGATCCACATGAACCACAGCAGGTTCGCCTTCAGGGCCACAGAATCGATAATCCAGCATCACTACATCGTGTCCGGCAGACGGACAATCACAGATCACAACACCAAGATCAGGGTATCCCCAATCTTCAATCATGAAACGGCTTCCAAATTCTCCGCCCAGTGTATTGGACTTGTCCCGTGCAATGCCCATAATCCCCGTAATGGCGATATGGTCTTCAGCCCATGAAGTAGCTTCTTTGGTTGGGAAAACAGTGTGTGCAGGGATTCCACCGTTCTGTGTGTTCATTAACTGGATATAGGAGGCAGGTAATTTGTAGCCTAGCTCCTGTTCAATGGTTTGGATCAACTCTTCGTCAAAAGGTGAAGATACATAACTTTCCAACGCATATTCACTCTGTTCCCAGAATGAAGCCGGATCGTAGGACCCGGAAGCGGCTCTGAGATTGTTCAGCCTGCCACTGTGCTCCAATTCCAACAATATCTCTTGATGTCGTTGTCGATCCTGTTGCATTTTTTCAGCTTTGGGCCTTGTCCATTCGAGAAATTCGATAGTCGATTCGTCATGGGGCAAGAGCTCGTTTGCCATCTCAAAAGCTTTGAGTGCCTGCTCGTACATGGCCATATGATAATAAGCGTAACCCAACCGGTACTGCCATAGTGGGTCGCTTGCTCCCTGCCCATGGATGAATAGTAACTGTTGGACAGCCTCACGGTAACGACCTTCATTGTTATACGCTCTGGAAAGTTGTCCAATCAGCTCATAATCCCGCTCCGATTCGGGAATTTGTTGAATACGTTCAATAATAAGACTGAATTGGTCCTGTTCATGCCATTTGTTTAGTTGCTCCAGCAGTTCTCTTTCCATCACTATGCCTCATTTCAATAGGGGAATGTGAACCTTTTTCCATTATATCTTACAAGCTGGCAGGATGGATGGGTACAGTATCCTATCCAGTCGCATATAAAAAAACACTCCCACAAGCAGAAAGCCATCAAGACATTTCAACAAGGGGAGTGTTGTGCATTTTTATTAGATTGCGTTCATTAAATTACGCTCACTGTATCAATCAACTTACAGATCGTCAAATCCGTTATCGTCGCCGACTTTGCCATAGTTACGGGATTTGGCTTCGAAGAAGTCTGTTTTCGTAGCATTCAGTGCTTCGTCGGAGAAAGGTTTGATCCAAGGCATGCAGTTTACATCCACGCCTTCATATGCTTTTTCCATACCCATCAGGCGCAAACGTTTGTTGGCGATGTACTTGATGTAGTCTTCCAACTCGTTCAGGTCAATCCCGCGTACGTTGCTGAGAGTGTAGTGTGCCCAGTTGGTTTCGAGTTCAACGGCACGGTTGATCGTTTTGTACACATAGTCCATGTTCTCAGGTGTGTTCAGTTCAGGGAAGTCTACCAGCAGCTGTTTGTACACTTCAGCGAAGAAGTAGCAGTGTTGGTTCTCGTCGCGCTGAATATAAGAGATCATTTGGCTGGTTGCCATCATCTTCTGGTCACGGGCCAGGTTGTAGAAGAAGGCAAATGTACTATAGAAGAAGATACCTTCAAGTACCAGATCGGCTACCATGGCCTGGAAGAACGTCTGTGGAGACGGGTTATCCCGGAAGGTTTGGTAGATGTCGGCGATGAACCGGTTACGGTCAAGCAGCACCGGATCATGTTTCCAGTATTCAAAGATTTCCTTTTGTTCCCGATCGGACACGATGGAGGACAGAACGTAAGAGTACGATTGGTTGTGTACAACTTCCTGTTGTCCAATGATTGCCGAGATCGCTTCCAGCGAGGAATCGGTGAAATAACGTTTCACGTCACCTACAAACATCGTTTGCATGGAGTCCAATACAGCGAGCAGGGAGATGTTGACTTTAAATGTACGCTGTTCTTCCGGATCCAATTGGGCAAATTGGGAAGCATCCTTGGACATTGGAATTTCATCCGCGATCCAGTGGTTGAGCAGCAGTACTTTGTACAGTTTGTACATATGAGGCATACGAATATCGTTCCAGTTCAGAATGCCTGAGCATTCCCCTTCAATGATACGGGTAGACTGGTTAGGCGCTTCGGTATTGAAAATTTTCTGCAATTGCATAATCCGTTCACTCCTTGAAATTTCATAATGTTCTGCCGACAGAACTTTGGAAAAGCATCTATATCAACATCTCATGATGTTGTGATCGTGTTTTGGGCAAAAAAGTACCAGGGCAACGCCATTTTGCATTCAAAACAGGATGCCCTGGTAGTCATCGTAGATCTAGTGAGCTTTCAGCATCACGATAAACATTAGCTTGCGCAAGAATCGCATTCTTCAATAGTCAATGCCCGGCTGCGGACATAATAAGTTGATTTAATGCCGGCTCTCCAGGCGTGCAGATGCAGTTCCAGGAATTCCGTTGCTTTGATATCTGGACGAACATACAAGTTGAAACTTTGTCCCTGATCGACGTGGCGTTGACGGGCAGCGGCCATATTGATGGAAGCATGTTGATCCACCATGAACGCTGTTTTGTAATACCAGATCGTTTTTTCGGACAGGTCAGGTGCCGGGTTGGCAATCTTGTATGTCGTTTTCTCTTCATAGGACAACAGTTCGTAAAGCGGATCAATGCTGGCTGTTGAACCGGCAATGATGGACGTTGAACCATTTGGTGCAATAGCGAACAACCAAGCGTTACGTACACCGTTTTGTTGTACTTGGGCTTGCAGTTCTTTCCATTGTTCAGTTGTAACGAATTCGCCTACGCGCTCACCTGTCGTGTAATCCCGTTGGTCGAAGTATTTACCTGTTTGCCAATCGGAACCTTGGAACTTCGGATAATGTCCTTTTTCCTTGGACAGTTCCATGCTGGCTTTCACGAGCAGATAGTTAATTTTTTCGTACAGATTATCGTTATATGTGACTGCTTCTTCCGATTCCCAACGAATACCTTCGAGAGCAAGCAGGTGATGAAGTCCGAATGTTCCCAGACCAACCGCACGGTATTGACTGTTGGTGTATTGGGCTTGCAGCACTTCAATGTTGTTGATGTCGATAACGTTGTCCAGCATACGAACCTGAATCGGTACCAGACGCTCCAATACATCATGAGGTACAGCACGTGCCAAGTGAATGGAGTTCAGGTTGCAGACTACGAAATCGCCCGGTACTTTGGAAATCACGATGCGGGTTTGTCCATCTTTGGTTACGAGCTCTTCTTTTTCAACTACAGTTGCAGATTGGTTCTGCATGATTTCGGTACAAAGGTTGGAAGAGTAGACCATGCCGTGTGCACTGTTCGGGTTCGAACGGTTAACAGTATCCCGGTAGAACATGTAAGGTGTACCGGTTTCCAGTTGGGATTTCATAACACGTTTCATGATGTCAATCGCCTGAACCGTAATCCGGGACAACAGCGGGTGGTTGACCGCTTCCTCATATTTCTCACGGAACGCGCCTTCGCCTACGGATTCATCATAGAAATCTTCCAGTCCGAGTGGACGACCGTTCTCATCTTTCCAGCCCATCACTTTTTTCGTTTCATGCGGGCAGAACAGGTTCCATTCGCCGCGGCTGGCTACTCGCTCCATGAACAGGTCAGGCAGGCAGATGCCGTGGAATACGTCATGCGCACGCATCCGCTCGTCACCATTGTTCAGCTTCAGATCGAGGAAGGCCAGAATGTCTTTATGGAAAACGTCCAGATAAACAGCGATTGCACCTTTACGTGTTCCGAGTTGGTCTACGCTGACCGCAGTATTATTTAGTTGGCGAATCCAAGGGATTACGCCAGAACTTGTATTTTTGTGACCCCGGATGTCCGAACCGCGAGCTCTGACTTTACCGAGGTAAACGCCGATGCCGCCGCCCATTTTGCTGAGACGTGCTACATCTGTGTTGGAGTCAAAGATACCCTCAAGGGAATCATCCACGGTATCAATGAAACAGCTGGAGAGTTGTCCAGCCACTTTTTTACCCGCATTGGACATCGTAGGTGTAGCTGCCGTCATGTACATGTTGCTCATTGCCCAGTAAGCTTCCTTAACGAGGTCCATACGTCTCTCAGCAGGCTCCTGATGCATCAGGTACATCGCGATAACCATGTAACGCTCTTGAGGCAATTCCATGACTTTTCCGTCAAAATCGTGTGCAAGGTAACGTTCTGCCAGTGTGAGCAAGCCGATATAGTCGAACAACAGATCGTTGCGGTAATCGATGCATTCAGCAAGTTCGTCGATCTGCTCTTTGGTGTAACATTCCAGCAGTTCTTCGCGGTAGATGCCTTTCTTCACAAGATCCACTAGAAGCGGGTGGAAAGCGCCGTAAGGCTCTTCCGGGTAAGATTTGTATCTGCGGTTGGTTGCCGCTTTCTTGTAAAGGGAAGTAAGCAGGGAGCGTGCCGCTGCAAATTTCCAGTTAGGCTCTTCCTTCGTTACCAGTTCCAGAGCGCTCATCATAAAAGCGCTGCTGATCTCGTCTCCGGTAACTTCGTCACGACGGAGCTTGCTGTTTACCCCGCGTATCAGACGTTCCTTGTCCAGCATGTCCAGTCCTTCCAGAATACGATCTGCATATACCGAGATGCGCATATCATCAAAGGCAAGCTGGCGGTTGTTCGGCTTGGTCACAACTTGTGGCATGAATATTCCTCGCTTTCGCATGTTTAAGAGATAAATTGGAGAAATTCTTTATATAAAGAATTGAGTGTCTTCTTACGGTGAGATAAAGATATAAGCTGCATATTACGGACTGAGCGGCGGTGATTGCGAGTCTTGCCTCATCTTGCACATAGGAGCGCACGCAGAACATGGTCACATAAAAAGCATTCCCCTTGCCTCGCGGCTGAAAATGCCCATGGATGCCCTGAGTTCCTTACTGTCTTTGAAGAATCAAAAAAAGACAGAAAAGGGTGCTTATGTAATCTTTTGTCTATAGCAGACACGCCTGTGAATTAGAGGATACCGGTGCAGTCCAAATAGCCCCGTTAACCTCCGAGTCAAGTCTGTTTCGAGAAAGCGATTTACACCTACAGGGACGTGCCTTTAGAGGTGATTTCATCCTGTTTTTCGCGAGATTTCAGAAGATGACTAATAGAAGTGGGGTGATTTAATTTTACTACATTTTGTTGCTGTTCTCTTACTGTAACCCAACATATAGTGTTTGTAAACAGGGTCAACACAGTAAAACGTAATTCCGAGTATACCATTTAAGCCAGGATTCCGCAAAGGAAAAGGACTGGAAGATTTGAAGATTTATCAAAAAAAATTTTTGGTCAAATCAGATGACGTCATCACGTCAGTTTGAATTATAGCTCCTTCAACTGGTAGAATAAAAACAGGCAAAAATCGACTAAAAATGAGCGGCACCGGTATCTTTCGGGGCCCAAGGAAGGCGGAGCGAAATGGCAATAGCAGAAGTGACCGTAATTCCAATTGGCACCGGGACGACCAGCTTGAGCAGTTATGTGGCGGATATGCAGAAAGTATTGGAAAACCAGCGGGGCATTACATATCAGTTGACCTCCATGAGTACCATTATCGAAGGCCCGCTCAATGAAGTATTTACAGCAATTGCGGCTCTGCATGAAGCTCCGTTTCTATCGGGAGCTCAGCGTGTCTCCACATCCGTCAAGATCGACGATCGTCGTGACAAACCGGATGCCTCCAGTGTACAGAAGCTGCAATCTGTTCAAGAGAAACTTTCATCCCGTCAGGCACGGCCGAACTGACGGAAGTCAGCAGCATAAGGAAGATGGTCTTATACAATGTACTGCAAGTCTCTTTTTGGGGCTTGCGGTTTTTTGCATTTTATGGGTTCAAAGAGAAAGAGAATATGGTTGCTTCGTAGGTAATGCCTGCCCAAATTTAATCAGAGCCCGATCTAGTGTGTGATTTTTGCATATAGTGAACTGTACCTCAAATAAAAGGAGGGTTTTGCATGAGTGGAGTTGTAGGTGGATACGGCGGCGCATGGACATCGACTGGTGCCATTTTGGTTCTCTTCATATTGTTGGTTATCATTTCAAAAGCATTCCTCATCTAATAGACCCTTAACACCTAAACCATTGGTAAAGGAGGAATCTCCATGAGCGAAGTACTTGGAGGCGCAGGATACGGCGGCTGGACATCAACTGGTGCCATCTTGGTTCTGTTCATTCTTCTCGTTATCATCACTAAATCTTTCTGGGTATAATATGTTGAACTCCGCCGGTTAACCGGTGGGGTTTTTTTTGGTTTGAGGACAAGCCTACAGGAATAGTGAAAACGCCTATTTTGTCAAAGTAGGGCCATAGCCCGGTCCAGAGGTAGGCATAATACATAGCTTAGGGGTGTAGGCAAATGTTAAGGAGGAATGAACAATGAGCGAAGTAAAACCGAATTCACCGAACGGACAGGGACACGTATACGGATACGTGGGAGGGTATGAGCACATGCATGGATACACAGGTCATGAAATGCATGGGTACGGATATGGTTGTGGAACTATGCCAGCGGGCTATGGCTACGGCTACGCTCATCATCCCAATCAGGCTCCAGTGCTTCATGGGTATCACCATGGTTGTGGAACTTCCTATGGACATAGCGGAGGAAGCTGGGGATCCATGGGTACGATTCTTGTACTGTTCATCCTGTTGGTCATCATCTCCAAAACGATGTTTATCTAGTTCTTATAACAGCAACAGTATCAGGGAGTTGATCCATACAACTCCGATGAAAGGCGCCGAGATTGTATCGGCGCCTTTTAGCTGTCTGGACATTTTTTTATTAAAAGTGGACATAGAAAAACACCCGGAACCCAATTCCGGGTGCTTTGTGTATGTTTTCAATCTTCTCAAGAATAAGTGACATCCAAAACAACAAAAGCCCTACCTCTCTTTTGTCCTTGCGGCTCCGATGACCGCGCCAGTGTGAATGGGAACATCTTGTGAAACTCTGTACTACCGGGTTAATGTGATTCAGGTTCTTCAATCTTCATAGGTTAATGTGCATGTTCGCTGCGGTCGCAGCATGAAGAAAATATTCCGGGGTTTAAAGAAGACAGAAAATCATATGAGGTTGTTTAAATACCAACTCTTAGAGTATACCACAGGCTGTAATTTTTTGCAATAAAAAGGAAGGTTGAATCTTTTTTTGAAAACAATTGCGAAAACATTTCAAATTTTTTCTTCAATAAGGTAATCCTCTTCAAATGATTCTGCGTAGGTTATAATAAGAGGGATGACACGGAAAGGGGCCCTCGCATGACTGAATCAATAGAGGACAGCAGGTTAATGCGGCAGATTGCGGAACGAGATGCTTCCGCACTGGAGCTTTTATATGACCGCTACGAGCGGGCGGTGTATTCTTTTGCTTATCGGATTGTTGGTGATCCAATGACAGCAGAAGAGACTGTCCAGGAATTATTCCTGCGGGTTTGGAACAATGCTGAACGATATGAGGCCTCACAGGGGAAGCTGACCACGTGGATGTTCGCCATTACGCGCAACATTGCAGTGGACATGCTGAGGCGAAAATCCAAAAGCGCAGCTACGACCTCAGTGGAGAACGAAACACTGGCGGCATATGCCGATGAACATACAAATACAGAAGAAGAAATAGAGCGCAAATGGGAAGGTGTCCGAATCAAGGAGGCGCTGTCCCAGTTGAATGGTGACCAGCAACAGGTCATTGAATCGATCTATTATGCAGGCTTAACGCAACAGGAGGTATCCAGCAGATTCGGGATTCCGCTGGGTACGGTAAAGAGCCGTGTCAGGCTTGCGATGCGGCAGCTTCAGAAGCTGCTCGCCGATGCTGAATTGCATCCGGACGCGGGAAGGGAGGGCATACATCCATGATAGAACGACATGAGGAATGGTCTGATCTGGCACCGGTGTATGTGCTGGGAGGACTCGAAGCGGAGGAAGTGGCAGCATTTGAAGCACATTTGGCCCAATGTGAGTCTTGTCGCCAGGAGGTGAGGGAATTGCAGGAAGTAACAGGCTTCCTGCCACTCGCGGCGGAACCTGTTGCACCGCCGCCTGGCATGCGAGCACGTGTGCTGAGCAACGTGCTTGGACACGCGCAGGAGAGCGCCGGAACGAAGCCGGCGGCTGCTCCTGCGAAGCCTGAAGCACCCGTGGTGCTTCAGGCGGATCTTGCGCCGCAGCAAGAAGCGGCGCAGCCCGGGCAAGGCTTGCCGCCGGAGACGGCGGTGCCTGCAGCCCGGGCAGAAGAGGCTGCACAGGCACAGCCATGGCAGCCTCAAGGGCGCGCGCGTGCGCGCAGCAGTCGCGCCTGGCGCATAGCAAGCGTAGCCCTCGCGGCAGCGGCGCTCGTGCTCGGCATCTACGCCGGGCAGCTGCAAGGCCAGGTCGATTCGCTGAAGCAGCAAGCTGCGGGCTCATCGACGGTGCAAGAGCAGCTTGCTCAGGCGCAGGCACAGAATGCGCAGCTGCAAGAGCAGCTCGCTTCATCCCTGCAGCCTGCACAGGGAATGCAGACAGGCGAAGCCGTCAAGCTTAGTCCTGCGACACAGGACATTGTGGCCCAAGGATTGGCTACCATCGTTATTGACAACAAAGGTACTCACCTGGTCGTACAGGCGGAGAACTTGCCTACTCTGGAAGGGAATGAGGCGTTCCAGGTTTGGCTGATCAAGGGCGATACACCTCAGAATGCGGGGACCTTCCTGAGCCATAATGGAACGGGAGCGGTATATTATACGTTAGACTCTGCCAACGACTACGACACGGTCGCGATCACACTTGAACCGGATGCGATGGGTGATGAGCCGCGTGGTACAATGATTCTTGCTGCCAAGATTAAAGGATAAGAAATGTCTTGCCATAACAGGCTGTTTCCTACGGGGAACAGTCTTTTTTGTATGGTTGTACGCGTACATATAAGTAAATGAGCGATTCATAGTTAATTCCAGGATGGAGGTTTCCCGTCCGTGAAATGAATTAATTTTTTCAGTCCGAGCAACCGATAACAAATAGGAGGCTGTACCCTTAATTTCCCTCTGTCATCATCAATGGGGAGAACGGGTTTACACCTAGAGAGTGAGGGGTTAGGGTGGAAGTATACCGTTCATTTATCTTTCGTCTGATGCGAAATTATATTATCGGTTCAATGGGAGCAGTTTTTGTGGTAGGTACAGTCGTTATGGTGTCTACCTTACAAATACCAAACATTCAATTTGTACGACTTATTATCATTGTGTTGATATCACTATTGTTCATGCTTGTTGCAGAACTGATTACGTTATGGGCACAACTTGGCCCCATCCGGCAGTTTTTTGCCGCTGAGCATCATGAAAAGGCCGAATTGACAAAGATGTATGAGAGCATTCACCGTTTTCCGGGACAAACGATCTATCGTATTTTGGGTCCGCATATGCTTGGGTTTTCCCTGCCTGCTGCCGGATTGACGATATGGATGATTTCTACAGGATGGCTGGAATTTCCATATGGATATGTCGCAGTTGCAGCGGCGTGTGCCTTATTGATCGCCGTGATGCATGCCTTAATTGAATATTTTCTGACGGTTCGTACCGTGAGACCGCTGCTGCTGGAAGTTCGCCGCAGAGGCAAAGAACAGCATGGCATGGAGCCATCTCTCGGAGGACGTGTCCTGGTGTCCATTCAGCGTAAATTTCAGCTGAGTACGGCGTTGATCGGTTTATTTCCATTATTTCTGTTCTTCCTGGCTACATCGATCCGTCTTCAGTATATGGATAGCGAGTTTGCGAAAGAGTATATTCTGTGGGCAGTTCTTATCGTTGTGCTGGGCGGGGGCTTCGCCCTTGTGGGAAGCTGGCTACTGATTCGGGATGTTCGTGGTCCGGTTGCAGAGCTAACGGAGGAGATGAACCGAATTCAAGAGGGAGACCTGGGCAGAAGAACCCCTGATCTGTACGCGGATGAATTTTCTGCGCTCATCTCCGGATTCAATATGATGATTAATCGGCTTGAGATGAGACAAGAACGTAATCGGCAGTTGCTGCAAAGTTATTTTTCCACCTTGGCGGCTGCATTGGACGCACGGGACAAATATACGGCAGGTCATTCCATGCGGGTGGCAGAGTACTCCATTATGATTGGCAAGCTGAGTGGCATGAATGAGGAACAAGCAGATCTATTATACAAATCAGCACTGTTGCATGATATTGGGAAAATCGGTATACCCGACGAAGTGTTATTGAAAGATGGGAAACTCACTGATGACGAATTCGCCATCATTCGCACACATCCCGTTCTTGGAGAGGGCATTTTGTTACAGATTGAACCGATTGATGCCATGGCAGATTTCCTGCCGGGTGTAAGGTCTCATCATGAAAGATATGATGGCAAAGGATATCCTGATGGCATAGCAGGCCAAGAGATTCCGCTGTTTGGCCGTATCATTGCCGTGGCTGATGCTTTTGATGCCATGACGTCTGATCGTCCATATCGGAATGGGATGAGCCATGAGAAAGCGCTATCTATTTTGGAAGAAGGAAAAGGGACCCAGTGGGATCCCTATTTTGCAAGTTTGTTTATTGATGAGTGGAGGCGGCAACAGCATCTCCAGAAATCGTCGGAGCGAGGGGTCAGCTGATCCCCTCAGTCCACTTCGATTCTTTTCTGCGACGACGGAGCAGCGAGAGCCCAGTGATAATTGTAAAAACGCATTCGCCGAGTACGACTGCACCCAGGGCGTCATAGATTACATGTTGTTTAATCATTAAGGTGGACAATATAATCAGTGCTGCACCAGCAGCAACTAACACCTTAACATGTTTGCGAATACTCTGAACGGAGAGAACAGCACGCATAACCAGATAAGAATGAAGGGCATGAATACTTGGAAAACAATTATATGGACGGTCCTGGCCGTAGAGCCATCCAAGGAGAGATGCGCCTAGACCTGTACCTGTTAACTCGGGACGCGGCACCATAGTCTGAAAATTAAAATAGATCAGGTAACAGATCCAGACACAGATGTTCATGGATAACAGGACGCGATAATAAGTGAGCCGATCTTTGGCACATAAATAAGCCAACACGCCGAAGACAAACGGATACCAACCCAGATAGGGTATGGACATGGAAGGTACATAAGGGATGATCCGGTCCAACGGGGAATTAAGAACAGAGAACCCGCGCTCCGGACTATTGAGAATATCATAGAACATCCCCATGACAGCCAAGGAAAGCATCAAGCTTAACGACAGCCAGTAGGATTTGCTTTTTAATACGTGCACAACACCGTTTCTCCTTTCATCCAGGTTCGCAAGGAACTGGATCACAGCAAATAAAATCGAACAACAATATATTCTACTACGTTCAGCGCACAAATTGAATCCTGATTTGTGTATTTTTGTGCATTTTTTTGACGACGAAGGAATGTCGAAGGTTGAATGGGCATGATATGATAGAGATGTATACGGACTAAAGGTTTTCTGTCAATGAATACACGACAACAGGAGTGAGTGAATGCAATTTTCAAAAATGTTCGTATTAAACATGGGGATGCTCATTACCATTGCTTACCTTGCTAGTGTGTTCTATAAATACGTCGTAATACGAGCTTCATCACGAGTAAAACAGATATGTTCGTTGTTTGTACTTATTTTTGCAGGCTGGATCAGCACGGTATTTGGATTTCAGCTTAATGATGAAGTTGTCTTCGATCTTCGTTTTGTTCCTTTAATTGTTGCCGTTTTGACGTATAGACAACCCTATAGCGTGATTATCGTGGGTGTTGGGATTGGACTGACCCGGTTAACTTTCGGTATCAATGATGCTACGGTGGCTGCACTGATCAACATGTCAATCTTGGGTGTGCTGTGTGCAGGGTTGAATATATGGATGAGACGCAGTGACTACAGGCTAATTGTTAAAGGTGTCATCGTCATATTGATTGTAAATGTGGTCAATAGTGTGAACATAGCTATCGTCGGCGTTATCCCGGCTACATATTTTTTCTCACATATTATGCCGTATACCCTTCCTGTTGGTATTTTACTTAGTCTTATTTTTGCTTTTATTTTACGAGATTTCCAGAATGAACAGAATCGGATTTTGCTCATCCAGAGCACCAATCGTTTATTGTCTGTGCAAAAGGAAGAATTGCAGAAAGCTCAAATCGTGCTGGAAGACCGTGCCAAGCAGTTGATGATTACTTCGCAGTACAAATCGGAATTTTTGGCGAATATGTCGCATGAACTGCGAACACCGTTGAACAGTGTCATTAACTTTGCCCAGATGATCAGCGAGAACGGTGATACGCTGGAGCAGGAGGATGTCGTACGTTTTGCCACAATGATTGAGCATTCTGGTCAGGAGTTGCTAACGTTAATCAATGACATTCTCGATCTGTCCAAAGTGGAAGCGGGCAGACTGGATATCGTCTTGGAGGATATCAGTGTTGCCCAACTCACGGAAGATGCCATGAATCACTTCCAGTTGGTTGCCGAGAAAAAGGGAGTCCAGCTGCAACTGGACAAGAAGCCAGGACTACCAGAAACCCTCTGGTCTGATCCCCAACGAGTCCAGCAGATTTTGCGTAATCTCATGTCCAACGCCATCAAGTTTACACATCAGGGGAAGGTCACACTGACCGTGAGTACCAAGCAAATGAAAAAGTCAGGCGTTCTAAGTCAATGGATTGTTTTCTCGGTACAAGATACGGGAATTGGCATTGCTGAAGACAAACATCAATCCATTTTTGAAGCATTTCAACAGGCTGACGGGTCTATAAGCCGCAAATTTGGGGGAACAGGACTCGGCCTGTCAATCAGTCGGGATTTGGCAAGATTACTGGACGGATCGATCGAACTTAAAAGCGCTGAGGGCAAGGGAAGTACCTTCTATCTCTATCTCCCGTTGAACCGTGAAAAAATGAGTTGACAACCATCACGCTGTGAGTAGAATTTGGGGTGACAACTAGCATCGACCGGCTCTTGAAACCCGGTCTAAGGAGTGTATCCCCATACAGAAGACGGTCAACGTTAACCCTCCTCCGTTTGCAGGCAAACCACGGCGCAAGGGTTCGACACAACGCACGAATTTATCCATTGCAACATGGGAGGGTGTACCGGCAATTATTTTGCAGACGTTGCTGGGAGGCCCATTTTTAACCGGATTTCTGCTGTACCTTGGGGCCGGGTCAAGACATATTGGCTTTGTGCTCGCCATTACGACGTTTGTCAATATCGCCCAGATTGGAGCGGCTTACTGGATGCAGCGCATTCGCAGCCGCAAACGCATGCTTATATTGTTTGTAGGGGTGCATCGCATCCTGTGGAGTTCGACGGGCCTCATCCCGTTCCTGTTTCCCAAGGAGTGGTGGGTAGGCATTTATATTGGTGTGTATACGGTTGCATTTATAGCCAATACGATTGGCGGTATGATCTGGACCTCATTGATTGGAGATATCGTTCCTGCCAAGGTGAGAGGGCGTTATTTCGGAATTCGAAACACGATTCTGAACGCACTTGGAAGCGTATGCTTATTTGCTGGAGGCATCGTTTTGGACCGTTTCCCCGGGGAAATGGGTTTCTTAATCCTGTTCATTCCGGTGTGGATTTGCGCCATAGCCAATACAGTTATTTATTGCTTTTATCCAGATGTGCCGTTTGAACGTTCAACTGAAAAGGTCTTTTGGGGCATGTTCAAGAAGCCGTTTCAGGATCCTTCCTTTTTGAGGGCTGCAATGTTCCTCGCGGCCTGGTTACTGATCCAGACGTTGATCGTTCCGCTATTTTCCTACGTGATGCTTGACCTGCTTAACATTAATTATCAGACGGTATCTATAATCACCGTGGTGCAGACGCTCGTTATGATGGCCGGATTCTATATCTGGGGCAATCTGAACGCAAGATTCAGCAATAAAACCTTATTATTTTGGACATTACCGATCATCGCACTCTCCTGTC
The DNA here is from genome assembly GCF_058408365.1 of Paenibacillus sp. MDV22-iso6. Taxonomy (NCBI): domain Bacteria; kingdom Bacillati; phylum Bacillota; class Bacilli; order Caryophanales; family Paenibacillaceae; genus Paenibacillus; species Paenibacillus sp. MDV22-iso6. The sequence continues at coordinate 206,127 of NZ_JBZVDZ010000008.1, read as the reverse complement.
TGTCATGGGGATTGATGTCGTTTATGCCTGTTTTGATAGCGCTTTTTTTATCTCATATTTTTCTCGGTATTGGTGTGGGTGGATTCAACCAGCTTGCTTTCAACTTCACAATCGGAGATACACCCAAAAGCGAAAGACCAATGTTTGTCGCCGTGTATTCGGCTATGACTGGAGTGACCTCGTTTCTTGGACCGCTGATTGGTGGCTGGTTGTATGAGAGAATGGAAACCTGGCCGGACGCGATGAATTGGGTTTCCACCTATGGCTTCCAAGTGGGTATTGGTGCAGCGATGCTGGTTCTTACGTTTACGCTTGGACGTCGTGTGCTTCTGAAATAGAGATATGTGGAGGGATGTACTTGGAAAATCACGAACGGCAAGCTCTTGTGATTGGAGCCACCGGGCTTGTGGGTGGACTACTGGTACGCAGCTTGCTTCAGAATCCGGCTTATGGCCGGATTCGTGTATTGGTCAGACGACCGCTTGAAATGGAACATCCAAAGCTGGAGCAGCATGTCGTGGATTGGGAACAACTTGAAGAGCAGAAAGATCTATTTCGCGATGTTGATGACTTGTACTGTTGCTTGGGTACAACGATTAAAAAAGCCGGCAGTCAGGAAAACTTCCGCCAAGTGGATTTTCACTACCCCGTAAAAGCCGCCAAACTGGCCAAGGAACATGGTGTATCCCAGATGCTCGTCATCTCTTCCATGGGAGCCGATGCTGGGTCACGTGTGTTTTATAGTCGGACCAAGGGAGAGATGGAAGAGGCATTAACGGATATCGGTTTCCGTTCACTGCACATATTCCGTCCGTCGTTAATTCTTGGAGATCGCAAAGAAAAACGGTTGGGTGAGCAGTTGGCAGCTCATGCCATGACGTTTCTGGATCGCTGGATGAAAGGCAGAGTGGATAAATACCGGGCAATCCAGGCTTCAACCATAGCTCGCGCTATGATGAACATTGCGCTTGTTCAAACCAATGGAAACCACGTGTATTCCAATGATGTTATTCATGTGCTTGGTTTGGATGAGTCCTGAGATATTCATGGTTATCCGATATTGGAATGAGAGCTAAGGGTAGACGTTTCTTGCCTGGGTATGATCGTGGTATAATAAGCTTCAAAAATGAGTTCGAGGCTTGTCTCCTCGCGGTGGCAGGACAGCGAACATGAAGGAGAACTCATCCATGAAAAAACCAATCTCTACCGATCAGGCGCCAGGTGCCATTGGTCCATACAGCCAGGCTGTTGAAGCAGGCGGTTTCATCTATACTTCCGGTCAGCTTGGCCTGAACCCGCAAACAGGAGAATTCGGAGCCGATGTACAGGAGCAGACTCGTTTGTCCCTGAGCAACGTGAAGGCCATTCTTGAAGCAGCAGGCACAAGTATGGATAAAGTTGTGAAAACGACTGTTTTCCTGAAAGACATGAATGATTTTGTTCCGGTAAACGAAGTGTACAGCACGTTCTTCGAACAGCCTTATCCGGCACGCAGCGCAGTTGAAGTTGCTCGTCTGCCGAAGGATGCTCTTGTGGAGATTGAGGTCATTGCCCTCAAATAGGGGAGACTGATATTTGCCAAGCAAGGAAAGTTACATAAAAAGCCGATTTCTGGTCAGATGACCGAAATCGGCTTTTTGAATTTATATGAACAGATCCGGATTAATCCCGATCCTGGTTACGGGCGAAGAATAGCCATACCGCATAAATGGCTAGTACGATCGCAATGATAATTGCCGTATAATATACGGAGGTAACGTCTTTTTGTTTGAGTGCGATGGCAATGTATGCCCAAGTAAAGACAAGTGGGTATACGCTATCCCGGTAAGGGAAGCTCACCAGTACAGCCAGCACAAGGCCTACAATTAACATGATGATGGTCCAGGTAGGTTCACTGAGTCCGAAGCCATCCCAGCCGATTTTATATAATAATACAGCCGCATTGATAATGGTTGCCACGCTAACCCATCCAAGATATATGCTGAACGGCAGCTTCACGAGCCAGATTTCGGCAGTTGTGGGGAGGGTGATTGCACGCGTTTTTACATATAGCATGATCAGGGACAACAGAAGCAGAACGATGACGACTAAGGCGAGACCGATTTTGAGATTTTGAAAAGCAAAGATCCACGCTACATTAAAGGCACAGCTTGCTAGAAACCAGTAACCGAGGCGGGTAATGGAGTCTCTTTTCCAAGAAGAGGGAACGAACTGATAGATGACAAAGCCAGCGAGCAGCAGATAGATCAGCCCCCATATAGAGAATGCATAGCCCGAAGGGGTGAGCAATACAGGGTACATATCCGATACTTCCTTGTTGGTTCTACCTCCGATAGGCAGCGCGTTGGAAAGATAATTTACTACGATAACAGCGATGAATCCAATCGCGTTTAACCACTTGTACGGATTGTTACGTGACATTGTGTTTCCTCCTTGGTTTTACAAAAATGAATGAACCACGGGTCAGTCTACAATGAATATACCCATTTCTTTCGCATTCTAATAAGAAGCCGCAAAAAATTCACAGGATCGTTGTCTGCCATCCTGCGGTTTTTGCCGCTCTCTTATTCGCTGTGCTACGTCTCAATGTACGCTGGTTGAAGTAGAAATATGTTAATGGCACGGACTTCTTTCTTATTCATTTGGCTGGTAAGTTTATCTATATTCGTTCACAACGTTCTGCTATACTCAAATTTAGGACAAATGTAATCGGTGGGAAGACACGGCGAAGCTGCTCCGAAAGGAGGTGGAGCCGTGTCTCTTGATTTGATCGTGAAGATTCTGGACGCTTTATTAAAGATCGTCAGTATTTGTACTGGCCTGAGAACTTTATTCAGCGTTAAGAAGAGACGTAAGAACAAGAAAAACCACCGACGATAGGTTGGCCCCTTAATTCGGTGGTTTTTCATGCATTTGAAATTCGCGCCGTGGTCACCCATCGGTCTTTTGTCTGGATATCCGCAATGTTAGCGCATTGCGGATATTTTCATATTACCCAGAACTGCTTTCTAATATGACAATAACATATACTTCAATTCACTACAACTCACTACAAACGTACAATTATCATTTTGATATTGTGATAAAATGCTAATTCTCAGAGGGAGAGGAAGAAGGTTGTTTACGAGAGAAACGATGGAGAAGCAACAAACGTGGTTTTATGTCGTTGCCCTATTCGTGGGAGCAGCGATTGGGCTGGGCACCCCTGAATGGGGGTCAGCGCTGCATTATACGGTTTCACCTGTACTTGCCATTTTGCTATATAGCATGTTTGCACAACTTCCTTTTTTACAGCTTAAAGAATCCTTATCCAACCTGCGATTTATTGGAGCTTTGCTGGTGGCTAATTTTATCGTAGTGCCTGTGGTCGTGTGGTTGTTAACCCTGGCGTTTCCGCAACCTCCGGCCGTGCTAATCGGCGTTTACCTGGTACTGTTAACCCCGTGCATTGATTACGTCATTGTTTTTACACAGTTGGGTCGGGGCAATGAGAAATTGATGCTTGCTGCAACGCCAATCCTGTTTGTTATACAAATGGTCTTATTACCAGTATATTTGTGGCTGTTCATAGGGAAGGAAGCGGCACAGGTCATGCAGGTGGGGCCTTTCGTGGAGGCTTTTCTGTTCCTGATCGTTATTCCGTTGCTGTTGGCTATTCTTACGCAAGTTGTGACCAAAGGCAAAGCCGGAGGAGAACGGGTGATGAACGCAACCGCTTGGCTGCCTGTACCCATGATGGCTCTGGCCTTGATTGTGGTTGTCGCATCGCAGATCGGGAAGGTCTACAATGATTTTGCTGTAATTGTGGATGTTCTGCCCATTTATATTATTTTTCTAGTTGTTATGCCCTTCATATCACGAATCGTAGTGGCTCTATTTCGATTGAATACAGGCGAAGGCAGGGCCGTTATTTTCAGTGCAGGGACCCGAAATTCACTTGTCGTTCTGCCATTGGCACTTGCATTGCCGCAAGAGTGGGCCACAATTGCTGCCGCAGTGATAGTAACCCAGACGATCGTCGAGCTGGCGGGAGAGTTAATCTATATTCGTATTGTTCCTTCCGTCATACTGCGTGATCGCTGATTCCTTAGAAAAGAAGATCAGGGTGTATCCATTAAGATGCATCCATATATGTAAAAAGGAAAGGGGCAATTCCCTGAGTCATGAACATGACGGGATGCCCCTTTTATCGTTTAACGAATCGAGCATTCTATTAGACGAATTTCCACAGATTCGGCGGCTCAATTAAGCATTTCCGTCAGATAACGTTTTGCGGTACTCCCCCGGTGTGATGCCCTCCATTTTTTTGAACACTTTACTGAAATACTTCTCGTCCTGATAGCCGACCATTTCCGAGATTTTTGCAATTCGTAGTGAAGGGTTCTGCAATAGAAGCTTGGCGTTATTGATTCGCAGTTTGCCCAAATACTCCGACCAGTTCAATCCGAACTGCTGTTTGAATTTGCGAGATATATATTCGCGACTCAGGTAGAACCGTGCAGCAATCTGCTGCAGAGACAGGTCCTCTTGATAATGAGCATCCATATAACGTGCAATCTCACTCATTGGGTCCGGTGTTGCATGATGATGTGCAGTGAGGGCCTTTCCGGCTGCGAGCAACCGCTGTTCCAGCAGGGAGCGGAGCAAGGGCAGCGATAATAGTCCGTCACGGTCCAAAGGCAACTCGGCGAATGGAATGGATTGTTCATCTATCGCTTCATCTTCATCCTTCGGTGGGGCACCTGCAGCATCGTCGAGCCAACGGCCAATCATCCATTCCATTTCATCCATCCATTGCTGTACCTGCTCCGCTGTTACGACATCGAGCCGGGTAATGGGATCAATCCATTCTGCAACGGCATTGGACACGCTGGAAGCGCGCCCGCTCATAGATGCCAGCCGTAAGGACTCCTCAAAGGTAGATAACCGCAGCCCTTTGTTTCCGTTGGAGGACTCCATTGCATCGTGAATACACTGCTTCGTTTGCAAGGCATTGCGTCGCCACAACCGCAAACTAGCTTCCTGATAGGCTCCCGAGGTCCCCGTAGGATAAAACTCACAGCTGGAAATACCAAAATGAAGACGGCGTTGAATGGTCTGCTCCAGACCATCGTTCACTTTTTCGAGAATGGTTTGAAGTGTCGAGCATTGACCCCAGTATAGGAGAACGACTTCATCCGGCTGATCAAGCTGGCGGAACACGACACCTTCAGCAGGCGGGGATAACATCTCCGCACAGATATTCAGCACGGAGAATACGAGCAAATCAGGCTGACTACGATATTTTGCCAAGCATTGAGCATCGAGATGGGAAAGGCTGGTGACTGCCACACTGCAACTGTCGATCTGCTTGGGCAGATTTAATTCATCCCGCAGCCGCTGGAATTGGGTGTTATTGCTTCCGCGTCCAACGACAAGCTCTGTGAGCAGTCTGTCATGATAATGCGGACGCATCTGATTGACCACCATGGATTGTCTTGTGGACTGCACACGAACAGCATCGTCTTCTTTCCAGGCGTCGACTGCTCTAAATAAGGATGAATTCAGTTCGTCTGCTTCGACTGGTTTGAGCAGGTAGTCCGTACCTCCATAGCGAATTGCATGCCTGACCAGTTCAAAATCATCATATCCGCTGATGACCAGTACTTTGCTGTGCGGGGCATGAACAGATATCCATTCGAGCAGAGCCATACCATCCTTGCCAGGCATTCGCATATCGCTGAGTACAATTTGCGGTTGATGAGCCGTAATGGCAGCGACCGCTTCGTGACCATCTGCCGCTTCATATAAGGTATCAATTCCTGCGGCTTCCCATTGACCAAGCAGCTTAATCGCATCGCGGACGTGTTTTTCATCATCGACAATCAAGGCTTTCATGTTGTTCACTCTCCCGCGTATATTTTGACTATGATCTCTACGCCATTCGGTTCCAGATTGCCGATCGTAAGCGTGGCATTGTATCCCGGAGGTGAGTTTAGTTGGAGTCTGCGCATTACGTTACGCAATCCAATCGACTCGGTCTCGTCCGGTTCCTGAGAGGAATCGGAAGATATAGATGCCGGATGCAACCAACGCTGAATTTCGGACAACTTGTCTTCCGGAATGCGCGGTCCGTTATTTTCCAGCCGAATCTGAATCCAATCGTCAGGCGTTCGCTGACTGGATATGCGTATCCTGCCTTTGCCAGGCTGAACATCCGCTCCATGCTTGAAGTAATTCTCAATTAAAGGCTGCAAGGTCATCCTCGGCATTTCGGCCCGCAGGGTATCTTCGGCAAAATCCAGTTCAACCTCCAGGCGGTCACCGAACCGCTCTTTTTGCAGTTCCAGATAGAGTCGTGCATGCTCGGCTTCTTCGTTCAAAGTGACCCGGGTCTGGTCACGCATGCTGTAGCGCAGCATTTTGGATAGGGAAGATAGCAGCACATACACCCGTTGTCCTTGCTGTTGAAGCGCAAGTGTACCGATGGATTGCAACGTATTATACAGAAAATGGGGATGAATCTGGGCTTGCAGCGCTTTAAGTTGATTCGTTTTATTCGCAATTTCAAGGCGATATTCCCGCAAAATCAAGTTGTTCACCGTATCCATCATATCCCGGAAATGACGGGCCAGCACACCGATCTCGTCCCGACTCGTTAAACGGATATCCACATGCAGGCGTCCTGCCTGAATCTGGTTCATATAACGCATTAATTGCTTGAGCGGTCCAGTGATCCGGATCGAGATGAACAAGGTTGCCACAATGACCAATAACAGCGCAGCAATAGCGATCATGGCATTATTCCACGTTAGAGTGGTGGCACTCGCGTACAGCGTTTCATTCGGAATCTGTTTTACAATGGTCCAGTCTGCAAATTGGCTTCCTAATTGCTGATACACATACATTGAATGATCTTGTTCAAAATGCCCTGAAGCGGTCTGTACTGTCCCTTCACCGGAACGTGCTGAATTCAGCTCAGTCGCTGCTTCCTGCCGTAATGCATCCGTTCCGCTGACTTCCGACTTTCCTTCGAAAATGATCTGGTTCTTATTGTCGATGACATAGATCTGTTCCTTTGTCGGATCATACAGTCTGCTGCAGATTTCGGCAATGGTATCCATGTTCAAATCGATGGCGAGCACACCCAATCGTTCTGTCGAAGGTACATCCTTGATCACACGGTGAAGGGTAATCACTGTTCTTGGAGGATCATCCGCTGACGCTGCCTTGAAGCCGTAAGAATGACTAAGGTGAGCCGATTCGACCCAGATATCCGGGCTTTTATCGTTCGATTTTCCATGAAGCGAGTCGGAGTAGGCCTGTTTGCGTTCTTCCCGCTTCGGGAAAGGATTGGCAATTAATGTCGATTGATTGGCAGCAAAAGAGTGCAGATACAGCTGGAATACATCGGGCACAGCCGAACGTATCGTCTGCAGAGTGGTGTATACCTCGGCAACTGCGCGATAGTCGCCGGGGATTTTCGCCAGATTTCGCAGAAAATTCGGATCGTTGTACACAGCAAGCGAAGCTCTTGCCACGTTATCCACGTAATTGTTGAGATTGGTGGACGCCTGAAAGATTAGGCGTTTGTTCTCTGCGACGGCCTGCTCACGCAGGGCGGTCTTAGTCTGGATAAACGTCATGCTGATGGATGCCAGCAGCGGGATCGTCGTGGCAATGAGCATAAAAGCGATTAGCTTGGTGCGAATGCTGTAGTATTTTGACATCGTGACACCCCTTCTGGTTGCAGGTTAAGAGAGGACAATATTTTACACCCAACTGTTCACCAGGGTCGGTGTTTCCCTGTGCGAGAATGGGGTTTAATAGAACAAGAGACCAATTTCATCCATCTATAGAAGGGGAGAACGATATGAAGCATCGCAAATCTTCACAGCTGTTACAGCAGCTTGTGTTCGTGGGTCCCTCCATCGTCTTTTTTATTCTCATTATCGTGGTCCCTTTCCTGCTTGGCATGGTATATTCCTTTACCGACTGGAACGGGGTGTCGGCGAACATTCATTGGGTAGGATTCGATAATTTCAAGCAAATTTTTGCGAATGATCCCAAGTTTCTATCTGCGTTTTGGTTTACGGTGCGCTTCACCGTGGTTGGTGTAATTTTGACCAATGTTATCGGTTTTTTCCTGGCGTATTTCCTGACCAAGCCGCTCAAGACGAGAAACTTTCTGCGCACGATCTTTTTTATGCCTAACGTGATCGGTGGATTGTTGCTCGGCTTTATCTGGCAGTTCATATTTGTGAAAGGGTTTTCAGCAGTAGGCGACGTAACAGGTTGGTCCTTCTTCAACCTCCCTTGGTTGGGAGACGAGCCAACGGCCTTCTGGGGTATCGTCATTGTATTTGTTTGGCAGACCGCAGGGTATCTGATGGTCATCTACATCTCGTCCTTGACCAACGTATCACCTGATCTGCTGGAAGCTGCCGAAATTGATGGTGCCAGCCGCTGGCAGGTACTGCGCAGCATTATTTTCCCGCTCATTATGCCGGGAGTCACAATCTGTCTGTTCCTTGCCATCTCCTGGTCATTCAAAATGTTCGATCTCAATCTGTCGCTGACTAAAGGCGGACCGTTTGGATCAACAGAATCGGTAGCACTGAATATTTACAATGAGGCTTTTGTGAATAATCGGTACGGCATCGGTACAGCCAAAGCACTTGTGTTCTTCGTAATCGTTGCCATTATCACCATGATTCAGGTGCGTGTGACGAAGAGCAAGGAGGTGGAGGCATAGATGGAAACGTCAAAAAATTACCGCTTCAGTACCATAGTAACCGAGATTGTTATGGTGCTCATTGGATTATTGTTCCTGGTTCCGTTTTACTTCCTGTTTGTCAATTCGGTCAAAACATTTGGTGACCTGCTTACCAATTCGGCAGCATGGCCAGAGGTATTCCAATGGGGCAACTATGCGAACGCCTGGGAGAAAATCAAGTTCCCATCAGCGCTGATGAACTCGCTCATCGTCACTGTAGTCAGCAATCTGCTGCTGGTGTTGATCAGCTCCATGGCGGCCTACCGAATGGTACGCAGCGATACACGCTTCAACCGGATTTTGTTCGGCATGTTCATTGCCGCCATGGTGATTCCGTTTCAGTCTATCATGATTCCACTCGTTACCGTAACCAGTAATCTTGGACTGATCGACAGCCTCTTCGGACTCATCATCTGTTATCTCGGTTTTGGCGCACCGATGTCCATCTTCCTGTTCCACGGATTCGTCAAATCGGTTCCACTCGAAATTGAAGAGGCAGCTCGGGTGGATGGAAGCTCCGCCTACGGCGTGTTCTTCCGGATTGTATTCCCGCTTATGAAGCCGATGTATGTAACCGTCATCATCCTGAATACACTCTGGATCTGGAATGACTATCTGCTGCCATCCCTGATTCTGCAAAGCTCCAATTTGCGTACAATTCCGATTGCGACCTTTGCGCTCTTCGGACAATATACGAAGCAATGGGATCTTGCCCTGCCTGCACTGGTGCTTGGTATCATGCCAATTATCATCTTCTTCCTGCTGATGCAGAAATACATCATTCAGGGGATTACTGCTGGATCCGTTAAAGGGTAAGTGCGAGGGCGGACCGCTCCGTGATCATGTGCGCTTACGGTCGCTGTTGCTCCCCGGTGGCCTGAATGAATTCAGGTAAAGAAGCCACCGAGTATCAAAGGCGAACGCTCCGCTCCTCCAGCGCATCATGATCCCTCCGCTCCGACCTGGCACGGAGGTGTGCAAGGGAGTCATGCCCGCTAAGCATGGGCCTGACTCCTGAGGGGAAATGATAAAAAGATGGTCAAAGTTTTAACGAACTCACCGCATCTTATGAGGTGAATAATTGAGGCATGCAAAGGGGAAGCACCGATTCGGGAACGGTTGTAAATCAATCGCCCCCTGCATCCTGGTGGCTAAAAAATGCAACGAAGCTGTTATACTGAAACTACTATAGGGAGAGTGTATGTATGAAAAGAATGACCAAGTTGACGTTGCTTATGCTGATTGCTTTTTCTGTAATGCTTGCGGGTTGTGGCAACGGAGATAAGAGTGGAAGTCCTGTCAAAACAGACGCCCAAGGTGGCGGAGAGGCTGCTGCAGGAGACAAAACCATTAAAATCTTTCAATTCAAAGTCGAAATTGCGGAAGCGCTTAACCGTCTCAAAGCGGAGTATGAGTCCTCTCATCCAGGCATCAAATTGGACATTCAGACCGTTGGTGGCGGTAGTGACTACGGCGCTGCATTGAAAGCCAAGTTCGCTGCTGGCGAACAACCGGATATTTTCAACGTTGGTGGTTATCGTGAACTGGATACATGGCTCGAGTACCTGGAAGATCTGTCAGGCGAAGCATGGGTAAAAGATGTGCTTGATGTTGCCAAAGAGCCAATGACCAAAGACGGCAAATTGTATGGACAGCCGCTGGCACTGGAAGGCTATGGTTTCATTTATAACAAAGATCTCTTCCAAAAAGCAGGCATCACTGAAATTCCAACTACACTGGAACAGTTGGATCAGGCTGCACAGAAACTTCAAGCCGCAGGCATTACCCCGTTCTCTAATGGATATCAGGAATGGTGGGTACTCGGCAATCATAACGTAAACGTGGCATTTGCGAATCAGGCAGATCCTGTGAAATTTATTCAAGGCCTTAACGAAGGTACCGAGAAAATCCCTGGCAATCAGGTGTTCACGGACTGGATGAACTTGCTCGACTTGACGCTGAAATACAGCAACAAAAACCCGCTCACAACCGACTACAACACACAGGTAACCCTGTTTGCCACTGGAGAAGCTGCGATGATGCAGCAAGGGAACTGGACACAGGTACAAATTGATGGCATCGATCCTAATCTGAATCTCGGCATCCTGCCGATGCCAATTACGAATGAACCGAACGACAAATTGTTTGTTGGCGTACCGAACTACTGGGTTGTGAACAAGAATTCGCAAGTGAAACCGGAAGCGAAAGAGTTTCTGGAATGGCTCGTGACATCTGACATCGGGAAACAGTATATGACCAAAGAATTCAAGTTTATCCCGGCGTTCAGTTCCATTCAGGCATCTGAAGAGGATCTGGGTGATCTCGCAACCGATATCATGAAGTACAGCCAGGAAAACAAAACATTAAGCTGGAACTTTAACCGTTTCCCTGAAGGCGTTCCACAAGAATTCGGTAGTACGATTCAGGCTTATGTAGCAGGTAAATCGGACAAAAAAGCCCTGCTTGATGCATTGCAGCAAAACTGGGATAGTCTGAAAAAATAATCACTCGGATTAGCTATCCGTATAAGTAAAATAGTGCTGTCTCATCCTTGAATGGTTATCCACATACTAATATCCACAGGCTATTGGAGCCATTCGCAAATGATATGAATAAGTAGTCAACTTAAATAGGTCAACCAGAATTATATTCTGGTTGACCTATTTTTTAGTTTTTGGACTCCGCTAGCGCAGATCGGAAGAATAGCATGAGATAATGCTCCTGAAATGTGGATAACCTCATCATATATAGAGGCTCAATAACCTATTTAACACAGAGTTAATACTATATGTGGATATCCTGTGTGTACAATGTTCTAAATGTGGACAAGTTCGAGAAAATTGGGGCAAAGATCATCTTTTGTTAACTACATAACTTGCGTTTGTTTATTTAGTACTATATAGTTCTATTTATGACAAATCAAAAATCGATCTCAGGTTCTGTGAAATCCAAAAGTTCAAATCCGGTTAATCGGACCAAGGCAGTCGAAGTTGCTGCTCAGTTATTTTTGCGTCAGGGATACAGCTATGTCAGCATGGATGAGGTCGTGCGGGCAAGCGGGGTATCCAAATCGAATATCTATTACCATTTCAAAAACAAGGAGGAATTGCTCCAGGCCGTGGTGCAGTACTGGATTGCCCAGTATGAATCGGAGCTCTACCTGCTGCTCAGTCAGCGTGAACGAGAGGTTACAGAACGGATCTATTCGTTCATGGCGTTACTGTCCGCAGGCATGGAAGGGCGGGATTATAAAGGAAGTTGTCCGTTTATTACATTGTATATGCAGACACCAGCCAGCGCACCCGAAGTGAAAGAAAGTATAGCCCGTTTCTTCCGTGAGCTGCAGCCGATGATGGAAAAGCTGTTGCAGCAAGGGGTGGATCGTGGCGAATTTCGTAAAGGGATTGAGCCTGGACCCGCGGCTGCATTATTTATCGCTGCATTCGAGGGTTCACTTGTACTCGCGGAGACTGCGCGTGATATAGGGATAATTGAACAATCAGCACGTACATTTTGTCAGATGCTTCGGTAAACGAAGCTCTTTTTTTAAATATTACTAGTACTATATAGTACTAAAATAAATAGGGATAAAAGGGAGAGAGATTAGAAATGAGTATACATAATTCATCATTATCAAATGCAGAACGTAAGACTGACCTCAATCCAGCTATGAACAACATGGCGACTGAATCAACGACTATTTTGATGACGGGCAGTACCGGATTTATAGGCAAGGAGGCAGTGAAACAACTTGGAGACAGTGAAGCGCAGTTATTACTGCTTGTACGCTCTGAATCCAAAGCGAGGATGGTTCTGAATGCATATGGAGTAACGGATTTCAGCCGAATAACGTATATTCAGGGGGATTTGTCAGCTCCAGGCCTCGGTCTGACCAAAGCTGATCGTGAGCGTGCTCATCAGGCCAATATCATAATTCATGCAGGTGGGACGATGGATGTCACATTGCCACCGAAGGTGGCAGAACAGATTTTTATGAATGGAGCAAGAGGCATGGCCGAACTGGCCGAAGAAATCCAGCGTACACACGGATTGAGGCACTTTATCCACGTGGTTGGTTTTATGAGTCCCTATGGAAGGAAGGATTCTCCGCCCATATCTTCAACGAATGAAGATGTTGGGGATAAGTCGAGCGGGCAGAAGTCATTGATTAGCAAAGCCTTCCATTCGGAAAGTGCTTATGAACATATGAAATTCGAAGCCGATCGTTATATTCGACAGCATGCAGAACAATATTCGTATGTCTTATCTGTTGTAAACCCGAGTACAATCGTGGGTCCATATCCCACTGGAGCAACCGAACAAACGGGCGGAATTGGCATGATGATACAGGCGATGAGAAGGCGTAGAATGCCGGTGATTCCCGGTGGTCTACAGCACTGGTTGCCCCTCGTATCCAATGACGTGGTTGCACAGACCCTTGTTTTCCTGACTCAGGACAGCAATCCATCCGGCGGCACATATCCCCTGTTGTCCAGAAAAGCGGACAGTCCGGATATGAAGGAAATGATTCGGTTACTAGCGGCGGAGTTGGATGTATCTGCACCTCGATGGTCAGTACCCCTGCCCATGATCCATGCAGCGATGAAGGCTGGTGGCACAAAGATTAGCGGAATACCGCCCGAATCAATCGCGTTTATTACCAAACAGGAGTTTGAAGTGCAGCAAACGGAAGGGTTGTTTCAGCGAATGGGACTAAAATTGCCTGAAGTTAGTGAGTTATTACCTTACGTAACAGCTGATTTGGATTATCGTTTCAGCTATCCTGCACAGGAGGATTTACCTCAGGGTTGGACTCGAACACGTAAGGGAAGTCTTGCGGTGCTGGTCCATGAGGGCAAGGGGGAGCCTTGGGTGATTGTTCATGGTTTGATGAGCAGTGCTGACGATATGATCCCGCTGGGAGATGCGGTATGGAGTATGACGGGAAACCCGATATGGCTTGTCGATCTTGCCGGATTTGGGCGTTCTCCGGTTCATCGGAACAAGGTAAGAGGGACGGCCTTCAAAGGGCAGGTCGAAGGGGTGCGAAGTGTGCTGGATGAGATACAAGGTCCGGTCAAACTGGTAGGACATTCTGTTGGGGCAGCCATAGCCGCGGCGGTGATGCAGGAGAGTGGACGTGAAAATATCCAGCTTGCCATGCTGCAGCCCGTATGGGGAGCCTCGAAAGATGGTATGCAGCGCCTAATATCAAGACTCCCGAGAAGAATGCTGCAAGGACTGTTATCTCGGATGTCTCCACAGCAATTGGCTGGGCAGTTAAAAAGAGCAGAGGCTGCGGGGATCAATCCAACCGTGCTGGAAGGTTATGCGAGGAGATCTTCTTCTGGTATGAAGTCTCCTCGCATCGCAGGAGCGAATGCTGATTTGCTCCACTGGATACAGTCCCATCCAAATGATAAAGTGTCACAGACAAGTGCAGATGCGCAGCGCACACTCATGGTTTGGGGGACGAACGATAAGGGATACACGCGCCCCGAAAATATCCATTCATCCGTTCAACGTGTGGAACTTCCCTATGGGCATCACTTTCCCCTGTTTCATGTGGAAGAAACAGCTTCACTGCTTGTGAAATGGCAAATGAAGAGACGGTAAGCGAAGAAATGAAGTGTGCATTCCCTAAATTACAAAATATTCAGGTAGCTCGATAATAAAATGTTAAATTATATTACACATACAGTTAGATAAACGGAATGAAAACGTTATTTTCACTCCCATTTATACTTGTCGCACAATAAAACGATGCTCATTTTGGCAAGGCAGTACATTGTGACCCTCTTCTGAACTGCGATAGACTTGATTTCAAGATCAACAGCTAAGAGGAGGATGTGTACGATGCCACTTCAAAAAACGTTATTGGCACTGGACGCGCTGGACAGCGCTTATGTAAATGGTGAAAGTGTAAAGCAACTATTTGTTCAATATCCACAGGTTTCCGTTGAAGTGCTGACCGTACAAGGGGAAAAGGGAAGTACGGATTTTGTTAAAATCATCATCCCTGGTACAAACGGCAAGTTGTCAGGAGGGCAGGCCCCGACCATGGGGATTGTCGGACGGCTGGGTGGAATCGGCGCCCGTCCAACACGCATTGGACTCGTTTCGGATGCAGATGGCGCCGTCGCTGCTGTAGCAGCAGGACTGAAACTCGCCGATATGCAGACCAAGGGTGATTCGCTCAAAGGTGATGTCATTGTGACTACGCATATCTGTCCGGATGCCCCGACTCTTCCGCATGAACCGGTGGATTTTATGGACTCTCCGGTCGACATTTTGCAGATGAACGAACATGAGGTTCTGCCAGAGATGGAAGCTATTTTGTCCATTGATACAACCAAAGGAAACCGGGTGATTAACCATAAAGGCATCGCCATTTCGCCCACGGTGAAAGAGGGATATATTTTACGGGTGAGCGATGATTTGCTCCGAATTATGGAGATGACCACAGGGCAGCTGCCTGTGACCTTCCCGATTACGACGCAGGATATTACGCCATATGGCAATGACTTATACCATATCAATTCCATTTTACAGCCAGCTGTGGCTACACATGCACCTGTTGTAGGCGTAGCCGTAACCGCTCAATCCGCAGTTCCGGGATGCGGCACAGGAGCGAGCCATGAGGTTGACATTGCAAGCGCAGTTCGTTTGGTCGTGGAGACAGCCAAGGAATTCACGAATGGCACCTGTTCTTTCTACAATGTGGAGGAATATAACCTGATTACTCGTCTGTATGGATCAATGAAAGTACTTCAGACACCAGGGATCCAGGCAGCTCCGTCTGCATAGTTTAGTCGAGAAGGTCACGGTTGAAGCGGCAGTTAAAAATAATGCTGTGGACATACGTGGCTTCTACAGCCGATCTGATATGTAGGAGGCTATAACATGACCAAGCAGCTAGGCATGATTACGATTGGACAAGCTCCACGAACCGATGTTGCGCCTGTCTTAGAAAAGTACCTGGAGGGGCGGGCGGAACTCCTTCAGGTCGGGGTGCTGGACGGACTGTCGGCAACTCAGATCGCTGCGCTGGCCCCGGAACCGGGTGAATATGTGTTGACTTCCCGTCTGCAGGATGGCAGTGCAGCTATCGTATCCCGTGAAAAAATCAGACCGATGCTGAATCAAAAGATTCGTGAATTCGAAGCCATGGGTGTCCCCAATATTCTGCTGCTGTGCACAGGTTCCTTTCCGGGTCTGCGTTCAGCTAAAGTGCACCTCATTGAGCCTGACCGCATTATTCCTCCAGCCGTACAGGCCATGGCCGATGGCCGCCGTCTGGGGCTTATTGGACCTTTGGCAGAGCAAGCGGGACAGCTTGATTTGAAGTTTTCCTCCCTGGTCCAGCCTGCGTTTGCCGCTGCTTCTCCCTATACATCCGGCGAGTCTGAGTTCCGGCAGGCGACGGAATCATTAAAGGGGCGTGTTGAACTCATTTTACTGGATTGCATGGGGTATGATGAGCGCCACCGTCAATGGGTTGCCAATGCCAGCGCAGGAATCCCGGTCATTTTGTCGAATGCTCTAATGGGTAAACTAGTAGCGGAAATGGTCTGACACAGGAGGAGACGAACAAATGAACCAGCAACGAATTGACGTCAGTAAAAATGTTTTGGTGGAATGCCTTGGACTTCGCAGTGGTGAGACACTGGCTGTCGTAGCGGATGATGCCAAGAGAGAACTGGCCGAATCCATATATGAGGCAGGCAAGGCATTGGGAGCAGATGCGGTGCTTATGGTGATGAAGGAACGGAGCAAATCCGGTGAAGAGCCGCCTGCGCCGATTGCCGAAGCGATGAAGCGTGCAGATGTCGCGGTATGCGTAACCCGTTATTCACTAACCCATACGCAGGCGCGTAAACAGGCGGCAGCTGCGGGAACTAGGGTAGCTACGATGCCGGGCATGACGGATGATATGTTCATGAACGGTGCCATTACCGCAGAATATCCCAAAGTGAAGGCTTTGACAGATAAGGTTACGGCCATGCTGAGTGCGGGGAGAAGTGTCCGTATCGAGAAAGATGGACACCAGCTGTCGTTCTCCATTCAGGGACGTAATGGCGTGCCAAGCACAGGTATGTACCTCAATCCAGGTGAATCCGGCAATTTGCCCTCCGGTGAAGCGTACATCGCCCCCGTTGAAGGTATTGGAGAAGGTGAAATCCTGGTGGATGGCTCAATTGCAGGAATAGGTGCGATCGGTGAACCTGTTCTATTGACGGTTATAGAGGGCCGCCTTGTTACGGCAACTGGCGCTGAAGGAGACAAGCTGTTATCCATGCTGGGCGAAGGTGATGGTCGAATTCTTGGCGAGTTCGGCATTGGCACCAATGACAAGGCTCGAATTACAGGTGTTGTCCTGGAGGACGAGAAAGTCTACGGTACGATTCATGTTGCTTTTGGAAGTAACAATACCTTCGGTGGCACAGTCGCAGCAGGTGTTCACATTGATGCCGTTGTGCAGAAGCCGGATGTGTACATTGATGATGTGTTGATTATGCGTCAGGGAGAGCTGCTCGATCAATAATAGAGCAGAATATTCAAGGGATAACCTTGTGGATCAAAAAAAGGGAATGAGAGCGTATGCACAATATATCCACAGTGGGGACCAATGCGTAAATTACGCGGTAGATTTAGCGACAAATACACAACATATTCACAATATATAAAGAGATATCCACATAATTGGGGGTAACTATCAACAGTTTGTGGGTAACATATACACAAGATATCCACAGCCTGGGGAGGAATGCCGATGTTGGGTCTTATCAGAGTGATTACACTTCATCATGAAGAAGATATCCACAGACACGGGGCATTGATTGAAGGACGTTATGGCATTCAGGTTCGGAGTCGCTGCATTCCCGATCAACCGCTGGGGGTATATGATCAGGCCACAGAGCTTGAATCGATTCCCAAAATTGTGGATCTGGCACGAAAACTGGAACAGGAAGGCTGTACCTCTATCGGTATCAGTTGTGCAGCCGATCCGGCTCTTGCAGAAATGCGTGCCGCAGTTCAGATCCCCGTCTATGGTGCTGGCTCATGTGCTGCACATCTTGCGCTCACATCAGCGGCGCGTGTTGGTGTATTGACCATCCTAGAGGAAGTGCCCCTGCTGATCCGAGGAATACTAGGTGATGCTTATATCGGGATGGATCGTCCTGAAGGTGTGGTAACCACGCTGGATCTCAACACGCCTCAGGGGCGAATCGCGGCTATGGAAGCTGCCAGAAGACTCAAGGCGAAGGGTGCTGAGTCCATCGTTCTTGCGTGTACTGGTTTTGCAACGATGGGTTTCGCCGTGGAATTGGAAAAAGAACTGCATATCCGGGCGCTTGACCCGATCTATTCATTGGGAGCAGCCGTGTCTGCGTTGAATATCTGATCTATGGAATGCCGAGTGTGGGTATTGAATGATTTTATATTTGGGTTGATTTGATTTTGACGCCGATGCAGTGTGGATAACTGCATCGGCGTTATTTGTGTTGGATAAGGTTATCGGGGCTCTTGGAATAGCATGGCGCAGGTGTGCTAGGATCATGGGCATAATTTTTTCTGTTTTCTGATGTGAAGCGATAAAGTAATGAATTTATTTTCCATGCCATCAACTTCTACTAACAACGTATTATTATTGCTGTAATTTATAGAATCAATATATATCATACGTATATCACAGAAATTCCCGTTTTTTTTGATTAGATAGTCTGGTAAACTATCCAAAAAAATTAGATACAGTATGCAAAAATGATTTGCAAATCTGGCTCAGGGTGGTCGATAGGCTTGAAAACGACAGGTATAACACTAAAAGAACTGTTGAATATTCCTATACTCAGCAAGGCCAAAGTCATTAGTGGGCACCAAGGATTGGATCGGGTTGTACGGTTCGTGGATATTATGGAGGTGCCGGATCTGCAAGGATGGTTGCGAGAAGGCATGCTTATGCTGACGACAGCCTATTCGATTCGTGATAATCCCGGCTTGCTCGGAGAACTAATCTATACGCTTAATGAAGCAGGGGCGGCTGCTTTGGCCATCAAGCCTGCGCGTTTTCTCAAAGAAATCCCGAAAGAAGCCGTTGCAGCCAGTAATGACTGTGGTCTGCCCATCATTGAAATTCCTCCGGAGATACCCTACATGGATATTACGCAACCTGTTATGGAATTGGTACTGGATCGACAGGCCGCACTTCTCCGCAGGTCAGAGGAAGTATATCGGACACTGATGACAATGGTACTTGAAAACAGCGGAATTCAGGCGGTGGGGGACAATGTCGCCGAGCTGCTTCAGGCACCTGTGGGTGTTATCGACAATGCTGGTCAGATGATTGTGTCTTCACCGCCGGATTATGACTGGAAAGAAGCGGTGGACCCACTCGTATGGGAGATAAATCTGGATCGGCGGAAGGTTGCCCGACTGCTGGTGGACAAGGACTCCCTGGATGAAATGGAACAAGTCGGCATTGAGCAAGCCAGATTAGTATTATCCCTGGAATTGATGAGAAACAAGGTGGCGGAAGATACCGAATTACGTCTTCGAGGCAATTTCATTGACGAACTGCTGACACCGCCTCTGCTGTTGCCACATGAAGCCGAATCAAGAGGCCGCAAGCTTGGCATGAATCCGGAGCATTTATGGGAAGTAGCTGTGATGGAAGGGGAGACTGCTCCGGATGAAGACCTATTGACCGAATTGCTTGGTCAGGAGGCCAGAAAACGGAGGGTAGCGCCTCATATTGAGTTTCGGACCAACAGGGCAGTGCTCTTCTTGCCAACACCGGAGTCCCGGGATACGACATGGAAGGATGACGTTCAATCCTGGTCTGATACGATTGGGCTATGGCTCGAAGATCCGGCTAACAAGCTTGGACAATTCAGGACAGGCGTAGGCACCCAGGTTCCACTTTGGAATATGCATCAAAGCTATGGCGAGGCCAGAAATGCACTGCTGGTATCCTCCCGCTTGTCGGGTGGGCGTACAACCCGGTTTGAGGATGTGGAGGTATATCATTTGTTGAGCGAAACGGCGAATGAACCAGGTTTTGCGGCATTGTTTGAGCGGAAACTGGGGAAATTGCGTGCTTATGATGATGAACACAGTGGGGATTTGCTGCGTACGTTTTTTTATTATCTGGAGAGCCGGGGCAGCTTGATCGAGACAGCAAATCGCCTCTATATTCACCGGAATTCCGTGAAATACCGACTGGAGCGAATACGGGATATTACGGGCTTCGACCTGAATCATCCGCGTGAACAATTTGTCTGTCATCTGTGTCTTGTGTACTACTACATGAAGCAGGATAAACAAGAGGTGTAGGTCCTGCCAATCGGATACTCTCTTCTACAGCAAAATCAACAAAGGATGATATGGTAGATATAGGTCGAAAAATAGCGAACTATGTCTTAGGGTGTGATTTAACATGACATAAATAGGAGACATTAGTGCACAATCGACAAACGGTTGTGCTTTTTTTTAGCTAAAAGGGACGTAGTTCGACGCTCGGATTCTAGGTAAAATAAGCACAATTACAAAGAAGAGACGGATAATCAGACAAGTTTTCAAGACTGGGCCGTCCACAGAGAACCGTAAAACAGCAAGTGAGACATCAGAGTTAAAGGGGTTGATCGATTGTTTGCTTACACGCTCCGAAGGCTGCTGCAGATGATTCCGGCGCTGATCGGCATTGTGGTGATTACCTTCATCCTGTCCCGTGTTCTTCCGGGAGATCCCGCCATTGTCATGGCTGGCGAACAGGCCACGGATGATGTCATTGCCAAAATCCGAATGGACATGGGATTGGACAAGCCATTATTTGTACAGTTTTTTAGTTACGTGGGACAGTTGCTTCAAGGGAATCTGGGATTCGCCTACCATACCGGTCATACGGTACTGAGTGATTTCGCTACCCGCTTTCCGGCAACCATTGAGCTGACATTAGCTAGTGTGATTATAGCCATCTGTGTTGCGATTCCGGTAGGCATTATCGCTGCAACCCGAAAAGAGTCCTTTATCGACCACATCTCCAGGGTGTTCTCACTGATTGGAGCATGTGTACCGATTTTCTGGCTGGGACTGCTGTTTATTTACATCTTCTATTCCATCCTCGGCTGGGCTCCAGCTCCAATGGGACGCATCAGCGGAGACCTCAACCCACCGACGCATATCACCGGATTGTACGTGGTAGACAGTCTGATGACCGGAGATATGGTTGCACTCAAAAGCAGTCTTGCTCATTTGCTGCTTCCGGCCATATGCCTGAGCACAGGGACAATGGCGATTGTGGCGCGTATGACCAGGTCCAGCATGCTGGAAGTCATCGGACAGGATTATGTACGTACCGCACGAGCCAAGGGCTTGAGCGAAACCGCGGTCGTTGGCAAACACTCCCTGATAAATGCCTTGATTCCCACGTTGACCGTTCTTGGCCTGCAGTTTGGCGGATTACTCGGTGGTGCGGTTATCACGGAAACTATCTTTTCCTGGCCCGGTGTCGGCGGTTATGTTACAGATTCGATTCTGGCTGCCGACTATGCACCAATTCAGGCATTCACACTGGTAAGTGCCATTCTGTTCAGCTTTATAAATCTGGCGGTGGATCTGGTCTATGGATTGATTGATCCACGAATCCGTTATGAATAGGGTCGCCGCGAAAGGAGGAGTACCGCTGTGAGTACTGCCGCACCGACTTCCATGGGAACCAAACCTGCACCAGCGGTTGTTCCCAAACCCAAAACCTTTCTGAGATTGTTGCTCCGCAATCGGCTCGCTGCTATTGGTCTAGCCTTTATAGTCATGTGGACTGTCATCGCAGCTATTGCCCCCTGGATTGCCCCTTATGATCCGTACGTGACGAATACGGCTGTAAAGCTGGAATCCCCATCAGGTGGTCACTGGTTTGGTACGGATAACTATGGTCGTGACATTCTGAGTCGTGTTCTGTATGGCGCCAGAATCAGCATCTGGACAGGCTTGATTGCCGTCAGCATCTCGTTTGTCATCGGGGTTCCGCTAGGCGGAATTGCTGCTTACTACGGCGGACGTACTGGCAATATCATCATGCGGGTGATGGATGTGTTGCTTGCATTTCCCTCGCTGGTACTCTCCATGGCAATTGCGGCTTCCATCGGCAACGGACTGACGAGTGCCATGATTGCTGTAGGGATTGTAGGTATTCCCGAATTTGCCAGATTGATGTATGGGCAGACCGTATCCCTGCGCGAAAAGGAGTACGTTGAGGCCAGCAGAGCCATTGGTGTCAGAGACAGAGTGATTCTGTTTCGCCATATTTTGCCGAATGCTTTGGCACCGCTGTTGGTACAAGCCACGCTTGGTATGGGCTTTGCCATCCTGACGGCATCCAGTTTGAGCTTTCTCGGTCTTGGCGTCAAACCGCCTACAGCCGAATGGGGGGCTATGATCTCTGAAGGTCGGGAGTATATTATTTCTGGACAATGGTGGCTCGTGACATTCCCTGGACTGGCTATAGCCACATCCATTCTTGGCTTTAACCTGCTCGGAGATGGTTTCCGTGATGTACTGGACCCAAGGTTGCGTTCGGGAAAATAGGGGTTAGTGTCATCGGTCCCTATAGAACCGATTCATAGATAGCTGGATGGTGGAACCAACCTGCGGGGAATGCCTGAAATAAAGGCAGGCAAGGTTCCATCACCGGCAGTAGGCAGATTGAATGCTGCTGCGGTTGGTATCAGGGATATGAGTAAGTTACTTTCCGGGATATTGGCCCACACTTTCGCTTTGTCTGATAAAAGCTGCAACGTTTTACAGCATTACATCATAAGACTGGTTCAAAAAGGGGAGGAAACTAAACATGAAAAAGCTCAAATGGTTTTCTACAATGATTGCTCTTACCGTTGTTCTTGGTGGCTGTGCCAGTAATGCCAACCAGCAACCTGCGGCATCCGGCTCAGGAGAGGAAACAAAACCCGCGCCAACACTGACGGTTGCTTACTCTGAAGGTGGAACCACGATGGACCCGGCGGAGGCGAATGACCTGACCTCGGACACATTGGTACTGGCAACCTATGACCAGTTGGTAACCTATGGTGTCAAAACGGTGGATGGTGCTGATGTAGCCAACACGGAGGATATTCAGCCTATGCTCGCCGAGAGCTGGGAAGTGTCTGATGACAATACAATGTATACATTCAAAATCAAAAGCGGTCTGAAATTCCAAAGTGGAAATCCGGTCAATGCGGATGCGGTTGTGTACTCTTTTGACCGTGTATCCAAGTCCAGCTCCGGCAGCTTTCTATACGGAATGGCCGACATCAAGAGCGTGACCGCCAAGGACGACTCCACCGTCGAGATCGTACTGAATAAAGCAAACCACATGTTCACCCAGATCATTGCCATGTATACCTTCTCCATTGTGGACCAGAAGTTGGTCGAGGAAAAAGGTGATGATTATTTGAAAACAAATGCTGCCGGATCAGGCCCGTTCACGCTTGAAAAATGGGACCCGGCCAGTGAAGCGGTCTTCCAGGCCAACAACGACTACTGGCAGGGAGCACCGAAACTTAGCAAAGTCACGCTGAAATTCACGAAGGAAGCCTCCAACCGTGTTCTGCTGCTGAACAAGAGTGACGTGGACATGGCAATCGAGATTCCTCCAAAAGATGTTGCAGCTTTGCAGGAGAACAGTAATTTGGCCATCAAGTCGAATGCGAGTAACCGCATTTTGTTCTTCGCGATGAACAACAATGTCAAACCGTTTGATAATGAAAAAGTGCGTCAAGCCATCAACTATGCGATCCCTTATGACCAATTGATCAACGATGTCATGTATGGTCAGGCCAAAGAGATGAAGAGTGCTGTAGCGAGCAACACACCGGGCTTTACGGATGCAGGCTATGTGTACGAGTACAATCTGGACAAAGCCAAGGGATTGTTGAAAGAAGCAGGGTATGCGGAAGGGTTCAGCTTTGACTTTACCCTCGGTTCGGGCTTTGACGATTGGGAATACGATGCGGTTCTGATTCAAGCGGAACTGGCCAAGATCGGTGTCAAAATGAACATTAACAAAGTCGCTCGTGCACAGTTCCTGGAACAACAAAAAGACGGGAATTTAGTTTCTTACATTTCCAAATGGACTTCTTTTGTTAACGATCCTGGATACCATCTGGGCTTCCTGCTCTACGGTGAAGGCTCTTCCAACTACATTCATTACAATAATGCGGAAGTTAACAAACTGTGGGAAGAAGCAGGCGCCGAACCGGATCAGGTGAAACGCAACGAGCTATATATGAAGGCACAGGAGATTATTACGACAGAAGCGCCATGGGCGTATCTATACGAATACAACCGGGTTGTCGGCATGAATAACAAGGTCAGCGGATACGTGTATTACCCGGATGAGGTTCTGCGTTTCTACCCACTTAGCAAAGAGCAGTAAAACGAACGGACGATTTGGGGGACAGGCAGTCATGCCTGTCTTCTGACGATTCGTACTGACCACAATACAGCCCATATTGAAGGGAGTCTGAACAGGATGGATTGGAAAAGGAAGGTACTTGATGCAATCGAGGAAGGCCAGGACGAATTACTGGAGCTCTGTTCACAACTGATTCGTTTTCCGACGGAGAACCCTCCAGGGGATTCGCGTGAGATTAGTGCTTTTATTATCGAATATTTGCATCAGGCCGGAATTGACACCAAAGTACATGCGGCAACCGAAACGATGTTTAACCTGATCTCGACGTTGAACGGACAAGGGGCAGACAAGTCAGACAAACATCTGATTTTCTGTGGTCATACGGATGTTGTGCCAGCCGGGGATCTTTCTCGTTGGGATTTTGATCCGTTCTGCGGTGAAATCAAGGACGGATATATGCTTGGACGCGGGGCATCCGACATGAAAGGTGGGCTTGCCGGCTTAATCTTTGCGACGGTTATTCTGGCAAAGTTGAATGTGCCTTTGCGCGGAGATCTGTCGCTAATGATTGTTCCGGATGAAGAAACAGGCGGTGACCTGGGGGTACCATGGGTTCTGGAGCGTGGACTTGCAACCGGAACTGCCGCGGTAATTGCAGAGCCATCCAGCCCGCAGCATCCAACCATTGGACAAAAGGGGAGCTGCTGGTTTGAGTTTACGGTGGAAGGTACACCGGGTCATGGCAGTCTTCAACCCATTGTAGGCGATAATGCGATTGTGAAGGCAGCCAAAGGCATTGAAGCATTGCAGCGTCTATGGGACATCAAGCCAGACATCCCTGAAGAGGTGAAGGATATTATCCGCATCTCGCAGGAATATGCGCGTGATCGGGAGAAGGCAGGTCTGGCCTATCAGGTGTTCGACCATGTAACGGTGAATATCGGTTCAATTCAGGGTGGAACCAAGGTGAATGTGGTAGCTGATCGCTGCACAGTTCAGGTGGACTCCCGCGTTCCATTTGGTGTGGATTACCGCGATGTATTGGACCGTGCTCGCTCGCTTCTGCTTGAAGCAGGAATAGAATCGGAGCTGAAGCCGTTTGGCTTCCAGGGCAACGCAAACTGGACTCCAGCACATGAACCAATTGTGAGCCAACTGGTGGAGAGTATCAGTGAAGTGAGCGGCGAAGAGGCTTACGGTGTGCTGCAATGGGCATCCAGCGATGCACGCCACTTCCGTAATCATCAGATTCCGGTACTGCAATATGGTCCGGCAGAGCTGTCCACGATTCATAATTTTAATGAAAAAGCACCCGTATGGCAGATCATCCAGTGCGCCAAAGTGTACGCGCTGAGCGCGCTTAAATATTTGGGCGTGGAAGGTATGGAAGATGAGACGTCATTGAAGAATTTGAATGGTGCGGCTTCCGAAGAAGCCACGACGTCCAAGCGCTAATTCTTTTTAGAAGGAGCAAAGCTAAAGGTTCAGAACGTAATGGCATGGGAGGGGAACAACATGACTGAACTGCTCGAAGTTTCGGATTTGCGGACAGAGTTCATTACGGATGCAGGTGTAATCCGTGCCGTGGACGGGATCAGTCTTTCCATACGGCAGGGTGAAACGCTGGGTATTGTCGGAGAATCGGGATGCGGGAAAAGTATTACATCGTTATCGATCATGCAGCTGCTCCCCAAAAAGATCGGCCGCGTGGCGTCAGGGGAAGTCCATTTCCAGGGGAAAGACATGCTTAAGCTGTCCGGGCGTGAAATTCGCCGAATTCGGGGTAACCGAATGGCTATGATTTTTCAGGAGCCGATGACCTCACTCAATCCGGTATTCAAAATCGGCAAACAAATCTCGGAAGCGGCACGATACCATCTGAAGCTGGGCAAAAAAGAGGCTTGGGCACGGTCGGTTGATATGCTTCGCAAAGTCGGCATTCCCCGTCCTGACAAAATTGCAGAACAATACCCGCACCAGCTCTCAGGTGGCATGCGCCAACGGGTGATGATCGCCATGGCGATGGTATGCAGCCCGCAACTGCTCATCGCAGATGAACCAACAACAGCCCTGGATGTGACCATCCAGGCACAGATTCTGGACTTGATGCGTGACCTCCAGCGGACGGAGAATATGGCAATCATGATGATCACTCATGATCTTGGTGTTGTAGCTGAGATGTGTGATCGCGTCATGGTGATGTATGCCGGACAAGTGGTGGAAGAGACGGATGTCAAACCCCTTTTTGCCGATCCCAAGCATCCATATACTCGCGGTCTCTTGGCTTCGCTGCCGCAGCTTGCGGGGGATCAGGATCGTCTTCAATCCATTCCAGGTCAGGTACCGAATCCCGCCCATATGCCGTCCGGCTGTCGCTTTGCTCCTCGTTGTCCGGTGAAGGAAGCACGGTGCGAGACAATACAACCTGAATTACTGGAGACAGCACCAAGTCATAGCTGTCGCTGTCTGCTGCAACAGGAGGGGATTATATGAGTGCGATATTGGAAGTCAGAAACCTCAAGAAGCATTACCCTATCCGCAAGGGACTGTTCTCCAAACAGGTCGGTGCCGTCAAAGCCGTCGATGGTGTAACGCTGTCTGTGGAGCGCGGGGAAACACTCGCCGTGGTTGGAGAGTCCGGTTGCGGAAAATCCACCACGGGGCGTGCCATCCTGCGTCTGATTGAGCCGACGGATGGTGAGGTGTTCTTCGAAGGCATGGATGTACGGAAGCTTCCGCCAGAAGAGCTGCGCCGTTTCCGTACGGATATGCAGATGGTGTTCCAGGACCCATACGCTTCACTGGATCCGCGCTGGACGGTACAGCGCACACTGGAGGAGCCGCTGCTCACCCACCATAATCTGAAAAAAAACGAGTTGAAAAGCCGAATCGAAGAACTGATGGAAGTGGTTGGATTATCCCCCTATCAGGCACATCGCTTTCCGCACGAGTTCTCGGGTGGACAACGGCAACGGATCGGGATTGCCCGTGCTCTCGCTTTGAATCCCAAGTTCATTGTGTGTGACGAGCCCGTGTCAGCGCTGGATGTGTCGATTCAGGCACAGGTGCTGAATCTGATGCAGGATCTACAGGAACAATTCGGACTGACGTATATGTTCATCTCTCATGACCTGTCCGTTGTTAAGTTCATCAGTGATCGTGTGGCTGTCATGTATCTGGGCAAAGTGGTCGAGCTTGCCCCCACCTCCGAACTGTTCACCGAGGCGCTGCATCCATATACCAAAGCATTGATGTCCGCTGTTCCGGTTCCTGATCCGAATGTACAAAAGGAACGGATCGTCCTGGGTGGCGATGTGCCCAATCCGGAAAATCCACCGTCCGGCTGCACGTTTCATACTCGTTGTCCGTATGTGAAGGACGAATGCCGCTCCGTTATTCCGGAGCTGCGGGAGATTTCACCAGGACGTCAGGTGGCATGTCATTTGTATTAGAGTGATTATTTGAACTGAAAAATACGATCAGAAAATGCAAACAAACTCCAGTTTACTTGGGTTCTGTTTGCGTTTTTCTTTTTTTATCTTCTCTTCTGCCATTATTTCTGACGATAGCATCTACATATTAAGAAATGGGTAAAAATTTTTCTCCCTTCAACCGATATAAACACAGAGAATGCAACATGAAATGTAATTATTCATGATCAAGATGACTATAAAAAGCTTCTATTTGAAACTGAAGACAAGAAGGGTATGAAAACATCTATGGATGAGGAAGTTCAAATTCAATACATCAATTTCTCGGTCGGAAATCAGATTTGTGCGCTTCGTATTGATGAAGTTCATGAAATTATCAAAATGCTCCCGGTAACCACCGTTCCTTTTGGCAGTCCTGAGATTAAGGGTTTCACGCCCTTGTACGGCAAAGTGGTCTCTGTTGTGAGTTTACGCGTCCTGCTCGGCTTGCCTGACGAGGAGACTACACCTTCTACTCGTATCATTGTTGTGCCTTACCACGACGATTATGTACCGCTCGTCGTCGATTCTGTGGATTCCGTGGTGATGTATGATCGGTTTGAAGAGCCTACAGAAGAATATCGTCGCTACACAACGGGAATATTCAAGGAAATCGCACACAATGACGATCATGAAGCCGGCATTCTTAATTTGGATGTATTGCTCGGTAATTTAACCAAATCGCAGTAAACGCACGCTGAAATGTTATATACAAAGAACATAACCGCTTGATTATAATAATGCTCCTTACCCCTTTGTGGGGATGAGGGGCATTTTTTATTGTGATCACCTTATCCTTAATGCAATGACGCGGTGTGTTTCACCTTTTAACAGGCATACATAATATAGTATGAAGTGGTTTGAAGATGGTTTTTTGAAGTAATGTAGCACTTTTTATCCGTAAAAGTTTTTAAATCCGAGCATTTTCGTATATGATGGAGAGTAACAATGCGAAGGGATGACGGGAGACTGTAATGATGCAATCGCTGTATGGAGTATGGCTTGGTGACGTATTTTTTTGTTTTTCCGGTGAAACATCGGAACCACGTGTGGATGCGTGGAGCCACGTGGTACGGAAGCTGAATTTTGGCGACGGGGGTCGTCTGTTTCAGCCTGCCGCTCTGCGTCTTGCGGAGCTTCGTTGGCCCAATCCGATGCGTAATGCCGCGGAAGCGAAGGGTACGAAGCGACGTCAATTGCTCGGACGGACGTTGGAAGGGCTCGCAATCTCGCCCAAAGATACATTCAAGCTGCTGCTCCATTGGGACGACAGTATATTGAATGCGGCAGGAATTGAGGCCGGAGAAGAGATTCGCTACTGGGTAAAAGCAGCACAGTTTACACAGGAACTGCTGCTGCGCGGAGAATTTGCTCCGTCCGCTGAGTTTGCGGCCAAGACGGGGGCGCGTCGTCGCACCGGACAGGAAACGCTGACAGGTGTATGGCGTCCACGTCTGTTGCAGGAAGCGGATGTAGAACGATTCCGGGAGTTGGCGGAATCTATGCCGCCGATCGGATTGTCTGCTCCCGGAGCATACGCATCTTCTGAACCGGAATCACGGGAGGAAGCGGGAGCGGCCGTATTATTTTCATTTATGAGCGGGATGATTCATGCGGTTGTCACGGGTGAGATGGAAAGCATGGACAGTGAGCTGTCTCGTTACCGCACGCCATTCCGGCGTGGGTCCTCTCCGGTAGCAGAGCTGTGGTGGAATAGTCTGATCTCGATGTTCCGCCCGGTGACGGTGCAGGGACCTACGGAGGAAATGGCAGAACTCATTGGAACGCTGCAAGAAGCTGGCGGTACAGCGAAACCCGTGGTAGGCAGTGAAGAAACGGCTCCTACGGAAGGTGAGCTGAAGCTGGTATTGCGGCTGGAACCGCCCCTTGGTGATCATGAATCATTGTGGGGGATTACCTTCTGGGCAGACAGTGTGCAGGAATCTGGTCTGAGATTGCCTGCACGCACGATCTGGGCACATCCGGAACGAGATCTGGACCGAGGGAAAGTGCGTTATATTTCAGCTGCAGAACAGCTCCTGATGGCGCTGGGGCATGCATCAGAACTGGCACCGGAGCTGGAAACGGCGCTTCTTCATGCACGACCGGAAGGAATGAAGCTGGAACAGCAAGCCTTTTTTGAATTTTTGACCTATGCTGTGCCTCGTCTGCAGAAGGCGGGAGTAACGGTGTTAATGCCTTCCCGCTGGAGCCGTGCAGGGAAACGCCGTGCTGGACTGCGTCTGCAAATGCTCAATCGTGGAATAGAAAGACCGGTTGGGGCCCCGTCTGCACTGGGTATGGAGCAGCTGGTTGCCTTTAAGGCAGAACCGATGCTGGACGGCAAACCTGTTACGGCGGAGGAGCTGGCTGCCCTTGCAGAAGCAACGGTACCTTATGTGATGTTCCGCGGCGAATGGATTGAAGTGGATACAAAAGAGATTCGCCAGGTTCTGCGTTATATGAAAAAAGAAGAAGAACAATATATGCCTCTCTCCGAATGGCTGCATCTGGCAGCGGAAGAAGGCGAAGATACGGCATGGAAGGGGCTTTCCGTCTTTGGTGCGGAATCCGAGGGGCTGCTGTCCTTTTTGCTCGACGGACAGGTGCTCCGCAGTATTGAGCCTCGGCAGGTTCCGGCAGAGCTGCATGGCGAGTTGAGACCCTATCAAGAGCGCGGGTACCAATGGTTATCCGCCATGCGTGAGCTTGGGTTCGGAGTATGTCTTGCCGATGATATGGGACTGGGGAAAACGATTCAGGTTATTACCTGCCTGCTGGACTTGAAACATGAGGAACAGCAAGCCGCGGCGGAGGAAGCACGTGAGCACGAAGCGTTTATGGGGATGGAAGAAGAATCCGCGAACGTCGAACAGCCGCACGTGCATGATGCGCATCTGCCTGCACTTATTGTGTGCCCTACCTCGCTGCTTGGAAACTGGCAGCGTGAGCTGAAGCGGTTTGCCCCGAATCTGTCGTTATATATTCACCATGGCGGACAACGGTTGCACGGCAATGCCTTCCAGGCAGAAGCGCAGTCCCATGATATTGTGCTGACGACCTATCATCTGGCTGGCCGGGATGGCCCGGATCTGGCTTCGTTGCACTGGTCTACCGTTGTGCTGGATGAGGCGCAATATATTAAAAATTACCGTACAAAGCAAGCGCAAAGCGTCATGCGTCTGTCTACGCCGCATCGCATTGCGATGACGGGTACGCCAGTGGAGAATCGACTAAGCGAACTGTGGTCCATTTTCCAATTCCTCAATCCGGGGTATCTGGGTACGGCTTCTTCATTCCGCCAGCGCTATACCGGACTGGGCCCATCCGAAGAAAATGCAGCTTCTTTGCGTGAACTTCATCGGCTTGTATCGCCCTTTATGCTGCGCAGGCTGAAAAGTGATCCGGATATCCGCAAAGATCTACCGGAGAAGCTGGAACTGAAATCCTATTGTTCCCTGACACCAGAGCAGACCGTTCTGTATCAGCGGGTGGTGGATGATCTGATGGGCGGATTGGATGGACGAAACGGTATCGCCCGTAAGGGAATTGTGTTGTCATCACTGACCAAGCTGAAGCAAATCTGTGATCATCCGGTGCTGGCGGACAGCAGCCGGAAGGAACATGGTAAGGCTGAAGCATCCGGAAAAATGGAACGTTTGCTGGAATTGGTGGATGCGATCCGTGACAACGGGGAGTCGGCGCTGATTTTCACTCAGTATGTGGCAATGGGAGAACTGCTCGTATCCCGGCTTACACAACGGTATGAGGAAGAACCGTATTTCCTGCATGGCGGTGTTTCGAAGTCGCAAAGGGATGATATGGTGGAAACCTTCCAAAAAGGGGAGGGACCATCCTTGTTTGTCCTGTCTCTTCGTGCCGGAGGTGTGGGCCTGAATCTAACGCGTGCCAGTCATGTCGTTCATTACGATCGCTGGTGGAATCCTGCGGTGGAGAATCAGGCGACAGACCGGGTATTCCGAATTGGACAGAATCGAAACGTACAGGTGCATAAGCTGATCTGTCAGGGTACCCTGGAGGAACGGATTGATGAGCTGATTGAGAGTAAAAAGGCACTTTCTGAGCAAGTGGTCGGTTCTGGTGAGAACTGGTTGACCGAGATGTCGGATGATGAACTCCGCGGTCTGATATCGCTTCAGGGCGAGACATGGCTGTAGGTTGCGAGATAATTAGTACATGCAAAATATAGTGACAGGAAGGGGGATTGTTGTGAGCGAAAAATGGAATGTGGAGCTGCATATGTCCCCCGGTGGATGGACAGCAGAAGTAAGTGCGGCGTCTGATGCAGGCAAAGAGGTATTAGCCGCCACAGGCAAGACTGAATCAGCCGAAGGCTTGTTCACGGTAACAGGCACGCTGCAGCAGTTCAGTGAAGCTGAACGCGAGGCTGTGCTGGCACAGCTGCGCAAGCGTCCACTGGCGCTGTACGCGCTGCTGCGCGGCGGCCCTGCCCCGGCGGAGCTCGCTGGGCTGCTGCCCGCTGCGCCAAGCGAGGCTGAGCTGGGCACAGCCGCTGGCGGCTCGCTGAGCGCGGGCGGCACAGCGGCGTGCACCTGCGGCCGCCCGAGATGCGCGCATGCCGCGGCCGCTGAGCGCGCCGTTGCCGCGCGCTTCGCGGCTGAGCCGCTGCTGCAGCTGGCGCACGCCGGCCTGCCGCGCGAAGCGCTGCTCGCCGGCGTGCTGGGATCATGGGCGGAGGAACTCGCCCATGATCCCAGCGGCCCCGGCCGCGCAGCCGAAACGGCCGGCCGCCCGCAGGCGCGGGGCGGCGAAGGCGGCGCAGCCGTCGGCGAGTGGATCGCCGAGGCAGCCGCGGACGGCGCCATGCACCAGCCGGGGCCTGGCTTCGGCGCCGTGAAGGTGCGGCTGGCGCAGCCGGGGAAACCCCCGGCAACGCCGGAACTGGCGGCGCTGCTGCCAGGCGTGCCTGCCACCGCAGGGCTGGCATTGATCCGCGAGCGCGTAGCTGCGCGGATGTGGGAGGCTGTCCAAAAGAAGAAGAAGGACAGCCCGGCAAGCAAATGATGCATCATTCAGAGCGGGGGAGATCTTAGATCATCCCCCGCTTGTTTGTGATGTGCATCGGAATAATCCATTTTATCCAAAATGGATATATACATTTCTAATTCGCTTCTATGGCGTTGAACCTTGGGATAGGGCTCTAAAAGTCCAAAAAACGACCGTACAAGCTGTACACCCGGCATATCTTTAGGAAGACCTCCTCTCAAGGAGGTCTTTACCGGTGGAGCTTCGCTGCAATTTAAGGTATACTGTCGCAGGGGAAGACAAGCCCACATGCACGAATACTGCAATCATTATTACAATATGCGATAGGAGTTTTTACATGAAATTACGTACAGGACGACAGCGCCAAGTTGCGGTTATGCTGTCCTCACTTATGATATGCGGAGCTTTGTTATCCGCTTGCCAGGACGGTTCGGGCTCAGAGGAGAACCAGAATCTGAACGCAGCAGGAAGCGCACAGCAAGAGTCGGACGGTACCACGGTTCATTTGACTGAGGATACTGGCAAGGATGGCAGCAACACAGACAGCTCATCTTCGGACAATAACAATGATGATACGGATAGTGGTTCCGGCGATGCTTCAACTGGGGGAGAGGGTTCTTCTGACGCAGGCAATGGAGCCACATCAGAGGATCCCATAATGGAGAAACGCAGCATTAGCGCGCTGCAAACGACGATTGATGCACAAGCGGTAGTGACCAATTCAGAAGCGATGACAGTGATCGTTAACAAACAGCGCAGCTTGCCAGAAGGATATGAGCCGGATGATCTGGTTGAGCCTAACGTACCGTTTTCCTTCGACGGGCCGCATGAAAAGCGCCACATGCGCAAGGAAGCTGCTGAGGCGTTGGAGAAGCTGTTCGCCGGTGCCAAAGCGGACGACATTGAGCTTCGTGCGGTATCTGGATATCGTTCTTATCAGCGTCAGGTTTCGATCTATAACAACAATGTCAAAACCAAAGGCAAAGAATACACGGATCGTGTAAGCTCTGTGCCAGGCCACAGCGAACATCAGACCGGACTAGCGATTGACGTTTCCAGTCCAAGTGTAGGCAATGCCATAGAAGAGGTGTTTGGCACATCGAAAGAAGGCCAGTGGTTGGCTGAGCATGCAGCAGAATATGGGTTCATCATCCGTTATCCAAAAGGTGAGGAAGGGATAACCGGCTATGTGTACGAGCCATGGCATATTCGCTATGTCGGCACTGATCTGGCTCCTGATGTTGTGAAAAGTGGACTGACACTTGAAGAATACTTTGATGAGGCTAATATCAAGCTGTAAGCCTGGTGCTTCATCTTTTGATTGAAGACTAGGGTCCTCAATTTCATAGAGCCCCTGAATGATTCACCCTTGTCCAAGGCACGGGAGATCACTTCAGGGGCTTTTTGGTTTGAGCTAAATTCAGTTATATCCTATTTTATTTGCTTGTTCAGCAGGTCGGCAGGCTGATATAATTCATGTTTAATCAGGAGTCCAAATCACATGTAAAGCGAGGGAAAGCAGAATGAACAGACAGCAAGTGTTTACCGGTTCTCCATGGGAGCCGCTTGTAGGATATTGCCGTGCCATTCGTGTTGGCAACCGAATTGAGGTTGCGGGTACTACAGCCATGCAGGACGGTGTTGTGGTTGGAGCAGGTGATCCATATGCACAGACGAGATTTATTTTGCAGACCATCGAAAATGCACTGAAAGAATTGGGAGCAGACATGTCTCATGTCGTGAGAACCCGCATGTTTGTTACCGACATTTCCCGTTGGGAAGAAGTGGGCAAGGCTCATGGTGAATTTTTTTGGTCAGATCCAGCCTGTCGCCACGATGGTAGAGGTTAGTGCACTCATTGACCCTTTGCTGATGGTGGAGATTGAGGCAGAAGCGATTGTTGAAGCAGAAGCTGAAGTTGATGCCGAAATAACAATAACGGAATAGAGCTATTACGTACATATATATATAAATGCAGGATCGAGAAATAACCTTACCCCAACCTCCATGAAGGAGGAATCGTGGGATAAGGTTATTTCTGCATTAATATAGTGTGGTCTAGATCTGCTGTGCTCTACGCATAAAGAAGGCTAGCCTTCTTTTCTGGCAGCTTATTTCGCTTCAGGTTGATCGGCTGGTGTTTCGATTACTACTTTCCAAGCCGTTCCGATTGGAGGCAGGCTGCGAGTCAGGACGGGGCTATAGAAACCAATCACTTTGGCCCCTTTGGTCAGTTCCTCTGGTTTGATCGTTTCCCCTTGATGATTCACCAGTTTTGTATCTTTGCTAATGTTAAGGATAACATGGTCAGGTGCTGTCTCTGTCAGACGGGAGCCGGAGATCTCGATCTGAGTACCATTATCTTCTGTTGTTTTTACATTTTCAATCGTGCCTGCTGTACCCAGAACTTCTTTTGGTTGTGCTTCGGATTCCGAAGCAGCAGTATCCAGTACAGTGACTTTGTAAGTAGGTGTTTGCGGCGGTAAACTGAGGGTTGCAATCTCAGAATGCTCAGCTTCAACGTTCATGCCAATGGTCAGATCAGTAAGCTTGATATCTTTGCCATCTGCGGATTTGAACACGGTATCTTCACCAACATTAAGGACGATACCATCTGTACCTGCACCGCCGATATGGATGGATTGATATTTGCCTTCACTGTTAATTCCCGTAATGACCCCACGCTCAGTAACAGTTTTCACTTCCTCTTCACTGGAGATGGTTACTTGGTTACCTTTTGTATTCACTTGTGCGTGCAGTACTTTATCTGCAAAAGAAGCGGGTACAAACAATGTACCATTTGTGATTTCAGGTGCTGTTCCCAGCTTAAGCAGCATTTTATTAACTGAATACTGGTCTTTGCCTGTGGTGACGAGTGTCCAGAGGGTACCTTTTGTCAGCTCAGCAGATTTGTTTTCTTTGTTCCATTTCAGTTCAATGCCAAGTGCTTCTGTGAGATCACGCAGCGCGATCATGGGTTCTTGACCATCTTTGTTCCAATAGCCGTCAGTCATCGGTGCCCCGTTCACAGATACTTTTACGGCTTCAGTTCCTTTGCTGTCGGCTGATACG
The DNA here is from genome assembly GCF_058408365.1 of Paenibacillus sp. MDV22-iso6. Classification (NCBI taxonomy): domain Bacteria; kingdom Bacillati; phylum Bacillota; class Bacilli; order Caryophanales; family Paenibacillaceae; genus Paenibacillus; species Paenibacillus sp. MDV22-iso6. The sequence continues at coordinate 170,393 of NZ_JBZVDZ010000008.1, read as the reverse complement.
GAAGTTGAATTGATGGGCTGAGTGCTGTCCAGGTTTGCAGCATATGCGGCTCCCCCGCCCAGGGCCAAGGACAGGACCATCAGGGCACTAACTTTTTTCATGTTGTTGTTCATCGTTGATTTCATCCCTTCTCATCTTGGTTATGACGCGGTAAACTCCTATTAAGGCCACGTTCCAACCTTATAGACGGGACAACTTCGTCCAGTGTTGCACTTTGAGGTAATTAATGTGAGCAGCATGTTAGTCTATTATTTGAAAAACAGACCAATAGCCGGTTATAAGAAGCGGGATGCGGTTAAGGATCAATAAGTGGAAGACGTGTGATTCAGATTTTGAATTAACCTAGGATTACATGGGGTTGTGGAGCATCCAAATATGAGGAGGGGGGCAATCATATGAGTGATATGTTGGTTGCGCTTTACCATTTGCCAGAGCAAGAGAGTGGACTGAAGAAGTTGGAGGAGTCCTCCATTGTCATCCGAAGAGCCATCGCACCAGAGAAGCAGGTTGTGCTGGATTGGGTGAGATCCCATTTTAGCCAGCCCTGGGTGGATGAATGTGATGTAGCTTTTGCACGTCAACCCGTGACTTGTTATATTGCGCTTGAGCATGGGAAAATGATCGGCTTCGCTTGTTATGAAGCAACGTGTCGTAATTTCTTTGGTCCAACAGGTGTTGGTCAGGAGGCACGGGGCAAAGGTGTCGGTACAGCGCTGCTGTTGGCCTGTATGCACGCCATGAAGACAGATGGTTACGCTTACGCGATTATTGGATCGGCGGGACCCGTGGATTTCTATGCTCAGACCTTGGGGGCCGTGAAGATCGAAAATTCAACACCAGGGATTTACAAAGGCATGCTCCGGGCAGACTAGACGATATTCGTGTTCTGGAAAAGGAAGGGAGGAAGAAGATGAGTACTAGCAAAATGCTGCATATCGGCATGATCGGCACAGGCTCCATCTCGGATCTTCATATGAGGTGTTATGCCAAGAACGAGAATGCCGTCATTTACGCCATCTGTGACTTGAACGAACAGCGTGCAGCCGCGGCTGCTGAGAAATATGATGCACAATCCGTGTACACTGATTATCGCGAGATGCTGAAGGATCCGCATGTGGATGCCGTTAGTATCTGTACGTGGAATAATACGCATGCCGAATTTGCCATCGCTGCCCTGGAGGCAGGTAAACATGTGCTGCTTGAAAAACCGGTAGCCACCAATGTGGAAGATGCGCTGCGGATCGAAGAGGCTGTGAAGAAAAGCGGATGTACTTTTGTCGTGGGATTTGTGCGTCGTTATGATAACAATATGCAGATGATGCGTAGTTTCATTGATGCGGGTGAGTTTGGTGAGTTGTACTATGCCAAGGCTTCTATCCTGCGTCGCTTGGGAAATCCCGGAGGATGGTTTGCGGACAAAAACCGTTCCGGCGGTGGGCCGCTGATTGATCTTGGCGTACATATTATCGACCAATGCTGGTATCTGATGGGCAAACCGAAACCTGTTTCGGTGAGTGGCAATACGTATCGAAAACTGGGCAATCGTGCCCATATCGAGCATCTTTCTTTTTACAAAGCCGCAGATTACAGTTCCGCTGTCAACAATGTGGAGGATATGGCGAATGCGCTGATTCGCTTCGAGAATGGGGCTTCTTTGGCGGTAGATGTGAGCTTTACCCTGCATGCACGTGGGGAAGAATCTTCAGTCCGATTGTACGGTGAGCGTGGTGGAATTGAGCTGGAGCCGGAGACGCTAATCGTCACCGAGAAACACAATACGATCCTGAACATTGAACCTCAGACAGACTATAAAGGTCTCGATATTCACGGTGCCTTCCAGAATCAGATTGATCACTTTGTGGATTGTTGTCTGAATGGTACCGAGCCCATTAGTCCCATTGCGGATGGTGTGGCTTCGACTCGGATGCTGAGCGGAATTTATGAGTCAGCCGAAAAAGGTCAAGAGATTCGTCTGGACTGATATAGAGATTGAATCTAACGTAATATTAAAGGGTGTTGTATCTCTATCTTATCAATGGAGAGACAACACCCTTTGGTTAATTTATTGATCATGATCAGACAAAATGGATGTATGTTTACTTTTCAAACCCTTCCAACACGATTTTGCCAATTGCAGTGCCCGATTTGCTCTTTCTGTAGGCTTCCAGCAAGTTAGCTGCATTAATAGGTTTAATCCGCTCGGCCATCGTTGTATGAATCTTGCCAGCATCCACTAGATCTGCAATTTCATTAAGTAGAAGATGTTGTTCAATCATATCATCTGTCTGGAACATCGGACGGGTGAACATCATTTCCCAAACGAGTGTTACGCTTTTTGAGAATAACTTTTGAAGTTCGGCTGGTTTTTCGAAGGGTAGAATGGAGCAAATTTTCCCCTGCGGTAAAATAACTTCTGCCATCTCATCCATATGCTCATCTATATGATTTAGCACGAAAATATATTGTACACCAGCGAGTCCGAGATCTTTAAGTTGTGGTCCAAATGGTTGATGATGGTTGATCACGTGGTCTGCTCCGTTTGATTTTACCCAAGAGACTGATTCGGGACGAGAGGCAGTTGCTATAACTTTAAGTCCAGCGAGCTTGGCTAATTGAGTAGCGATCGATCCGACGCCTCCCGCTGCCCCGATAATAAGCATACTGTTACCCTCATTATCCGATGCATTTCTGGAAATGCCCAAGCGCTCAAAAAAAGCTTCTCCTGCCGTAAGGCTTGTCAGAGGTAAAGCTGCCGCCTGGGCGAAATCCAGATTTTTCGGCTTTCTGCCGACAATTCGTTCATCTACTAAATGAAACTCACTGTGTCCGCCTGGGCGCATATTGCTCCCCGCATAATACACTTCGTCACCAACGTTGAACAAATTGCAATCGGAGCCGATGTCCACTACTATTCCCGCTACATCACGACCAGGCACGGTCAGGGATAAATCGTCCGGATGTTTGGAAAGATGAGATCTCCAATCCGTCGGATTGACAGACACCGCCTTCACCTCAACGAGTAAATCCTTTCCTGTAGGTTTTGGTTTCTCAACTTCTACCTCCTGAAATGGTGGTATGTCGGTCTCTAGCCCAGGCTCGTAATATCCGAACGCTTTCATGATTGGATTTCCCATCGTTATAGTTATCCTCCTCGCATAAATAAGTTGTATATAAAATATATAGTATAATATCTAAAATAAATAGTAGTATCATTTTTGATTTATAGTATCAATAATGATACTAATGGGACCGAACTGTAAAAAAATAAAGACTCCCGTTACTCCTGAAGTAGGTCATTGGCCTGAATTCATCGGAGTGGAAGTCTTTGTGATAAGGGTTCATTTATTCAGCGGTGAGTTCTCATACCCCGGATCATCATAATCCGTATCTTGCAGCCGTGAAAGTACATTCATACTCTCAATCGCCTGCCGGGTATCCGGAGTGCCATGGTCGTAAAGAAACGTGTACAGCAACGTCATGCCATCTGAGAATTGTTCTGTAGCCTCGTCATGATCCGCCGATTTGTAGGGTACCGGAGCCCGTTGCAATGTATAGGCATCTTCATCCTCCAGCACTTTCATCAGGTCTTTCAGCCGATTTAGCTGTTCTTCGTCCACCATGACTTCAAACGGTGTTGATTCGTTCTTGGTCTGTTCAATGAGATTATGGGTTACCGATACATAGTAATGCTTTTTGCCGTCCTGCATAATCCAACCTCCATTCTAAAATGGAAAAAAGACGCTTCTACTGTTAATAAACAGCAGGAAGCGTCCTGAAACGAATGGCAATTGTTCATCTTCCAAACCGCCCAGTTACGGGAACCTTCCGGGTACCTGCCTCCATGGTGCCTGAACATAGCGGACAAGCTGGGGGGCCAGACGCCGCCTTTTTGGATACCTTGGCTGAAGGACCATCCGGTTTCTGGCGCAGCCATGCTTTGCAGGTGGAAGAACTGCACTTCCAGATCGCTACGGTTTCTGTACGTTCTGTACCTGAAGATTGCGACCCCGAACTGTTGGAGGACGAAGCTGCCTGATTCACACCCGTGGTGCTGAACGCCGTGTGATTGCGAATAACCCCGCTGCCGCGCCGCTCACTGAGACGATCCTCGTCTCGTTCATCGAGTACTTCAAAATCACGCCGATCACTTTGACGGATCGCGCTGCGCTGATCTGCACCACGCTGAACTGGACTCACTGCATCCCGTCCCTGCGGCCGCGAACCTGAACGGGCGTATGCTGCATTTCCATTTCTAGTTCTACTCTCATTGCCGTTAGCTTTACCATTCGTGTTCCCGTTCCCCTTCCAGTTGCTGCTACCGCTGCCGTATGACGCGTGATTGCCAGTCTGGCTTTCCTCGCGGTTTTTGCGTTTGTCTGGTACCTCCATGCCGAAGGCCTCCAGCAGAAAGCGGGAAACGTCCGCCGGTTTTCCGTGATGACTGGCGGGAGAAGTGATGTATAAATACTGTTTGGCCCGTGTGATTGCGACATAGGCGAGTCGTCGCTCCTCTTCCAGAGCCATGTCCAGTTCGGCATCGGTCTGCTGTACGGTAAGAGCAGCCTTCTGGTCTTCAGGGATATCCTGCCGCAGTGCCGTGCTGTGAGGTACAATTCCTTCGCTGGCGCCGATCCAGTATACACATGGGAATTCAAGTCCCTTGGCCCGGTGAATTGTCATCAGTTGGACTGCATCGCTGTCCTGTGAACGGCGCAGTGATTCCATCTCGCGGTGTCTGCGGGAGAGTTCATCGGCGAATTGGATGAACTCTTCAACGGTTTCGAATTTTTTGGCTGCAGCTTCGAATTCGTCCAGTGTCTCCAGCATCGTTTCCTTATAATGGGTAAAGATGCTTGGATCACCGCTTTCCATATATTTGTCGTAAAACTGGCGCCGCATCTCCTGGATCGCAATCACCGGTTTCAGCTTCGTCAGCGATTTGATCAACTTGATGCGTTCCTTGACCTGCTCCTGCTGAAAAGGCTTCAGCTTGTCCCATTTGGCCAAATGGATAAGCGGATATTTCTTCGCTTGTTGCTCTTCACTGCGCTGAATCCACTCCAGTCCGGCATCTCGGGATACATAGAGAGGCCCCAGCGCACTCGGCAGAGCATCTACAGCACGTGGATTCAGGGACAAGCGCATATGATCCATTAAAGGTCGAATCAGTGACTGGTCATAGAAGACCGGGGAAGCGCCGTGTTGTACAAACGGCACATCTTTCAACACAAGCTGCTCAAATATAGCCCGACTGCTACTTGCTGTCCGGTGCAGGATCGCGATATCCCGATACGTATGCAAACCTTCCTCAACTTGCTGACACAACTGGTTAACAACCCAAGCTGCTTCTTCCTCGGTATTGGAGGGGGTGGCAAACCGAGGCGCATCTCCACGATGCCCGGCTGCGCGCAGCCGCTTGTCACGTCTTCGTTTGTTCCGGGCAACCAATTCGCTGCCCAGTCCCAGAATACGCGCATCGCTGCGGTAATTAATATCCAGCGTCACGATGCGTGCACCGGGGTAAACTTTATCGAATTCCAAAATGGATTCCTGCCGTGCCCCATTAAACGTATAGATCGTCTGGTCATCGTCTCCCACAACCATCAGGTTGCGGTGGGCGGCAGCCAGTTTTTGTACAATTTCATATTGCAGACTATTCGTATCCTGGAACTCATCGACCATGATGTACTGAAAACGCTGCTGAAGCGGCCCCAGTACAGCAGGATCACGAAGCAGAGCGGCAGCTCGCAGCAAAATATCATCAAAATCCATTTTGTTGCGATCCCGCTTCCAGGCTTCATAACCAAGGAGAACACGTTTGGCATCTCGTTCCTCCTGTGATTTTTCGGGAAGATCGCTCGTCTCTGAGCCTTGCATTTTCCAAGCGGACAGCATAGCCAACAGACTCTCAGGCTGAAATGCCTCACTCATGCCATTCTGGCGCAGAAGCATCTTGAGTACCGTATGCTGCGCACGGGACTCACCAAAAATCTCCTCCTGCACGCCGTAATGACGCAGCAGCGTCAATGCGAACGAGTGGAATGTACGGGCCTGCACCGCTCGTGCGGCTGCGGGACGAATGCCAGGCAGCGATGCGATGCGGTCTTTCATCTCAGTGGCAGCTTTGTTCGTGAACGTCACCAGCAGGATGCTTCCCGCGTGAGCACCACTAACCTCCATCAGGTAGCCAGCACGTGCAGCCAGTACGGTTGTTTTGCCGCAGCCAGCTCCTGCGAGAGTCAGCAGGGGTCCCTTGCCGTGGCGAACCGCTGAGATCTGGGGTCCGTTCAGACGGATGCCTACCTCTTCCAGAGAGCGGAAATAAGGCGCATCCCGTTCATCGCTGGCAACGAGCTGCCTACTGGTCTCCAGCGGAGCTGAAGGGGACTGGGGCAGTGATGCCGCCGGGGTAACCCCGAGCGGACGGGGGTAAAACGTTGAGTTCGGACTTAACATCATTCATCCACCTCTATATGCATTCAGGGATAGGACTATCCCGGCTTAAAAGTAATTCATTTGCCCTTTTCACAATCACATTGTAAATTGGTATGATAGGGATAACCGCCCAAGTAGGCGGATCAGTAGGGCCAAAGCTTCATTATACCCGAACGTATGGTCCTGACGAAAGCCCCCGAATTCATCCAGCATCGGCAGGAAACGGGCATTCACGCGAGATTTCGCAACTTTTTGGCATGATATCGTATAAGTTATATACTATAAAAAAAATCAAATGAAAATGAGTTTTGGAACAAATGGGTGTTGAATCAAAAGGTTCAACTCTGACGGGACAGAGGAGGAGAAGTCATGAAACTGCTTCAGCGAATTAAGAACGGAGCAAACAAAGCAACAGAGCGTGCCCAGCACGCCGTTGAAATCGGAAAAATAAATAATCAGATTGTGGGCTTGCAGCAGGAACAGGAAGTCCATTTTACAGATATGGGTCGTATCTTCTATGAAGGTTATCGCGCACAGGACATGACGCGTGCCGAAAAAGAGATGGTGGATCTATCGGGATTGTGCGATGAATTGCAGGATGAGATCGATGGTCTGCGCAACAAGATTGCACAACTCAAAAATGAGCGCTTATGCGAGTGTGGACACGTCGCTTCACTGGATGCCAACTTCTGTCCGAAATGCGGACGCAAGTTGGGTGAATTCAAACCCGCAGCAGCATCTGTAGGGGCGACAAACCCTGCGAGACAGGAAGCAGCTGTGGCCCAAAGCCCGGAGGGACCAATCTATGATGCGCCAGCTGAAGAGGAACTGGAGGAAGCTGAGCCGTATCACACGGTAATTCCGTCCATTGCGGACCTGGAGACCGAATCCGAATATAACAGTACGGAATTTACCCAAGAGGAAAAGGAAGCGTTCGATGCCGAGTGGGAACGCCGTCGGGATGAAGAAATGCAACGGGAGCGCGAGCGCCAGCAGGAGCTGGATGAGCGCATTCGGTACTGGAAAGAAAATAATCCGATCGTGAACACGGTGGACGTACAGACGGAAGTGCCACGCGAAATGGTGAATTGTCAGATTTGTACAGCAGAGCTTCCCAAAGGTTCGAAATGGTGCCCACGCTGCGGAGCAGAACAGATCTGATCTGATGCAGTAGAAGCGCTGCCGAATCAATGTGTGGCAGCGCTGGTTGCTTACAGCATGGGGGGACGGGAATATGGACCAACTGCTGCATCATTTGCGTCATCTGGGGTTTACCGAGATGGAATCTAAAATTATGGTGGAACTCGCTCGCCAAGGCTCAGCCTCGGGATATGAGGTTGCGAAAAGGCTGGGTGTGTCCCGTTCCAATGTATATGCCACCCTGCAACGGCTGGAACAGCGGGGATTCCTGCGTTGCAGCGCAGGCGAGCCTGCGAAATACAGTGTCTTGAAGCCTGAGGAGATGACAAGTATGATCTCCGGTCAGATGCGTGCATCCCTTGAATATGTGCAGAGCAGTATGCCGCAGCATGAGCCGGAGAAGCCGGTCTTTTACAATATTGAAGGCGACAAAAATGTATTTGAGAATCTAAGCCGTGAACTGGCTGAGGCCAAACATGAGATTGTGGTGGACGTATGGCGTGAGGAAGCAGAGTTGTTGCGTGCAGACTTGCAGCGTGCTGAAGACCGAGGTGTGCGCCTGTTATGGTCATGTGATGGTGGAGAGGGTATTATGGATCAGCCCGCTCCTTGGCCTTGTTTGCCTTCATACGGAGCAGGGAATGGCCGGAAGTTCTCTTTAGTGGTAGATCGTCGTTGGTGCATGTTAGGGATGCGCGGAGAATCTTGCGCCACTCAGGCGATGGTGACAGAACATCCGGTCATGACCGGACTGCTGTTGAATCATTTTGCTCAGGAATTGGTGTTGTATGAACTGGAGCAGGACATGGGGGAGGAACTGGAGTCTCGATACGGGCCTCGATACCAAAACCTGTCAGCACGTTATTGGTCAGTACCTTCAGATATCCTATGAACTCCAAAATACATGCTTAAAGGAAGCAGGCGTTGCCATGAGGCAGACGCCTCTTCTTGCTAGTTAACAGAAGCAGTGATGTTCATCACAGCAAATGTTCCCTGTTGAGCTAATGTAATAGGGTATGAATTCATGCTATTTTTGAGAAAATGAAGCTATGAACGTAACTTTATCATAGGCAAAATTGGTTAGTTTTTGGGCACGTGAACTAACGCTTCAAGTACATCGATATAATATTCCGTACCGTGTGGCACGAACTCGGCTGCTCTAATCTCGCGCATGTGACGTGTTTGAACGTGAAGAGGAACAGAGCTACTATTTGCCTGATCCACCTGATTGGACGCTGACTGCACGGCTTGCACTCCCGCGGCTTGAATCACATGGGTTTCGCCACGGAACAAGGCAATCAAGTCATCCAAAGGCACTTCGTATAAGCTGTCGACTTCGCTTACCTGCAAGGTATAGGCTTCTAGAGGCTGGTTCAAGCACAGTCCAAAGACGGAGCTGAATTCCCGATCGATAAAAGGTACACCGCGAACCTGCCCTTCAAGTTGCTGTCTTGCCGTCAACAGGTAGGTCAGCGTTTCAAAAGGTGCTTGCACGCCCAGTTCTTCCTCCAGCTCACGACTGGCTTCATGCAGCTGTTCGCCGGCTGTGAGATGCCCTGCTGCGGTAATGTCGTAACATCCGGGGAAGGTATCCTTGATATCCCGTCTTCGCTGAAATAGAACCAACCGCTGTGAGCCTTCGTCCCGCACGATCCAGCAGTGGAATGAACGGTGCCAGAATCCCTTGGCATGAACCACGCTGCGTAGCTCTGTACCTATCCAATTTTGCTGATCGTCGTAAATATCGAAACGTTCTGGGGTCATGATACGTATCTCCTTATATAGCAAGTTTTAAAGTTCAAAATTTCACAAAGTATGTTTTAAACGAAAGGGGAACCATCTTATGGAATGCATTGTACACTTTCAGGTCATTTATCCGCAACCTCAGGAACGTAAAAGTCTTAGAGGATTGATTATGGTAGGGCAAGGTCAGGAACCGGCGAATAGCCAGCTAACAACGATGTTTAAGGATATGGGATTCAACGTACGTCTGGAAGACGAGAACCAATTGTTGTTTAAACCTGTGGATGCGTCGATGAATTTTGATTATATCCGGGTAACAGAGCTCGATACCGGGGAAGAGGTTTATAAGGAAGATCGGGATTTGAAGTCGATTTTGGAGCACTTGTTGCCGCGTCGATTCTAGTTTGTAAGCATGGTGAGCGTAAGATAATAATGACATTAGAGCAACATACCTGCTTGTGAGATAAAGAAAGGCCCCACCTTTACGGTGAGACCTTTCATGTGGTTGCCGATTTGATTCCACCCGCTCCGTGCGGGATTGCAACAACACGGATGAAGAAGCATGACGGACAGATCAAGCAGGAGTTTTTTTACATAAGCCTTTATATATTAACAATTATCCACTACTGTTCTCAATAGAGAGTTTGGGTACACTGTAAATTCTGATACACTTCAAGCATGGAAACGATTAAGCCGTTGCGCCGTTACCTTCAGCTTCCAGCTCTGAAGTACAGTGCGAACAGCGAGTAGCCGCAGCCGGAATTTCGGACAGACAGTATTTGCAAGCCTTGGTCGTTTTTTGCGGCTCGGGCTTTTTGTGTTCTTTGCTTTTGATGTAATTGATCCCCTTCACCAGCATGAAAATACAGAAAGCGACGATGAGAAAATCAATCATCACGTTGATGAACTGCCCATATGCAATCACCGTAGCGCCAGCCTCATTGGCTTGAGCGAGAGTTGTGATCTCCTGTCCGCTGGCTGTTTTCATATCCCGATCCAGATTAATGATTTTCTGACTGAAATCAATGCCTCCAAGCAGTTTACCTACCGGTGGCATGATAATGTCATTCACGAGGGACGTGACAATTTTACCAAAAGCAGCCCCGATAATGACACCGACTGCCAAATCGATGACGTTGCCACGTACTGCAAATTCTTTAAATTCCTTTAGTACGCCTTTCATGTCTGCAAATCTCCTTTACCAAATATATTCATAATACAGGCGGCGTTTCCATCGATTCTCCGTTCGGACACGCGCTTCCGTTCTCATATTGTACATAAAAAAACCGCAGCAATCATCCCTTTAATGCAAATTAAGACAAGTTTCCGCAACTTCCATGAAAATACTTCTTTATTTCACGGCGCCGATTCGGTATACTTCTAACATTATCAGTTCCGTTCACACTTTTACATTCAGGTTCGCGATCATATATTGTAACGAATCATGGAGCTTAAAAAATTTAATATGCCGACTCGTATATGTGCAGGAATAGGCCTGCATGTTTCTACCCGATCACCGGAATGATCGGACTACGGGAAAGATCCTGCAACGTTGTTAAGGTATGGAGAGAGATGATTATCGGGCAGTGTGTCTGAAAAAGGATGTTCAGGCATCTTCATATCCCTTCTTGAATAGGGAGTTTGAGGTTTGCTCTGAGTTATCCTGTTATCATGCTCTTCCATTACACTATACTTGCAGTATCCATGCGGCTTGTCCACATATGTACAAGTCCGTCTTTTCCCGTCTCCGGTTCTTCCGCAGCGTGTAAAAAGGCGGGCTTTTTGTTTTTTACAGAGGGGATCGAGGTCATGCAGGCTTCTGTACGGGAGGGCGCACAGGGGGAAGAATTACGATGCAATTGTTAAAAGACAAGGTAATACAGGAAGGCATTGTCCTGTCCGAGCAGGTACTCAAAGTGGATTCATTCCTGAACCACCAGATGGACCCGGTTTTGATGAAGGAAGTCGGTAAGGAGTTCATCCGCCGTTTTGAAGGGGAGAACATTACGCGTGTACTGACGATTGAATCTTCAGGGATCGCACCAGGCATCATGACTGCGCTGGAACTCAACGTTCCGCTTATTTTTGCACGGAAGCAGAAGTCACTTACACTCACGGAAGACATTCTGGTTGAGAAGGTGTACTCCTTTACCAAGCAGGAGACCAATGAAATTACAGTTGCGAAGAAGTTCATGCAGCCTGGTGACCGTGTACTGATCATCGATGACTTTCTGGCCAATGGCGAGGCAGCATTTGGTCTGGCCCGCATTGTGGAGCAAGTAGGCGCTGAAGTAGTTGGTATTGGCATCGTGATTGAAAAGGCGTTCCAACCAGGAGGCCGCTTGCTGAAAGAAGCAGGATACCGTGTGGAATCACTGGTTCGTATCGGAGCGTTATCAGACGGAAAAGTTACGTTTGCGGACGAGGAGGTCACGATCTAATATGGCACGCGAACGAATTTTTCAGCGGCATCGGCATCCGATCAAAACGTTCTCGTTAGGTCTCCAGCACGTGCTGGCGATGTATGCAGGAGCTGTCGTTGTACCAATTATTGTAAGCAAGGCCCTTGGTTTTACAACGGAGCAGTTGACCTATCTGATTGCGATTGACCTGCTCGCCTGTGGTGTGGCAACACTGCTTCAGGTATGGGGCAATCGTTTCTTCGGAGTGGGGCTGCCCGTCATGCTTGGCTGTGCATTCCAGGCTGTATCACCGATGATTTTAATTGGGATGAAGAGCGGTGTGTCTGCCATTTATGGTGCGATCATTGCTTCAGGGATATTCGTTGTATTGTTCTCGGGCATTTTTGGCAAATTGATACGACTCTTCCCGCCAGTCGTCACTGGATCAGTAGTAACCATTATTGGTCTGACCCTGATTCCGGTTGCGTTCAACGATCTCGGCGGCGGTCAGGGTGCAGAGGACTTTGGCAGTGGGGTTCATCTTCTGCTCGGATTCGGCGTATTGGTGTTCATCATTCTGATGACACGGTTCACGACAGGATTCGTTCGTTCCATCTCGGTGCTGATCGGCCTTCTCGTGGGCACAGTGGCAGCAGGGCTTATGGGTGAAGTGAACTTTGCGCCAATTCGTGAAGCAAGCTGGTTCCATGTCGTGCAGCCGTTCTACTTTGGTACGCCGACATTTGAGATTGTACCGATTCTGACCATGATTCTAGTGGCGATTGTCAGCGTAGCTGAATCTACTGGTGTATTCATGGCTCTTGGCAAAATTTTGGATAAAGACCTGTCCTCCAAAGATCTGGCTCGTGGCTACCGTGCAGAAGGTTTGGCGATTGTGCTGGGTGGTATCTTCAACTCATTCCCTTACACGACCTATTCACAAAACGTAGGGCTTGTACAGATGACTCGTGTCAAAACGCGTGATGTTATCGTTGTAGCGGGTGGACTGCTTGTGGTTATCGGCTTTGTACCGAAGATTGCTGCATTGGCGCAGCTTGTTCCAGGTTCTGTTCTTGGCGGGGCCATGGTTGCATTGTTCGGTATGGTGGTATCGTCAGGTATTCGTATTCTGGGCAGCCAGGTTGATTTGAACCGTCATGAGAACCTGTTCATCATCGCCTGCTCTGTAGGCATGGGTCTGGGTGTAACGGTTGTGCCTCAATTGTTCGCAGGTGCGCCGGACTGGGCACAGATTATGCTCGGTAACGGAATTATTGCAGGTAGCTTTACGGCCATTTTCATGAATTTGCTCTTTAATGGTCTGGGTACTCAAGCAAGGGCTGCCAAAATGGCTGAACGTCAAGCGGATGTGATCCTTGGAGATAACGGCAAGTCGGCGTAAAAAGTAAAGAACTGAAATCATCGTTGTTATTACCCGATGCCTTCAACATGTATATTATGTTAACTTTAAATTCCTCATGGATTGAATAATAAATGTTGTGAATAAAAAAGTTAAACGGCCTGAACTATTCAGGGGATGAATCATCTATCCTGTTAATCGTTATTGAAGGCATAATAAACGGAACACCGGAGACCTTGCTCGTTAGAGAGCAGGAGATCCGGTGTTTTTTCTTTTTTTTGCCCAAAACAAGATGGATTATTATGTAGACTCACATGATGAATTACTTTGAGATGAAGCCGATAGAAACGTTACATCTTACAGATGCCGCATCTGTTTCTCTGCAAAGTCTCCGACCCACGGCAGCTTAAGCCATTTGCCTTGCAGACTGGTCACCACCATGAGAAGCCAGACCACCACACCAAGCAAGGACAATAGCGATGCCAGCAGTGGCCCAAACAGTGGGAGGAAGGCACACAACACATGACCGACCATAATGAGGCCAAATACCGTGACGGATTGAAGTGCATGAAACAGAACGAATCTGCTTCGTTTTTCTACAGCCAGAAAGACGATTCCACCTACAAAAGTGAACAGATAACAGAGCATGCCGGCAATATTTTCATCCAGACCGCTTGATGATTTCATGGGGGACATTCGGTCCAGCCTCCTTTGTCCTTTTTAACTAGGTTATGAAGGAGGTGGACAGAACTGAACCGGATGGGACGAAATGTATCTTTGCTAGCTTAAAAGGGACATGTTCCTAATACTGCCCTGGAACATGCCCCTTTCCTTGCCTCATTATATAACTTAACGGTCACCCCGCTGAAAATGTCTGCGTGGATGTGTGGTCTTGCCAATCTTATCGGTATCATTCTCTTTAGGAACCAAACGCTCGTCGGTACGACCTTCGTGATGGTTGTCAAAAGCGAATTCTGTCAGTTCCCATTCCGTCTTGCCGAGAACGGGATCGGCCGGGAATTGTTGTCCGCGATGCAGATGTTCTTCTTGTCCGGCTTCGTTGGTATATATTCCGTCCACTTCCACCTTTTCATGCGAAAGGGGCAGCATTTCTTTATCTTTCTGATCCATAAAACAACGCCTCCTTAGATCCCATTATTTTAACTGTATGGGTTGTCCGTGATAATATCCCCCGAATAGTTCAGTGTTATGCTGGATATATTAATTCCGTATAGAAGTATCGTATTTATAACATATGATTCGGAATTAAACTTTTTGGGCATAAAAACCGTTATAAATATTAGGTAAAATCGTCAAGTCGTCAGATACTTCCGAATATGCTACAATAAGATTATGATTCACACCGAATCATATCGGGTATTTATAGTGTCAGGTACTTGCTTAAGCAAGGGTTCCCGACCTAAAGCTTGCTTTGAGCCGCGCACACAACTTCATGGATGGCATTTAAGACTTATTCGGCATTCTCTAAACGGAGCATTCACTTTCAACGTTTTGGGAGGGAATTACAATGGCAACGAAAGGTCACAATGAGGTCAAAGAAAGTTTGAGGGAAATGACTCGGATTTTCCGTCCTAAAGATCCAAAAAAATTCGTGAAGGAGTACGTGAGAAAATACCGGATTACGGGTGGATACGAGGAAGAATTGACTTCTGTGGTTGAGCATGAGCTTGTCAAGATGGATTCTTCCGTGTCCTGAAACACACACAACTCTGATTATACTGTTCCGATATGAATAGAACCGTCTCCCGGGCGTTAAGCTCCGGCAGACGGTTTTTTTTGATTGAAAAATGATATGTACATATTTCCAACGTGTAAACCTTTCATCTAAAAGAAAACAGAATTAGCTGTAGAGCTTCGCTCCACTTTTGGGGGCTTTGTTCCGTTCCTGCTGCATATACATGGAAGTACACATATGGCAGGAAGGATGAATGCATGTGGACCCTATTTTGAAAACGAAAGAAGAGATTGGCTACATGCGGGAAGCAGGACGAATCCTGCGAAGCTGTCACGAGCATATTGAAAAGTGGTTGGCCCCCGGTGTAACGACAGGAGATATTGACGAACGGGTGGAGGTTTTTTTGGCTGAAAGAGGAGCTACACCTGAGCAAAAGGGGTACAAAGGTTATCCTTACGCTACATGCGCTTCAGTTAATGAAGTGGTTTGCCACGGCTTCCCTAATGACCGGAAACTGGTCGAAGGCGATGTGGTGACCATTGATATGGTGGTGAACAAAGATGACTGGCTTGCCGATTCTGCATGGACGTATGGGATCGGTGAACAACGCAGGTCCATACGCAAACTAATGAATCGAACGGAAAGGGCGCTTCATAAGGCGATAGCACAGGCAGTGCCAGGAAATACGCTGGGGGATATCGGTAACGCGATTGAACGGACAGCGAGGCTGTATCGTTACGGGATTGTGAAGCCTCTTATTGGTCATGGGATCGGTCAATACATCCATGAACCCCCGAATGTCCTCCCTTACGGGAAACGCAGGACGGGCATGATGCTGACAGAGGGCATGGTCATTACGATTGAGCCTATATTTACGAAAGGCAGCTCTGGAGCAGTTGTATGGGATGAGGATGGCTGGACGGTGAGAACAGTGGATGGAAGCTGGGGCGTCCAGTATGAGCATACGGTAGCCATAACAAGTGATGGTCCTCTTATACTAACTGACGGGACTTAGACGCTGTATCTATGGCAAGCTGGTAAGGGTGCCGCATACGGTGTAAGAGATATACAATAGGTTCAGGCTCCATGCCGTTTGGTTCTATAAGGGAGCGGTATGGAGCTTTACTGCGGCTTCCAGTAGTTGTAAGAGAAACAAGCTGATGCAGGCTTTTCTGTTTTGCATAATACTGCATGTTTTCAATGTGAGAAAAATCGGCAAAAAAATCAATTTCATCACCGAAATTTGGCAAAAATTTTCAAAAGTAGAGAGTAATATTTTTAACTGAAATCGGTTACAAATCAAGTTGTGGTGCGGTTTTTTACATATAGTGAACAATTTGTGAACATGTGTCCAAAGATTGACAAAATCATACCCTCAACTTATATTTAATAAGTGATTGAACCATATAGAATGAATTGGAAGAATGCGCAGACATGCCCTTAGCAGGAAATGACGGGAGTAGTGGAAGCGTTATTTTTGTAAGCGTTCTGTATGTCGGACAGGATTACGTGTATCGTGCTGAAATGAACTGAATTAAGTTTATTTTGGGCGACAACGGCAATCTACGAAAATGTTAAAAAAGTGGGGTAGATCAATGATGAAACAGTGGCAGGTTGCAAAGCGAATTCTCCCCTTGCTGGCGGTGTTCTCTTTGCTGCTATCCGCATGCGGGCGGGAAGACTTGTCGGTAATGAAACCTCAGGGTCCTGTGGCGCAAGGCCAATATGATCTGATGAAGCTGTCCATTGCGATTATGATCGTGGTGCTCATCATTGTATTTGCTATTGCTGCGTATGTGTTGATCCGGTTTCGCAGACGAGCCGGGCAGAATGAAATGCCCGAACAGGTTGAAGGTAATTTCAAGCTGGAAGTAATATGGACAGCCATTCCGTTGCTGCTCGTAATTGTTCTGGCAGTACCGACGGTAAAAACGATTTTTGCCCAAGGCGAAGATCTGTCCAACGACAAAAATGCAATTCAGGTCAAAGTCACCTCGCATCAGTACTGGTGGGAATTCACTTATCCTCAATATGACGTAACCACCGCTCAAGATCTCATCATCCCGACCGGAAAGAAAATCGCATTCGAATTGAAAACCGCTGACGTGCTTCACTCCTTCTGGGTGCCGTCACTTGCGGGTAAAATGGACACAAACCCGGATGGAACGCTTAACAAGTTCAGCTTCTCGGCGCCAAATGAAGGCGTTTACCGAGGCAAATGTGCTGAATTATGCGGCAGGTCGCATGCCTTCATGGAATTCAAGGTAAAAGCGGTCAGTCAGGAATCCTTTGACAAATGGGTTAACGAAATGAAAGCCCCAGCGGTACTTCCGGAAGATACCCAATTGGCTGAGAAGTTCAAAACGAACTGCCTTTCTTGCCATGCAGTTGGGGATCAGGGCGGGCCAGTTGCGCCTAACCTTACAGGTATCGGCGGCAAGCAATCCGTGGCAGGTATTCTGCTGAATCAGGGCGAAGGCCAGGAAGACGGTAATCCGGTGCTGGACAACATGAAAGAATGGCTCCATGATCCACAATCCGTGAAGCCGGGCAATACAATGCCTAATCCGAAAGACCTTGGACTCACAGATGAAGAAATCGACGGAATTGCCGAATATCTGGCCAACTACAAATTGGACTATGAATAGAACAGCAAGGACGAAGAAGGGGGTACACAACCTTGGCTCATGCTCATAGCGTCAAGCGGTATAGGGGCTTGATGGATTGGATCACCACCGTCGATCACAAAAAAATCGCCGTTCTCTATTTGATTGCGGGTGGATTTTTCTTCGGAATCGGCGGCATTGAAGCCATTTTGATTCGGATTCAGTTAATGAAACCGATGAATGATTTTGTGTCGGCACAGGTCTTCAACGAATTGATTACGATGCACGGAACAACGATGATTTTCCTTGGTGTTATGCCTATTATTTTTGCACTTATGAATGCCGTTGTACCTTTGCAAATTGGGGCACGGGACGTTGCTTTCCCTTTTGTTAACGCGCTTGGTTTCTGGACGTTCCTGTTTGGCGGACTGCTCTTGAACCTGAGCTGGTTGATGGGAGGGGCACCGGATGCCGGCTGGACTTCGTATACGCCACTCTCTGGCAGCGAGTACAGTGGGACGCACGGTGTGGATTTCTACACGATAGGTCTCCAGATCGCCGGTCTAGGGACACTCATCGGGGGCATTAACTTTCTTGCGACCATCATTACGATGCGTGCGCCGGGAATGTCCTATATGCGGATGCCGATGTTTACCTGGACCACATTTATTACATCAGCCATTATCCTTTTTGCATTCCCTGCCATTACGGTAGGACTTGTACTGTTAACGTTTGACCGTATACTGGGAGCCAATTTCTTTGATGTTGCAGGTGGCGGTAACCCGGTACTCTGGCAGCATATCTTCTGGATCTTCGGGCACCCGGAAGTATACATTCTCATCCTGCCGGCTTTTGGTATTATCTCGGAGGTTATTCCAACCTTTGCACGTAAAAGATTATTCGGTTACAGCTCCATGGTGTTTGCAACCATCCTGATCGCCTTCTTAGGATTCATGGTATGGGCGCATCACATGTTTACGACTGGTCTGGGAACAGTCGCCAATGCATTGTTCTCGATCTCAACCATGTTGATTGCTGTACCAACAGGGATCAAAATATTTAACTGGCTCTTTACGATGTGGGGCGGACAGATTCGTTTTACGGCAGCAAACCTGTTTGCTGTTGGATTCGTTCCAACCTTCGTTATGGGCGGGGTTACTGGTGTCATGTTGGCCTCAGCGCCTGCGGATTTCCAGTTCCATGATACGTACTTTGTTGTGGCTCACTTCCATTACGTTATCGTTGGTGGATTGGTGCTAGGTTTGTTCTCTGGATTACATTACTGGTGGCCGAAGATGTTCGGTCGCGTCCTGAGCGAAACGCTCGGAAAGTGGACCTTCTGGACATTCATGATCGGTTTCCAATTAACGTTCTTCGTACAGCATTTCCTTGGTTTAATGGGGATGCAGCGCCGGATCGTTACATACTTGCCGAATCAGGATTTTGACCTGCTTAACCTGGTCAGTTCTGTTGGTGCATTCCTAATGGGTGTTGGGGTTATCATGTTCCTCGTGAACATCGTGATTACAACGAGAAAACCAGTTGATGCGCCGAATGATCCGTGGGAAGATGGTCGTACGTTGGAATGGTCAATCCCATCTCCGCCACCGGAATACAACTTTAAGCAGACGCCTCTGGTACGTGGAATCGATGCGTATTGGAAGGAAAAGATGGCTGGACATACGGAGATGACACCGGCCGAACCTGTTGGTTCGATTCATATGCCATCAGCGACTCCACTGCCGTTTGTTATGTCTGTCGGTATATTCATTGCCGGACTTGGTCTCATGTTCAGCAAAGATGATTTTGGCAATGCGTTTATGAACGGATTGTTTAACAATTACATTGTAGTCATTATTGGCCTTCTGATTACATTTGGTGCGATGGCGCTGCGGTCACTCTATGATGATCATGGCTGGCATATTGAACCGGAGGATCAGGATGAGAAGGGGGTTAGAACATGACAACTCCACATGCCGAACCGGTAAACGGCAAATTGCCGCATGAGCCGGAGAAAGCAACGCTGGAAGGACGCAACAAGCTTGTCGGCTTCTGGTTGTTCCTTGGCGGCGAGACCGTATTGTTCGGAACCCTCTTCGCAACCTTTTTGGCCCTCCGTGGCCAAACGAATGACGGACCGACGGCGAATGAATTGTTTCATCTGCCACTCGTGGCTGCAGCAACCTTTATTCTCTTAGTCAGCAGTTTGACAAGTGTATTTGCCATCCAGGCTATGCATAAGGGGAAGCGCAATGCTCTTGCTCTCTGGCTTGGCATTACCGTTGTACTGGGTCTTGGATTCCTCGGTCTGGAAATCTACGAGTTCTATGAATATGTGAAACATAAAGAGTTCGGCATGACTACAAGTGCATTCAGTTCAGCGTTCTACACGCTGGTTGGGTTCCACGGAGCTCACGTTGCATTCGGTATTATGTGGATTGGGCTCATTATCGGGCAACTGTTCAGAAAAGGATTAACGGTCGTAACTGCACCTAAAGTATACGTCTCCGCAATGTACTGGCACTTTATTGACGTGGTTTGGGTGTTTATCTTTACGGTCGTGTACCTGCTCGGAAAGGTGGGGTAACACATGTCGGTACAGGATAAGAGTGATCAGCAGCCTGTGAAGCATCGTCACCGGGCGGAAGGGCCACAGAAACACGTCGTTGTTTTTATTTTCTCGATTGTCCTGACGCTAATTGCGTTCGCGGCTGCTGCCGCGGGAGGAGTCAATACGACCTTTACCATTATTATATTGGTGGTTATGGCGATCCTTCAGGTGTTTGTACAGCTCGGTTACTGGATGCACTTGAAGGATAAAGGGCATTTAATGCCGATCCTGTTCATGAGCTTCGGATTTTTCGTAGCTTTTACGTGCATCATTATGGCACTCTATTGGGTTTGGTGGTAAAAGAGATGGCGGCGGCGCAGTGTCGCCGTCTTTTCCCCTTTTAGGCGGATCAATCCGTCAATGGATTCAGGCAACAACCAAATCAGGTCACGGGGAGGTTTCCCGTATGCTCGGGTTGCAATATTTTAGTTTCAACGATTTATGGAGTCCACTTATTATGGCATTGTTTCTGCTCATTGCTGCAGCTTATCTAGTGCTCGTTGGTCCGTTCAGTGAGCGGATCAAGGGGGCAGATCAGGCTACGGTCGCACAGAAAATGATGTTTATTACTGGGCTTACCGTGTTGTATCTTGCACAAGCGGGGCCATTCAATCTGCTGGGTCATGTGATGTTCAGCTTCCATATGGTGAGTATGGCCCTGTCCTATCTGGTAGCGCCACCGCTATTGATGAAGGGATTGCCCCTCTGGGTATGGCGCGGAATCATCCGGTGGCTGCCGACACGGCAGTTATCTTTTTTGGCTCATCCGATCGTGGCGGCTGTGCTGTTTAACGGGTTGTTCTCGTTATATCATCTACCCGTGGTACATGATTACGTGATGTTAAATTTTACGGTTCACCGTTTGTATTACATTGTACTTTTCATTACTTCCATGCTGATGTGGTGGACGCTGCTCAATCCGTTGCCGGAAGGGAGACAAGCGTCGGGGCTGTCTAAGATTGGTTTTATTTTTCTGAACATGGTGCTTCTGACACCAGCTTGTGGACTGATTATTTTTGCTTCCGAACCCTTGTATGCGACCTACAGCAATCCTGCCGTATGGGCTGAGGCGATGCGGTATTGTGTCTCCGGGGATTCTACGGCATTGCTGCGATCGTTCGGTGGACCGGCGTTCTTCAACTTTCTGTCCTCTGCCAAGGAGGATCAGCAGGTGGGCGGTATTTTGATGAAATTCATACAGGAAGGCATCTTCGTCTCCATGCTGGCGTATGTCTTTTTCCAATGGTACCGCAAGGAAAAACGGGAAGATGATGATGATCCGTACCCTGTAGAGAATACGGGAGGACCGCTCAATCCTGCAGCGAAATAACACAAGTTTTGTTTGGACAAGAGGGGGAAACACACGATGGATATGTATTTTCTGCTACCCACGATCAGTACTTCTTTCATTGTGATTAGCGCAGTGCTGGTTGGAATTGGCTGGGTGCTAATTATCCGTGGCAAACGGGAGGCGCACCAAACCGCGATGATTGCAGGGGCCATTGCTGCCCTTCTGTTCTTTGTCATTTATATGTCTCGTACCATCTTTGTCGGGAATACGGCTTGGGGTGGGGACCCGGAAATGGAGATCTTCTATCGAATATTTCTGATCTTTCATATTATCCTTGCCACGGTGGCAGCGGTCTTCGGGATTTCCACTTTGGTGCTTGGGTTCAAAAAGAAATTCAAGACACATCGCCGTTGGGGGAGATTTACATCCATGATCTGGTTTAGCAGTGCTATCACAGGCGTTATTGTATACGTTTTGTTGTACCTGCTGTATCCTGGTGGACACACTCGTCCGGTATGGGAAGTCATTTTGGGTGTTTAATGCAATGAATTGAATTCTTTGAAAATATGAAAATGGATGTATCCACCCGTGGATTGGTCCAAGCTTCCTCTCGCATTCATTCATAGAATGAGTTCGAGAGGGGGAAAACAAATGAAAAAAACAGTCCATGTAAGTCAAACGTATCCACGTCTCACGGTGTATTCAGAAGAGGATTATCGTGGAAGAAGCAGGGTATACCGTGGTAACACGGGTCTCCGTAATCTGGACAACATCCTGGGTGGGGTAGAAAGCCTGCGTTTCTTCTCGACAAGTTCGAATGCAACGTTGGTTGTGTTTACGAGACCTAACTTTCAAGGCGGATTCCGCGTCTTTCGTGGGAACACCAACTTGAGAGATTTGGATGATCTGATTCGTGGCAATGATGTGGAATCTTTGATTTCCACCAATCAACGGCTTACTTTGGACGAAATTCGTGCGATTCGCAGTAATCGCAGCCTGCCAAGTGGCTACAACCTCGTTTAAGGATTAAACCTCTTCAGTATTCAGGTGCCCGGAAACAGTAAAGAGCTGTTCCGAATTGTGTTCGCACAATATCGGATACAGCTCTTTTTTGGTTTGAGGAGTTATCCTAATCTCCACCACCGCCACTGTCCCCACCGCCACTATCTCCACCACTGTCGTTGCTGGTTCCACTATCGCTACTGTGATGGTGATTAGATCCCGAAAAAGAATCAC
Source organism: Paenibacillus sp. MDV22-iso6 (assembly GCF_058408365.1). Classification (NCBI taxonomy): domain Bacteria; kingdom Bacillati; phylum Bacillota; class Bacilli; order Caryophanales; family Paenibacillaceae; genus Paenibacillus; species Paenibacillus sp. MDV22-iso6. Next base: position 147,873 of record NZ_JBZVDZ010000008.1, on the reverse strand, counting down.
TGTCATGATGCTTGTGATCGTGTGAATGTTTGGAATGATGAGTGTAGGAGTCATCATTGGTGGTAATGACCGGGTATGCCGGAGAAGAGTCGGTGTAGCCGTTGTTACGGCGAACTCGATGTCTGCCTTTTTTGGCAGCATGACGCTTGGGTTCATCCCGCAAAATGAGCCAGATGACCACGATTCTGACGTGAATCCCATCCTTTCTTCCTGATTCAGGAAAATAAGGAGTTGACGGGAATAGGGAGTGGTCTGTATACTGTGTATATTGATATATACAGTGAGCACAGTCGAGATGGAAAGGCAGGCAATGATATGAACGAATGGAAGCAGGCTTGGTGGCTGACCCGCAGCGAGATGAACAAGGATAAGCTCCAATGGCTGTGGACCGCAATTTTTATGATATACACGGGCAGCATGAGCGGTGTGATGTTATTAGGACAACAGAAGACAGATTTCATTAATCCTGTTGTTGATACTTTCTTTTTGATCATGGTGCCATTTCAGGGATTCGTGTTCAGCAGGCGTTCCTTCCGTTACATACAGGAGGATTCCTATACACAAATGTTGGCCTACTATCGCAGACTTCCCATTCCACACGAGACAGTGATGTGGTCGAGACTTCAGCAGGCTCTGATGGCGTTTACGTATAATGGTATCTTTTTCTATGGATCACTGTATGTGGTTGGGTTGCACGAGGAAGGGTTCCGGTGGGATCAGTACCTGGCCTTTGGCATAACTTGTACAGGTTACGGACTTCTCATGACAGGCTTATATATTTACGGAGAGTTTCTGCACAGTGGCAAAAAATATTTGCTTCTCAGTTCACTCTTTTTGCCGCTTACGATCATCCTATCCTTGCTGATCCGAACGTCGGGCAGTTACGGATTTTCGATTGTAATTGATATGAGTAAATCATGGGGGCTGCTTTCCCCGATTATGTGGGTTGCTTTGGTGGCTGGCATAGCAGGATTATGGCTTTTCAGTCGGTTGACGCTGAAGAAACTTTCCAATCGGGATTTGAGTTAACGGTATGAGGGATGAACGCAAAAATGAATACAGGATGAAACCGGCACGGACAGGTAACAGACTGGAGTGTACCGGAGGGCGAGGTGCAAGATGTGAAAATACCCATTCAAATTAATGAAAATAGCGCTGAACCTTTATACCACCAAATTGAAAATCAGTTAAGATCGTTAATTGTTACGGGTCAGTTGGGGGAGGGAACACATTTGCCGTCCATTCGCGAATTCGCCGGATCACTGAATTGCAGTGTTATAACGGTTAGACGGGTCTATCAGGATCTGGAGAATGAAGGGCTGCTTCGTACGAAGCAGGGGACGGGTACATTTGTGGCCCAGGTAGAAGCTGGCGACAGAGAAAATTATAGATTGAAGGCCGCGCAGGAAGCGATGCAGGCAGCGGTGCAGTCCGGAAAATCGGTGGGATGTACGGAAGAAGAACTGGAGAGTCTGTTCCGGGAAGTCCTCAAGGCAGTTTACTCGAAGTGAGGGAGTGATTCATACATGGAGCCCATAGCAGTTCAGTTGAACGGCGTATCCAAAATGCGAAAACGCAGAGTTATTGGCCCAATCGATCTGACCATCCCGGAAGGGTATGTAGTTGCTATTCTCGGTCATAACGGTTCAGGTAAAAGCACACTTCTTAACATGCTACAACAAGTGGTACTGCCAGATGCCGGGCAGATTATATGGTTTGGGAAGGAACATGAGGGGCCTCTTCCCATTGAACTGAGACAACAGATCGGTTTTGTGGCTGACAACGCTGGGCTCGAAGAGAACCGGATTACTGCACAGGAAGCAGCTGATTTTCGAGCCTACTGGTACCCGCGTTGGGATATGAAGTTGTTCAACCAACTGATTCACGATATGGAAGTACCTGTTGATGTGAAGCTGAACAAGATGTCGAAGGGTGAACGGAGGAAATTCGAGATCGCTGCTGCAATCGCAGCTCGCCCAAGACTATTGCTTTTGGATGAGCCTTCATCAGGATTGGACCCCTTTGCCTGGAAAGTGATGATCGAGCAGTTCCGTACCTTCATGGCTGAGGGAGACACCACGATTCTGATTGCCACACATATTGCGGACGAAGTCAAAAGGCTTGCCGATTACATCGTATTGATGCACCGTGGTCAGTCCCTGGGGATGGCCGAGAAAGATATGGTGCTCGATCAGTGGAAAGAAGTCTGGTATGAAGGAGACTTACGACCAGAGAGCATCCCTGGGGTTGTGGAATCTTCTTCTGAAGAGAGAGGACTGGTTCGCGTCATTACAACCCGGGTCAGTGAAGCGCAGGAAAGGTTGGAGCTGGCAAATAACCGGGTATTGAAAATCCGTAACTTGGAATTGGATGAAGTCTTGGCATTCTGGATTGCCGGGTATGCACCCGTACAGTGGAAATAACCGAAGGGAGACGATAAATGATGAACCGATTGGAATTGAAGCAGGTAGTCAAGCAATATGCAGACAAAACAGCAGTTAATGGTGTGACGCTTAATGTAAAAGAAGGGGAGATTTACGGTCTGCTTGGAGCCAACGGCGCTGGTAAAACAACAACGATGCGTATGGTGCTCGGGCTGATCCACCCGGACGGGGGAAGTATCCAGTACAACGGCAAACCCTATAGCAAAGAATTGCAGCAGATTATGGGATATCTTCCGGAAGAGCGCGGTTTGTACCCGAAGGTAAAGGTCAGTGAACAGATCAACTATCTGGCCCGTCTGCGCGGCATGAATGGAAAGGATGCGGATCAGAGCCTGAAGTATTGGTTGGACCGATTCGAAGTGCCGGAGTATTACGACAAAAAGATTGAGGAACTATCCAAAGGGAATCAGCAGAAGATGGGCTTTATTGCCGCAGTGGTCCACAGGCCGCAAATTCTCATTCTGGATGAAGCCTTCAGCGGACTTGATCCGGTGAACGTGGAATTGCTGAAATCCACGGTGAAGGAGTTGCGTGACGAAGGCACGGCCATTCTGTTCTCGACACACCGTATGGAGCACGTCGAAGAATTATGTCGTCAGATAACAATCCTGCATCGCTCCAACACCGTTGTGCAGGGAGAGATTAAGGAGATCAAGAGCCGTTATCCACGTGAGCATGTATTCTTGAGCACCACGGGTAATGTGGGCGGTCTGGAACAGCTGCCGGGTGTGAAAAAGGTAGAGCAAAATGAGCGTGGATACCTGATCCATATTGGTCAGATGGAAGCAGCTCAGGAAATTCTGAGAGCAGCCATGGCTCAGACGACCGTTGAACATTTTGAAATCAAGGAACCAACGCTTAACCAAATCTTTATTCGTGAGGTAGGTGAGTCGAATGAATAAAATGGGGACAATTATCGGATTTACGTTCAAAAACAAAGTAAAAACGAAGTCTTTCATGGTGACGACTATTGTACTTGCACTTTTAATTACGATTGGACTCAATATTCCATATTTCATTACCTTATTTAATGGCGGTCCCATCGGTGGAGGCTCGAGCACGAATCCGGTAAATATCGGTCTGCTGAGTAAAGGACAAACGGAGGTAGCCGAGAAGCTGGAGACATACTCTTCCGCACAAGGCAACCAAACGTATCGTTTTGTTAACGACGCGAGTAAAGATGAAGCGGCACTCAAAGCCGATGTGGAGTCGGAGCTTTTGGATGGGTACCTGAAGTTTGAACCTGTTGCGGGGCAAGACTTCCCACAACCTGTTTTGTACTCAAGTGAAGATATCTCCCCGCAGGTTATAGCACCCATTGAAGCTGCGCTGCAAATTGTGAAGCTGGATGTCGTGGTGAAAGATACACTCACGGCGGAACAAAAACAGCTCATCAGTACGCCGGTAAAACTGACAGAGCAAAACCTGGATTCTGGCCAAAGCGGAGCTGCAGCGGAGTCGGAAGGTACCATGAGTGGCATCAATTACATTGTGGTATATCTGCTGATTATCCTGTTGTTCACATCAACGATGATGACAGGTAATATGATTGCTTCCGAGATTACAGCCGAGAAGAGCTCGCGTATTATGGAGATTTTGATTACGAGTGTATCTCCGCTCAGTCAGATGTTTGGTAAAATTATCGGTATTTTCATGGTAGGTCTATTGCAAATCGGTATCTTCGGTGCAGTAGTTGCTGGTAATATGCTGTTACCGCATAACCGCGATGTATTGAGTGATTTCAACATGAACCTGGGTGATGTGAACGTCGCAGTCATTGTATACGGACTTATTTTCTACATTCTGGGTTACTTCCTGTATGCGGTGATGTTCGCGGCCATTGGTTCGATGGTGAGTCGGACAGAAGAACTGGGTCAGGCCGTATTGCCGATTACGATGTTGTCCCTGGTTTCCTTCTATATTGCAATTTTCAGTATTGCTACACCGAACATCCTGTTGTTGAAAGTAGCAAGCTTCATTCCGTTCACATCGCCAACGGCAATTCTGGTACGGATTGGGGCAGGCGTTGCGCCAACCTGGCAGATCTGGACGTCCCTGGCCATTCTCGTGGTATCGATTATGATCTTCGGCTGGCTCGCAGCGAAAATCTATCGTACAGGTGTGCTGATGTATGGTAAACGCCCAACGTTCAAGGAATTGTTCAAAGCGATGAAGGCTTATAAGATCTGATCCAAGTTTACGAACACGGGTATTCAATTTTAAATTAGTGGTTCAATAGAACCTTCATGATCCGGAACGGAATTGGCTTGAGTAATTAAAGCAGAGAAGGTGCTATGCTTTAAAGAGGAGCATCTTCTCTGCTTAATTCATAATAATCCAAATATCTTTTATTCAAATTACTATATTGCTTAAAGGAGAATACATAATATGAAAAACTGGAAACGCATGCTCTTGTCCCTGACGATCTCCGTAGGTTTGCTCGCATCGGCAGTACCGGCTATGGCCTCTCCGCAAGAGACATCGGTAAAGGTGAATGACGAAACGGTTGAATACACGGCGGGTGCACCGATCAACGATAAAGGAACAACACTTGTGCCGCTGCGCTCCACGCTGGACGCAATGGACGTGAAGCTGACGACAGCAACAGATGATACAATTACAGCCGTCGTTAACGGCAAGACGATTACGTTGAAGAGCAAGCTTACACGTATTAATGGCGTAACATATGCGCCGATTCGAATTGTAGGGGATGCGGCAGGTTATGAGGTCCGTTGGGATGCTGCTGCACGCACAGTGCTGCTGGTTTCCAAAGGTGGCAAAACAGAAACTGTTCAAACTGGTGGACGTGGCTTCATGTGGGAAGTCGAAAGCAACGGTAACACCGTGTATCTGGTAGGTTCTATGCATATTGCGGATGAAAGCTTTTATCCATTGCGTAAGGAGTTTGAAGAAGCCTTTGCCGAGGCGGATTACCTAGGCGTAGAGATCGATATCAGCAAAGCGGCTGACGAAGCGCAGCAGAAGATTGTTCTGGATCTGGGCTCGTATCAGGATGGCACAACACTGAAAGATCACATCTCCAGCGAGACGTATGCTCAGGTGGGAGACATTTTGAAGAAGAATGGATTGGAAGTGAATGCACTGGATACCTTTAAGCCTTGGGTAGTGGAGAGCACACTGGCCAGCCTGAAATCCATGAAAGCGGGCTATGAAGCTTCTTCGGGGGTTGACCTTTACTTCATACAGAAGGCAATTGAGCGCAAACTTCCGGTGATCGAGTTGGAATCCTATGAATCTCAATTGGGAATGTTCAATGACTTCTCCAAGGAGCTGCAAGAGAAAACATTGAAAGCGACTTTGGACAATTTTGATGTGTTGGATGACAGCGTGAATCAAATGGCCGAAATGTGGAAGACAGGGAATGACGAACAACTGTTGGAGCTGACGAACAGCTTCTCTGATGATGAAGAATACAACAAAGCAATGCTGATCGACCGTAATGTTGGAATGGCTGATAAGATCGATGGTTACCTGAAAAACGGCAAAGGTGAAGAGTATTTCATCGTTGTTGGTGCAGCGCACTACTTGGGTGATCATGGGATTGTGAAGTTGCTGAAAGATAAAGGATATACAGTGGTACGAAAATAATAGAATTATAGCTCCTTATATGGGAGTTTGGTATTCTCTCCACATGATAGACAATAGTGAAAAAAGAGATTGTATAAAATCCCTCTCAAGCACTGGCACTGGAAGCTTGAGGGGATTTTTGTATGCCTGCGAAGTGAATGAAGGCTTGATATTAATTACGGTAAGAAACCCCCGTGCATTGATTCCCGTTTTTTTTTACTGTCAAATGTCGAATCAGGACATTAGATTCAATCTCAGAAATGTCTATTTACAAATATTAGAAAAGCATTTAAAATAAATGTAAGCGTTTTAAAAGTTAAAGCGCTTTAACTTTTAGGCGGAGGTGATTGTGTCTCGCGAGTATCGAATCATGGTTTCTCCATCAAGATGCTGCATTGAATTTTAGGCTTAAAGGTTATGTCATGGATCAAAACCCATTTGGACCTAAAAGGAGCGTAAATTTATGAGAAAAAATAGGGGATTTTCTGTTAGCAGCAAGGCTGTTATGATGTGTTGTCTCGCTTTTCTTCTGATTCCGGCGAGCTTTGCTTTCGCCGCTCCAAACAAGCCGTTTCCGCAGCACACGACATATACCAGCGGCTCGATCAAGCCTAACCATGTTACGCAAAGTGCGATGGATAGCTCCGTGAAAGCGAAATGGGACAGCTGGAAATCGGCTTATCTGAAAACGGCGGGCACAGGCAAGTATTATGTGAAGTATCAGTCCAACGGGGATACCGTATCTGAGGCACACGGGTACGGAATGCTGGCAACGGTTATAATGGCTGGTTATGACGGCAATGCGCAGACCTATTTCGACGGACTTTATCAATATTATAAAGCGCATCCGAGCGCCAACAATTCGAAATTGATGGCATGGAAACAAAACAGCAGCTTCCAGAACATTGAAGGCGCCGACTCGGCCACGGATGGAGACATGGACATTGCTTATTCGCTCCTGCTTGCGGACAAGCAGTGGGGTAGCAGCGGCAGTATCAACTACCTTCAGGCCGGCAAGGACATCATCAATGCCATCATGCAAAGTGACGTGAATCAGTCCCAATGGACGCTGCGTCTTGGCGACTGGGCAACGGATAATACGTTCAAAAATGCTACCCGTCCATCGGACTTTATGCTGAATCACTTGAAGGCGTTCCAGGCAGCAACGGGTGATGCCAAATGGGCGAACGTGATCGACAAAACCTATACCATTGTCAACTCCTTATACAACGGGTACAGCTCATCAACCGGATTGCTTCCAGACTTCGTCGTTCTGTCGGGCTCGACGTACAAGCCAGCTTCAGCCGATTTTCTGGAAGGGGCGAACGACGGCAGCTACGATTACAATTCGTGTCGTACGCCTTGGCGGATCGCAACGGATTACCTGATGACTGGTGACAGCCGGGCACTTAGTCAGCTCAATCAAATGAATAGCTGGATCTCAACCAAAGTAAGCGGTAATCCTAGCAACGTAAAGGATGGTTATAAACTCAACGGCACGGTTACAGGTTCCGGCGGCAGCGGCGCGTTCTATGCACCGTTTGGTGTCAGCGCTATGACCTCGTCCGTGAACCAAAACTGGCTGAATTCCGTCTGGACCAAAACGGCCGGCAGCTCCAATGAAGGCTACTATGAAGATAGCATCAAGCTGTTCTCCATGATCGTGATGTCCGGCAACTGGTGGACATACTAAGCAACTTATAATCCGATGATTGCTCATATGCAAGCAGGCCGGGAGATCAGCTCCCGGCCTGCTTTTTTTATGGATAGAGAGCTAGGAGAATGTATTTAATGATTGATTTAAGAAAGCCTTATAGATGGCAAATCCCTAGAAACAACAAACCGCCATATCTCAGGAAATCCTGGGATATGGCGGTTTCTCTTAATGTGAAATTACGTCGTTAGACGTTTTTCTTATGGTATCAGGAAGAATGGATGATAGCCGAATTATGCTTTAGCTGCAGATTCAGTAAAGAACTGCGGCAAATATTCCTTGTTGGCTTCGAGCATTTCATCCAGCATCTGAATCGCCACTTCGACCGAAGGGACCAAAGGATGATGGGCCAATGCCTGTATGGCCAATCCACGATCGCCGGTCACGGCAGCATCGATGGCGAGGCGCTCATAGGTTTTAACCGCATGGATCAGTCCAACTGCCATTGGAGGAACCTTGGTCAACGGCAGGGGCAGTGGACCGGTTTTGGTGACCACGCAGTTGACTTCAATGCTGGCATCGTCTGGCAGGAAATCAATGATACCTTGATTGGCTACGTTCAACGTCTGAATGTCATTCGTTCCGTTGTAGAGTGAGCGCATCAGGTTCACGGCTGCTTCGGAATAGAAGGCGCCGCCCCGCTGTTCCAGCTGTTTCGGTTTATCTTTCAGGTCCGGGTCATTGTAAAGTTCGAAAAGTTCTTCTTCGACGCGTTTAACCACTTCCGCACGGTTGCCGCCTTTTTGTAAGGATTCCAGCTGCTCTTCGAGCATGGCGTCGGTCATATAGAAATATTTCAAATAGTAGGAAGGCAGGGCATGCAGGGATTGCAGGAATTCCGGATTCCACTCCCGTGCAGGCACGTTCTTCGCGCTGTAACCGGCCGTATCGGACAGCATGTCATCCAGTTTGTCTTCTCCATTCACATCAATACGCGTAATCCAGTGGAGATGGTTCAGGCCAACAAACTCGGCATAGATGCGGTCCGCTTCTACGCCGTATTTGGCTGAGGTTTGCTTGATTAGGCCGATTGGTGCATTACAGAGACCAATGCTTTTAACGTTGGAATACTTCAGAATGGCTTCCGTGACCATACCCGCCGGATTCGTAAAGTTCAGCAGCCAGGCATTAGGAGCGAGTTCTTCAATATCACGGCAGATATCAAGCAGGACCGGAATCGTCCGCAGCGCCTTCATCATGCCTCCGGGACCAGTGGTTTCCTGACCGATCACGCCGTATTTCAGGGGAATGGATTCATCGCGGCCACGGGCGTCAAGCATACCGACACGCATTTGAGTGCTGACGAAGTCCGCACCCTTGATGGCTTCGCGGCGGTCGAACGTCAAATGTACTTCAATCGGCAGACCCGATTTCTCCACCATGCGTTTGGCCAAGTTGCCGACAATATTCAGTTTGCGCTGTCCCGGCTCAATATCTACTAGCCACAGCTCTCGTACAGGAAGCTCGGCATGGTGAAGGATGAACCCCTCAACGAGCTCCGGAGTATAGGAAGATCCACCACCGATTACCGCTATTTTCAGTCCTTGTTCATATGCCATTTTACACACTCCAGTCTTTTATGAATTTTTTGTGATGACAGTGTTTATAGACGTTTATCTTGTTGTTTGCTTAATATGTTCGAAGTCACGGAAGGCCCGCATTTTGTTATATACATCCTGGCTTACCGCATGTCCGGCCGCATCCATAGCAGACCATAAGGCACCGACAACAGGCTCGGTGGCCAACGTTACGATGGTCGCATTTGGAGCGATGGTTGCAACAGTCTGTTCAATTTTGCTACGTAACCAGCCGCGATCTCCCCTTGTTAGCAGACTTCCTGCCAGTATAACGTCAAAGGCGTCCTTTTCCATTCCAAGTTTGTGGATAACCGCAGCCGCTGATTTGCCAAGCTCTACGCCTTGACGGTTCAGAATTTCCAGAGCTACAGCATCGTCCTCTGCGGCAGCTTCAAATAGCAGCTTTGCTACATGGACAGGCACATGCTTGCCGTGATCCTGAAAGTCATCGAACATGTCGTTGACACTGTCATATCCAAGGAAGTTCAGCAGCAGGGGAGTTAGGAGCGTTGGCTGCTCACGGCCGTCCCAAGAACGGATGACAGAGCGGAACACCTCAATATTGAGGGAACCGCCACCGCCGAAATCACCGTACATATAATCAAAACCGCCGACCTGTATATGTTCTCCTGCCGGATTGCGGCCTGCGGAGTTGGTGCCTGTGCCGCAGATCAGCGCGACCCCGTAAGGCCGGTTCGTACCTGCGCGCAGACCGATCATCGTGTCACAGTTAATCGAGTAGTTCTGGGTGAATCCGATTCCTTGAACCAGAGGGTGCAGGATTCGGTAATCTACCTCCCGATCTGCGCCTGCAAGTCCGAAATAGGCGTGCGAGATTTCATGAACCCGCAGTCCTGCTTCGTTTAGAGCTCCTTCTGCAGCTTCCCGTATGCTTTGTGCGGCCAAGGCGCGGTCAATCTGGTGATTGCCGTTGCCGCCCACGCCTTTGCCAAGCACATTGCCGAAGTCATCGGTCAGCAGGGCGTATGTTTTTGTTCCTCCCCCATCGATTCCCAAGTAGTAAGCCAATGGTCGTCACTCCTATATATAAGGTTATATTTTTTATCCGGTTGTACCTTTTGTTGGTGATCCAGTAGATTCTCTCACGATGAGTTCAGGATCGATCCTTACATTAGCCCCGCGTTTCATCGTACCGTCCATGCGTTTCAACAGCATATCCGCAGCGGCGACCCCAATGCGGTCGGCAGGCTGCCGGACCGTTGTCAGATGGGGGTGCAGCTTGGATGAAATATACTGATCGTCATAGCCGACGATAGCTACCTGTTCAGGCACCTTGATGCCTTCTTCCATGAGGGCGTTCACGACCCCAAGCGCGATATGATCATCGCCCGCGAACACCGCGGAAGGCAGGCGTCCCTCACGCAGCCATTTGCGGCAGATGTCATAACCAAAATCGATTTCGAAATCGCCCGTGATCATTTCAAATGGAGCCAGATCTTTTTCCTTAAGTGCCTGCAGGAAACCGCTGCGACGCTCTCTCGTACTGCGGAACATGTTTTGTCCGCTTAAGTGCGCGATGGAGGTATGGCCGAGATCAAGCAGATGCTTCGTAGCGGCATAGCCACCTTTGTAGTTATCGATCGTTACCGAAAAAGTATCATTCTCCGGCTTCTGATTGTCGATTAGGACATAAGGAATATTGCGCCGCTTCAGTTCCACGATGTAGTTATCCTCTTCCATCGGCGAGAGCAGAATAAGTCCGTCTACCCGGTCCTCCTGGATCAGGTAATGGGTTTCATCGGAGCCAATGCCGGTAGAGACCGAAACGGCCAGAAAATAGCCGTGAAGTGCAAGCACTTCGTTCAGCTCTTTAACGACGGTGTCGAAGAAGGAATCCTGAAGAGTGGTCATGATCAAGCCGACGATTCCTGTCTTACCGCGAGCTAAACTCCGCGCAGCAGCGTTGGGATGGTAATCGAGCTCCTTGATGGCTTCCAGAACCTTTTGCCTATTTTTCTCTCGCACGGATTCGGCACCGTTTAAGACGCGTGAGACCGTTACGACGGACAGCCCTGATTTCTTTGCAACATCAAATATACTAACCTTCATTGTTTATTCTCCTTGCGGCAGATTTTCCGTACTTTATATTGACTTAACAATAGTATACATGTACGGAGGCTTAGCCGCGAAGCTAATTTGATAGATGCACCGCCCCTTGCAGGACGGCACAATGTCTAGCGTTAACGTTTGATAATTTCCATGACCTTTTTCTGAATCGTCGGCATCACTTCTTCAACGGTGTTGTGTCCGGTATCGATCGGCTGCATCTCATTAATGAACATGTCGTTGATCTGAGAATAGTGGGTGATCAGGTGGTTATAGGATTCAAAGCCGTATTTCACAGCGCCTTCGTAAACCTTCTTCACATCTGCCGCATCGATGCCATCAAAATGCTTGTAATAGGTTTCGGCTGCCTTCGTATTCACTGGAGGGTTACCACCGCTCAGGTCGATGGATTTTTCCTGAATTTCGTCGCTGACCAGATACTTGATCCATTCAAAAGCTTCCTTCGGATGTTTGGAGCCCTTCAGAATCAAGAGCGGATCGACGAACAGCACGCTGCGGACCTTGTCATTGCCGCCGGCAGGCACTGCAGCCACGCCAACCTTGAAAGGAAAGTCATTGGAGCCCGCAAGGCTCCATGAGCCGCTGACGGTCATACCCACCTTGCCGGTTACGAACGCATCGCCGTTTTGCCCCGCTACGCTTTTGCTCCATTCCGTTGTCGGAGACACTTTATCTTTTAAGATCAGGTTGAACAGCTTGTTATAAGCTGCGATGACTTCAGGCGAATCAAAATAAGTCTCGGATGGTACGCCGCCGTTGGTCCAGGTATCCTGGGAGTAGGGTTCAGCTCCGAAATAGAGCGGGCGCATATCGCGCTCGGACCATGTGAAGTCAACGCCATATTGAGTTTTAGCAATATCATTGGATACATGCGTCATTTTCTTCGCGTCTTCGACCATTTTGTCAAACGTCCAGCTCTTGTCCTCGTAATCGCTTGGAGGATAAGCAACGTTAGCAGCATCGAACATGTCTTTGTTGTAGAGCATCAGAGAGACGTACATGTTGACCGGAATACCGTAGAGTTGGTCTTTGACGGTGTAGATTTTCATAAGATCATCCGGGATGTTGTAGTCGGACGCCTTAAATCCGTCTTCCTTAATAATGTCGTTCATATCAAGCAGCATGTCTTTGTTATAATACTCTGCAAAACCGCCGTATCCATAATGGCTTGTGACGTCAGGCGATTTGCCCCCGGCAATCAGCGTTTGAAGTTTACTGTCGAACTGCTCGTAAGGAGCTTTCTCGATTTTCACCTTAATATTCGGATGTTGGGCTTCGAAATCCGGAACGAGCTTTTCGATAAAAGTGCGATCCTCGGAATCGATGGTGTAGTGCGTTATGGTTACTTGCCCACCTGAGTTAGCGCTATCGCCATCGTTACCAGGTACGACATCTCCCGCTGATTTGCCGCCGCTACAGCCGGACAAAGCCAATACGACGAGCATGCTGGTCGCAAGCAAAAGTGTAAAAGACTTTTTGATCCTTATCGTTTTCATGAATTACAGTCCCCCATATATTCAAGTTTTTTGCCGCCCCTGCGGCGGAGTCTTTACTTGATGCCTGTAAGTACAATTCCTTCCACAAACCGCTTCTGGGCTATCGCAAACAGGGTCACGATCGGCAGCATGGCGAGTACGGAGGCGACCATGAGCAGATGCCACGGCGGAATTCGAAAACGCGAAGATGTGAAGGAAGACATACCGACCGGAAGCGTAAACTTATCCGATGAGCTTAAATAGAGCACAGGTGTCAAAAGGTCATTCCAGCTGTAGATGAAGGCAAAGATCGCAACGGTTGCAAGTGCTGGACCAGACAGAGGCAAAGCAATCTGTCGCCACATCCGGAACTCGCTGCAGCCATCGATACGTCCGGCGTCAAACAGCTCATCCGGCAGCGTGGTAAAGAACTGTCGCAGCAAAAAGATGTTGTATGCTGAACCGAAAAACGCAGGGACAATCAGCGGCAGGAAGGTATCGATCCAGTTCAGCTTGGAAAAGAGAATGAACTGTGGGATCATAATCGCTGGATATGGAAGCATCATGGTGCTGAGCATGAGCATGAACCACAAGTTGCTACCCTTGCCCCGATATCTGGCGAAGCCATAGCCTGCAAGCGCCGACGAAAACAGGGTGCCGACAACAGTCAAAATGCCGATAATGAGACTGTTCATATACATTTGACCGAAGTTCAGCGTGTCGAAAATTTCTCTGTAGTTACTCCACTGCCAGGACTCCGGCAGAAAGGTCGGAGGAAACGTCAGCAGTTCCTTCTTCGATTTCAGTGAGGTAGAGACCATGAAAAACAAAGGGAGGAGCATGAGAAAGGTGGTGACCACCAGGGCAATGAAGCTGGCAATGCTAACCGCATCGATTTTGCGCCGGCGTTTATTCACAGAAGGTGAAGCCCCTGGGCCGGCAGTCGGAATCGTACTCATTTGCGTCCGCCTCCTTCATAGTGAACATAACGGTTCGAGAGTTTGATAATAAGCGCCGTAAACGCCATGACGACGATCAGCAGTACCCAAGCGAGTGCCGAGGAGTAGCCCGCTCTGTATTCCTTGAAGGCGCTGGTGTACAGGTTGTAAACGTAGAACCAGGTCGAGTAGTTTGGACCCCCTTGGGTCATTACATACGCCTGCGTAAATACTTGGAAGGAATCAATGACGCCCATAATCAGTTGGAACAAAAGTACCGGTGAAATCATGGGCAGCGTTACGTTCAGGAAAATCCGGAAACGTCCCGCACCGTCAAGCTTGGCGGCTTCCACGAGGCTTGAAGGAACGCCCTGAAGTCCCGCAAGGAACAAAATCATGCCTGAGCCCACCGTCCAGAAGGACATAATCATCAGAGCGTAAAGCGCATAATCGGGGCTCATGAGCCAAGCTGGGCCGCTAATGCCGAACCAGGACAGCACGTAATTGAACAGACCGATCGATGGATTGAAAATCCAGTACCATAGCAAGGACATGGCGACGCCGGATACCATGCTCGGAAAATACATGGCCGTGCGGAAAAATCCGCGAAACGGTATTTTCGCATTGAGCAGGAGAGCAAATCCCAGTGCCAGCAGCAGCTGGATCGGTACACTGATAAATGTATAGCGTACCGTTACGACAACAGATTTCCAAAATAGGTCATTTTGAAACATTTCTTTGTAATTCGCGAGTCCGACATATTTCGGCGGGTGGATAATGTCATAGTCCGTGAAGCTGTAATAAAGGGATGACAGAATCGGATACAAGGCAAACACGAAGAAACCGATAAGCCATGGAGAGATGAAGAGGTACATGTAAAATGTCTGCCGCCGGCTTTCGCGATGGGTCACATAAACACCAACCTTTCTATTTGATATAAAGTTATAACGCTTTAACTTTCGTAGTTGAGTTTCCCCGAAATTAAAAGGTTTCATGTGATGTTATGTAATTGAAAGTTAAAGTGCTTTAACTTTATTATCCGGACTGATGAGATTATCATAGTGGATGGTTTCTCAATTATCAACCCTTTTTTTGGATGTTTGTAAGCGCTACCTTCATTGGTGCTTCGGAAGTTCTTTCAAAACGCCTGATAAAGGCTGATTTAGAAAGGCTTTTTGGGGGGAATCAAGCCCTCGAAAATTCACGAAACTTCTTGGAAGAAATTTTCGCAAAATGATCGGGTAACTTTGTTCGAAAAACTAGAAATGGCCGGCGCCAATCATTCAGCAACCTTTCAGTTGAATTTAACGTTCCTATCGTCTGGATGGGATATAGTGGAACCAAGAAAGAGGAGGAGATCAACAATGAATATTTCTTCAGCAGCAAGTTCCACGACATCCTACATATCCACGTCTTCATCCAGTTCGAACAGCACAAGTGAGTTGGAAAAACAAAAGACGAAGCTTGAGGCCGAATTGGAGAAAGTGCAATCCAGCAAGGACGATGATAAAACCAAGGAGACCAAAACGAAGCAGCTGCAGCAGCAAATCAAGCAAATCGAAGCTCAAATCTCGCAGCAAAGCTCCCAGAGCAGCGGGACAACCGGAACCAAAGAAGCGCCGCCGGCCAAACCACCAACGAATGGTATGCAAGCAGCATCACCGCAAGAAATTGCAAATGCAACGACGGACAGCAATGGCCGATTTGATATTCGGGTATAAGAAGGAATACAGAACTTAATTTAAAACCGAATATAAAATAATTTAAACCAACGAGCTAATCGATAAGTTGGAGCTGATTGGCTCAACTAAAAGACCTGCCTGATCTCTATAGATCAAGCAGGTCTTTTGGTTGTTCACATGTTTTATTCAATCGTTAAACCGTTTATACGTTCTGAGATGGCTCTTTTTTTATAGTACATGCCGATAGTCACCAGAACCACCATCTCGGATAGCGGAACGGCAAGCCAAACGCCAGTAACACCGAAGAATGAAGGGAGGATCGCAATCAAAGCAACCATAATAATCATCTCGCGTGCAGCTGTAATCCAGATGGCCATTTTGGCATTTCCGACAGATTGAAAGTACGTGCTCATGACAAAGTTAATACCCATGAACAAGTATGCAAAAGTAAATATTCGCAAACCGTACACGGCGTTATCCGTCACGCTGGCACTGAAGTTCCCGAAGATTTGCACAAAATAAGGTGCGCCCAGTTGTACAACGAGTAATAGCAGGACCCCACATGCCAGAGCCGTTCTGGAGGCTAAACGAATGGTCTGTTTTTCCCGATCCATCTGTTTGGCTCCGTGATAATAACTGACCAAAGGTTGGGCAGCGGAGGCTAGACCGAGAAATGCGAGCAGTACAACACCATGAATATAGTTCAAGACTGTAAAAGATGCCACGCCATCCGTGCCCGCAATCCGATCCAGTGAGATGTTGTGAGAGATGGAGAAGACGGACATGCCTAGTTCAGCAAGGAAGCTTGGAAACCCAATGAGTACAATAGAAGCCAGCAGTTTGGTATTCCATTTGAAGCGAGTGAATTTGAGATTATTATTTTTCCTGAAAAAGTGAGTCAGCAACACAAGAAGCGCCAGAGATGCCGATACAATTGTACCAATCGCGACGCCGCGAACGCCCCATTCCAGTACGTATAACGTTATATAGTTAAGCACAATATTAGCTACCGCAAATGTAATCTGAGCATACATGGATGTATTGGGATTGCCGTCGTTACGAACAAAAATCGTGAGTGCATTCTCAATGGTGAAGACAAAACCGAACAAGAGCATAATATTCATATAGTCTGCAGCAAACGGGAATGTTTCAGTATTGGCACCAAGGGCCAAAACAAGCTTATCTCTGAAAGTATATGCCGTATATCCGATAACCATTGTAATCAGCAAAATAATCGTAATGGATTTGGTGAAGATTTGTTTCGCTGTCGTGAAGTCCTTCTTACCCATATAGGTGGAATACAAGGTTGCCCCGCCCATTCCGATCCATAGCGACATAGCTACAAAAAGCGTATAGACAGGAGATGCAATCCCGATTCCCGCCAACGCTGTAGAACCCAGTTTGTGTCCAACCATAATGCCGTCGATAATAAAATTGAAAGCGATAACGAGCATCCCTAATATGGAAGGCACGAGGTAGCTTACAAATGCCTTACCTACAGATTGCCTTTCTAATGGATGCGTCCAATTTGTGTTCATGATGACCTCCGTTAGTATACTGAATGTTCGTTCTATATTATATTATACTGAACGTTCGTTCTGTATAATAACATGCCGAGAATTTGGTTGGCAACTTTTCCAAAAGATGATCGTTTATATGGTAGAGTTAATAGAGCATCTTTTATGACACGGGAGGGAGTCTCTTTATGAAGCAAAACAAATATGATGAAGCTGAGTTTTTCGGCAATTACAGTCAGATGGCTCGATCTACCCAAGGGTTGGAGGCTGCTGGCGAGTGGCATGAACTGCAAACGATGCTGCCTGAATTAAAGGGCAAGAACGTATTGGATCTGGGGTGCGGCTTTGGTTGGCACTGTCGATATGCACGTGAGCAACACGCTAGTTCTGTGGTTGGCGTGGATTTGTCTGAAAATATGTTGCAACGTGCACGCGAGATGACGGATGATCCTCAGATCGAGTACCAGCGTATGGCGATTGAGGATATTGATTTTGCACCCGGACAATTTGATGTAGTGATCAGCTCACTGGCTTTGCATTATATCGAGCGTCTGGATCAGGTATACGCCAAAATCAATGCATGTCTTGTTCAAGGAGGTACGTTTGTCTTGTCTGCGGAACATCCCATCTTCACGGCGCGGGCGGAGCAGGACTGGCATTATGGAGCTCAAGGTGAAATACTGCATTGGCCTGTGGATCATTATCAAGAGGAAGGGCAGCGGGTAGCGAACTTTCTGAATCAGGACGTGGTGAAATATCATCGGACGATGGCGACTCATCTGAATGAATTGATTCAAGCTGGTTTTGTCATTCAACAGGTAGCCGAGTCCAAGCCATCTCCTGAGATGATGGAGCAGGTTCCCGGTATGCGAGACGAGAATCGTCGACCGATGTTTCTGATGATTGCCGCGGCTAAGGCTTGAGCAGCAGCTTCGGCATCAAAATGAAGTTTATGGGTTTTATACTCGATAGACCAGCGCGTTCAGTACATCTGGACTTTGCTGGTTTATTTTATTTTGTAGGAGAGGGAGAAGAAATAAACCGTTTGGGAACCAAATCCGAATGGACGTAGTCTTATTAAGTGAGGTGAACATCAGTTGGACTATCAATATCTGGCACACGCTCAGACGATCGACAATTACACACTTAGCAGCATGATGGATGAGTACGGGAACGATGTATGGAACTACGCGTACTTTCTGACCAAAAGTACCGAGCAGGCAGATGAATTGTCACAGGAGGTGTTTATCCGGGCATATTCTGGGATCGCCCATTTTCGGGGGGAATGCTCATTGAAGACATGGCTGCTGACCATTACTAGGAACACAACATTTACATACCGGAAATCCAGATTTTTTCGCAGCAGTTTATGGGGAGAGACACTGCCACTCCCCACGGAACAGGTGAATACGAGCATGGGTGAGATGAAGCCTGAAAAATGGGTTCACCCCTCTGCCGAAGCCGAGGCGATCAGCAGGGAGCACGTTCATGAAATCTGGGACATCATCATGGCTCTGCCGGACAAATTCCGGGAATTGCTTTTGCTGCATCTGAAGTATGAGCTTACAACGGGTGAAATTGCGGAAATGCTGGGCATCAGCGCAGGAACGGTCAAATCGCGACTGTCCAGAGCGAAGGCCAAAGTACGGAAACAGTGGGAGGAGCGAAGTGAATGAAACATATGGATGACGAATGGGAAAAAGTAGTCAAACAGGAGCCGTTTGCGGAGTCTCCTTTTACCGAGGAGCATAAGCAGAACGTACTTCGCCAGGTAGCCTGGCTCAAATCGGGATCTGCACAAACAATGAGTGATGCTGGGGATAAGTCCGCCGAGCAAAACACCCTGCCCAATCAACACAGACGCCGTCTTCGCTCCCGCAGAGCTGTTATTGCGTGCACGACGATTGCAGCCGTGGCAGCGGCGGTCATTCTTTGGAACGGACAGATTGTGGAGCCTGTAATTGAAAAAGTATATCCCACAGCAGCGCTGCAATATACGGATGATGCCGGCATGAGCCTGCTCACTGACAAGATGAAAAAGAATGTAGCCGTCACGATGCGAGACTATCTTGGCAAACAATTACGTATAACCAAAGTGCAGGACCTGCCTGTCTCTGGAAGAGTTTCTGTCGAGGCTGGAAAAGAAGGCGATGCAGAATATGCGTTGATCTGGCTTGATGCGGCAACAGGCAATCTACGTGAGGTACAGATGAGAAGGGAGATGGCAGCTAATGAGCTGGAGCATCGTTATTTGCGTCAAGTACCGTCACTGCTTGAAGGCATAAACAGTGACCCTACGCTAAAACCGATCTCAGCCAGACGTTATGTGAAAATGAAGCAGGGTCAGGAAAAACCGGTATGGTTCACTACATTGTTTTTGGAGAATAGTAGGGGCAGTGGCAGTATCGAATGGACAAGGGATGAAGCAGTATCCGTTTCTGGTAGTGTGAGTTCAGATACTGTATCACAAGATTTAATAACAGAAGCCAGAATGTCGATTGAAGCCTTGTCTGGTGAGCCCGTACCTGATTTGAAAGATATAATATTTAAACAAAATGACAAGAAGCTTGAAGATACAACGGACCTATATTTTGGAGATCGGTACTTAGTAAGAGAAATTGGTGGGAGATTTAGTAATGAATACACTGTAATGGATTTCCAGAGGGGGATTCCAGAGTTTGAAACTGAGGAAGAGTATGGGCTTTACTTTGAGAAGTTACGTAACATGAAGGAAAGTGTAATCAGGCAGAATGCAGCACCAATAATCAAACAGATGTTCAATATCGATCTTGATAAATATAAACTAAAAAGAGACCCTAACACGCTTGGAATGGTCACATTCAGTTCAGCAGAGACAAAGATCTACAATACTTTTAAGGTTCGATATGAAGACGATGCACGGATCACAATGATTACAAGAATTGACCTCTAGGCCTGACACATATGGTACAATTAAATTAATATATGGATGGAGCATAAGGAGCATAACGATGAAATATTTGGTGAGTTCATGTCTTGCTGGCGTAGCCTGCCGTTACAACGGAACAGCGAGTCTGGATGCAAAGATTCAGGAGCTTGTGGAGCAGGAACAGGCAAAGATGGTCTGCCCGGAGCTGCTTGGAGGGTTTTCCACCCCGCGGGAGCCAGCTGAAATTATCGGCGGTACGGGTAAGGATGTGCTGGCAGGTACAGCCAAGGTGATTGAGAAGAGTGGCAATGACGTCACGGATCTGTACATTAAAGGAGCCTATCAGACACTTGAATGGGCGCAAAAACTGGATGTCACCTGTGTGGTGCTTAAAGAATTCAGTCCTTCCTGCGGTACACAGATGATCTACGATGGTAACTTTGCCAACCACAAAGTCGTGGGCGAAGGGGTTACTTCTGCTTTGCTGCGGCAAGAGGGATTTACGGTTATCTCGGAAAATGAGTTCATGGAACAGTTATAATTGTCGTAATCACAATAATCTCTGATACGAATTACAGGTAAGTCGCCTTGGGGAGCAGCAGATCCATGGCGACTTGTTTTTTTGTTACAACAGGGCATGCACTTGATTATCGAAAAAACCTTGCTAGAAATAATAGTTACTTTTATATACCAAGAAACATTATTGTGCGTACTTTTATATTTTGATTATAAACTCTAAAATAATACTCAGGTATTCAAGTTCAGACCATAAACAGGAACATAAACAAGAAAAGGATGTGCAGATCATATGGAATTCTCGGCAAAAGCCATTACGAAAGAAAACATTTTGAACGCTTACTATTTTCGGCATGCAACCAAACAGTTTGATGCTTCACGTATCATTTCGGCAGAAGATTTTGAGTTTATTCTAGAAACGGGACGGTTGTCGCCAAGCTCAATTGGTTTGGAACCATGGAAATTTCTGATTGTGCAGAACCCGGACTTCCGTAAGCGTCTGTCCGAAGTTTCTTCCGGGGCTCAGAAACAATTGGCGAAGGCAAGCCATTTTATTGTCATTCTGGCGCGGTCTGAGGCGAGTTATAACTCGTCTTACGCGGAATATATGCTGAAAGAAATCAAGGGCATGCCGGATGACGTATTTGAGCTGACCCGTGAAGCTTATGGCAAATTTCAAAAGAACCAACGAATGCTTGAGAACCCGCGTACTTTATTTGACTGGGCGTCCAAACAGACCTACATCGCTCTCGGTAATATGATGACTGCGGCAGCGCTGATTGGTATCGATTCCTGCCCAATTGAAGGGTTTAGATATGAAGACGTACATCGTATTCTGGAAGAGGAAGGTTTGCTTGAGGATGGACAATGGGATGTTTCCGTCATGGCAGCCTTCGGTTATCGGGCGGAAGATCCGCCACGCGAGAAATCCCGTCAGCCTTTGGATAAAATCACGCAGTGGATTGATTAAGCTTATCAGTCCATGCTGGAACAAGTAAAAGAAACGGTCAACACCAAGTTCTAAACGTATACACATGTATTTATTGGCAGGCCGGTTCGTTCGTTGAATCGGTCTGTTTGGTTTGCAAAATGAAAGAAAGGCGGTATAATCTTACCCATGGAACCTATACTCATATTCAAAGCATTATCCAACGAGACACGTCGACAGATTCTGTTGTGGCTCAAAAACCCGGAGCAACACTTTCCACCGCTGGAGTTATCCCAGCATCCGGATGCAGGAAAGAGCGGCATATGTGTTGGAACGATTCAGGTGAAGGCCGGACTGGCTCAATCCGTCATATCCAGCTATCTGCTGACTATGCTCAAAGCCGGGTTGCTGATCTCCGAGCGTAGGGGACAGTGGACGTATTATCGCCGCAACGAAGAAACCATTCGTCAATTTGCCGAGTACGTACAGCACGAGCTATAAGCCGGACGCCGAGACGGAAGCAAGAATGCAGGTGCAGGCGGGTATTCCGTCCGGATGTAAACGGCTAGAGGAGCAGCTCTGTCACATCATTTTTTTGCGCTTTTACATCTATATATCTGGATATACAAAAATAAAAATATGAACAAAGAGGAGAACTTTCTATTATGTCTACCGAAAACACAGCTTCATCCCATAAAAAACTTATTAACGACGTTAAATTGTCCATACTGGATTTGGCTCCTGTCGTAGTAGGTGCCACACCTGCGGATGCGCTTCGCAACAGTCTGGATCTTGCTCAGCACGCCGAGCGTTGGGGATATCACCGTTACTGGGTAGCGGAACACCACAACATGCCGGGCATCGCTTCTTCCGCGACCTCGGTTGTCATTGGTTACCTTGCAGGTGGAACGAAGACCATTCGTCTCGGATCAGGCGGAATCATGCTGCCTAACCATGCGCCGCTTGTTATTGCCGAACAGTTTGGCACGTTAGAGTCACTGTATCCAGGCCGTATTGACCTTGGGCTGGGCCGTGCACCGGGAAGTGACCGACGTACGTCTCTTGCTTTGCGTAAAGACCTGAACAGTGGTGAAGATTTCCCCGAATTGCTGGCTGAACTTAGAGCATACTTCGATGCTTCTGCTACATCGTATCACGCGCCTGTTCGCGCTGTACCCGGTGAAGGGTTGAATATCCCGATTTACCTGCTCGGCTCCAGTGATTTCAGTGCTCGTCTCGCCGGACAGCTGGGATTGCCGTTTGCTTTTGCCAGCCACTTCTCACCGGATTACACCCGGATTGCACTTGAAACGTATCGGAGCAGCTTCCAACCATCCGATTACTTGAAGGAACCCCATGTTATTGTGGGTGTAAATGCTGTCGTGGCGGATACCGACGAAGAAGCAGCATGGCTTGGCACAACGATGCAGCAGCAGTTCTTGAATATTATTCGTGGCACAACCGGATTGGTGCAGCCACCAGCCGATATGGAAGGCAAATGGACAGATCGTGAGAAAGCTGGTGTAGAGCAGACGCTAAAAGCAGCTGTGAACGGTTCTCCAGAGACCGTGCGTGGTCAACTGGAATCATTTATTGCTCAGACCCAGGCGGATGAGCTGATTATTACGTCGATGATCTATGATCATCAGGCACGCCTGCACTCGTATGAGCTGATCGCTCAACTGGCGGGAAAAGCATAAACAAAAGCATAAACTCAACAGCGGACGTGAACAAAAGGCTCGCATGCCGCTGACATATTAACGGTTTGTCTCTTCGGAGGCGAGCCGTTTTTTGGTAGGGAAATTATTCAAAGGAGTTGTATGGGGCAGAAGGTTCTTTTTAGGGTAAAATGAACTTACCGGTCTAATTTGAAACGGTTAAACAGCGCCATACGTATAAACTCAATGTGTTATACATATGTTGGCTTGTACAAGCAACTTTATGCGCAGTCAAGAAACATGCAGGTTTACAGCTTATGCTTTTGATAAAGGATACATAAGAGAGGAAGACACGCCTATGGAGCAACCCGAGCAACCCCGCATTTGGCCGGATCGGTTTAAGCGATTTTTTTTGAATAATAAGTTTGTCCTTTTTCTGTTAATTCTGCTGCTGGTAGGACTGAACGTGATGGTTCTTACCAAAGTATCCTTTGTTTTGCACCCGCTCGCGGTGCTGATCAAGACGATTGTGCTGCCGATTATTCTGTCGGGTATTCTCTATTACCTGCTGAATCCGATTGTGGATGTCATGGAGAAATGGAAAATCAAACGTGGCTGGTCCATTCTGATCTTATATCTGGCTATCGGGGGCATCCTGACAGTCGTGGTACTGGCGGTAATTCCGGTCGTACGTAACCAGATTACGAGTCTGATTGAAAATTTCCCAACGTACAGTGAGACGGTCAAACAGCAGTTTGAGCAGCTTACGGGCAGCAAGCTGTTCGGTCAGTTCCAGGAGACAGTCAATTTGAATTCTCAGGACTGGTGGGGCACGATTTCCCAGAAAGCCACTGACATTCTGAACTCGACCTGGAACAAATTGGGCGGATTCCTCGGAGCGTTCACCGAGACGGTGCTGTCCATTGTAACGGTTCCGTTTATCCTGTTCTATCTGCTGAAAGACGGCAAGAAGCTTCCATCGAAAATTCTGTCTTTCCTGCCAATCAAGAGTCGTACAGGTGCAATGCATGTGCTGGAAGATATCAATCACCAGATCAGTTCGTTCATTCGTGGACAGATTATCGTTAGCTTCTGCATCGGTATTCTGCTCTACATCGGTTATATGATTATTGGTCTGGACTATGCGCTGATTCTTGCGATTATCGCATCGTTCACGAGTGTTGTACCGTATCTGGGACCTGCGATTGCGATTACGCCTGCGTTGATTGTTGCTCTGGTCACTTCCCCGGTGATGCTGCTGAAGATGGTAGCGGTGTGGACGATCGTGCAATTAATTGAGGGTAAATTCATCTCACCTCAGATTATGGGCAAAACGCTCAAAATTCACCCCATCACGATTATCTTTGTCATTCTGACTTCAGGTAATCTGTTCGGTGTAGTGGGCATTCTGCTGGCTGTTCCGGGATACGCAGTGCTGAAAGTATGTGTGTCGCATATCTTCAACTGGTTCAAGGAACGATCCGGTCTGTATGATCCGAAAAATAACAATCTACTGTAACCGAAGTGGGCAAGCCCGTAGCTAGAGCATGATAAACTTCTTTTTCTGGCAAAACGGTGCCCTAATTCAACAGAACCCCCGTCCATCGGCTAACAGCCGAGAGGCGGGGGTTTTGTTGTGTGAACAGGCTGGCTGATGCCTAGCCATGTTTAATATGCTGAAGCGTCTGCAGGAAAATCTGCTCAATGTGTGTATCATCCAGAGAATAATACACGGTCTTGCCTTCTTTGCGCCGCTTGACAATCCGCATGTTGCGGAGTGATCGCAGCTGGTGCGAAATGGCCGACTGTCCCATATCGAGCAGCACCGTCAGATCATGAACACATAATTCCTTCTGCAACAGTGCATCAATAATACGAAGCCGTGTCGGGTCACTGAAAGCCTTGAACCAATCAGCCATCTCGGAAGAGGTCTCGCGATCCATGAGAGAAGCACGAATGGTCTGCACGTCAGCCTCTGTTCCAGAGCAGGCCGCGTCGCAATCGGCTGGAGCTTTAACCGGTTGTTCCATTTCCTATCACCACCTATATTAACTCAACCTTTGATTTGATCAAATGTTCTTCGATAAGCCTATTATATCCAAAAAACGTCTAAAGCGAAATGATTACTATTAGCATATTCTGTATGAAAAATCAACCGGAATTGTTGACACTCATGTTTAAGCGTGCATATAATAGGGTTAACAAAACATATGAATGATTGCTCATATATTGATTTTAACGTAAAAATTACGAATAATAATATTGATTTACGTACTGCAAAGGGGAGAGTTCACATGGGAACCGGACAGGAACAGGTGAAAAGGGAACTGCTGCTGGATGGATTGGATTGCGCGAACTGCGCATTGAAGATTGAGAATGGCGTCAAAAAAATTAAAGGCATTTCCGATTGCTCAGTCAATTTTGTGACCAAAACCTTATCCATGCACACCACATCCGATATGGATGAGCAGGTGGTGGAAGAAGCGAAGCGCAAAGTACTTCGGCTGGAGCCGCATATTCGTATTTCGGAAAAAGGTAAATCATCACAAGGCAGTCGTAGTTCTGCAGATTCAATAAACCAAGCTAACGGCAATGTGCACGCACATGCAGGTAGCGGAGCTCACACGCATGAGCATACTCCGAGTGGGCACGATCATGCTGGTCACTCCCATGACCATGACCACGGTCATCATCACGGAGCCCAAGATCACACGCATGATCATGGAAGTCATGCCGGACATGATCACGGTCATGCGGACGGTCACGATCATGACGATGCGCATGCCGGACACTCACATGAACATGGCGCTGGGCAGACGAAGGTGCTGCTGGCACGCCTGGCGGTAGGCTCCATTTTGGTAGCAGCCGCGATCTGGTCTCCGCTGGAAGGCTGGGCACAGCTTGCACTCTATGTTGTCGCTTATCTGATCGCAGGGGGAGATATCGTTCTCCAGGCGTTCAAAAATATTATTCGCGGTCAGGTATTCGATGAATACTTCCTGATGTCCGTGGCTACCATCGGTGCGTTTGCCATTGGTCAATACCCCGAAGGTGTTGCGGTTATGCTCTTCTATCAGCTCGGTGAGCTGTTTCAGGGGCTGGCGGTTAATCGGTCAAGGAAGTCGATCCAGTCGCTTATGGATATTCGCCCGGACTATGCGAATATGCTGATTGGTGCAGGAGACGAGACCAAGCGGGTGTCGCCGGAAGAAGTACGTATTGGAGATCGCATTTTGGTTAAAGCGGGTGAGCGAGTACCTCTGGACGGGATTGTTAAGGCAGGTCGTTCCATGGTGGACACTTCCGCTCTGACAGGTGAGTCAGTTCCGCGTGAACTGGAACCCGGTAGTGATGTACTGAGTGGATTCGTGAACAAAAACGGGATGTTGACTATCGAAGTAACAAAAACTTTTGGTGAATCCACGGTATCCAAAATTCTGGACCTAGTGCAGAATGCGAGTAGCCGCAAAGCCAAAACAGAACATTTTATTAGCAAATTCGCCCGTTATTATACACCGGTTGTCGTCATTCTCGCCGCGTTGATTGCGCTCGTTCCACCATTGGTGCTCAGTGGTGCGACATTTGCCGATTGGATCTATCGTGCACTGGTCTTCCTCGTGATCTCTTGTCCGTGTGCGCTGGTCGTTTCCATTCCGCTTGGTTTTTTCGGCGGTATCGGAGCTGCCTCGCGTAACGGTATTCTCATCAAAGGAAGTAACTACCTTGAAGCCTTGAACGATGTCAAAGTCGTTGTTTTCGATAAAACGGGTACACTAACTAAAGGTGTTTTCAAAGTAACAGCTATTCGCCCTGAAGGTGGGCGTAACGAAGATGAATTGATGGAGCTTGCTGCAATTGCCGAGGCTCATTCCAATCATCCGATTGCTGAATCCATTCGCGCAGCTTGGGCAAAAGATATCCGGACCCAAGGTGTGGATGATTACGATGAGGTTGCAGGGCATGGCATCAAGGTCAGTGTGGATGGACGTGAAGTACTTGCTGGTAACGCCAAATTGATGGAACAGGTAGGTATCTCCTACACGACTCCACAAACCGTAGGCACAGTGGTGCACGTTGCCGAATCGGGTTCGTATGTGGGTCACCTGATCATTGCCGATGAGGTTAAGGATGATGCAGCGGCAGCCATTCAGGCACTCAAGAAGCTCGATATCCGCAAAACAGTGATGCTGACAGGGGATGCCAAGGCTGTTGGTGAAGCTGTAGGGCGTGAGCTGGGTGTCGATGAAGTATACGCTGAGCTGCTGCCACAGCATAAAGTCGAACAGTTGGAGCGTCTCGAAGCTGCCAAATCACCGAAGGAGAAAATGGTGTTTGTCGGTGACGGTATTAATGATACCCCGGTGCTGGCTCGTGCCGATGTTGGTGTAGCGATGGGTGGGCTTGGTTCAGATGCCGCGATTGAAGCGGCAGACGTTGTCATCATGACGGATGAACCATCCAGACTGGCAAGTGCGATCCGGATTGCAAAACGGACACGAACCATTGTCTGGCAAAATATCGGTTTTGCGTTGGGTGTCAAAGCGATCTTCCTGCTACTGGGTGTGTTCGGCATTGCCACCATGTGGGAAGCGGTATTCTCTGATGTAGGAGTGACCGTGCTTGCTGTCCTGAACGCTATGCGTGTACTGCGGGTGAAGGACATCTAAGTTTTACGAAACGATCCGGACGGCTCTTCGTATATACGTAGAGCCGTTTTTTTGTTTTATTATCTGTGGTGTATTTTTAATGGAGTTAGGGGAGAACATTGTGGCAGGAGCAGTAGTTGGGATTATTTGCGGAGTGTGCTATTTCATTCTGGGATTAATGGTGTACAAAAAGCCGCCGAAAAGGATTAATGGCGTATATGGTTATCGTACTCCGCGAGCAATGAGTCATCCTGAGTTATGGGAAGAAGCGCAACGTTATAGCGCCAATCTGATGATGCAGTTTGGTGTGATTATTACGGTATTCGGCATAATCGGTTTTTGGCTTACGGATGTACGAGCTTTGGTTCTAAGTCTTGTGGCTATAGGATTCTATACATTCAGGCTGTTTACCAGAGTCGAAGGCCGTTTGAAGCAAATGCAGCGTGTCCAGCAACAGGAACAGAAGGAGCAAGGCGCTTAGAGACACAATATGAAATCGCACCTGAACGAAGATCCGCGCGAGCGGATCTTTTTTGCATCCTATAGAGGCGAAGGATAACAGAGAACTGCTTTTAACAACATATTGTAAAAATTACCACTGCAATAATTTATCCTTGTTTGAGACATACTACATATTCAAGTCCAAAATCTAACGTTGACGTTAACGTTAATAATATATATAATTATGTACATAACATTATAGACATATTAAAGTGAGGTGAAGGAAATGAGTTTATATAAAATCGATGACGTAGCCAAGGAATGTGGTTTGACCAAGCGTACCATTCGGTATTACGAAGAGATCGGTGTTATGCCTTCACCTCAGCGGACGGACGGTGGCACACGATTATACACCCGGGAAGATATCGATTATCTCAAAAAGGTGGTTCGGGCGAAGGAAGTTCTTGGTTTCTCGCTTCAGGAGCTACATACCTATGTGGCAACGGCGGATGCGCTGAACGAACAGCGTTTTGACTACCAACAGACCACTGAGGTGAGAGAACGGATCGAGAAGCTCACCAAGATGGAAACGACGTTGGATGACCAGCTGCAACTGATCGAGCAGAAACTTCAGAGTATTCACGCCGTTCAGGAGGAACTTGAGGAATTACGTGAACGGGTTCAGAACGGCATTCGACGATTAGAAGGGCACGAGAATGACACATAATTAGTATTTCACGATAAGCACCGGGAGATCCGGTGTCATTTGTGCCGTTTTCTTTCCTATATTTCTGAAAAAAAATGAGCATTTCATTGTTTTTCAAAATTTATTTCACAACATAAATCATGAACCAGGAGGAATTACGTATGAAAAGAGAACCCTCATTACCTGACGAATTGCCGTCATCCCGTGGAGGTCTGTTATCCCAGCCCAGAGCAGTATGGGCAGTAGCCTTCGCCTGTATTATCTCCTTTATGGGTCTGGGATTGGTTGACCCGATTCTGCCTGCGATTGCCGATCAGCTGCATGCATCCAAAAGCCAAGTATCTTTATTGTTTACAAGTTATAACGCGGTTACCGGGGTAGCCATGCTGATTACAGGTGTTGTATCCAGCCGGATTGGTGTGAAGTGGACACTGCTCAGCGGGATTTTGCTGATCATTGTTTTCTCTTTCCTCGGAGGAACCTCTGACACTGTAGGTGCGCTCGTCGGTTACCGTGGTGGTTGGGGACTAGGGAATGCCCTGTTCATCGCAACTGCATTATCCGCTATTGTAGGACTGTCCACTTCGGGGACAGCCAAAGCGATTATTTTATACGAAGCAGCGCTTGGTCTGGGGATTGCCGTTGGTCCATTGCTCGGTGGTGAACTGGGTTCCATCTCATGGCGTGGCCCGTTCTATGGTGTAGCTGTTCTGATGGCGATTGCTTTTATCAGTATTACGTTTATGCTGCCTAAGATGGCCAAACCGAAAACGCGTAGTTCCTTGTCCGATCCGTTCAAAGCTCTGGGTTATCCTTCACTGAAAACATTGGCGATCACGGCCTTCCTGTATAACTTTGGTTTCTTTACCTTGATGGCTTACTCACCTTATGTCATGAATCTGGATGAACACGGACTTGGTTATGTATTCTTCGGTTGGGGTTTGATGCTGGCCATTACGTCTGTCTTTGTCGCACCAAGACTGCAACGACGATTCGGATCGGTTCCTTCCATGAGCGTTATGCTGACCCTGTTCGCCATTGATCTGCTGGTAATGGCGGTGGGTACGGTAATGGGATCATCCACAACAGTTATTGTGGCCGTTATCGTTGCCGGGATTTTCCTCGGGATCAACAACACATTGATTACAACGGCAGTTATGGAAGCTGCCCCAGTGGAACGTTCTGTGGCCTCGGCTGCATACAGCTTTGTCCGGTTCCTTGGAGGTGCGCTGGCACCTTGGCTTGCTGGTAAATTGTCCGAGTGGTTCCTGCCGGAGACACCGTTTTATTTTGGCGCATTGATGGTTCTGATCGGGGTCGTTGTGCTTCTGGTACGCCGCAGACATCTGCGCGATATCGATGCTGCCATTACGCATTAATGAACAGGAGGAATGTAAAATGCTGAAACGAATATTGGTTGCTGTCGATGGGTCGGATCATGCACACAAGGCTTTGGAGCAAGCTGTTGATCTGGCAGAAAGTTTGAAACAACCGGCTTCCTTGATGATCGTACATGTTAATCCTTCGATCTCGCTAAATGAGCCCGCACTGGGTGTGGATCTGGAAGCACGGATCGCAGAAGAAGGACAGCATATTATACAACCTGTTAATGAATTGTTAGCCGCTCGTTCTGTTCATTATGAAACGTTGCTGATAGCTGGTGATACCGTGAATGAGATCTGCCGTGTAGCGAAGGATAGAGACTGTGATCTCATTGTGATGGGGACGGCGGGGAAAAGCATGCTCGCTGAGATCGTCGTGGGCAGTGTCAGCCACGGAGTTTTGAAACATGCAGCATGTCCCGTAATGACTGTGAAATAGTGGTATGACTTTCTTGTGTTGATGATGCTAAAGTGGTGTATAAATAGGTATGGGAAAACGCTGCGTTAAACATGAATGGAGGATACAACTATGAAAAAACAACATCTGTTCATCGGGGGCAAGCCCACCGAATCAGTAGACTATATAGCACTTCAGGCACCATACTCGAAAGAAACACTGGCAGACGTATCCTCGGCGACAGCTGAGGAAGTGGAAGCGGCGATTGCCGCCGCAGTTCAGGCGGGCAAAGAGATGCGCAGAATGCCTGCCCATCAGCGTGCAGACATCCTTTACAAGCTGTCCACCCTGCTGGAAGAACGGAAGGAAGAAGCAGCACGGATCATTGCACTGGAGGCAGCAAAGCCGATTACTGCGGCACTTGCCGAGGTTGACCGTACGGTGGAAACGTATCGTTTCGCCGCAGAGGAAGCTAAGCGGCTCACCGGAGAGACGGTTCCCATGGACGCAGCCAAAGGCGGTGAAGGACGCGTAGGCTACACGATGCGGCAGCCTTTGGGTGTTATTGGAGCCATTACGCCGTTTAATTTTCCGATGAACCTGGTGGCTCACAAAGTAGGACCGGCGCTGGCAGCAGGCAATACGATTGTGTTGAAACCTGCGGAGCAGACACCGCTGTCTTCGTATTATATTGCCAATTTGCTTCAGGAAGCGGGATTACCGGATGGCGCATTGAATGTAGTGAGCGGTGACGGCAAAACGATTGGTGATGTACTTGTAGAGCATCCTGACGTGGCCCATATTACGTTTACAGGCAGCCCGGCTGTAGGCACCAGCATTCGCAGCAAAGCCGGACTGAAACGCGTCACATTGGAGCTAGGGTCCAATGCAGCCGTCATTATAGACGCGGATGCCAATTTGGACAAGGTGGTACCGAGATGTGTGACCGGAGCTTTTACTTACCAAGGTCAGGTATGTATCTCGCTACAGCGGATATATGTGCACAGCGCTATCGCGGATGAGTTCATTCGTCGTTTTGCTGAAGCGGCCCAAAAAGTCGTGGTTGGAGACCCGTTGAATCCAGATACCGTTGTGTCTGCGCTCATCACATCCAAAGATGTACAGCGTACGCTGGATTGGATCGATGAAGCGAAGCAGGCAGGCGCTGAGGTGGCAACAGGCGGCGAAGCCGAGGGCGGCGTATTACGTCCAACGGTGCTTGTTAACGTTCCGCGGGATGCCAAGGTGTCTTGTCAGGAGGTCTTTGCCCCGATCGTTGTCATTAATACGGTGGATTCGGTTGAAGAAGGCATCGAGCAAGTGAATGATTCCATCTACGGGCTTCAGGCGGGTGTGTTTACCAATGATATTCATACTGCATTGCATGCAGCGGACCACATCGAAGCAGGCGGCGTGATGATTAACGATATTCCCACTTTCCGTGTGGATCATATGCCTTATGGTGGTGTGAAGCAGAGCGGGATGGGACGTGAAGGTGTTAAATATGCTGTAGAGGAAATGACGGAATTGAAGTTTGTCATGTTTAACAAGAATTAAATATCCACTCCTAGGACGAGCGGATATTCGAGATAAAATAGAACAAGATGATCCTGTGCCCGAGTTAGGGGTGCGGGATTTTTTTCTTTTCTACATTCAGCCCTTACCGTAAAAAAATACATAGCCTTTCTTTATTAACCCCGGGTTCACATCTGATGAGGAGGGTATAAATACTTATCATACCGCAAATGTACCAATTAGATGCCGTTCATATCACCGAAGCATTGTGTATCCATCCAGAGAAATGAACGGATTACGGGGGTACAGAATTGTTGGAAGTCTTATAATATCTCACTTAAATTAAAATAAAATGCAGTATGAACAAGCCTGAACCTAGGAGTTACAGGCCAGACAGGAGGTGTATTCAAATGGCATATTCCATGGTTGATGTATCCGGGATGTCCGGTGTAAGTCTGAGTGAATTGGGACAGTATGCGGAGACAGGTCTGCTGAATCCAGCCTTCGTTGGTCAAGACGAGGATATCTACTATGAGAAGCCGGAGCTGCTGAGACTACAGCAGATTCTGTTCTGTAAAGAAGTAGGCATGGAGGAGGAGGAGATCGGCCCCATGCTCAGGGATACTCCCCGTGACATGATCCGTATTATGCAGCAGCATCGGCTCGAGATGCTGGAGAAGGCACTTCATCTGCACGGAATGATTCAAACACTGGATAAAACCATCTCCTACTTACGTGGAGAGCAGGAACTGGATGAGTACGAACTGTACGCCGGGTTTTCCAACAAGGGGCGTCACCAGCTTCTAAATGAACCGACCTCTGACCAAGCGTCAAAAAATGACTATTCTGAACGGATGCAGACAGAGGACAGTCAGAAGTACAACGCCAATTCACCGGAGCAATCCACAATGCCTGATGGGCAGGAGATGAAGTCGAAGGAAGATTTTCTCGATTCACAGGCGAAGATTGACCGGATTCACTTGGACTTGCAGGGCGCTATTGAGGATGGGTTAGAACCCGGCAGCTCGGAAGTACAGCAGATTATTGGAAGACACCTGGATTGGATCAAGGATTATTACACCCCAACAGCAGAGATTTACCGGGATTTGGCCAATCTGTACGTCGAGCACAAAAATTTTCGTCAGATGTATGATGGCTACCACCCCAAGCTGGCCGAGTTTTTGCGAGATGGGATGATGATTAAAGCGGAACAGGATTTATCCTAGATGCATAAAGTATCTTGGGCGAGCAGAACATGGGTGTGAAGAAAAATAATCATAACAAAGAGCGCAGATCCTCTAGGAGGAGTGCGCTCTTTGTTATTGCATATCATCGTAAGGTCGTTAAACCCTCCATCGGCTTAAGTTGGTATTTCAGGCAGTTAGGATAATTCCAGCTGCTCTGTAATTAGGCTTACCGCCTTTTCCAGGAAGACGCGGTCTTCATCGTCAAAACGGTTTTTGATCGGGCTGTCGATGTCGAGCACCCCGTACAATTCGCCGTTTTTGATAATGGGTACAACGATTTCACTGTTCGATGCGGCATCACAGGCGATATGGCCTGGAAAGGCATGAACATCTTCAACGACCATTGTACGCCGTTCCGCAGCAGAAGTGCCGCATACTCCGCGTCCAAGTGGAATACGGATGCAGGCAGGCAGTCCCTGGAATGGACCGAGTACAAGTTCTTTTCCATCATACAGATAGAATCCGACCCAATTGGTGTCGGTCATAAATACATTGAGCAACGCCGCAGCGTTTGCCAGATTGGCAATAGCGCTAGGTTCATCGCGGATCAGAGCACTTAACTGTCCCAGGACGGCGGTTTGCTGCTCGCTTCGTGTTCCTTCATAAGAAACAGCTTGAAACATGATGAATCACCCTCCCGAGCAAAAATGGTACTTATTTTCAAGATAGTGCAGAGCCTGCGGTTAGTCAAGCGGAGGATTTCGGAAAGGGCAGGTCAGGCATGAATATTCCTCCTGTTTCTCATCTTCCTGGGTGGGGTAAATACTTAGCAACCACGGCGGGCTACAACCCGGGAAGGAGCTTGGCTTATGCATGCAGAGGTACAGAATCTTTTTGTACGAATTCATCTTCTATATTTAGCTCAAAATCAGGATTTAACTGTTAGCGACGCATTGCCTCTATTGGAAGAACGGGGGTATCGCGTTGGAGAACGGGAGATCAAGCAGGAACTTGAGCATCTGACACAGGAAAACTTCCTGACCGCCCATGGAGATCAATGGAGCCTTACCGGGACTGGCATTGAGGAGTTTAAGGAAATCATAGCCGTGTTCGGCCGGGTTAGTGAGGAATTGCTGGGGACGGGCAAGAAGACGTCTACAGCCTGAACTTAAATTTGGATAAGGTATCCCGAAATAGGATGCAAACTTGAGTTGATCCATACGTACAACAAGACCGGGAGCGGAAGTGGCCCGGTTTTTTGACGTGATCATGATGAGTGAACAGTTGCCATTCGGTGCAGGTTATGGTTAGATGGCTATTGAATATGAGGTCTGTGAGATAGATCGGATCGGAGAGTCTTTTCATGTACAAATGCAAAGGGAGAATTCCCGAATTAGAGACAGGGCGGTTGCGTCTGCGCAAAATGCGCCGCCGAGATGCTGCCCAGATGTTCGCTTGCTGGTCAGACCGGGAAGTGACCCGTTATATGAATTTGGCGCCCATGATCGGGACAAGTGAGGCTGCGGATATGATTGGGCTGTTGAACCATATGGCAGGAGAAGAGGAGGCGATTCGCTGGGGTATTGAGCTCAAGGAGACGGGCCAGCTCATCGGAAGTTGTGGATATAACACTTGGCAACTTGAAGGCGCATTCCGTGGGGAGATCGGTTATGAACTGGGGCGCGACTACTGGCGTCACGGTTATATGACGGAAGCATTTTCGGTTATGTTACCGTTTGGGTATGAAACGATGGGTCTCAATCGGATTGAAGCGCTGGTTGATCCGCGCAATGTGGCTTCGGGAGAGTTTTTGACGAACCGCGGTTTCACGAGGGAAGGCCTGCTGCGTCAGGTGCAGCATACATCTACCGGATATAAGGATATGGTGATGTATTCCCTGTTGTACGATGAGTTTTTGCGTAAGAGAGATAAATAGAGATTAGAACGACTTGAAGAGAGAAGGGTTTGTGTGAATACAACCGGAGGTTTGAACCGCAGTTTCATCCTGGCGGGATTGCTGCTGGCGACTTTTTTGTCTGCAATTGAAGGTACAGTCATTGGTCCGGCAGGGCCAACCATTGTCAGTGAGCTGGGAAGTGTGCAGCTGTTGAGCTGGATTTTCACTGCTTATCTGTTAACGATGGCTGTGAGCACGCCGATTTTTGGCAAAATCAGTGATCTATACGGACGAAAGCCAGTATTCCTGATAGGCTGTGCCTTATTCTTATTAGGCTCGCTTCTGTGCTGCCTTTCGCAGAACATGGAGCAACTGATTATTTTTAGAGCGATTCAAGGGATTGGCGCAGGTGCGGTTGTGCCTGTTACGTTTACGATTATTGGTGACATCTACCGCCTTGAAGAACGGGGCAAAATACAGGGCTGGATCAGCTCCGTGTGGGGCATTTCATCTCTGGCCGGACCGCTGCTTGGCGGTTATTTCGTAGACAATCTGGGCTGGCAGTGGATCTTTGGATTTAATTTGCCGTTCGGACTGCTGGCGATGTGGTTTGTGTTCCGTTATTTGAAGGAAGAAATGTCTCCGCGTACCGCGAAAATTGACTATATGGGTGCGTTGACCTTTACCGTTGGTATTACAGCATTGCTCTTTGTATTGTCCGCGGGTGGACAGTATTATGCCTGGAGTTCTCCTATTATTGTGGGACTGAGTATCGTAGCTGTTTTGTTTATGATTTTATTTTTTGTGGTGGAAAAAAGAGCCCAGGCCCCAATGGTACCTCTTCATCTATTCCGTATTCGGGACATCCGGGTGGCGAATATCGCCGGACTACTGACCAGTACCCTGATGATTGGCCTAACCAGTTATTTGCCACTATGGGTGCAGGGGGTTCGGGGCGGTAACGCGACTGAATCAGGATTGCTGCTTGCACCGATGTCTGTTGGCTGGCTGATTGGTAGTGTACTTGCTGGCCGTCTGCTAATGAAAATTGGATCACGCTTAACAGCGGTGATTGGATTAACCGGGATTGCCATTGGATCGGGTGGACTCTTCTTGGTCGGTGGAACATCACCCCAAGCCGTACTGTTTATTTTGACCTTTATTTACGGACTCGGCTTCGGATTTGCTTTTACAATATTCACGATCATTTCACAGTCGTCGGTTGGGTATAAAGAACGTGGATCTTCCACGGCCTTACATACCTTTATGCGTACGCTTGGACAAACCATTGGTGCAGCAGCCTTCGGCACATGGTTAAATTACCGAATTTCAACGTTGTCGAGCGAACAGCATCTGGCAGAGGCGGGGATTTCGGATGGGGACCTGAATCAACTGCTTGCTCCGCATACGGATGCCGCTCTATCGGATGACAAATGGGCGCTACTGCGTAACGTGTTGGAAGGAAGTCTGCATTCCTTGTTTGTCATCATGTTTGTCATTGCCATTATCTCATGGGTGACGACACTGGCCTTGCGCAAACGGCTAATCGTTCCCGAAGATGCAGATACTCCGCCACAAGCACAAGCTTCAGCGAAGTAAACGAAGTGAAAAGAAAATTCATTGGATTAGGGCAGCTGTTTCTTGGCTGCTTTTTTGTTTATTATTTTCTAGAAGGGATTATCTATAATTTACAATAATGGAATGGGAGGCGAGTTAAGATGAGTAAGCAATCGCTGCAATCATTCTGGTTAATATCCTTTTCAATCAAGCTTCTGGCAGTCATTATGACTTGCATTTCGCTCTCAATTGTTGTCGGACTCATGAAATATGTTCCCTTGGCAGAACGAGCGGAACATACATATTACTATCCCTTCTGGTATACATTGATCATAAGCATTCTTATCAACTTGGCTCTTCTTCTGTTTCTGACCCTGCCTTTATCGTTAATTGCGGACAGTGTGCTTGCTTCCCTGAAAATGAACAGATCTATATCCAAGGTAATAAGTACAATCGTAGCTTATTTTCTTCTTGGTGTAGGTAGTGCGCTGTTGTTCTCCATCTTTGTGTACAGAATGCATGCCTTTCAGTATGCTGGCCCTTATCAATACGTAGTAACAACAACGTTTGTTTTTTTACTGTGGCAATCAGGTCTGGGATGGATCTTGAAAAAAATTCGTAAGCAGAAGCAGCAGACCAGCACAGGATAATATAGATATCTCATTTGGAGTAGGGGTGAGGGTGATGTTTCCCAATAATCTGAATTCGTCCAAGGAAGATGAAGCCAAAAGAAAGTACGAAGAGACTCAGAGAGAGATTGAGGGTCACAGCCGCTCAGGTCTGTCCAGTTACATTGTCGATTTGCTGATTGCAGGTGGATTGGTTGTCGCTGTCCTCACGGTGTTGATGTGGATTCTGTACCTTTGATTTGATTAATAAACAAATTCGAATAACCGGTACCGCCTATTAAGGCGAACCGGTTATTTTTAGTTTGGATCAGGTGATACGGGGCTGGCCTTAACCGTTTGCGGATAAACGATCCGCACCGAGTGCAAGCCTTTCCAACAGCTCAGAAAGCAATGTCTTATCATCTTCGCTCAGACCGCTGACAGCACGATCTATTTTGTGTGCGTAGCCTGGATAGATCTCATCCATCGTACGCTGGCCTTCTTCGGTCAATTCTACGAAAATGATGCGTCTGTCCTGCGGACAGTGTTTTCGATGTAAAAGTCCCTTTTGCTCCAGCTTGTCAATGACATAAGTGACATTCCCGCTTTGCAGCAGAAGCTGTGCACCGACTTGTTGAATGGGCTGTGCTCCTTTCATATATAACACTTCGAGCACCCCGTAAGCGGTGGGGTTGAAGCCATGCACTTTGCTTCCGGATACAGCGTGTTCATTCACGCTCTTAAATGTCTGGGCCAAGGTGCGGTACAGATGAAGAGAACGTTCGGTTCCGATTTCCTGTAATTCCAGCATACTGATCCCGCCTTTTCAGATTTATTGGAGTTGATGAATTTACATTTGACGATTCAAAGGTTCGCCATATTTCTATTGTAAGCATCTGTTTGCACGAAAAACATGCGATATGTCACAAGATTTGCATTTTTAGCAATTAAAATTTAATCATTTTTCGTATTGTCAGCATTCATGAGATTTGAAAATAAGTACTGAGAAAATCATCCTGAAGGCGCCGCGTCCTCTCCGTCTCTGGCAGGAGGTTGGAGCTCAGCCTGCTCTCTATAATAAATTCATATCATGAATGGGTTGAGGGCGGAGGAGAAGAATGATGGCAAATGGATTAACGATGCAGGAACGAAGACCCCTGAAGCACAATCGATCTTTTATCACTTTGATGGCTGCGCAGGCTATCTCCAATCTGGGAGACTGGCTGCACCTGCTTGCGATCCTTACGCTGGTGGGCATTCGCTGGAATGCCACGCCATGGGAGATTACGTTCACCACGCTCTGTGCAGCATTGCCTGTCTTACTTACAGGTCCATTTGCAGGGGCACTGGCGGACCGGGTCAATCGCAAGTGGCTGATGATCGGCGCAGACGGTGCGCGAATTGTGATCGTTGGAGGGCTCATTTTTGCGGATCAAATCTGGCATGTGTATGTATTGCTTATTCTCAAGTCTTTATTCGATGTGGTGTTCTCACCGGCCAAGAACGGCAAGCTTAAGGAGATTGTGCCGCAGGAGCAATTGGGGCAGGCGGTGTCCATCAGCTCGGTGATTGAACAGATGTCCAAAATTATCGGTCCGGCTCTTGGCGGGCTGTTGGTTGCCGCTTTTGGGATCACCTGGTGTTTCGTGTTGGATTCCGCGTCCTTTCTGATCTCAGGCATTATTTTGCTATGGATTCCTGGAGCACGAGTGATCCAATCTGTGAATCAGAACGTAGAACAAGTAAGGGAAGAGACAGCAGGTGTTGCTCCAGCAGGTAAAAAAGCTACGTTTATGAAAGATACAACGGAAGGCATCCGCATGCTCGCATCTCTTCCTCATGTGGGTACCTCTTTAGTCCTGCTTGCCTCAGCCCTTCTGTTTCTGCAATTTGCGGATTCCCAGACGGTAGTCCTGTTTAGGCAGCTTCCTGGTATTTCAAGTGATCTGCTCGGATGGTGTGTCGCGGCTAGCGGTGTTGGGACGTTAATTGCAGCGATGAGTGTTCAGAAGTGGAAGAAGGCGGGGCATGTAATCAAGATGGGTCTTGTAACATCATTGATGGGTCTTGTCATTGGTGGAGTAGGCATGATCGTAGGAGTATGGCCGCATGCTGGTCTTGGCGCTAATTTACTGCTGATATCGTTATTTGCCTTGGCAGGTGTGGGGGTTGGGTTTGCCATTGTTCCGTTCCAAATTCTACTTCAGGAGCAAACGCCTGAATCCATGACGGGGCGTGTGTTTGGAACGGTTGGCAGCATCATGACGGCCAGTAACATCATGGGTCCGGTGGTAGGTGGATTTCTGGTGACCTCATTCGGAGTTATTCCGGCTTTTATCAGTTCAGGCATTTTGCTGACGTTGCTTGGCGTGATTTATGTAGCGATTCGTAGGCGAAAAAAGAACGATATGGACGGGAGTCTTACAGCAAACTACATGATTACAGGTGAGTGAAACGAGTATGCAAATATGAGATTTTCACTGTAATATAAAGAAGCAGGGGTTCCGGAACCCCTGCTTCTTTTGTTTATTATAAAATTATGTTACCGCACGACTGAATGGTCCTTTAATATAGTTGCGATGCTTTCAAATGAGTGCTTTCCCTCTGCAATATTGACCACGAACTCTACTGCAAATTGACGTTCCATTTGGAGATGGTAACCATTCAACATCAAAAACGATTTGGTCACGAGATAAGCTGTCCGTTTGTTCCCATTATGAAAGCAGTGATTTTTAACTAAAGACTCTAATAAAGCACTAGCTTTATCGAATATAGAAGGATAGGCATCTTCTCCAAACAAAGTTTGTTGGGGGCTATTTACAGCAGAGTCCAACAAAGAATAGTTCTTCACTCCAGCTTGTGCTGTGTCATTCATCCTCTTCAAAAACATCAAAAAAAGCTTCCAGTACTTCAGGTCTCACATTTTCAGGTATTTTCACAGTATGATCCAACTTAAGAACAAAAGCTTAAAATGATCAAACAATTCCTCACGAACTCGATTACAATAATCAATAAAGAACCGAACAAGCACCTGACAGGACAGGGAGTGAATGATATGGAAATCGAAAACAAAAATACAGCCGCACAGGAGTCCATATTGGACGTAAATATTACGGAAGCAGGATATGAGGCGGGTCAATCCACGATCAGGAACATCCGATTACACGTGGCGCCGGGGGAACTGCTGGGTATTATCGGACCGAATGGTGCTGGCAAAAGCACTACCATCAAAACATTGCTTGGCTTACTTGAGCATGCAAAGTATGAAGTAACCATTGGGGGAGATGGACGTTATGCCTATATCCCGGAACAACCTGTGTTTTACGAATATATGACCCTGTGGGAACATCTCGATCTGGCAGCGGCTGCCTATGAGATGGAGGAAGAGGTCTTTGTTGCCAGGGCGGAGGAGATGTTGGTTCGTTTCGGCATGGACCACGTTCGCAATGATCTTCCGGCCAGTTTCTCCAAGGGGATGCGGCAGAAAATGATGCTGATGATCGGCTTCCTGTCCTCGCCGGATGTATATATTGTGGACGAGCCTTTCATCGGGCTGGACCCACGCGCAACCAAGGATTTTCTGAAATTGCTGGACGATGAGCGCCGCCGTGGTGCGGGTGTCCTTATGTCAACGCATGTACTGGATACCGCTGAGCGAATCTGTGATCGTTTTATTCTTATTCATTCCGGGCGCTCTGCTGCCGAAGGAACATTGGACGAAATCCGTGCAGCCGCAGATTTGCCGGATGCCTCGTTGTTTGATTGTTTTGACACACTGACATCCTAACCGGGAAGGGGGGAGGAAGATGGAGACCTCTCGAGCATACACGCCACTTGGTTTATATAGACGCAGACGCAAGGAGCACTTCAATGAACAGTTAAAAAACCTGAAACTGGTAGTAGATTGGACGGTATGGGTATACCTGCTTATTCCGGGTCTGCTGTATTTCAGCGGATGGTACGTGAGTTTATGGTCCAAACCACTGCCCTCATGGGCGACCGGATTAACGCTGCCTACACTGACAGGACTGATCGACGTCATTATGCTTACAGGTGGAATTCTTATATTTGTAGAGGAAGCGGATGTGTTATTCCTGAAGTCGCGGTCGCTGTGGATGCGTACATTGATGAAACAAGGGATCTACCGGGCTTGCTTGCAGCATTTGGGTAAAATGATTGCAATTACGGCGTTGACTTCACCACTATGGTCCCGTGTGTATGACATGTCATTTATCCATATCGCACTAATAGCGATTTGGTTTGGCGCAGTAGCTTCATTCCAGGTCATTGTACTTCATATGACGAAAGTACGTTATACCGGATGGAGACGCTGGATTCGCATGATCCCTTTAGCAGTTGCCATGGGCATTATCACGATTGGAGTAACATCCTGGATGCATGGACACATCTGGATACTGCTTGCAGGTATTGTGGCCGCAATCCTTCTTCTGATTTTGGTTGGCCGATTGAGGCTGGAGATGAAGGGAACCTTTGAGGGCGATGTGCGTGAAGATTTACGAGAAAGGCTAAAGTTCACAGCCCTTTTACTGAGTCGATCTGTAACCAAACCGAAAGCACCACGCACCCGGACGATCATATTCCGCAAGCAGCGCAAGTTGCTGCGTCATCGAACGATCTCTAATCGGACAGCTGAGACGGCATTCAAAGCATTTTTTCGTAACTCCTCGACCATGAAATTGTACTTGCAGCTTGGCGGCCTTTCGATTGCTGCCGTTGCTTTACCACCTTTCCCGGTCAATGTAATCGTGTGTGGCTTGTTGGTCATCATGTTGAGCGTACTTTTCTATCGTTCCTGGGAGGTATTTGCAACCTCGGAGTACGTTCAGCTTGTATCCTATGATTCCGAGGCGTTAAATCTTGCAGGTGTGACCATGGTACGGATGTTGTTTGTTCCGCTAGGGATTCTAATGGGATTTTCACTGGGAGCAGCCTGGCTAGGCTGGCTGGAAGGTATCGTTACGGCTGCGGCTGTCGTGGCATTTGGGCTGTTCGTCCTATCTATAACAGGCTGGATTCGTTACATCCGATCCGCTTAGTTGATATTCTTCCTTGTTCAGTAGCATATCAGATGAAGTAACTGACCATGCTATAGGAGACGGGTCTTACGATTTTGAAAGTAAGGGATCGGCTCTCGCAAGGAGGAAAAAATCATGTTGGATGATAGTGAACTTCAGGTACATTTTGCAGACAATGCAGCGTTGCTCGCGGCGCAGGCAACTTTGGAGGAACTTGGGTATAAGCCATACCAGTCAGGGCCGCTTGAATTGTACATTCCTACAGATCGACAGGATACGCTATCTGCTGTGGAAATCGTACAGTCACACGGAGGAAGTGCGGTGTTTCTCTCCGAAACAGATGGATTGGATCAGTTTCAGAATATATCCATTCCGGCTCATCTCGTGAATGAAGATTGGAATGAAGGTTATGCGAGCGGAACCCAGGGGGGCAATCCCGAACAGGAGATGTCTAACCGGGATGAAGATCCGACATTCGATGATTCAGTGGATGGTTTCTCGGGCAGTGTGAAGGCGTAAATACAACAGGGGCAACGATGCTGCTTGCCTTGTTGGTGACAGTGATTCTGGATTGCATACATCTCAAAAAAACCTCGATACCCGCCGATAGCGGGATGTCGAGGTTTTTTCATGCTCTTAATAAACTTACGTGATGTGGCCCCTAACTCTGTCCATCAACATCCTATGTTCAAGTCATTAGTGAGCGTTTTTATACTCTGCAGCATGCATGCCAGCCGTGTACCCCGTAGAGAAGGCAGCGGTAATATTATAGCCTCCCGTGTAGCCGTGAATATCCAAAACTTCACCGCAAAAGAATAGTCCCGGCAGCAGCTTGGATTCCATTGTTTTGGGGTATATTTCCTTTAAGTGGATTCCCCCGCCAGTCACAAAGGCTTCTTTGAGAGAACGAGTTCCGTCTACACGGAAGGTAAAATTCTTCATTAACCCCACTAATGCACTTAACATGCCTTTGGGGAAATGGTGAAATGTGAGGTCTTCGCTGATCTCTGCACGCTTCATCATCAATGGAATCATGCGCTCAGGAACCCATGTTTTGAGTATGTTTTTGACGGCCTTTCGGGATTCTTGCTCCAGCACCTGCTGAACCTGGGCTTCCAGAGCACCGGGGGACAGATCGGGGAACAGATCAATACTCATCGTGACCTGAGGGTTCCCAGATTTCATTTGCACCTTGCGAATGAACTGGCTGCAACGAAGCGCGATCGGTCCTGATACGCCGAAATGGGTGAAGATCATATCTCCGCGATGGGAGATAACCGATTTGCCTTTGGCATCTAGAACAGATAACCCGACATCTCGCAAGGACAAGCCTTGCAGTTCTTTGGATTGAATCCAGCTCTCGCCAGACACAATCGGTACTTCCGTCGGATACAGCTCTGTAATCGTATGTCCAGCCGCTTCAGCCCAAGGGTAGCCATCACCGGTTGATCCGGTTTGAGGAACTGATTTACCTCCGGTAGCGATAATAACAGAGCGTGCAAGTACCGTTGTACCAGAAGCTAGCTTCACGCCCTGCACGTGTTGACCATTCTGAATTAATTCCTTAACCGGCTGTTTGGTGCGAATCTCTACCCCAAGGGAAACAATTTTGCCTACCAACGCATCAACGACCGTTTTGGCTTTATCGGTTACCGGGAACATTCTCCCGTTATCTTCCTCTTTCAGGGCAATACCGAGATTTTCAAAAAAACGCATAATTCCCTGATTGTCCAGATTCTGAAATGAACTATATAAAAAGCGTCCATTGCCCGGAATATGCCGGATTAGTTCATCCGTCTCCTTGGCATTGGTCACATTGCAGCGACCGCCGCCAGAGATCCCGAGTTTACGGCCGAGCTGATCTCCTTTATCCAGCAGAAGCACTGAGGCTCCATGCTCAGCAGCGGCAACACAGGCCATGAGGCCCGCAGATCCACCGCCAATTACAATGACATCATA
Source organism: Paenibacillus sp. MDV22-iso6 (assembly GCF_058408365.1). Lineage (NCBI taxonomy): Bacteria > Bacillati > Bacillota > Bacilli > Caryophanales > Paenibacillaceae > Paenibacillus > Paenibacillus sp. MDV22-iso6. The sequence continues at coordinate 103,509 of NZ_JBZVDZ010000008.1, read as the reverse complement.
CATGCATTATTACCCTCTTTTTTCTTTGATTTTGTCTGTTTTCCGAAAACCCTGTCTACTCCTGCCTGTTTATGAAACAATACAAATGTATTAGCAGTTCTATTATGCAGTCTTAAGGGATATATTGTAATATACTGTCGCCTATGTTTTAATCAGAAATACATGAGGGAATGTGCAGGCAGAGGAGGGAGATGGCATTGTGGTTGCGTTGAAGGACATTCTTTTACAAATACTGCTTGCAGGAGCTGCGGTATTCCTGATTCCATTATTGCACTTGGGGCTCTCCAAGCAAGCGGTCGCCAAGGCAGGATATCATAGGATGGTACAGACCAGTTTTGCCGCGACCAGTGTGGTGAGCATGTTGCTATGTCTGCTTTTTGCCCACTATGGAAGTCCGGTGTCAGTTCCCATCTCCTTGGGCATTGTGCCCCTGACGCTAGTCATATTGTATTGCAGGCCTCGCATTGGTCTAACGCTGTCTCTTCTCCAGATACTCTTCTATTTTCTCTTTGCGCATCCCTATAATCTGTACGGATTTCTACTTCAAACGGGCATCCTTCTCTATCCTATTGTATGGTTGTCAGCCAAACGATTCAAGCATTATACACGTTCACGCAAAATGGCAACAGTTATCGCCTTAATAACGGCAGAGCTGGTTGTGTCCAGTGTACTGTATATTCCATTGATGGAAAGCCAGCCAACATTCTCAATAGTACAGTGGGTATTGCTAGCGCTGGGATATACCATCGGTGCAGTTATTGCTGGAAGTCTTAGTATGCTCTGGATTGAACAGATGCAACATCACCGGGGGCTTGAGCAGCATTTGTCTGAAGTTCATCATAGATACATAGCCGAAACGGAAAAGCTTAACCAAATTCTGAATGCTGTTCCTTTATCCATCGCAACCGTAGATAAGGAAGGGACCGTGCAGTTCGTCAATGATACGATGGAGCAAACGGCGCGGGATCAACTGCCTTGCACAACCACACCAGATTTGATTGGGCAACCAGCGAGTCAGTTTGTCGAACAAGCCCAGGCAGACAAGATGGAGAGCAGTATTCGTAAAGCCATTGTTCATGGAGAAGTGAGTGGACTTACGGTGCGTTACGGTTCAAACGTGTTCCAATCCCGGACCGTTCCCATCTACGCGTATTCAGCAGAACTGCCAAGAGAGGCTATCGGAGCCATGTTGATCATTCAGGATATTACTGAGCTTGAAATGCTGCGAAGCGAGCTCGATAATGTGGATCGCCTCAGTCTTGTCGGCCAAATGGCTGCAAGTATTACCCATGAAGTAAGGAATCCGATGGCGGTTGTGCGTGGTTTTCTTCAATTAATGCAGGAAAAGAGTCCAGAGTCCCTGGATCACTATTACCGGATCGTTCTGGAAGAGCTTGATCGGGCGAATAGCATTATTAATGATTTTCTGTCATTGGCTCAGAATCGAATTGCCGAGAAAGAAGAATCCCAGCTGCATGATATCATCCATGAACTAAGTCCTTTGTTATGGGCGGATGCAAATTTGCGAGGTCAGAGTATTGAATTTATGCTAGCTCACAATGTGCCGAAGCTGCATCTGAATTCAAAGGAAATCAAACAAGTGGTACTTAATCTGGCTCGTAACGGGATGGAAGCCATGAATGAAAAAGGGGTACTTACACTTGAGACCCGGTTGGTGGATGACACCGTGGAGCTGTGTGTGCGAGATACAGGCCCAGGAATACCTAGAGTGAAGCAGGAGAAGCTGTTCGAACCTTTTTTTACGACCAAGGCCAAAGGAACCGGACTGGGATTATCCATGTGTCTGAGTATTGTTGAACGGCATAACGGAACCATTACCGTCGAATCGGAGGAAGGGCAGGGTACAACTTTCAAGGTTGCATTTCAACGCTGAACTTTAAGCATGTTTTGCCAAGGAATGAGACATAATATTGAAGGAGAAGCCTTTCCGCAGGCGGTGTTTGAACCTTGCTTTCATTGATTAGGGATGTATAATAGGAATAGCACAAAAGCATTTAATTTTTTAAATAATAGAACTCACATGTTTAAGGAGTGAAACCGAATGTCTATGTCATTTGATCAATACATGAAAGATATGGTTCAACCGATGCGGGATGATCTGACTCGTTTGGGAATTCAGGAGTTGCGGACTCCAGAAGAAGTTGAAGCAAGTTTGCCGGATGCTAAAGGAACCGCTCTGGTTGTCATTAACTCGGTTTGCGGATGTGCCGCAGGTCAATGCCGTCCAGGTGTATCCCAAGCACTTCAACATGATATTACACCAGACCACCTGTACACAGTATTTGCTGGTCAGGACAAAGAAGCTACAGCAAAAGCACGTGAATACTTTGCACCATATCCTCCATCTTCACCTTCCATCGCTCTGATGAAAGACGGAGAACTCGTTCACTTTATTGAGCGTCATCAAGTGGAAGATCGTTCTGCGGAGGAAATTGCGGCTGAACTCACAAGTGTGTTTGACCGTTACTGCCGTTAATTAGCTCAAGCAACGCCCCGCCTTTCGGATGACCGATGCCGGGGCGTTTCATTTTGAGCGAATAGGGTTATTGAACCATTTGGACCTTTCAAAATGGACATCAAATTTCATTAATTTAGAAACGGGGTGTGTGAACGATGAGTTTGCAACAACAGATCATCGCTGAATTGAAGGTTAAACCAAGCATTAATGAAGAAGAGGAAGTGCGCAAGCGCGTGGACTTTCTCAAAACCTATGTGAAAAATGCCAATTCCAAAGGGTTGCTTATTGCAATCAGTGGCGGGATTGACAGCGCTGTAGCTACGGCACTTTGCAAAAAAGCAACGGACGAGCTTACAGCTGAAGAGAATAAGGAATACAAAACGCTGGGTGTATTCCAGCCTTACGGTGAGCAATCGGACATTGACCATAGCTATGCTGTAGCAAAAGCCTACGACCTGAAGCACGTTGTGGAAACCAACATCGAAGATGCAGTGAACGAAATCGCACTCGAAGTGGAACAAGGTTTCAAATCCATGGGCAGCCCGCGTCATATGACTCATCAAGGCAAAGGGAACGTGAAAGCAAGAACCCGTATGGTGATGCAATATGCTCTGTCGTTTGAGGAAAACCTGTTGGTTGTCGGAACAGACCATGCTTCTGAAGCCATCACGGGCTTTTACACCAAGTGGGGTGACGGCGCCGTGGATATTACACCACTGAGCAGCCTGAACAAACGTCAAGTGCGTCAGCTGGCTGCGTATTTAAACGTGCCACAGGCCATTTTGGACAAGGCTCCATCAGCGGGACTTTGGGAAGGCCAGACTGATGAAGATGAACTGGGCATTTCGTATGAAGCGAACAGTGACTATCTGGAAGGCAAACAGATTGATCCGGCTGCACAGGAGCGTCTTGAAGCATTCTACACACGTACCCATCACAAACGTAATGCCATTCCTGGCATCTAATATGGATTGCAAGCATGCCATGATCTGATATGGGCTATGCAAGCATCTGAACAGCAAAGAGTCACTGCATAAGGCAGCGACTCTTTTTGTTATGCAAGATTAGTTAATCCAATTTGCGATCTGGCGAAGTGTTTCGGCGATCGCCTGCTCAAGCTGCGTCGTCGATTCCTTGAATGGATGCACAGTATTAAAAGTATGATTTCCGCCGGGAATCTGGTGCCACGGGATATCCGGGCGAGCCTGAACCAGTGCGGCCGAGCCGTCACGCAGCCGTGTGCCGTCCTCTGTTCCCTGAATAAGTGCCACACGCAGAGGGGAAGAAGCCAAACGATCAATGATGGCGTAACGCTCCTTATGCGCGTCCAAGTCTTCCAGAATGGACACGTCCAGAGGCATCTGCTGGCCAGTTCGCCCGTTCGTAACATGGCTGCGGCCATGTGTGCGCATTTCTTCTTTTTGCTCAGGGGTAAAGAGATCCAAGTTGGTTACACCGTTCCAGGAGAGTACACCTGCAATCTGTTCGGGATGATCCAGCGCGTACACGAGGCTTACGCCTGCACCGCGGCTATGTCCAAGTAGAAATACCGGCAGTCCGTGGAGTTCTGGCTGTGTGGACACATAATCAAGCAGTGTTGCCAAGTCGGCAAGCTCCCGGCTGTACGTATTGACTGCAAACTTTTCAAGTTCAGAAAATTGCTCTAGATCTTCTCCAACTCCGTTGTGAGAGAAATTGAAGGTCAGGACGTGATAGTTCTCGCTTAGCTGGGATGCAGTGTAGGGGAACATGCCCCAGTCTTTGAAGCCTTTGTAACCGTGAGCTAGGATAATGATTCCTTGAGCGGGTTGCCGTGCAGTGAATATATTTCCGCGAATGACGGCATCTTCGCCTGCAGGCAGTTCAAATGCTGTGGACATATCTTATTCCTCCTAAAGTTTCTTCTATTCCCGATTCATATTTTAACATAAATGGTAATGTGGACGAAGGTACTCGCATCCATGCGCGCCTCCTGCTACAATAGAATACGTGTTCGGATAAGTTACGGATCAGATGACCGAATGGAGATCGTTTACAGCATAAAAGGTTAAGCGGGTGAAGCGTTAATGATATATGGCATTGGAAATGACGTACTGGAGATTGGGCGTATGCGCAGGCTGTTGTCAGGTCAACACGCCGAAGCGTTTATGAAGCGGATTTTAACGCATGCAGAGCAGGAGATTGCGGAGCATCGGGGAAAACGGATGGTGGAGTTTGTATCTGGTCGATTTGCAGCGAAGGAAGCTGTGTCCAAGGCATTTGGCTGCGGCATTGGAAGCATGATGAGTTTTACCGACATTGAAGTGCTGCCTGATGCGAAAGGACGTCCCGTTGCCACACTGTCTGATGAAGCGTGGGAACGACTGCAACTGCCATACGGCAAGCAGTATGATATTCACTTGAGTATTACTCACCAGACGGAGCTGGCTGCGGCCTTTGCTATTGTAGAGCAGATGGGGAAGACGTTGCCTGAATCTGAACAGTAACAATGTGGGAGAACGTGTGAAGAACGTAAGCATGGTAACAGGAGAGGACGGGAATATGGGTTTATTGGAACAGAAACGACATTTCAGTGTGAATTTGCTGGATTGGTATATGGTCAACAGACGGGATTTGCCGTGGCGTCGCCACAACAATCCTTATTTCACGTGGGTATCGGAAATTATGCTGCAACAGACTCGGGTGGATACGGTGATCCCGTATTTCAACCGTTTTATTGGGAATTTTCCGACTGTACAGGCTTTGGCTGAAGCACCGGAAGAAGAGGTCTTGAAAAATTGGGAGGGGCTCGGATATTATTCGCGTGCCCGCAATCTTCAAGCAGCTGCCAGACAAGTCATGGAGCTGCACGGTGGGGAGATGCCACAGGACAAGCAGGCAGTCTTTGCGTTAAAAGGGGTGGGCCCGTATACAGCCGGGGCCATTCTCAGCATTGCCTTCAACCAGCCGCAGCCAGCGGTGGATGGCAATGTGATGCGGGTCCTGTCCCGATACTTCCTCATTGATGAGGACATTATGAAGGGCAGCACCCGGGTGTTGATGGAAGAGCTCGCGGGAGAGCTCATTCCAGAAGGGCGTGCGCGTGATTTCAATCAGGCGCTGATGGAACTTGGCGCACTGGTGTGCACGCCCAAAGCGCCGCACTGCCTGACTTGCCCGGTCATGGAGCAATGTTCCGGCCGCATCGCCGGACGGGAGCTCACGCTGCCGGTCAAGACCAAGGCGAAGCCGCCGCGCCCTGAGCAGCGGCTGGTCGCCATTGTGGAGGGCCGCGGTGCTCATCGCGGCCGTGTGCTTGTGCGCCAGCGCCCAGCGACGGGCCTATTGGCCCGCATGTGGGAGCTGCCGCATGTGTTGGCGGCGCCCGCCGCAGCCGGCAAGGCGGCGGGGCCGCTGGCAGATGAGCCGGCCATGGCTTTGCTGGCCGGCAGTCTGTGGGCGGAAGGCTTCGCTGCCCGCCCGGAAGGGCTGGCTACCCATGCGGAGCATGTGTTCAGCCACATCGTCTGGAGCCTGCAGGTGTACAAGTGCACCGAGCAGGACCAGAGTAACGAGCTTCCGCTGATCGCCGCGGAAGCCAGAGCCGCCTACGATGCACAGGCGGCAACAAGGGAGGGCACAGCCGAATCATCAGCTGTGTCACCTGAGTCAGCCACATCGCCATCGGAGCCGGGCACTCCTCATGCACAGAACATCTCAACATCGCTTAACGATGGAGAGCTGCTCGCACCATCTGACGTTAGTGACCAGGCGCTGAGCACACTGACAGGTAAGGGTGATGGCCTGGCCTATCGCTGGATTGGTCCAGAAGATATGGACAAGATGGCATTCCCGAACATATTCCTGAAGCTGATCAGCAGTTATTTTGCAGGGGCATATGACGATGTTAATGAATAGTGAAACTACTCCATACTAACCGTCTTTGAATGAGGATACTTGCTCTAAGGACTAGGGATTCTTAACTTAAAGCTCGTAGCCGTAGAAGGATTACTCATAACGAAGTGCAGCAAGCAAAAGCAAACAAAAAAAGCCTGATTCGGTCGCGTTGACCAAATCAGGCTCTTCTATTATGCCAGCAGTCTTATTTCGCTGCAGCGTAACGTTTGTTTACTTCGTCCCAGTTGATTACATTCCAGAAAGCACCGATGTAGTCAGGGCGTTTGTTTTGATATTTCAGGTAGTAAGCGTGCTCCCATACATCCAGACCCAGAACCGGAGTCAGACCTTCGAAGAGAGGGCTGTCTTGGTTAGGTGTGCTAGTGATGGACAATTTGCCATCTTTACCAACTACGAGCCAAGCCCAACCGGAACCGAAACGAGTTGTAGCTGCTTTTGCAAAATCTTCTTTGAATTTGTCAAAGCCACCCAGTTCGCTATCGATTGCTGTTGCGATGTCTCCAGTAGGAGCGCCGCCGCCGTTAGGTCCGATGATTTCCCAGAACAGGCTGTGGTTAGCATGTCCGCCACCATTGTTGCGAACGGCTGTGCGGATACCTTCAGGTACGCTGTCAAGGTTAGCAATCAGATCTTCCAAGCTTTTACCTTGCAGTTCAGGAGCGCTTTCCAGAGCTGCGTTCAAGTTCGTTACGTAAGTATTGTGATGGCGATCGTGGTGAATTTCCATTGTTTGCGCATCAATATGTGGTTCCAGTGCGTCGTTAGCGTAAGGAAGTGCTGGTAATTGAAAAGTCATAGTGAAATACCTCCTGAGATTTTTGAATTTTTGTTACGGTCAGCATTTTGCATAATTCAATTCGAATCGCTTCCGGGACAAGTTCTAGACGAATAGGATCACTTCGATCTATATCTTGCTGAGTGAAAGTCGCTCACAGGATTTATGCAAATTGCCACAGGTACCTATGTAATAATACCCTTGTCACTAATATTAAACCGCATTCGGGCTAATTAAGCAACATTTTTGTTTATTAAGTCCCCCCAGACGTTGATCCATTCATGGGTCAGAGATAACAAACATATTTTACCCATTATGAAACTATTTATGTTATTTTAGGTGTTTAAATAGAGGGAAAGTTTAATATTCGGATGTAAACGGTTACAATTAAGCGCTTTCAAAAGAAAATGCGTGTTTTATGGCGTAAAGTATGGTTTAATTGACGAAGAAGCGGTATTTTCTCGTTTTTTGTCATTATATGAACATTGGGTTTTTGGTAAAAAGGGGAGCCCCTTTTTGTAAAACCTCATCTAAGCTAACGAAAAGGGAGATTTAAGACATGCACGTTCGTTCCTTTCAGTTGAGTGATGCAAGCCAGATGACAGAGCTTCTCCAGGTTGCACTATCGGAAGAGTGTTATGAGAACACGATGGGCCCGTTTGCCCGTCAATTGTCATGGGATTCTGACCTGATCATGGTTGCGGAAGAAGAGGGAGACCTCGTCGGCGCTTTGATCGGTACGATTGACCACAACCAGGGATGCATCTATCGTATTGCGGTCCATCCAGACTATCGTCGCCGCGGAGTCGGCAAAAAACTTGTCGAGGCCATGGAACAAAGGTTCCAGCAGCGTAAAGTCAGTCAAATATGGGTGGCGGGTGATGAGCACAACAAAGTGGCCATGCCTCTTTATGAAGCAATGGGTTACGGTGCCAATCAGATTATGAGCGCTTTCCAGAAACTTAGTATCTTGTCTAAAGCTTAGTTTGCATGGTTAAAAAGAAATATAAACAGATTTTCATTTCATATTAGGCGTATCTTTCAGCGTGTAACAACGTGAGGGATATGCCTTTCTATTTATATGGGTGCTACTCACCGATTATTCCCCTTTTTTCGCCACTTCTGAACGCCATTCCATTTAACTTAATCTCTGGTTTAACTGTTTTAATCTCGTTGTTATTCACCCGTCAAGTTGTGTTGGTGCTCATAACCAATTGTTTCACCCTTGCAAATGAAGTAGAATTAAAAGGATTATGATCACTCGATTTTGGTAATATCAGAACATATAAACGTGGAACGCCAGCTTCCTGATATTTTTAAGAAAAACGTTCACTATATGCGATCTGTCTGCCTTGAAAGTACGTCGATCGACGTTTTTCTTTATAAAATTGATAAACGAGGTGTCTCTTTGAACTCCAACAATCTTTCAACGGAGCATGTGGCTTCCAAGGAACGAAATGGTCCGGGAGTGCCTGATCAACCGGGGAAATCCTGGGGTGCAGAGCTTTGGGACTGGGTGAAAACGATAGTGATTGCTTTTGTAATCATGATGCTGTTGAACCTGTTTGTATTCAATCTTTCGATGGTCAAAGGTCAATCGATGCAGCCCACGCTGGTTGAGCGGGACCGTTTGTTTGTGAATAAAATTGTATACGATTTTGGGACACCGTCCCGATCGGATGTTATTGTACTTCGTGATCCAAGCGAAGGTGTGGAGAAAAAAGATTTTCTGGTCAAACGGATTGTCGGACTTCCCGGTGATACGGTTGAAGTACGGGATCATCATCTGTTCGTAAATGGGGAGCAGCAAGCGGAAACGTACACGGATACGGAGGTTCAGGACCCTGATTTTGGACCGATTACGCTGGAAGCGGATCATTACTTTGTGATGGGAGATAACCGTCATGAAGGCAAGAGCAAGGATAGCCGTGTGTTTGGCAGCATTACTTCCAGTGAAATTGTAGGCAGGGCGGAGTTTATTTTTTGGCCGTTCTCGGAAATTAAAAAACTGTAAAATGTTAGCAGGACAAGGACAACAACTTCACGCTGCATTTTGCGTTAAACGATATAGACTCGGTTTCTTTCTAGCTCCGGTATGTCCGACTTGTATATCGAAATCAGCGCCTGTCCTCCCACCTGAGGCGGGCGTTCACTATTTACGGAATTAGCGTGGAAGAAGAGAGGGAATAGATATGACGAGTGTACAGACCGGAGCAGCAAAGGCAGCAGCTGTATGGGAGAAGTTAAAACAAGAGATTAAGGCAGCTGCTCCCGAGATGGGTATTGATGATATAGGATTCGCTTCGGCAGAACCATTCGTGACCTTGAAATCCATTCTGGAGCAACATCGGGCGAAAGGATTCGAGTCCGGATTTGAGGAGCCTGATATTGAGAAAAGGGTGCGTCCCGAACTAAAAGATGGAGAGCCTGCTTCGCTCATTGCTATTGCTGTTGCTTATCCATCGAAGATGGTCAATCCGCCGAAGTCCGAGCCGGGTGCATACCGCGGTATTCTGGCTCGTTCCGCCTGGGGGCAGGATTATCACCAAGTCCTGCGTGCAGCGATGGACAAGCTGGTTAACTTTATACGTGAACGCGTACCTGAAGCCATGATCGAAAGTATGGTAGATACGGGGGCGTTGGTGGACCGTGCTGTTTCCCAACGTGCGGGGATTGGATTCAGTGCCAAGAACTGTGCCATTATATCGCCCAAATTCGGTTCATGGATCTTTCTCGGCGAACTGGTCACGAATATTCCGTTTCAGCCAGATAACCCGGTAACCGAGGATTGTGGTGAATGTACGAAGTGTATTGATGCCTGTCCAACAGGAGCATTGGTGGGACCGGGACAACTGAATGCACAGCGCTGCATTTCGTTTGTGACCCAGACGAAAGGTTTCGTGGATGAAGAGTTTATGCTGAAAATTGGCAACCGTCTGTACGGTTGTGATACCTGTCAGATTGTCTGTCCGAAGAATCGGGGTAAAAACTGGGACCACCATCCCGAGTTTCATCCTGATCCGGAGATTGTAAAACCTTTGCTGATACCGCTGCTTGACATCGGTAACCGTGAATTCAAAGAGCGCTTTGGCCAAAGTTCCGCCGCTTGGCGGGGCAAGAAGCCAATCCAGCGCAACGCCGTAATTGCCCTGGGCAATTTCAAAGACAAAACCGCTGTACCGAAACTAACGGAGGTACTGAAGCGTGATCCGCGTCCCGAGCTGCGGGGAACTGCAGCTTGGGCGCTGAGCAGAATTGGAGGAGAAGACGCAATGAGAGCCATTGGGGAAGCTGCCGCTAACGAACAAGATGGGAACGTGCTAAGCATGCTGCAGAAGGCCAAGGAACGACTGAGTTCGTCCGAGACCTTACCCGATAAGCCTCAGGCAGAGCCAAAGAGTAACAATAAGCCTGAGGATCAGAAGGAACAGAATAAGACACCCGAACAGAACGGGCAGACGACAGAGCCTGCCAAACCAGAAGCTGCAGCATGGAAACCATCAGCCGTAACAGGCCTGCATGGTACGCCAGTATATTACGATGAAGTGCTGACGCCGATCGGTACACTAACGCTCTGTGCCACGGATAAGGGCCTGTGTCACATTGATTTCGGTGCATTCCATGTGCGCGAGGCGCATCTGCAACAATGGGCCCGTACATGGATTGGCGAATATCGATATGAGAAAAATGAAGAGAAGCTGAGTGAAGCTGCACAGCAGTTGAAGCAGTATTTTGCAGGAGAACGAAAAGCGTTTGAACTGAAGCTCGATTTGTTTGGAACACCATTCCAGCTACAAGTATGGCAAGTCCTGTCCGATATATCTTATGGAGAGGCCTCAACACACCAACAGGTTGCGGAAATCATCGGTAGGCCCAAAGCTGTTCGAGCAGTTCTGGATGCCATTAGTAAAAATCCGATTCCGATTATTATTCCCTGTCACCGCATCAGCGGTAAAGATGGAACCCTGGTGGGTTATGTAGGCGGGCTGCAAACCAAAGAGCAATTGCTCACATTGGAGCAGCAATCGTAAGAGCGGGGGACGTTCATGAAGTATGTTAACGTGGAGAGCGTGGAAGCGGGAGAGTTTCTGGGCAAAACAGTATATTCCGGTAACGGTACGGTATTGCTGTCTGCCGGAGTCCAACTCACCGTATTTATGGTTAATACGCTGAAGCGTATTGGCGTGACCATGCTATACATCCAGGATGAAGCTTATAAAGATGTGGATACAGAAGACATTCTGGATGAAGCCACGAAAAAAGCAGTTATTAATGAAATGAGTGTAACTCTTGAATCTATCCGTTCCGGGAAGGACTGGAGCCCGAAGAAGGTCGCCATCAGCATCGATAAATTGTTGAACGATGTTCTGAATGGGCGTGAACTGCTTGTCCAGCTCACAGATATTCGGACCAAAGATAACGCACAGTATGTTCACGCCATGAATGTATGTTTGCTGTCTTCTGTCATTGGTCTGAATCTGGGGCTTAACTATGTGCAGCTCAAGGATCTAGCCGTCGGAGCTCTATTGCATGACATCGGTAAAGTGGGGGAGCCACCCGGCAGCGGTTCAGCAGCGAATTCCTCCCTGCATCACACGTGGAGAGGGTTCGAGTTGATCAAGTCCAAACGGGAGTTCAATCTGCTTGTGGCACATACAGCTCTGCAGCATCATGAGCATGTGGATGGAACGGGACAGCCGAGAGGTATCAAGGGAAAAGACATTCATCTGTTCGCCAGAATCGTCAGTGCAGCTAACACGTATGATAATCTGATCAATGGCCTTTCGGGTCGAAGGTTGCTGCCGCATGAAGCCTGTGAAGAGATGATGGCGATGTCTGGCACGAAGCTGGATCGTGACATTTTGATAGAATTCAACCGGAGTGTATCCGTTTATCCGAATGGAACAGCAGTTCGATTGTCTACCAGAGAGACCGGAGTCATTGTGCGTCAGCACCGGGGTTTGCCCGGTAGGCCGGTCATTCGGGTGGCACGTGGCAGTACACGTTATGATCTGGATGTGATTGAAGTGGATCTGGCTCAGCATACAACCGTTTTCATAGAGGCGGTACTGATGTAACTTATACGGATGTTCCTGAGAGATTTATTGAATGTTTTATATCTGTTTTCTGGATGTTAAATTCAGCAGATAGCTGGAAAATCCGTTTGCTCAAGGCGTGCGGAAATGCTATGATAACTTTCAGGAAATCCGGTGCGTGTCATGTTTGCATTGTGAGCGTATAACATCATGTGCTGACACGGATCATCAGGCTTTTTAGATTGCATACAGAGGTGTCTAAGAGATGGAAATAGCAATACCGATTATTACATTGATTGTTGGTCTGGTCGGAGGATTTTTCATTGGGGTATACTACTTGCGGAAGCAGCTTGAGAAAATGCAAAGCGATCCCGACATGCTCCAGAAGATGGCGAAGCAAATGGGTTATAACCTGAATGGCAAGCAGATGCAGCGCGCCCAGCAGATGATGAAGAACCAGCAGCCTGGCACTAAGATGCCTCAGCCGCAACAACATCCTGCGCGTAAAAACTCGGGCCGCCGAAAATAATAGCTGTGAGTGAGCATTATGCATAATGCTGGAGTGAATGGCTACTTACAGCATGTGGTTCGAAAGGAGGCGTTCGGCAGTGGCTGGCGTTAAAGATTATTTGAATTCAAAAGTATCCGACAATCGGGAGAAGATCGAGTATCACATTGAGCAGATCTTGCAATTGATCGGTGAGGATAGTACGCGGGAAGGGCTGCTTGAAACGCCTGCACGCGTAACCCGGATGTATGAAGAGATTTTTGGCGGGTATGAAGTGGACCCGCGCGATGTACTTGGAGTGACGTTTGACGAGAATCATGAAGAACTGGTCATTGTGAAGGACATTGTCTATTACAGCCAATGTGAACACCATATGGCGCCTTTCTTCGGCAAGGTGCACATTGGATATGTACCGAGTGGCAAGATTGTGGGATTAAGCAAAATGGCCCGTCTGGTGGAGGCAGTTACCCGCCGCCTGCAGGTTCAAGAGCGCATTACCTCACAGATTGCCGATATTCTGACTGAAGCAGTAGAGCCGAACGGTGTCATGGTTGTCGTGGAAGGCGAGCACTTGTGCATGTGTTCCCGCGGCGTGAAGAAGCCGGGCAGTAAGACGGTTACATCTGCTGTACGTGGTTCTTTCCGTGACAATCCGGCACAGCGTGCCGAGTTCCTGTCTCTGATGAAAGATTAAGATCGGCTCATTCCACTCGTTGGACAAGCCAGAAGCATTGGATCCTTTGGCACCATCATGTTGTTTCCATTCGGCAATTTGCTGGATCTGAAATGGCAGTATAGATGCTTGTGCCAATGGAAGCTTTCATAAATAAGCCGTGTTCCCTGGGGAACCGGCTTATTTATATATTACTTTTGCATTCATGGGGATACATAAGGATCACGTAATTATTTCAATTCATCCAGATTAGTTTAGTCGGAGGCTATCTTATATGAGTGTACCGTCCAATTCAGATCAACCCGGATCGCCGGGAATAAAGCAGCAGATGCAGCTGGATCATTCATTGCGTCTACAGATTTGGGAGACACCGCTGCTGCGGCACGGGAGCAGTGTGCTTGAAGCATTTGCTTGGGAAGAAGTCATGTGCCGCCGGGTGGGAGAGGGTCAGTTGCCCGTTGCTCATATATGGCGGCATCCAGATGCCTTTGTAGCAGGGCTGCGGGATCGGAGGCTACCACAGGCGGTAGAAGCGATGGAACGCATTAGAAGCCAGGGAACGGCGGTCTGTGTTCGTCCATCCGGTGGTGCAGCAGTTCCCCTGAATCCAGGGGTGGTTAACGTGTCATTAATTCTGCCGAACCCTGGGCGCGCTATCAATATTCACGATGATTTTCGGGAGATGGCCTCACTGATTGCTGAATCGCTAACACCGTGGTCGAGTCAGGCACGTACGGGGGAGATCGAAGGCGCCTTCTGTCCTGGGGATTATGATGTCAGCGTGGGTGGACTGAAATTCTGTGGTATTGCCCAGCGCAGACAGGCCAAGGCTTATATCATTACGGCCTTTATCATCGTGGAAGGACAAGGGGACCAATTGGCAGCAGACGTGCGTAAGTTCTATCAGGATGCAGCAGACGGTGCCAGCGAAGGTTATCCGGATGTTCGGCCCGGAACGATGGCGAGTTTGCAGGAACTGGCAGGTGTCCCTTCTGCTGCGGCGTATACAGCTTCGCTGGTACGTACACTGCGTCAGCGTTTTCCCCTGGCGGAGACGAGCCGTGTGTTGACCGTGGATCGGGAAGCCGTTAGACGGACGGCTGAGCAGATGAAACTGCGTTACGATTAGGTTCAGAAGCTTGGACTTGGAATTGGGTAATAGAGATGATATGATGTGATTTCGGAAGGAGAGTGTCTACATGGAAACTTTAAGATATACGTACTTATATGAGGTCATTTCTACAGGCGAAAAGTCTGAATTCAGCCAAATGGCTACAAGCAAGGAAGAAGCAGCTGCCCTGATCGTTGCACGTATCGCTGATCTTGAATTTACAGGTGAAGAAGATATCAAGCTGGGCGATCTGATCGCAATTAGCAAACAGGTTGGCGACAACTATGTTGCCTGTGAGGGTTGTGCGTCTTAAGGTAAACGCTCTGCACAGTGATTCTTAAATGATAAGCAAGTCTCTAGTATAGAGACTTGCTTTTTTGTATCTGTATTTGATTTATTCGATTCAGGTGTGCCTCGCTGAACAATAATTGCACGGGAAGAAATATGTTCATTTGAAAGTGGTTTTGCGAAAATGCGAGAAAAGGCATATTTTCACGAAAAATGCCGATCAATGTTCAGAATCGGTTCAGAGCTGATAGGTATAATCTTCCTACAACAGAAAGAGAAGGGAAGATTCGAACATGCGAAAAAAGGATCACCAGAAGCGCTCCAGGCTCCTGAGACGAATAGGGATTGTGATATTAACATTCTTTATGGTCTTTGGAATGCTGCCAGTTGTATTTCAACAAGGTGTCGTACAGGCCAAGAGTTGCTATGATCTAACGGAAAAAGATTCTGATGATGTTGAATGGAAGCTCATTCGTACGCCTGAAGAGCTCTATTGCGTAAGAGAAGACTTAAACGGTAATTACAAGTTGAAGAATGATATTTCTGAAGCAGCCATGAGCACGTTTTTGAACGGAGGATCTTGGACTCCAATTGCTGACATGATAGAAGATGAGCTTATGCCTTTTACAGGCAGGTTCGATGGGAATGGTTATTCAATCTCCGGTTTGAAAACGACGGATGAAAGTCAGAATTCTGTGGGGTTATTCTACGGATTACAAGGTGCTGAGGTTAAAAATCTTATATTAAATAATGTATCCTTTACAGGTGATGCGATGGTAGGTGGGCTTGCAGGAGGTATTAGAGAGTCACGCATTGAAGGCGTGCATATCAGTGGAAACATAAAAGGGAATATGAGAGTAGGCGGTATTTCAGGTTTATCGGACGGAAGTGAATATATAAATAACAGCACTAATGTTGCGGTAATTGCCTTAGGTGAGGATAGCGACTCACTCGGGGGACTTTTTGGAGAAAGTAATAAGGGCACAATCATTGCAAATGCTGCTGAAGGTACAGTGAATGGTTATGAGGCTATAGGTGGACTGATCGGAGAGTCGAATGATAATTTCATTCAACAAAGCTACGCTTCAGGACAGGTAACGGGTAACTACCAGGTAGGCGGTTTGATTGGCCAACTTAATTATGAACTTAGCCATACCATTGCAGACAATTATGTGGTTGGTTCAGTGAGATCTCATGCTACAGGGAATAATGATTTTTCTGCTGAAGCCATTGGCGGACTGATTGGTGAAGTGAAAAAATATGATGAATCAGCCTCCGCAAAAATAGATATTCAAAATAATTATGTAGCTGCGTCTATAGATATTACTGATCCTGATAATTCATCCTCACCGATTGATGAGCAGACCATAGGGTCATTCATAGGTTCTTTCGATGATCCAGAAGGTGAAGTAAGCTTCTCAAGTAATTATTATGATTTGAACAAAAGTAATACTAGCCAGCAGAGCAATTCGATCTACGCAGTGGGAGTTCTTACCGAACAGATGAAACAACAATCTAATTTCAATGGATGGGATTTCGCTGAAGTTTGGACAACTCGTAACAGGATCAATGATGGGTATCCGATCTTGCGTTCATCCAAGCTTATGACTGCGCCGACTCCACCTCTGCCTGATCGGACAATAGATTATTTGTATCCATATCCTACAAGCGGAACAATTACTCAGTCCACATCTAAAGTTATAGTGAAGCTTAATGAAGCTGGTAGATTTTATTTTGACAATCAATTGTTTGATGAAGAAATTGGGTGGCAGTCGGATGAAGATACTAAATTACATGCCTTAGCTAATCTATCTTATGTTGATCTAGAAGCTAATGAAGTAAGATCGTTCTTGTTTACAGGACTGGAAGAGAACACCTTGTACCGAATGTTCCTGGCGGTAGAAGATACGAATGGTCAGCTCTGGGACATGGGAGGTCGGGGATATGAAACACTTGCAAACTCAACGCCTCTTCCACAAAACGTAGTGGCTACACCTGGTGATGGTCAGGCTGCCATTGAATGGATTACAGAGCCAGAATTAGAATATCGCGTGTATATGTACCAAGGTACGGAGGCACCAAAGGATCCGGATCTGTGGACAAATGTGACGGACAGTTACATCGATGGACATATCGGTGGGCTGACGAATGGTGAATCTTATGTGTTTGCAGTTAGATCATATGCTTCCGATGAAGAAAATTCAGATTATGTTGCATCTAACGTGGTGATCCCGCAAGAGGAGAATAATAATGGTGGTGGATCTAATCCAGATCCAGACCCAGACCCGAACTTTCCTGCACCACAGCATGTAGTGGCAACAAAAGGTGAGAAAAAGGTTACGTTAACTTGGGATCTAATCATGAACGGATCAGCTTCGGTCTATATGTACGAAGGTTCGTCAGCACCAGTAGATCCTTCACAATGGGTACTTGTTACTTCTAATATTTTGAATAATAGTTGGGAAATTAATGATCTTAGAGAAGGCGAAAAATATATTTTCGCTGTTAGAGCTGTATATGAAGATGGCGTATCCGAATATGGAATTTCTAATTCAGTGAAGATTAACATAACTCCATCCAATCCAGAAACGCCAGGTAATGGGGGAGGTGGGGGAGTTATTACTCCTACTCCTGTAACGCCAACAACTCCACAAGCTCCACAGAAAGAAGTAATCAAAGTGGATGTAGCGAATGGGGATCAATCTTCAACGATCGCTTCCTTGGAGATTCAACGTACTCGAGGAACAGATGGTACGATTAAGGATGAACTTCTTCTTGATCAGAGTAGAACGCAAACCATTATCAACCAATTGAAACAGACAGGCTCCCGCACAGCGGTTGTCTTGATTCCAGACGCAAAAGATGAAGTATCGCAGTGGGATCTGAACCTCTCTCCACAATCGTCAGCAATGCTGGCTGAGCAAGGGGTGGATCTGGTTATTTCCAATCCTAATGTGAAGATTATCATTCCGGCGAGTTCCTTGAACGGACGCACAGATAATATTTATTTCCGTCTAGTACCGGTGAAGAAGGAAACCCAACGTTTAGAGATCCAAACGAGAGCACAGGCGAATGAATCGATCATCCAATCTGTAGGTACAACGGATATCCAGATCATCGGACGTCCAATGACAATCGAAACGAATCTCCAGAGCAGACCTGTTACACTCATATTGCCTTTGGATGCTAATCAGGTTGCAGGTGTGAAATCTGAGGAGCTAGGTGTATATATTGAGCATAGTGATGGGACGAAGGAGCTTGTGCACGGCAAAAAGGTTACCCTAAACGGTAATCATCAGCAAGGCGTCGAGATTGAAGTAAACAAGTTCAGTACATTCTCCATTGTTAAGGTCAAAGACTGGACAGACAACACATTGAAAGCACGACCGTATATTCAGGGGTACATGGATAGCAGTTTCCGACCAGAGCGTAACGTAACTCGTGCGGAAATGGCAACATTAATCACGCGTATTCTGGGAACATCTACTCTTAAGGGAAGTCATGAATTTACAGATGTTACATCCAGCCACTGGGCACAGGCGGCTATATTAGCAGCAGCTCAATCCGGTTCTGTTCAAGGTTATAAAGATGGCAGCTTTAAGCCGGATCAAGCGATTACCCGCGCGGAAATGGCTGTCGTGTTACAGCCGTTATTAACATCTGCTCAGATGACTACTGCGCCGACAGCATTTACCGATGTGAACGAGCATTGGGCGCAACAAGCAGTAGAACAATTAAGTTCGGCGGGAGTAGTTACCGGATACACGGATGGCACGTTCCGTCCAAGTCAGCCGATAACCCGCGCTGAAGCTGTTACAATGCTGAATAAGCTGATCGGTCTTCAAGCTGAAATGAATGCGGCAGGACATTGGTCGGATGTACCTGCCACACATTGGGCTTATGAAGCGATAGAGGCAGCTTCTATCCGCAAGTAAATAGTTGTATTCAAACTCAAAGAGATATCTTTCAGTCATTCGGCTGGAAATATCTCTTTTTTTACATCAACATATAGCACCATGGATTCAATGCGCTCCAGAGTACTCCCGGATGCTATGCCTAGCCCGAGAATCCTAATAAGGCGGCCATAACAGCTTGCGTGCAGTTTCGTAACGTTCCGCCACAGCTGGCCAGTACACAACCTTCCACCAGTCCTCGATATATTTTTTGCGTTCATTCTGGTGTTTCAGATAGTAGGCGTGTTCCCATACATCAAGTGGCAGGAGAGGCACGATGTCGGACTGGGACAGGTTCTGATGTTTCTCCGCCTGTAAAATCTCCAATCTGTGCGCCCGCGGGCTCCAGACCAGCATGGACCAGCCACTGCCTTCCACTTTGTTGGCCGCTTCAGTGAATTGATTCTTGAACGCTTCATAGCTGCCAAAATCCCGCTTGATCTGCTCTGCGAGCATACCGGAAGGCTTACCTCCACCTTTAGGGTTCATAATTGTCCAGAAGATCGTATGCAGGTAATGGCCTGCACCATTAAATGCGAGTTCGCGTTCCCAATGTTTAACGAGTTCAAAATTATTCTTTTTCCGCGATTCTGCCAGCTTTTTCTCCGCGGTGTTCAGTCCGTCTACGTAGGATTGATGGTGTTTGTCATGGTGTATACGCATCGTCATCTCGTCGATATGTGGTTCCAGCGCATTGTAGGCATAGGGTAGGGGTGGCAGTGTGTGTCCGCCAATAGGTACAGGTTTCTCTTTGACTGGCGCTGCTGAAGAGTTGGTTGTACCCTCGGCATTTGCATTGGGAGTCTTTACAGCAGTCGCTGAAGATTGTGCCTGTACCGCTGGAGTGGAGTTATTGATTTTTCCCGCAGCATTGGACGATTCTTCTACAGCTTCACGATAGGGCTGTTCAGATACGGGCGTTGAAGCAACTTGTACGTTGGGATCAGCCGGTTGTTCCGAGGTTTGAAGAATATGGTCCAGTGAAAAAGATGGATCAGACACCAAATCTCGCAAAGCTCCAGATTGTTTCAGCGTTTCAAGTACCCCCAGGAAATACTCCGATTCACGTATGAAATGCAGAATAACCACTTTGGCAATCGGCACCTGCTGAACAGCAGTACTTTGCTCCAGCAGGACGTACAGCTGTCTAATGAACTCACGCGATTGTGTGCAGGCCGCAGCCACGAGCTGTTCAATACAGCGGATGATGTAAGGAGCAGGCGGTTGGGTTCCCGGCAGTATTTGCTTCAACAGCTGATTCGCGACTCGTTCGCTATTCTCAAAAATCGCTTCCCATTCCGCAAGCCATTTGACATATGAGGGTTCAAGATCAGGAACCAAGGCACGAATGACAATCGTATGTTCCTTCTCTTGCTCTTTCCAGAAACGGACTTCTTCGAGTACCCGCAGAGGCAGCAGATGCCCATATCCATACCAATTCATAAGCGGTATACCTCCGTTCAGATGAATTTGAATTCAGATCCAGTAGCAGAAACGAATTGCTTCCCCGGTTCGCTCAATTTTGTAATATACAAGCTAGAGCTGTCTTTAATTACATCCCAAAAGTATATTCTTCAGGCATGTTGTCCTATGTATACACAAAAAAAAGAGCCCCTAGGGGCTCTTGAATTACCGGATTTTCACGATTCTCCGTTATTCGTATTTTCCACATCATCGCTGCTCGTCTTGGTCACATGACTCAGGAATGTGGAGACACGGCGCAGATATTCCTTCGGATGCTCCCGGAAGATCAGCTCATGATGCGCACCGTCCACAATCCATTCATCGGAATTCGGATTGGTTTGGTTGCCGGCAAGCAGCTCTGCAATCGGGTAAGGAGCTTTCTCATCCTCGGTACCATGGATGAAGAAAATCGGGAAAGGATAATCTTCTTTTTTCACTTCTTGATACGGAATTTGCTGCAATCCGGTCCCGTTCAGAATCGGGAACAGCAGGTTCATAATCTCCAGCGTAGGCTGCCGCGGAAGATCAATCTGATTATGGATGTTGTGATACAGCGTATCCGGCTCAAGCAGGAACGTGCTGTCCAGAATCATAGCATCCACATCTTTGGTAATAAGCCCAGTCTGCAGGGCTGTACCTGCACCCATGGAGAAACCCCATACGACAAGCTCCTGAGCTCCGCGCTGCTTCGCAAACTGGATAGCACCAAGCAGCTGCTGGGACTCGGCTTTGCCGCCTGTGGCAACAGCTTTGTTCACCTGTGAAGCGAAACCGTAATCGAACATCACCACATTGAAGCCAAGTTGGTGAGCATAATGGGCCAGATCATACATTGGTACCCAGGTCTCTTCACGATTCGCACCATATCCATGGCTGAATATGATGGTTTTGTTTGCATTATCATCAGCCGGAATATACCAACCCTGCATCGTTCGACTGCCGTCTGCTGCCGGGAACGTGATGTCTTGATACTTCATGTTCTTCGCCTGCATGGGATTGGAGAATACAGGCGCTACAGTTGGATTGGATAATACCCAAGCAATATAACCGTGTAGTGCAATGAAACAAAAGAGCAGAAAAAATACAACGGAGAGCAACAACGCCACGACAATATGTTTGAACCGGATCAGCCTCGGTGATAACGAAGAAGGCAGATCTGACACTTTCGTTTGCAGCGGGGCTTCGCTCTGGGATGTCGGATACATGATTGCCCCTCCTTTAAAAATCAAATGAAGATAACAACGAGACGAACAGAGCGGATAAATGATTTTTCTGACTACATATGAAGCAAAATCTTAATTTAATATATCTTTATCGTATGTTCCAATATAGTCAAAGTCAATTGATTGAGGCCATTTGTTACGCAATTGTTATATAGTTTTGAAGATATATGGGTAACATTTCCTTAGGGTGCAAATTGCAGGGGATTCTAATTTATAAAAAGAAAATATTTACAAATATCCCTATTCCAAATGGCGCTTTTTGGTTTACAGATGAGACCGTTTCTCATATAATTTATGTAACCAAGTTTCATGTGATGAAACATGAGGAGGGCAACTTGCCATGGAAGACCGAAAGTTAACCGTCCGGGCTGTAGAACGGGCGCTGGATATATTATTGTGTTTTACAACCCGCAGTGATCTGGGGCTCACGGAAATTGCGAGCCAGATCGGTCTGCACAAAAGTACAGTCCATCGTCTGATGGCTACTTTGGAGGACAAGGGGTTTGTGATCCGGGATGCAGCAACCGAGAAGTATCGACTCGGCATACGTATCTGGGAACTGTCTGCCCATATGTCTCGCAGCGATGATCCTGCCATTTTGCTCCTTCCTGCGATGGAGCGGCTGAGAGATCGACTGGGCGAAACCGTGAGTTTATATCTGCGTGATGGCAGTGAGCGGATTCGAATTCAAGCCGTACAGAGTGATCAGGCGATTCGTCGTGTAGCTCCGGTGGGCGTCAGACTTCCGTTATCTGTGGGAGCATCCAGTAAAGTGTTAATGGCTTTTGCCACCGAAGAGGACCGCGAAGATCTGATGAATGGACCGGAATGGCCGGTATTTATCGATCCCAAAGTATATTTGGCCCAGATGAAAGACATTCTGGAATATGGCTACGCAACAAGTTATGAGGAGCGTGAACCAGGAGCCGCGGCAGTATCTGTACCCATCATGGATCGGAAAGGCAACATCGCTGCTGCTCTGTCGGTATCCGGGCCTGTTAGTCGCCTTTCGCAGGAGACGTTGCATGAATATGCACCTGTACTGAAGGAAGCTGCTACACAGATGGGACTTATGTTATCCTGATTTTATGTTCTGGAATATAAAGGTTGTTTTTATGATTCGGTTGCGCTACTCTGTAATGGACGGCCCAACAGGGTCAGCAATTGAATATAAATTTGCGGCTTAAATGCTGCAACTTGTTAACGTTACTGGGGGAGTCCGAATTGTCCGGACTGAGACGGAATCGCATGAGATTCTGGACCCTTTGCACCTGATCTGGATCATACCAGCGTAGGGAAGTAATCGGCGATACGACCACGAACACCGTATAATGTGACCTATGGATGGACTCCGTTATGGAGTCTCTATAAGGTATGTTATTGGTGATGGACATAAGCCGGTTCCCTTGGGAACCGGCTTTTTTTATACAGTAAACAGGCGGAAGCTGGTGTCAGATCTGCTTTTGGATAAAGGGCTGGGTGCCATTGGCGAGCATTGGGTGTAAACCTTTTGCTTCGACTGTCTGTATTAATTGAAGTGTATGTCCCTATTTTGTGTGGTATGGTCGCTCTTCCTTTTTCTATGTTGTGGATGATTTGGACCCGTGAGCAAGCATTTCAATCCAGGCAATCACTAATGAGGAGGAGACAAGAGCGATGAGCACAGGAAACCGAATGATGGGACAGGACAAGCAGAATCTGCAGTTGGCAGAGGAAAAAGGTACGACAGGACGGGTTCAGCCCTTCCCGGGCAGCCGCAAAGTATACATTCATGGCTCACGACCGGACATTGCTGTACCGGAGCGCGAAATTGCCCTTCATGACACCAATACTCCCCAAGGAGTGGAGCATAACGAACCGCTGCGTGTTTACGATACGAGCGGACCAATGACCGATCCTGGATTTCATGCCGATATCCGGGCAGGGCTGCCAGCGCTGCGCACCCGCTGGATTACGGAGCGTGAAGATGTTGAAGCCTACCAGGGAAGAACGGTCAAACCGGAGGATAACGGATTGAAACCAGGAGGGAAGCGAACTGGAGCCGAGAAGTATCCAGGCTTGCGTGCTAAACCATTACGTGGACAGGCAGGGCGCAGTGTGACTCAGATGCATTATGCACGGCAGGGAATGATCACGCCGGAGATGGAGTTCGCCGCTATTCGTGAGGGTGTGGAGCCAGAGTTTGTGCGGCAGGAGCTAGCGAGTGGAAGGGCCATCCTGCCGTCGAATATTAATCACCCAGAGAGTGAGCCGATGCTGATCGGGCGTCATTTTCATGTGAAGATCAATGCGAACATCGGAAACTCTGCGGTATCCTCCTCCATCGAGGAGGAGGTGGAGAAGATGACTTGGGCCGTACGCTGGGGATCGGATACGGTGATGGATCTTTCCACAGGCAAGGACATTCATACGACCCGCGAATGGATCATCCGCAATTCACCTGTACCGATTGGAACAGTACCGCTCTATCAGGCGCTGGAGAAGGTCAATGGAGAAGCCGAAGCGCTGACCTGGGAGTTGTATCGTGACACGCTCATAGAGCAGGCAGAGCAGGGTGTGGACTACTTTACGATCCATGCAGGTGTGCTGCTGAGATATATTCCGATGACCGCCAAACGTATGACGGGCATTGTGTCACGGGGCGGGTCCATCATGGCAGCATGGTGCCTTGCGCATCATCAGGAGAATTTTTTGTATACCCATTTTGAAGAAATCTGCGAGATTATGAAAAGGTATGATGTGGCGTTCTCGCTCGGAGACGGACTGCGCCCAGGAAGCATCTATGATGCCAATGATGAAGCCCAGATGGCGGAACTGGCTACGCTTGGAGAACTAACACAAATCGCTTGGAAGCATGATGTGCAGTTGATGATTGAAGGTCCGGGGCATGTGCCGATGCACAAGATCAAGGAGAATGTCGATCTGCAAATGGAGATATGTAAAGAGGCGCCGTTCTATACGCTGGGACCGCTGACGACCGATATCGCCCCAGGATATGACCATATTACCTCGGCGATTGGGGCGGCGATGATCGGCTGGTTCGGCACGTCGATGCTCTGTTATGTTACGCCAAAAGAACATCTGGGCCTGCCCAATAAGGATGATGTGCGGGAAGGCGTTATCGCCTACAAGATCGCTGCTCATGCCGCTGATCTGGCGAAAGGTCACCCACGTGCCCAGCGGCGGGACGATGCGCTGTCCAAGGCACGGTTTGAGTTCCGCTGGAGGGATCAATTCAACCTATCGCTGGATCCGGAACGTGCGCTATCCTACCACGATGAGACGTTGCCGGCGGAAGGGGCCAAGGAAGCCCATTTCTGCTCCATGTGTGGGCCGAAATTTTGCAGCATGCGCATTACGCAGGATATTCGTGCTTTTGCCGCAGACAAAGGTTTGTCCGAAAATGAGGCCGTGGCAGCGGGCATGCAGGAAAAGGCTGAGGAATACCGGACGCGATTGTAATGCTTTTTTATTCTTGAATATAAATATAATAGACAATTCTCTTTTGCATATTTGGAAGAGAATTGTCTATTATATTTTTTTGTTAACTTACTAAATAATTTACGTGTTTAAACAGCCCATTGAAATTTTGGCTTATCATGTATCGGAGCGAACGACCGTGGATTTGGCGACAAACAAGTTGCTTCACCTACAGAAAATCGTAGATTTAAGAAGAGCAGGGCTCCTGCAATCATTCGGATCAAGTAACCCACTACACTCATCCGGATTTTCAGAAGAAAGTGAAACGTATGGGACGTATGGGTATTGGTCAATCTATGTCCAGACGGGGAAACTGCTGAGACAGTGCACGCAGGAGTTGTTCTTTGGATCAATAAAGGATGAGATCTCGTTAAAGGGCTGTCCCAAGCTGGATAAAGTCAAACATGAAGTTAGCTGGCCTATATGATCTATTACAACACTATAGATACCAGTCGAATATGAGAAGAATGACCCCTGTACAATACAGAGATCATTTTCTTGAAGCAGTATAGTTTTTTTATAAATGTCTTTGACATAGGGTACAGTTTACTATTGAAGCCCCTTTTAGTTTTTGTTGTTCCAAATAAAAAATAATAATCCCGCAATTACAAACAGCAATGCATCACTAAATTTAGGATTTCCTCCATAGAGAAGTGCGGAGCAAGCAAAACCTAATATAAATAATAGAAAAACATAAAGCAATCGCATACATTACTCACTTCCCTGTTACTATAATTACTAAAATAATAAAATCGGAATAAAATTAGCTTTTCTTATATTCTGACTCGAATTTTATCTTAGTAGCTGAAATTTTTTGCTGTCCCTCTAGTATCTGTACTAGCAGTTCCAGAGAAACCAACACTTACAGGCCCAAAGCTTAAACCGATACTCCCGGTTCCTTTGGCATGGTAATAGTTAGATTGGATTTGTGAGGATCCAGTTTGATTTCCTGTCTTTTTATGTTCCAAAGTAAAGACACCTGATGCAATTTGTTCCTTGATAATTGCGCCTCCAACAATATCAGCATTAAATCCGACACCGTTGTCTGCTACATAGGCAAAATTGCGCCCAGTTCTCATGGTAGTAAAGGAGCTGTTTCCGCTGTATTTAACTTTATCTTCATAGTATGCAGATCCTGGTACAGTTCTCCAATTTTCTTTATCAAAAGTAGCCCCATAAGGATCAGTCAGACGCCAAAAAGGCATTGATGTCCACTTGCCTGTCAGTGCAACCATAAATCTTTCTCGGTTATCAACATTATCAGTACGAACAATAGTTATATAATAGTCAAATTGTTTATCATCAATATCTGCTAAAGGGCGAACTTCTTCATTGGAATAAGGTTGTGCTTTTTGATGTGCCACAACTTCAATTGATCCATCTGATTTAGAAAGACTTTCTTTTAATTCCGGGCTCCAAGCTTCAATAAGCTCATATGGAATGCCCTGCTTTAGCAGGGATATGTCCAATTTTTCAGTTCTACTCTCTGCGAAAGTATTTGTAGGAATAAGAAATAGGCTTAGACAGCAGACCAACAGTAGCTTCGATAGACGCCATAAATTCATTGTAAAACCTCACCCTCTTCATTTTTTTGTTAAATTATAACAAAAAAAGTCTAACATAAAATCCCCCTACATGTCCACCTTAATAACCCATTTATTATAATTAAAAACACAAAAGTATTATTATGTAAATTTTATAATAATAAATTTAACATAAATTACTCTGATACAAATAAAGCGTAATAAAGCATATAATTAAACTCAGAGCTACGCCCAACTTCTTCTCCAAATACGATGCAAGCCTTGCCAGCGGGCTATAGATCAACAAGCCTGTGCCTGCTGTGACCCGTACTGCTGCGGGAGCCATCGACAGTTGAGCTGCGACTACCGTGTTATCCGGGAACTGCTCAGCAAGTTGTTGTAACCCGGTGCTCACTGCTGCAAGATAACCTTCCTTATCGCCTCGCATAATTAACTCGAATGTACCCGGGATCAGTACTGCTTCAGTCTTTATGGTCACGGCCTCGTGTCGCTGCTCATCTTCATCATCTTGCTGCAAAGCCTGATTCACCCGCGCCATCGTTCCTTCAATCGTTGCAGGGTTAGTAAACGCTAGAATGTACTCGCCAGGATTCTGCTGCATTTCCTGGAGTAAGGGATCATCAATACCAACCACGGGTACGGGAACATGTTGTACCTCCTGCTCAAGTACGGCTGCAAACAGGGTACAGGTGACAAGGATGGCGTCGGCATGACAATGTGCGATCCATTGCAGCGTTTGTGATACTTTCTCATGTATAACTGCTTCGGTGAAATCAGCATCATCTTTGAGGCGATCCAGCCCCGGATCGACATAATGTACAAGTTCAACCTCATAAGGAGCGAGAGTTTCTTCAATTAGTGCAATATTGGAATAGTGAGCGTGAAAACAGCCAATGGTCATCATCATACTTGCCCCCTGAAATGGATTATCTCTCATATAAGTTCCGTAGATATTTAACCCATTATAGGTATGTGACAATAGACTGTACATATTTAAAATAATTGAGGTAGCAACATTTATCGTGAAAACGCGAATAACCGTTCATCCACAACTTCGCAGAGGAACGGTGCGAACCACGTAAGCGATTCTCAATTCGCTCATCATTTCATTTATCGCATAGAAGGGGCAGCATTCTTTTTAGCCATTTTTTGTTGCAAAATTTCATGAAAGGATAGACCTTGAGTGTTCTCATTCTCCTTTTTGGGAGCAGTGGTCGCCGTGTTGCGCGGATATTGGTGGTGGTACGGGATCATTTGCTGAATAGGCATGCGGATCATCTTGGTTCCTCCTTTAATGCATTTTCGAATATGCATATGTGATTATTAATAGGTTATGTATTCCGACGGGGTATCGTCTCTGTTACGCAAATAGGTATATGTGACTTGTTAGACGAAATAGGCAACTTAAGGTGTAATTCCAATTGGATTGTAGTGATTTTACCCCGTATTCAGGAGATGTAAACGTTTTTAAGTAAATTCAGGAGGAAAGGACCGCATATGTGAGGTTTTGTATGGGAGGATAGAAGCGGTCGTTAAGTGAATAGACCCAGTTTTGGGAATGCCAATTGTGTCGAAATTAAGACATATTGTCTGGTTGTATAGGTACGACGCAAGCTAGCTAACTTGGTACCATGGTCGGTTGTCGGGTGCATATTAGAGCAATTTTGAACGGACAGACAAAGGCGGAATGCCAAAAAGCCGCCAGGAAAACCTGACAGCCTAACAGCATTGTGCATAAATCCGTGAGCGTTATTCCATTGCTGAGATATAGATCGAAACGGTCCAATTGGAATTAAGAAATGACCATAATCACTTTTTTCTTATTTTTCTTGGCGAACAGCGATATATAGATCTACTTGTACATTCTCAGGATCCAGACTTCGTTCATCATATAATTCGAAGTCCCCGGTAAACGTGCGTTCCCCCTGATTGTTCCAGGCCCACACCGCACCCCAGGCCTCACCTACGACCTCGGCCATTGGGCCCTTTCTAGAGGTGAATACCGCATATGTTGCAGGTGGCAGCTCAACGGAACTCACTCCCTCAGGCAACGCTTCATCCGGACCCACCTCATGACCCACCAATATGGTGTATTCTCCATTTATACCTTCTGTATAATCAGCGTAACAGCCAAAGCGGGCGGCTTCAGGGGCAGGCTGATGATCTGAGGCGAAGTAGCTGTTCCAGAGTCCCTGAATACAGCCTTTGCCACTCATCTCAATGGCATTGGTTGTTCTGGCGGACACACCTGCAAGGCGCTTCCCTGGCAGCGTGACATACCGAATGGGCTCTGTGGAAAGCCGATTGTCGTGAGTTCCTTGATTAAATTCAACGGACTCATCCGAATGTTCTGCCCCAAATGCCACGTTCCGTTTTGAGCCGGATGCATTCCATCTTTTCAAAAAAGGAAGTTGGTTGCGCAGCATTGCCCTTGCTGATTCCTCGTCCATTCCTTCCTGATTCAAGATGGCGGTGCACATTTCAATCATGCCCTCCAGTGTAATATCGGGCTGCTCGAACTGGCCTTCTTTATAACAATAGATACAGTATTCGCGGGTTGTAGTACCATCCGTTTCTGTTCCGAATTGAGCAGGGGTAGTAAGTGGCATTCCGCAACTCTGGCATACTGTGACGTTCATCAGCAATTCCTCCTCGTTATGTACAGCTTGAATATAGTAGAAGTATAACGGGAGGAACTGGACACCTGTCTGTCAGGTTAGGGGCGGAGCTTTATAATTTTGCACAATTTGTTCAGCAATTCTACGAATCTCTTCCCGAATATGTAGAGGCTCCAGCACTTCAACATCCGCGCCAAATCCAAGAATGAACCCATACAACCAGTTGTCCTCCGGGAATGCGACTTGGCTGATATAATACCCCTCACCATCCGAAACGACGTTCTCTATGCCAAACCATTCCTCTGCGATGTGACGGATACGAGCATGGAATCTCAGGCTCAGGGCCACTTTATTATCCGGAGTTGCCCACTCTTGCTGCCAGGGCCTGTCCTGCAGGTTGATCGGCTTGCGTTCGAAGCTTCCTTGGGCAAGGACGACATCTCGCATGCGGACCAGCTTGAACATGCGGAAATCGTTTCGTTCGTGACAGAACGCATAGAGGTACCAGGAATGCTTTTTGAGCACAAGAGTATGCGGGTCGGTCGTTCTATGAGTTTGAGTACCTTCTGCACTACAATAGGTAAATGTAATGGGCCGCAGTTGATCCATGCCCTGTTCAATAAGCTGAAGTTTGATTTGCAGCTCTTCGGGATGCGTCCACATCGAATAATCCACAATGAAGCGGCTGGTATTGGCCTGGAAGTCCTCATTTTTGGCTTCAGGTACGATGCTGCTGAGTTTCTCCATCAACAGATCCCGTGCTACATTCGTATGGGAGGTGGAGACACTGCGCAGCGCAGTGACAATGGAGGCCAGATCCTTGTCGGTCAGTACATTTCGGTCAAGACGATAGCCCTCTGCCAGGCCAATACCACCGCTTGCACCCTGATAGGTGACGACAGGAATACCCGCCTGACCCAGGGTGTCTATATCCCTGTAGATGGTGCGGATGGATACTTCAAACGTATCCGCCAGATCCTTGGCCTGCACCCGCCCACGATTGATTAACAGCACAACAATGGCTAATAAACGGTCCAGTTTCATATATTGGATTCCCTTCAATCATTTATAAGTTGGATTCAGATATGTTATATTGTTGAGCATCACATATAGGAGTGGAATAAGCAATGAAGCGTATTACGATTTTGATCGCAGATGATGAAGTTGAGATCGCTGATCTGGTTGCATTGCACTTGCAAAAAGAAGGATATCACATCATCAAGGCATTCGATGGGAAAGCGGCGGTTCAAGCCGTTCAGACACAAGCAATAGATTTGGCCATTTTGGATATTATGATGCCGGGTATGGACGGATATGAGGTGACCCGCAAAATTCGGGAGCAGTATCACCTGCCTATCATTTTTCTGAGTGCCAAAACCTCGGATATGGATAAAATCACCGGGCTCGTGATGGGCGCAGACGATTACATGACAAAACCATTTAACCCGATGGAACTGGTCGCCCGGGTCAATTCCCAACTGCGCCGTTCCCTTCAATTCAGCCAGTCTGTACCGGTCCAGCGCTCCATTCTGGAGAAAGGCGGGCTCATTATCTCGCCAGATCAACATAGCGTTACCCTATACGGCAAGCCAGTAGAGTTAACACCGAAGGAGTTTGATATCCTGTATCTGCTCGCAAGTCATCCCAAACAGGTGTTCAGTGCGGAAAGCATCTTTGAACAAGTGTGGGGAGAGGCTTATTATGAGAGCGGCAATACCGTGATGGTTCATATTCGGACCCTGCGCAAAAAGCTGGGCGAAGATGTGGACAAGAACAAGTTTATCAAAACGATATGGGGTGTGGGGTACACGTTCAATGAATAAACGCAGAAGTTTTCGAACGACCATGATTCTGTTGCTTGGTTTAAGCATGCTGGCATCTGGCGCGATTACCTTTGGGGTATATAAAGTGATGCAATACTATTACACTGGTGTGCGTGCGGAAGATCAGTTAGCGGAATATCGTCACTTTATGAGAAGTATAGGGGATATTTACTTTTTCCTTATCTTGTTCATACCGCTTGCGATCCTGTTTTTCTTCTGGTTTACCAAGCCGTATGTTACTTACTTCAAAAATATCTCCACAGGTATCCGGCAACTCGCGAGTGGTGATTTCCAGCACCGTGTGCAAATTTCGACGAAGGACGAGTTGGGCGCGATTGCAGAGGATATCAATCTGGCGAGTCTTAAACTGAGGGAGGCGGTAGAACGGGGAGATTTTGCGGAGAGCAGCAGGGACCAGCTGGTTGTAAACCTGGCGCATGATTTGCGTACCCCTTTAACATCAGTATTGGGTTATCTGGATCTGTTGATGAAGGATGATCAGCTGACGGAGGAGCAGGTCAAGCACTTTACAGCGATTGCTTTTACCAAGTCTCAACGTCTTGAGAAACTGATCGATGATTTGTTCGAGATTACACGAATGAACTATGGCATGTTGCCGATTGAGAAAAAGAGGCTTGATCTTAGTGAACTGCTAAGGCAGATGAACGAAGAGCTCTACCCTGTTTTTGAAAAGAACCGCTTGGTCACCCGACTGCATATCGATTCCGAGTTAACCATTTCCGGCGATGGTGAGGTGCTTGCACGCGTGTTTGAGAACCTGTTGATTAATGCAGCGCGACACGGTACAGATGGTCTTTATGTGGATATCAACGGACACCGTGATGCAGGACAGGTTATTATTCAGATCATGAATTACGGGGGACATATTCATCCGGATGATCTGCCTCATATTTTCGATATGTACTATACCGGAGATCGTGCGCGGACACCTCAGGAAGGTGGAACAGGTCTGGGCCTGTTTATCGCCAAAAATATTGTGGAGCAGCATGATGGGTCCATTTCGGCCCAAAGTGATATCGTACGGACCGTATTTGAAGTGCGATTGCCTGCATTAGAATGAAGTAAAAGGCTGAATTTAAGAAAAACTTTAGAATTGCCCTGCTTTTTTTTAACTAGTTTTCTCTATCCTTGAATTACGAGGTAAAGGAGGAGCATGGAATGAAAAAGTGGGGATTTTTGATATGTATCATTGTACTGGGATATATCTTTTCCAAGTCACCTGCACTGTTTGAGCAGAAGGAAGAGGCGAATCTGGAAGTTCAGGATACGGGTGAAATTCGTGCAGGATATACCAAAATAATTAACGTGGATATGCAGAATCAAGTACATAAAGGGAATTTATTGCTGGTCAATTCGGAGTATCCCGTTCATGCGGAGGGGATTAGAACCGATATTGTTAATCTGGCTGAACAACAAGAACTGATCCGTGGATACGGATTGCTGGATAATAACATTATGTTGTCAAAGTACGTAGCGCAAGCATTCCAGAAGATGGTTGAAGCTGCTGGGAAAGATGACGTACGATATTTCATCATCAGCAGTGGCTATCGGGACTTTACGAAGCAAGAACAGCTTTATGAGGAAAAGGGATCGGACTATGCGCTTCCCGCAGGTCATAGTGAACATAACCTGGGCTTGTCTATGGATATCGGCTCTACGCTGGCTGCTATGAGTGAAGCACCGGAAGGAGCCTGGCTGGAAAAGAATGCATGGAAATTCGGATTCATCTTGCGTTATCCGAAGGATAAAGTGGACATCACCGGCATCCAATTCGAACCATGGCATTTCCGGTATGTGGGATTGCCGCACAGCGCCATCATGTATCATAATCATCTGGTGCTGGAGCAATATTTGGAGCTGCTACAGCAGAAAAAGAGTATTTCCGCTGAAGTCGGGGACGAGCAGTATCTTATACGTTATTACGATGCATCCAAAGATGAAACCATTAATATACCTGAGCATGGTCAATATGAGATATCGGGAGACAACATGAAGGGAGTTGTCGTGACGGTGGAGGAATAAACAACTAGAAATACATGGAGGTTCATATATGAAACCAAAGGAGTTCAACATGAAGTTGATATGGGTCGCGGCATTGATCGTCTATCTGTATCTGCTAACCAAGCTGATATTATTCAAAGGGCATACGGTGGATTGGGACATTGTGAGGGTTCAACTTATGGCGATCGCGCAACAGCCGGATCTGATTCATACGCGAACCGTTAACCTGACGCCATTTCAGGAAATCTCAAGAGACTGGCATAGCCTGTCGTTACATCGTCCGGATACCGCAATTCATCTGATGGGTAATGTCATGGCCTTTATCCCACTGGGTATTTTCATTCCAGTGCTGATGGGGAACAAGCTGTTGTCAGGGGCCAAGGTACTCGTACTTTCCTTGCTCTTAAGTTTTGCTTTTGAAGCGACACAGCTATTGACAGGCATGGGCATATTCGACGTGGATGATCTTATGTTGAACACCTTTGGTGGAATGATCGGTTATGTTCTGTACAGCCTGCTTATCGGTCTGAAACGGATAATCATAGGTGGAGCAGCTCGCACTACCAGAAAAGAGTATAATTCCAATCAGAGTCGCGTGTAAGGAGGGAAAGCATTTGATGATTTTCTTGGCTGCTTTAATGATTGGCACAGGAATTGTATTTATCGTTAGTCCACGTTATGTTACTCATTCTTCGTCAGAGGATGGAACCAACAACAATCAAATTACCTCCATATGGATTGGGTACTCACTGGTCATAATGTCCTTTCTGTTTGTGGTCATGGCCATACTGCAATCCCTGGATCAAGCATCTCATTACATTGGACATTAAAAGGAAGTGTAGAGGCGTTACATAGCCTTTGGTATATTAATAAGAGAAACTCCCCATCGCGTGCTGAGTACGTGGTGGGGAGCTTTTATATCTGCCAGATAGGGTGGGTGGAGTAAGTTTGTATAAATAATGACGCAGTTTGCGAGCTGAATCGCTAATGAGGTAGAGTAGAGATGATACATTTTATTAACCCACATCCTTACAAGGAGGACATATATTGTATTCATTGGCTAAACAACTCGCAGGAAGAATGAAAGCGATTATGGACATTGAAAGTGAAATTGCTGAAGCTGAGCGTAATCAGCAAGGTGAAGAATTTGTGCGTGATTTAGAACAGAAAAGATCAGACTTGATAAAAACCTTTACACGCGATGAGTTATTGGTCATAAAAACGGTAATGAATGTTGGACGATCGGAGAGAGGCTATCGGTACCATTTTAACTCTAATGAAATTGAAATCATTCACTTACCGATTGAATTAACTGGGCCTGAACTGATGCAAAAATACTCATATTACCTCGTACATAAGACCAAACAGGAACTTGCCAATGGCATCGAATATTATACGGCTGTATCGGAACAGCTGAAAGAAGGTATGGAAATATTGAAGCTTTAAACTACTAATTATAGATGAAAGGAGGTATGTAAATTGATAATGAAGATTTCACACTATACGCCAGATGGTTTCTATTATTATGTTCCCGATCAATATGCAGAGCAGATAGAAGAGTGGAGAATTGAATTTTCTGATTTTTTGCAGAGTATAGAGGGGAAACATCCGTTCACAGAATATATTGAATCTATTAATTATGAGGGCAATTTAGAATATGCTGTTTTTGGCCGTAGTTACGGAGGGGATGATTTCATGGACTGGATCAACGTGGAGAAATTAAACTGCAGAGGTGTATATCGCATTCCTGCGCCACCTGATGATTCGGAAGTTGGATTGAAGATTGATTTTTAAACATATATCGATTATTAAAAATGGCAAAATCAAAAAAAAGCTCCCCGTCACCGTGCAGAGCGCACGTGGCGGGGAGCTTTTTGTACAACTTAACTGCATTAAATATAAATGCGATTAAGATTTTTTCATCATTTGACGCAATACGGTTTGCAGGATACCGCCGTTATGGTAGTAGTCCACGTCCACCATGCTGTCCAGACGAGCGATGACAGGGAAGTCGAACTTGGTGCCGTCCTCACGGGTTACGGTAACCGTCAGTTCTTGTCCTGGCTTCACATCATTGCTCAGACCTGTGATGTCATACGTTTCACGACCGTTCAGACCAAGGCTGGACCAGCCGTGACCTTCCTGGAATTGCAATGGCATTACGCCCATGCCCACCAGGTTACTGCGGTGAATACGCTCGAAGCTTTCTGCGATAACGGCTTTGACGCCAAGCAGGAATGTTCCTTTTGCCGCCCAGTCACGCGAGCTTCCTGTACCATACTCTTTACCTGCGATAACGATCAGGTTCTGTCCTTCGTCCTGATACTTCATGGAAGCATCGTAAATGGACATTTCTTCGTCCGTTGGCAGGTATTTCGTAATGCCACCCTCAGTACCTGGAGCTACTTGGTTACGGATACGAATGTTGGCAAACGTACCACGCATCATAACTTCATGGTTACCACGACGGGAGCCGTATGAGTTGAAGTCTTTGCGTTCTACGCCATGTTCTTTCAGGTACAGTCCAGCCGGACTGGATGGTGCGATATTACCCGCTGGCGAGATGTGATCCGTTGTTACGGAGTCAGCAAGCAATGCCATAACACGTGCGGAACGAATATCTGCGATATCAGTCAACTTGTCGCCAAGCTCCTGGAAGAATGGTGGATTCTGAATGTACGTAGAGTTTGGATCCCACTCATACAATTCGCCTTCCGGTACAGGGATCGTATTCCAACGTTCGTTAGCTGTAAATACGTTCTCGTATTTGTTGCGGAACATCTGTGCGTTCAGCGAGCTAGCGATGGTATCCTTGATTTCCTCGGAGCTAGGCCAGAGGTCTTTCAGGAATACAGGCTCGTTGTTGGTATCATAACCGATTGGATCGGTTGCAAAATCAATATTAACGGTACCCGCGAGAGCATACGCCACAACGAGTGGCGGAGAAGCCAGATAGTTGGCTTTGACTTGCGCGTGCACACGACCTTCAAAGTTACGGTTACCGGACAATACAGCCGCTACCGTCAAATCGTTCTCGGAGATTGCTTCGCTTACTTCGTCTGGCAGTGGGCCAGAGTTACCGATGCAAGTTGCGCAACCATAGCCGGCAACGTTGAATCCGAGTTTGTCGAGATATTCGATCAGACCTGCTTTTTCCAGATACTCGGTAACAACGAGGGAACCTGGAGTCAAGCTGCTTTTCAC
This sequence comes from Paenibacillus sp. MDV22-iso6, assembly GCF_058408365.1. Lineage (NCBI taxonomy): Bacteria > Bacillati > Bacillota > Bacilli > Caryophanales > Paenibacillaceae > Paenibacillus > Paenibacillus sp. MDV22-iso6. Next base: position 67,411 of record NZ_JBZVDZ010000008.1, on the reverse strand, counting down.
GTAGCCAGGTTTAGTCAGACCACGTTCAACGGCTTTTTTCGCAAGTAGACCCGCTCCGACCATAACGCTAGGGTTGGATGTGTTGGTGCAGCTTGTGATTGCCGCGATAACGACAGCACCAGCAGACAGTTCGCTAGTGGAACCGTTCGGGTGTTTCACAGGTACTTTTTCTGCAATTTTTTCGTCGCTCAGTCCGTAACCGCCTTTGTCGATCGGCGTACGGATGATACTGTTGAAGCTATCCTTCATTTGAGTCAACTCGATGCGATCTTGTGGACGCTTAGGTCCCGCGAGACTTGGTACAACGGATGCCAGGTCAAGTTCGATCACATCTGTAAATTCAGGATCAACCGTATCAGCAGTACGGAACATGTTCTGAGCTTTGTAATAAGCTTCAACCAGATCCACCTGTTCGTCGGTACGGCCGGTATTACGCATATAGTTCAGTGTTTCGCTATCAACAGGGAAGAAACCAATTGTTGCGCCGTACTCTGGTGCCATGTTGGCTACCGTTGCACGGTCAGCCAGGCTGATGTTGCTAAGACCCGGTCCGTAGAACTCGACAAATTTACCGACAACGCCTTTTTTACGCAGCATTTGAGTAACTGTGAGTGCCAGATCCGTTGCCGTTGAGCCTTCGCTCAGGCTACCTGTCAATTTGAAACCGATAACGTCCGGTGTTACAAAATAAAGCGGTTGGCCCAGCATACCTGCTTCAGCCTCGATCCCGCCAACACCCCAACCAACAACGCCGAGTCCGTTGATCATGGTGGTGTGGGAGTCCGTTCCTACGAGGGAATCCGGGAATACAACAGTTTCGCCATCAATGGTTTTGGTTGCAGCCACGGAAGCCAAATACTCCAAGTTAACTTGGTGAACAATCCCTGTGGATGGTGGAACTGCACGGAAGTTGTTGAATGCCGTTTGTGCCCAGCGCAAGAAGCGGTAACGCTCTTCGTTACGCTCGAATTCAACCTTGATGTTGTAGTCGAGTGCATCGTTCGTTCCGAACGCATCAACCATAACGGAGTGGTCGATAACGAGATCGACGGGAACGAGTGGGTTGATCTGTTTTGGATCGCCGCCTGCTTTTTTCACGGTATCGCGCATTGCTGCAAGGTCAACGACCACGGGTACACCAGTGAAATCCTGCAGAACGATACGTGCAGGGATAAATGGAATTTCTTTGTTATTGTCACGGCCTTCTGCCCAGCCGGTCAGTTGTTTTACATGTTCTTCGGTAATAGCACGTCCGTCGAATTGACGAATAGCTGCTTCGAGCAGCACTTTAATGGAGAAAGGGAGCTTGGAAAGGTCGCCGTAGCCGCCTTCCTGAAGAGCATCTAAACTGTAGTAGCGATAAGACTTGCCTCCGACCTCAAGACTGCGGGCCGCGGAGAAATGATTCTTGGCTGACATACATGTACCTCCTTAAAATGTGTCGGTGAGATGAAGAAAACGTTCATTTAGGTGAAGAACAGGCCTTCATCGTTCCGTGTCCTTGTTCGTTAGTTTCATTAGGTGAAACGTAATTTCATAATCGTAACTTTAGTTTTAAGTATACCGTTTTCAACTCCGTACGTAAAGGGCTTTTTGCCTGTCCAGCCAAGCCATTGAGAGATTGAATGCGTTCTCAAGTAAAGGGAATGGACGCGATCTCTTCCGTACGCATTATCCCCGATAATAAGGCTTCAAAACAGAACCAGACACATACAACCGAAATTCTCTCATATAAATAAAAAAGAGTTTTCATGCAATGGATCATTCCGGACAGAACTCATGCCAAAGGGGGACACAGGCTTGGAACGCGAATGGAAGAGTGCCTTATATACCTACGTGAACCAGTATAATCGCTGTGAGATCGACTACCGTCCACAGACAAGCGAACGGATTGTCACCGATCCGGAATTTGTGCTGGAACGGGGAGAGCGGATGGCCAGACTGGACCAATGGTACCGCAAGCGGCGGGCGGTGCCTCTTCGCAGTGAGACCAGCGCCAAGCTTGTGCGGACACTTATGGATGGGTCCGATGAATCGGTCGTCGATGTGCAATTGTACAGCAGGCTGTTCTATGAGAAGAATGGTTTGACCCATCGGGAAGACCGGATTGAACGGGAACGCCTGACCTTTCTTAGGCAAGGTGGAGTTTGGACCATTGCACGTGTAGAACGTGAAGTGCCGGAGCGTCGCCCGGTAGGAGAGGGCCGTCCTTTTCAACAAGCTGATTTTGTACAGGCGATGAATCGGCCGCTGCTTAACCGAGAAGTACTGGGACAGGGTAGGAGATCGAAGCAGCAGCTGTATCGCAGAGATCTGGCTGTCGCCTATGCGGACCGGTGGTGGAATGCGGGAAACCCGGCATTTGAGGAATTCGAAGTAGATTGCACCAATTATGTGTCCCAATGTCTCTTTGCAGGGGGAGCACCCATCCACTATACTGGTAAAAGAGAAGCAGGATGGTGGTACAAAGGCTATGTAAATGGCTCTGAAATGTGGAGTTACAGCTGGGCCGTGTCCAATAGTCTGGAGCGTTATTTATCTGGCAGCAGCTGGGGATTGTCAGCAACCGAAGTGGATCGTCCAGAGCAGCTAATGCTTGGAGATGTAGTCCTCTATGACTGGGACGGGGACGGCAGGTTTCAGCACAGTACGGTTGTGACCGCTTTTGATGCGGGGGGCATGCCGCTTGTGAACGCACATACAGTCAGCAGCCGCCACCGTTTTTGGGATTACCGGGATTCTTACGCTTGGAACGAGCGGACGGTGTACCGGCTTTTTCACATTGCAGATGAGTTTTGATGGTCAAAGATTTTACGGGATTCGGTGACGTGGACATCCGGTTCCGTGTAAAATAAGTCTAGATAACAGAATAAAAGTGGTGCTGAACATGCAGATATGGCAGCATCATTGCACAGATAATCGGAGGTTACACATGAGTATGGATAAATTAACAGTAGGCGTCGTTTACGGCGGAAAGTCAGGCGAGCATGAGGTGTCGCTGCAAACGGCGTTTGCTGTAACGAACGCATTTGATTATGAGAAGTATGAACTGGTTCCTTTTTATATCTCCAAGCAGGGTACGTGGAAAAAAGGATCTGTCATGCATGCGCCATTCGCGCAGATTGAAGATTTGAAGCTGGAGCAGGCGGCGGGCGGAACACAGGAAGCGCTGAACGCGCTGTTCGGCCGTTTATATGGCGGAGAAGAGGCGATGGACGTCATGTTCCCGCTGCTGCACGGTACGTTTGGTGAGGATGGCACGATTCAAGGGATGTTCGAGATGGCGGATATGCCTTATGTTGGCGCAGGTGTACTCGCTTCGGCTGGCGGTATGGACAAAGTGGTCATGAAGAAACTGTTCGCGCAGGCCGGAATCGACCAATGTGCCTTTACGTATTTTAACGCTACTCAATGGAAGCAGACCGAACATGAAATGATCTTGCAGGTGGAAGATCAACTGGGCTATCCGTGTTTCATTAAGCCGGCCAATCTCGGTTCCAGCGTAGGAATCTCGAAGGCGCGTAACCGGGATGAACTGAAGAAAGCAGTGGAGTTCGCTCTCCGTTACGATACCAAGGTAGTCATTGAGGAGTTTGTAGAGGCTCGAGAAGTTGAAGTCAGTGTACTTGGAAATGACGAACCGATGGCTTCTGTACCAGGAGAAATCGTATCTTCCGGTGAATATTATGACTATGCAGCCAAATACATCGATGGACAGTCTCAGATGCTGATCCCTGCTCCGCTCGACCCGGAAGCCGCAGATCGCATTCGTGAGGCCGCATTGCAGGCATTCCGTGCGATTGAAGGCAATGGCATTTCCCGTGCAGACTTCTTCATTCGCAAATCGGATGGGGCATTGCTTATTAATGAAGTAAACACCATGCCTGGTTTCACACCATACAGCATGTACCCGCTCTTGTGGCGTGAAACGGGCGTATCGTATGCCGAACTGCTGGATCGCATGATTGAGCTGGCTTTGGAACGCTACAACCGCAAGCAGGCGCTGAACTATGAGAACGGCGTACAGGCGTAGCCTAAGGACGACATTATAAGGAGGGGTATGAATGGGATTTCAGACCGAATTCAATTCCGTGTGCAAGTTCAAGAATGAACAAGAGCTGTTTGAATTGCTAGAATACGGCCGTGGCAAAATGGTCAAACAAGGCTTTCGTGTATTTCCTACCGGGCAGAAAGTCATTGCTTACACACCGGATAACGTGGCCGTAGCCATCGTAAAAATCGTAGTCTCCATTGCTGAGATTAACTTCCAGGGTCAGGAAGTGACCGAAGTGGAGATGCAATTGATCCGTAAACTGAACGAGGAAGAATCACGCATTCAGACTGCTCTCGCGGACGAGATGTTCTTTGGTGAACAGGCACAGGGGTAGTTTGTTACATGTGGACCGGGATTGAAGGGACGGATTTGTCCAAATCACGATTATGGTCACTCTTTTAGGGTAAAACTTGGTTATATAAAGTGAAGGGAAGACTGCCGGCTTCATATACCTGGAAGGAATCCCGCCCTAATAGAGAGGAAGAAATTCATGCTCGTACGTTTTGGTTATGTGGCGATGTCCGTGCTTGTGGAGAATGCTTCACCTTCCCGGACGATGACTATGTCCAGCTTTAAGAAAATTGATGATAGGGAAGCAGCAATTCGCAAGCTTGAACGGATTGCAGCCGAGAATTTGCATAATACATTACGTTTGCTCAGACACAACAAAGGAAGCCATATTCATGTATATCGTTTCTCTTCCAAATTAATTCCGCTAGCAACGCATGAGGATCTCAGTGATTGGGACCCGTTTCCCGCGCTTAAGCAGGATTTTGCCGCGATTGGCGATTTTGTGAAGGAGAACCAGATGCGTGTGTCTTTCCACCCGGATCATTTTACGGTACTCAGCACACCTCGGGAGGAAGTGCTGCGCAACTCCATGCGCGACCTTCGCCATCATGTACGGATGCTGGATGCCATGGGGCTGAATGCCACTGCCAAGAACAATATACATATTGGTGGTGCATACGGGGACAAGCCTAGTGCAGCGCTGCGTTTTGAAGAAAATTTTCTGAAGCTGGATCGGGATATTCAGGAACGGATGACGCTCGAAAATGATGACAAAACGTTCAATGCTCCCGAGACCCTCTCGGTATGTCAACGTATGGGGCTGCCCATGGTGCTGGATATACACCATCAATGGGTGAACAATGAAGGCGAACAGCCATGGGATCTCTGGCCGGATATATTGAAGACTTGGGAGTCTCCGCTTGCTCAAGCGGATTCTCCGGCAGACAAGCCGTTGCCGCCCAAAATTCACGTCTCCAGTCCAAAGAGTGAGAAGGACCTGCGTGGTCATGCTGATGGTGTTGAGGTGGAGCCGATGCTCGCTTTTTTACGTCATATTGCAGCAGATACGCCCGCTCTTGATGTGATGATTGAGGCCAAACGCAAGGATGAAGCTCTGGTGCAGTTGATGCAGAAACTAGCATTCTATCACGAAGAGGGTGTGGAATGGGTGGACGAGTCGACGGTAATCATTCATCCGTAGCGCCAAAAGGGGCCTGGGCAACGAGAAACTTTACGACCCTCGGGGCGTATACTTTTAACAAGTATTTTAATTTTTCGTAGATTGATATAGAAAGTAGAGTGAACGCTTTGAATGAGAAGGAAAAAACACCTTATGTCGTGACAAGCAAAAGCTATACTGCCGTCGCCATTAATGCAGCTTCCAAAGCTGGAGAGTGGATCAAGAGTCGTCTCGGAACTGTGGGGGAGCCCGGAACCAAGTATTCGCCGCAGGATCTCGTCACTGAAGTCGATAAAGGTGCGGAACAGATGATCCGCCGCCTGATTCTGACGCATTTTCCCCATCATGCCATTCTGGGTGAAGAAGGCGTGGAGCCAGGACCGGAAGCATCAGCGAAGGCACTGAAAGAAGCTGAGGAAGAAGAGTTTCTCTGGATTGTGGATCCGGTGGACGGAACGACCAATTTCGTACACGGTTTTCCGTTCTACTCCGTATCCATTGCCTTGGCTCATAACGGTGAGGTGATTGTGGGGGTAATCTACGATCCTTCCCGTGACGAGATGTTTGTTGCGGAAAAAGGAAAAGGCGCTTATGTCCATGGAAACCGGATGCTTGTATCTGGTGAACAGGAACTGGCCCAGAGCCTGATCGCAGTTGGCTTCCCGGCGGATACAACCTACGCGTTGCCGATCAATATGGCCGCTGTTCAGGCACTGGCACCGCAAGTACGCAGTCTGCGTGCAGGTGGTTCTGCTGCCCTGCATTTGGCATATGTTGCAGCGGGGCGCCTCAGCGCTTATACCGAAGTCGGTTTGAAGCCTTGGGATATCGCCGCAGGTGCACTGCTAGTTGAGGAATCCGGCGGCAAGGTTACCGATACCGTGGGGACGCCTTACCAACTGTCGGTGAGCCATGTGGTTGCCAGCAATGGCAAGATTCATGATGCACTGACGGGTGTGCTGAAGGAAGCAAGCGCAACCGGTTTGGAGTAAAAATTTACTGAAGGAGCGAACAACAATGGATGAATCCAAAGAACTGGAACGACGTTTGAGTGATATGCTGACTGAAGGGGAGATGGAGGAGTCCGGCGATGCTGACAAACGTGAACGTCAGCTGATTCCTCCCAAGTACGAGGTGCGCATTCAGACAGAACGAGACCCAATTGTTGAAGAAACGTTGAAGTACCGGGACATGGCACGTGAGGTGGACGATCGCTACGATCGATATCTAGATCGGTCTGCCGGGAACAAAACGGAAATGGACACGAATGGTTCTGATTCTGGAGACACGAATAAATCAAAGTCTTAACGAGTGAACATCGTGACTATACTCAACGGATAACAGACTTCCCTAATTAGGGGAGTCTGTTTTTCGTGCGGATATGGGGTGGAGACGACAGCGCCCCTTTAATAATGTTAGAATAGAGTTACACGAACTTCTGTCACCGGAGTGAACAGTGTAATATGTAATTATTTTTTTATTTTATAGATACGGGAAAAAGGAGTGTTCTAAGAATGAAGCGTAAACGCATATGGAGAAGTACCGCCGCGGGATTAACGGCAAGTATGCTAGCAGGGATGCTGATTTTGGCATCATCCGCACAGTCCGCTCATGCTGCGGATAGCAATGCGTTACCCGCAGGAAGCGTAACATCATCATTGCCTGTACAGAAAGATGCGATATCGGTAACCAAGGAATTCCGCCTCGTCACATTGGGGGACTCCATCACCGTAGGATATGAGCCGAACCTGAAAGAACTGCCCTATGGTTATGTAGAACGGTTGCAGGAACAAGGTCTACTTCACGGACGTACTCAGGTGGACAACTATGGTATTGCCGGATTGAAGAGCAGTGGTTTGAAAAACTTTGCAGATGCGATTAAAGAAGGGAAAGCGCTCACTTCCGAAGCCATTCAACCGAGCCTCCCTGATCCAAGAGCGGCACAAGTTGGAGCCAATATTGCTGCCATTCGGGAGAGTGTAGCTGGGGCTAATCTGGTTGCCATCACAATCGGAGGGAACGATGTGTCCGAGTTGCTCGGTTCAGCAGATAAGCTAAGTGATGCGGAACTGGAAGCAAAAGTGAAGGAATTGCTATCTTCCTATACAGCCAATGTTAGCGCTGTTATCAATGATATTCATGAGATTAATCCTAATGCCAAAATCGTAATCGCTGACCAGTACCAACCCATGCCTGAAGTAGCTGGTAAAGTGCTCTATGCGAAACTGATGGAGGCTTCCCAAGGGTTTACTGCGACCATTGATGGAATTGCGACTGAATTTTCCGCTAAAGGAATTGATGTAAAAGTGGCTCATGTCGCCAAGGAGTTTATTGGCGGTGAAGGCACGATGACTCACATGATTAAGGACCGCGATTTCCACCCGAATCAGTTCGGATATGAAGCGATTGCCAAAGTATTCGCAGAAACGATCTGGGGCGATTACACCAAGCTGACGGCTCCTGCTGCAGGCCAACCGATGAATATCATTGTCAGTGGTAAAACGCTGGACACGCCGTACAAACCAATCAACCGCAATGGTAAAAACTTTGTGGCGATCCAGGATATCGTGAATGCCGTTGGCGCAACTACGGTATGGGATAACAAAACCTCAACCGCAACGATTACATACGGAGATCGGAAGGTTGCCGTGAAGATTGGTGCAACGGCCGTTCAGGTGAATGGTGCATCCGTAGCCGTGGATACACCTGCATTCTTGAACAAGGTGGGCACAGAGTCCAAAACATATGTGCCGGTTGCTATGGTAGCCGAGGGTCTTGGCTTTGATGTGCAGTATGTCGCCAAGTTAAAAACCGTTTTTGTAAATCCGTAACGAAATAATTAGCACTCTTATACACTATCGACAAGATATTGAGCAGCCAGATTTCCTTGATCTTTTCAGGGAATCTGGCTGTTTTTGCGTCTATGTTCATACCAGACCAAGGATACACACCTTCGGAAATGACCTAAAATGTTGCATAAATATGACTTGTCATCTGACCATGGATGTGTAAATATGAAAATAACTTACAGTAGATCGAAAACAGTTTCGAATGACAGCACCCTTCGCAAGCCAAAGGAGCGCTTTGGATGAGTAGAATTAAAAACGCTTTCACGACATTGCCGATTCATCACAAAACCATTCTTCTCATCGGATTACTGATGGTGATCAGCTTCACGTTCTATGTATCTGTCCTGGGCTATGTGTTCGGCATTTATGATCGACAAATCTATGAGAAATCCTCACAGGTGCTTAATATGTCTTCGGTGGGCATCGAGAACCAACTGCGTGAGATCTCCAATCTATCCTTCAAGGTCATGTCCGACGAGCCTCTTCAGCAATATCTTCTTCAGTTGGATAAGGCTGAATCGGGGTATGAGAAAAATGGCCTGCGCAAAAAAATTACCAACAGACTGGTGGCATATGCAGGTTCAGAGAAATACGTCTATTCCATGATCTTTATCGATAATGATAATAATATTATGGCAGCTGGAAACCGGGAGGGAATCTCGGAGAAGAAGCAAAGAGAATTGGTTGCTTTGGGACAGCAATATTCGGGCTCTAATGCTTGGTACACAGGCGGGGACCAACAAGCCAGATTACTGTCGGTTAGACAGGTAAAGTCTTTTACCGGTGGAGCATTTACGCTGGAGAAGTTGGGCACCCTGGTTATTCGTGTACGATTGGATCGGATTGTCCAAGACCAGATGCAACACCCGGCAGAGGATTCACAGCTATTAATTACAGATGGCCGGGAAGTAATCTACCCAACAGAGTCGACCGTCAGTAAATCTGAAATCGAGTCTGAACTAAAGCGCACTCAGCCCTATGGAATAGCCATGTTCGAGCAGGGAAGGAATTTTGTCGCTCGTGCGAATTCTCCTTATACCGATTGGGTGTATCTGTACATGACGCCCTTTGACCAAATGTTTAAGCAGATCCAGTTTGTTAAACAGCTGGTGACTGTCATTTTTATCATGATATTCCTAGCGGCACTTATATTCGGAGCCAAGTTTTCCCGCAGTATTACACAGCCTATCGCCCAGTTGATCAAGAAAATGCGCAATATCGAAAAAGGCGATCTGGATAAGCTGGAGGAAGCTGCGCTGGGCAATGTCCCGATATCTTCACAAAATGAGGTCGGATTGCTGCACCGCACGTTCAAGATGATGGTACAGCGTATACGTGAACTCATTGACGAGAATTATGCGAAGCAACTCGTGATCCGAGAGACTGAATTGAAAGCGCTTCAGGCACAGATTAATCCACATTTTCTATATAACACACTGGAATCGATCAACTGGCTTGCCAAAGTGCAGAAGCAGCATCAAATCTCCGAAATGGTTGAGGCCCTCGGATTTCTTCTGCGAAGCTCAGTGAACATGTCCGAGAAGTGGATTACTTTGGAAAGGGAACTGGACATCGTCCGCAGTTATGTGACGATCCAGCACACGCGATTCGAGGAAAGACTTGATTTTGACATGGACATTGCGCCCGAAGTGGGAACTGCACGCATTCCGAAGTTAACTCTGCAGCCATTGGTGGAGAACGCCATTCATTATGCATTGGAGCCAAGCATAGAACCTTGCCGTATTCGGATTAGGGCGAGAGCGGATGGAGACAACGTTGTAATTGAGGTGGAGGACGACGGTCCGGGTATGACTCCCGAATTTCTGGAGCAATTGCAAGAGGGACGCGTACAGACGAGGGGACAGGGGATCGGGCTGTCGAACATCAAAGAACGGATCAGATTGACCTTCGGCGAAGAAGGCGAAATGATCATGAGCAGCAATCCCGGATCAGGGACCGTAGTATCGATCAGAATACCTTGGGTTAGAGAGGACGATGACGATGTACAAAGTGATGCTCGTAGATGATGAACGTGTCATTCTGGAGGGGATTTCGCAAGTCGTGGATTGGGCTGCAGCGGGGACAGAACTCGTGGATACCGCGAGAAACGGGATTGAAGCGCTGGATAAAATCGGTCATTCCAGACCGGATATTATCATTACGGATATTTCGATGCCGGGCCTGGATGGTCTTGGACTCATTGAAAAAGCATCTGAGGCTTACCCTGGACTCCGCTTTATCATGTTGTCTGGCTACAAAGAGTTCGAATACGCTCGCCGGGCGATGCAATATGGAGTGAAGCATTATCTGCTCAAACCATGTAACGAGAACCAGATTCACGATGCCTTGTCTGAGTTGCTTCAGGAACACCAGGATGCCCAGGTAAAGGAACATGTGGCCGGAGAGATGAAGCAGCGTCTGCAGCGGGTGCTGCCACATGTGAAGGAGCAGTTCCTGCTGGAATTTATGACGAACCAAACCTATGGTCCAGTCGATCTGGAGTATTATCAGGAGCTGTTTGACCTGGAGCTGGAGGATAATGAAGTTCGGCTGCTGCTGTTCCGAATCGCAGATGAACATGATTATAGTCATTTATTTGCGATCAAAAATATTGCCAGTGATCTGCTGCCCCATGTTCTGTTAAGCACAACCATTGAAGGTAAACTGTTAATTCTGTTGGGGGACTCTGCCGATTCGGTCGGTCTAAAGGAGAGCATCGAGGAAGTGCGGACTGCTTTCACCAGACTATATAAACTGGAAGTTACGGCTGCCCTCAGTGAAGCAGATCGAATGATCCAGTCCCGGCGTTTGTTCCGTGAGGCGCTGCAATGCCTGAACCATCGCTTTTTTATCGGCGAAGGCAAGCTGATTACCAAAAGTGATCTGGAGCTGGCCGGGGAATGTGATGGTGTACATGTTGAACAAGATGCAGAGCAGTTATGTCAGTTGATTAAGTCAGGCAATACGGAAGAAGCGGGCGCTGAAGTGGATCGCCTGTTCGAGCTTTTGTCTGGTCAGCAGCTTGAAATCGGGATTACTCGGTCGTATGTGGTGCAGTTGTACTCCGCAATGATTCATGTTTGTCCTCCTGAGGAGGCAACGGAATTTACTCAGCGTATGGCAGAGCTGCCCCATATCGACACATTATCTGGCTTAAAATCCTTTGTTGCCAGCAGCGCAGCCCGGTTAACCTCCGGTTATTACAAAAACCATATTAGCCGTCAGTCTTCTGCTGTGGAGAAGATGATGGATATTGTGGATCGCCATTATGGCGAGGCTGATCTCTCGCTTAACGGGGTTGCCCATCAGATGTTATATATGAATCCGGATTATCTCGGCAAAATTTTCAAAAAAGTGACGGGTGAAAACTTCTCCAACTATGTGAATCGTTTGCGCATTGAGCGTGCCTGCGACCATATTCGCAGAGGTGGAGATGTGAAGGTCTTTGAGCTTGCCGAATTGTTTGGCTTCGGGGGGAACTCACAATATTTCAGTCAGGTGTTCAAAAAGTGGACCGGCATGACACCTACCGAATTTCGCAGAACTGGCTTATAACAATTGACTGACGATTATGGAATCGAAATATGAGGGGGACGAACAGCGCCGATAGAGGTGCAGTTGTCCTCCTCTGTTTTTTGAACCAACAAGACGGTTTTGTGTATTCAACTATGGCCACACATTTGCGAAAATGACAATATAAAGTTCGTGAAAGCGTTATCAGAAAGTGGGAGATAACTCGTTCACACAACCATTTCAACATAAAAGGGGAGATTGGCATGGTGAAAAAGGCAATATTCCTGATGATGGCGGCATTGCTGGTATTAACAACGGCATGCAGCAGCAGCGGAGAATCGGGCGGAACATCTGGGGATGGTTCGGTAACACTTCGTATCGCATGGTGGGGATCAGATGCACGTCATGAATACACACAGAAGGTCATTGACCTGTACAAAACGAAAAACCCGAATGTCAAAATTGACGTGGAATACGCCTCATTCGATGACTACTGGAAAAAGCTCGCTCCACAAGCTGCAGCGAATCAACTGCCGGACATTGTTCAGATGGATATTTCCTACATCAGCCAATATGCAAAGAACGGACAGCTCGAAGATCTGTCCCCGTATCTCGGAAACCAGATTAAAGTAGACGACGTATCCGAGAACGTAATCAGCACAGGCGTTATCAACGACAAACAATATGGAGTACCTGCTGGTGTTAACGTACTGGGTTTCCAATATGATCCGGCTTTGCTCAAAAAAGCGGGTGTGGATGCCATTCCCGAAAATATGACTTGGGAATCGTATGAAGAGCTTGGCAAGCAAACGGCTACCAAAGGACTCTTTTTGGATGGGGGCGTAGCGCCGGATATCTTCTTCCACTATTTCCTGCGGACCAAAGGACTGTCCCTCTACAATGCTGAAGGAACGGGTCTTGGCTATGATGACGACAAACTATTCGTTGAGTTCTTCGGACTCATGCGGCGGATGATTGAGCAGGGAGCTGCACCTTCACCGGATCTGGTTAACCAGACGAAAGGCATTATTGAGGAATCCGATCTGGTCAAGGAAAAAGGAATTGGCGTATGGCAATGGTCCAACCAGTTTGTGGCCTTGCAACAGGTAGCTAATCGTCCTTTGGAAATTGCACCAATGCCAGGACCGGATATGGAAAAAGGACTTTATATGCAGCCAAGTATGTACTGGGCTGTAACATCGAACTCGAAAGTGAAGGAAGAAGCGGCCAAATTCATTGATTTCTGGGTGAACGATGTGGAAGCTAACAAACTGATCAAAGGCGAGCGCGGTGTGCCGATTTCGGGCAAAATCAAAGAAGCTATCGCTCCTGAGTTGAGTGATGCAACGAAACAGGTATTTGACTTCGTAGCGTCCATGGAGCCTAAGGCTTCGCCAATGAGCTCACCACCACCGGTAGGTTCGCCGGAAGTCATTGCTTCTCTGGCGGATGTTGTAGAGGAACTGAACTTTGGTAAGGTTACACCGGAACAAGCAGCAGCGACATTCCGCAAAAATGCCGAAGCCGTTCTTGCCAACAATAAATAACAGTTGAATGATCGCTTGCTCATCCCATTACCGGGATGGACGGGAACAGGGCTACTCGCATACCGCGAGGGCCTTTCCCCGTCCAGTAGCTCGAAGCAAGGTTGCGGAAAGCAAGCAGATCAATAAAGGAGGTTCGTTCCGTTGAGGCAATATTCGTCGTTGCGTAGAAACCTAACCGGGTATGCTTTTATTAGTCCTTTTATCATCGGCTTTCTGGGCTTTACGCTTATTCCGATGTTTGTATCCCTATACATGTCGTTTACGAGTTATAACCTGTTCACTTCCCCACGGTGGATCGGGATGGACAACTATACCAAAATGTTCTTTGATGATCCGAAGTACTGGAATTCGGTTAAAGTAACGTTTCTGTACGTGTTCATTGGTGTACCTCTAAGGCTGGTCTTCGCACTTTTCGTAGCCATGATCCTGAATACGGGATCCCGTATGGTCGGAACGTATCGTACCTTGTACTACCTGCCATCCATTATCGGTGGTAGTGTGGCTGTGTCGATTATGTGGCGTAACCTTTTCAGTAATGAAGGTGTCATCAACAGTGCATTAACGGCAATCGGAATTGGGCCAATTAGCTGGTTTGGTGATCCGAATGCGTCTCTGGTTATGCTGATCTCGTTATCTGTTTGGCAGTTTGGATCTTCCATGCTCATCTTCCTGGCCGGTCTGAAAAATATATCTCCCGAGATGTACGAAGCAGCAGGTGTGGATGGTGCCAACCCGGTACGTAAATTTTTTGGTATTACCTTACCGTTACTCAGTCCAATCATTCTGTTCAACCTTATTATGCAAACGATCGGTGCATTTATGACCTTCGTACCTGCATATATCATCTCTAAAGGCGAGGGCGGTCCAATGGACGGTACGATGCTTTACTCGCTGTATCTGTTCCGTCAGGCCTTTATGTTTAACAACATGGGTTATGCTTCGGCCATGGCCTGGATCATGCTTATTATGATCGGTATACTCACAGTCGCGGTGTTCCTGACATCCAAGTTCTGGGTGTTTTATGAATCCGAAGGAGGGAAGTAACGATGGTTTGGAGAAATGTGAAATGGCCCATCTATCACCTGTTCGTTGCAGCTTTGGCCCTCCTGATGCTTTATCCCGTTCTGTGGATGCTTTTCAGCTCATTCAAAGAAAGTCGTACCATCTTCGTAACTGCCGAGTCCTTGTTCCCTACGGAATGGATCTGGAGTAACTACGCGGATGGCTGGAAAGGCGCAGGCGGAAGACCGTTTATGGATTACATCACCAACTCACTCGTTATTGTGGTCATCTCTACGATAGGTGCCGTGTTATCCTCATCGTTGATTGCCTTTGGTTTTGCCAGACTCAACTTCAAAGGACGTAACTTTTGGTTCTCCCTGATGATGTTAACACTTATGTTGCCGCATGACGTTGTACTCGTACCCCAATATATTATCTTCACGAAGCTTGGTTGGTTGAATACCATTCTACCGATAGTTGTACCTACGTTCTTCGGGATGCCGTTCTTTATCTTCCTGATGGTACAGTTCATTCGTACGATTCCGAAAGAGCTGGATGAGGCGGCTACCATTGATGGATGTAACAAGTTCAGACTGTATGTACAGATTATTATGCCGCTCATCAAGTCATCACTTGCAACGGCTGCGATCTTCTCCTTCTACTGGAGATGGGAGGATCTGCTCGGTCCAGTACTGTATCTCAACTCGCCGGATAAATATACGGTCTCCATGGCACTGAAAATGTTCCTGGACAGTGAGTCTGCCTCCAACTGGGGAGCGATGTTCGCGATGTCCATTGTGAGTCTCGTACCCGTTGTAGCCGTGTTCTTTATTTTCCAAAAACAAATTGTACAGGGCATGAGCACCAGCGGACTGAAAGGATAAACGATATTCACTGGATCCAAACCTGGATTAGCATATTGAACAAGGGGGTTGTTCCTATTGAATAAGGCCCAGGGTAGTCAGGCTGTTGCCACGGAGGTAACGGCAGAGGGCGGTGAAGAGGCCGTTACCCACTGGAAGTTCAATTTTGGACCGGACTCTGGCAGTGCAGGTGAGGTTGAGGGTTATTTGAAAGTGTCTGCCAGCACTGCATATGAAGAACAGGGAGAATACGGTTTTGAATCCGGCTCCCTTGTGTATGAGAAACAACGGATAAGTGAAGACGAAGTATCGAATTCCAGTAGGGCAAACAACGGCAAACAAGGGCAGACCAATGTGTCTGCCCGATTGCGTTCAAGCTTTTGTATTCCGCTCAAGGCATCTTTCATCGTTGATGTACCTGATGGAACCTATCAAGTCTTGTTAATTGCAGGGGATGAATTGGCGGAGACGATCACCAGAATCAAAGCCGGAGAGGGCAGGCTGATGCTGCCAACCATTCGTACAGTTCCTGGGCAATGTGCAGAGGTTCGATTCTCGGTTGTGGTTCGTGGCGGAAAGCTCCGACTATCCTTCTCCGGTCCTGCGCCGCGGATTAATGCATTGGAGATCACGCTTGCCAATCAGACGATGACTGTATTTATCGCTGGTGATTCTACCGTGACGGATCAGCCGGAAAGTGGATATCCATACTGTGGCTGGGGCCAGCTGTTGCCTGCACAGTTCAAACATGATGTTGCTGTGGATAACCATGCCCAGTCTGGACGCAGCTCCCGCAGTTTCATCAATGAAGGCAGATTGGATGCCATTCTGGAGAAAATTAAGCCGGAAGACTTTCTGTTTATTCAATTTGGACATAACGATGAGAAGCCGGGCCCTGACCGGGGAACGGAGCCTTTCACAACATATAAGGAATATCTGAAAAAGTATATCGATGCCGCCCGCGAAGCTAAGGCGCGTCCGGTGCTCGTGACACCGGTGCATCGGCGTTACTTCGCTGATGACGACACATTGACCGACACCCATGGCGATTATATCGTCGCTGTGCGTGAGCTGGCGGAAGAGGAAGGTGTACCGCTGATCGATCTGGCTGAGCGAAGCCGTATCCTGTTCGAGCAAGCGGGCGTTGAAGGGAGCAAGGAGGATTTCATGTGGGTGCTGCCGGGTGAGTACGTGAACTTCCCAACAGGCGTGGAGGATAACACGCATTTTCAGGAGCGCGGTGCCCGTCGCCTCGCCATGCAGGTGGCGGAAGCCATCCGCGAGCTGCGACTGCAGCCGCTGCAAATGTATTTGAGGTAAGCAGCGGAGGAGGGCGGAATCGGAGCAGAGGGAGCGAAGCGTCCGCCTTTGGAGCGGGATTTCCCCTGCTGAGGGAAATGATAAGAAATCCCGAGCCAACAGCGGCCCACAGCCCGATCCGCCCACCGAAGCGTCCGCCCCGCAAACAGCCTTTTTATTCAGCGAGTTAACGAAGTAACGAGCATCCCAAAAAGTTGCCCAGCGAACATAGCGAAGGCAAAAAGCCTTTAAAAAGCCATGGCGAGCGTTGCAGCGGAGGAGGGCGGAATCGGAGCAGAGGGAGCGAAGCGTCCGCCTTTGGAGCGGGATTTCCCCTGCTGAGGGGATAAAAAAGAAATCCCGAGCCAACAGCGGCCCACAGCCCGATCCGTCCACCGAAGCGCCTGCCCCGCAAGCAGCCTTTTTATTAAGCGAGTTAACGAAGTAACGAGCAAGGTTGCTCTTAGGTTGCCCAGCGAACATAGCGAAGGCAAAAAGCCTTTAAAAAGCCATGGCGAGCGTTGCAGCGGAGGAGGGCGGAATCGGAGCAGAGGGAGCGAAGCGTCCGCCTTTGGAGCGGGATTTCCCCTGCTGAGGGGATAAAAAAGAAATCCCGAGCCAACAGCGGCCCACAGCCCGATCCGTCCACCGAAGCGCCTGCCCCGCAAGCAGCCTTTTTATTAAGCGAGTTAACGAAGTAACGAGCAAGGTTGCTCTTAGGTTGCCCAGCGAACATAGCGAAGGCAAAAAGCCTTTAAAAAGCCATGGCGAGCGTTGCAGCGGAGGAGGGCGGAATCGGAGCAGAGGGAGCGAAGCGTCCGCCTTTGGAGCGGGATTTCCCCTGCTGAGGGAAATGATAAGAAATCCCGAGCCAACAGCGGCCCACAGCCCGATCCGCCCACCGAAGCGTCCGCCCCGCAAACAGCCTTTTTATTCAGCGAGTTAACGAAGTAACGAGCATCCCAAAAAGTTGCCCAGCGAACATAGCGAAGGCAAAAAGCCTTTAAAAAGCCATGGCGAGCGTTGCAGCGGAGGAGGGCGGAATCGGAGCAGAGGGAGCGAAGCGTCCGCCTTTGGAGCGGGATTTCCCCTGCTGAGGGGATAAAAAAGAAATCCCGAGCCAACAGCGGCCCACAGCCCGATCCGTCCACCGAAGCGCCCGCACCGCGAGCCTTACGCGCGTTTAACTAATTATTGCATTAGCAAAGGAGGAATTATTAATGGCACAGGATCAGACGAACACTTCAGCGCATAAAACATCTTCCACTGCGACAGGTCACACCTACTGGGTGATCCCCGATGGTTACATTCCACCGGACAGCTCGGGCTCACTGGAGAGTCACGAGAGCATTTGTGTATTAAATACAGGCACAGTGGATGCACAGCTGCAAATAACGATCTATTTTGAAGATAGGGAACCGCTCGAAGACATCGTGGCTGAGGTGCCTGCGCGGAGAACAAAGCATATTCGGACAGCGTCGTTGAGATCGGGTGAACAACTCATCCCTCCTGGAGTACCCTATGCAATTACCGTCTCCAGCGATGTTCCTGTTATCATACAGTACAGTCGTCTGGATACCACTCAGCCTGAATTGGCACTCATGAGTGTTATGGCGTTTCCACTGGGATAAGACGTTAAGTTAATTATGAAATGAAAAGACGACCCGTAACCTTGCATGGACTGCAGGCTGCTGATCGTCTTTTTGCGTTACTCATCGTATTTATACGTACTGGCATTGAGGATTTTCACATGAACCTCGACCTTACCGAGTTTAAACCCCTCAAGTGGGTTGGCCCGTTTATATACCGCCTGTCTCCATAGGGGGAGATCATGCCGATATAGATGTTCCACAAAACCGTAGGAATCAATCTTGCGTGATTTGGTTTTCTCAAACGTATTGCGAATTTCGGACTCAATCTGTTTCTCCGCTTCCTTTTCCATAACATGGGGAGAGCGATGAGAGTTATGATCCTCGATGATGGCGCTTTTAACCGACGTAACCAGGTCGAATGTTACACCGTTTCCTTCTTTCCTCGCCTTAATCGTGGTCTTTGGGTGATTAAGCCTAAGCGTCAGCTCCGGCGTTTTGCTCCCGTTGCTGTATACATACAGCGGATATTGAAAGACGCGGTCATAATTCACGTATCGTGTGCCATCAGCGTCTTTACCCGTTAACCTGCCTTGACTTTTACCATTTGAAATGACGTAAAACCCATCCATCCTAATAAGCGGGGGGGCTTTTTCTCCGTTAAACCAGGTCTCATTCTGATTGGTAATGGAAGGCAAAAGAATAACTGAAGCAGGCTCCCGAAATCCGTCAAGGAGCTGATGAAGCCGGATGGGTTCATAACCGGAATGTTGCTTATACAGCTTCATCGGTTCAAACAGTTCTATGGTCTGGGCGGATTGGTTCAGCAGTGCAGAGGGAGCGAGTACATCTGTAATGTTACGCTCTGTACCGTAGAGCCATGGGGTATATCTCAGTTGGCCTGAATGCAACAGTGTATTAAAGACATCTTCCAGCCGTCCATTCAACACATTTTTGGATAAGACAATCGCTTTTACATGGGTCCATAACGTTTGTTGCTGAGAAGTTTGATATAGATCATCAATAGCCATACTCAGCGTAGAACCCTCACCCCGTCCGATCCAGATATCACTTGCTTGCCTTGAAGTTGGCCCTTCCTGCTTGGCAATACTGGAGAAATCAATGAGTTGGGCGTAAGCAACATATTGGTTGTCTACATAATCTATTCCTACAGCCGTGATAAAGTTAATGCTCTGAACCTCTTTGGAATCCCAGCACCCGGTCAGCAGGATAAAGCAGCTTATTAACAAGCTAATTTTAGCCATCCATCTTGTCACGAGCCTTTCCTCCGGCGAGTGGAATCCTGTGTATGGAGTACAGCTGGGCGCTTGGTCCGTTTCATAGAAGGGGGCATGGATACGGCTTGGGTGAAGTCGCCGGGAATATAAGGAGAGACAGGTGACAGGTATGAGACGCCATAACACTCCAAGGATACGAGGTGCACCAGCAGACCCAGTAGTCCAATCATGAAACCGAATAATCCAAGAATGGAAGAAATGACTAGCATCCCAATCCGGACTTGAGCAGTAGCCCCACTAAGCACGGTATTCACCAAGATATAGCTGGAGATTACTGAAATAGCCACCGTGACAATGATCGTGGGGGAAGTAATTCCTGCTCGAATAGCTGCATCTCCGATAATAAGCCCACCTACGACGCTGACGGTTTGTCCCAAGGCTCGTGGGAGTCGGCGGCCGGCTTCATTAAATAGCTCAAACATAAATATCATTAAAAATGCTTCCAGCGTTACTGGCATAGGTAGACCCATCCGTGTACCCGAAATGGTTGCAAGCAGAGGCAAGGGGATCTGCTCCACATTAAAACTAGTCAGGCCGATATAGAAGGCAGGAAAGAAGCAGGCAATCAGTAATCCGGAAATGCGCAAAATTCGCTCAAAAGTAACAATGAAAAATGGGGTACTCTCGTCTTCCGGCGATTTTAACTGATTAAACAGAGTGGTTGGAGCGATAATGGCTACTGGTGAACCTTCAATGAGAACCGCAAATCGCCCATTTAAAAGGGAGTCCACGACATAATCGGGTCGCTCCGTATTATCCGTGAGTGGGAAGATGCTGCGAATTCCCCCCATAATGGCACGTTCCATAATAGAGGTACCAAGAATGCCATCGATTTCAATTTGGTCGAGATTTTGGCGTGCTTCTTTCAGAATATCCGGGTTAATGATGTCTTTGACGTACAACAGACCAATAGCGGTCTGGGTACGACCACCTTTAACATATTTCTCATAACACATGGAAGAGGTTTTCATTCGTTTGCGAATGAGGCCAATATTCACGGATAACTCCTCAGTGAACCCATCCCGAGGTCCTTTAATCGATGACTCGATCGCCGACTCCTCAGGGGTTCTTCCTGGTATACTCGCGATATCTAGACTGCAGGATTGATCACCATTTCCGAAAATGAGCAGTAATTGTCCGCTGAAAATCAGCAGATTTAAATTCTCTGTATCTGAGAGATCATCCACCGGATTCAATGTTAACCCCAATTCTTTGGGATGTGCTTCTTCTTCATGTAGAGAATGCTGTTCCAGCCGTGGGATAATAAACTGATTGATTTGTTTACCATCGACCAAACCGTCGCAATAGAGCATAATCACCGACATATCGGTTTCATCTTTGGCAGGAAAGCTTTGAATAACAACATCTGCGCAGGGACTGAACTGCTCTTCGAAAGAGGCAAGCAGCGTTTCATGGGACGTGGTGTCAATCGTTTGGTGCTCCATGATGTTTCCTCCTCTGATGGCGTGAACTGATGTATGCAACTGCTGTTGCAACCACCGCTAGTCCGCTCAGATACACGAGATTGAACGGGAATATGTATTGGACAAGCAGTTTTTCGAATGTCATATCATCCAGAGGATACAGCATGGTAAGAATAAAAAAGACGCCAAGAGTGGCACAACATATGATCCTTCTGGAGGCGCTCTTAATATTCCAAATTTCTACTACAATATACATGGCCAGACTAATCCGGGTAAAAGAACCGGCGAGCCACTGATAAATGGAAAAGAAATCAGTCTGGGCAATATATTTGCCCAAGGACGCAATTCGCCATTCTTCAAAGGCGGGATATCGCATTTTGGCAGCTTCAAAAGGGTCAAATTCCACGATCGCCCCAATGAGCGGACCGAGTGTCAGCCCAAGGATAATGATCGCGAGCATCAGGTACTGCCATACACGTATCCGTTTGGAGAGGTGGGGCTGCAAGTACCAGATGAACAGCAACTCAAACATGCCTGCAAGACTGTAGACTGTGCCATGAAGCACGGGATGCCAGCCATGTTCAAGCACAGGCAGCAGACGACTGTAATCCTTGTATTGTGTATTGACGATAGCTACATAGAAGCCAAGCAGCACAACCAGGGGCAGGATTAATCCTGCTGTAAATGCCAGAGAGCGTATTCCTTTATAGGCCGCATAGGCACAGAGAGACATCAGAGCAATGCTTGTAACCAATATTGGCGTCTCCGTCAGGTAATTGGTTTTGGCCCAAGTGGTGGTATCATGCAGAGTGAAGTAGATCACGGACAGAAAAAAGAGGCTGTTTCCCACCCGAAACAGCATGCCAAGAGGCTTGCCAAGATGGGAAGTCAGCCATTCATGCAAGGTTTGGTGCTGGAGAAAACGAGAGACATAGGCAAGCATTAGAGTGAATAAAAGATAAGGCCCTGCAGACAACAGAACGGATATCCATGCATCTCTTTTTGCCGAAGACAAAAGGGCAGGGATGATCAGGACGTGACTGATCAGGCCGACAGATAACATCATTAACATCATGGCTTGCAAAAAGGAAGGCTGTGTTGGTTTCATGCTGAGGGGACCTCTTTTCCCAATATACTGTTCTCAGCAGTGTTAACGTGATCAAGCCTTCTCATACCGTCAGTCGAAATAACGTATCCCCATCGCTTCACGAACCTCAAGCATCGTCTCACGTGCAGCCTGACGGGCCTGGCGTGTGCCTTCCACGAGGATTTCTTTCACTTCATGTCCACGTTGTTCATAGTAATTTCGCCGTTCACGGAAAGGGGAGAGCAGTTCGTTAATTGCAGTGCCTGCAATCATCTTGCAATCCTTACAACCAATGGTGCCGTCACTACAGCTCGCATGAATCTCAGCGGCCTGATCCTTTCGAAACAGCTGGTGATAGGCAAATACCGGACAAATATCCGGATGTCCCGGGTCAGAACGATGAATGCGGGCAGGATCGGTTTTTGCCCTGGCCAGCTTGGCATACACATCATCAGGATGAGCATTCAACGAGATGGCATTGCCCATGCTTTTGCTCATTTTGCCCACGCCATCCAGTCCGCCCAGCCGTTCTCCGGTCAGAATACGTGGTTCAGGCAGAACGGGCGAATATAATTCATTGAACCGCCGGACCAGTTTCCGCGCTGTTTCGATATGTGGGATCTGGTCTTCCCCCGCCGGAACAAGGGTTGCTTTGCAGAACGCAATATCCGCAGCCTGACTGACAGGATAACCGAGAAATCCGTAATAGAGATCCTTATAGCCACGATCACGCGCTTCGTTTTTAATCGTGGGATTATGCCGAAGACTGTTCACCGTGATAAACATGGAGAATATGACTGTCAGCTCGGCAATTTCCGGAATCATCGACTGGATGAACAGAGTGGCTTTATTGGGATCGATACCTACGGCAAGATAATCAAGTGTCACTTGATGCACGCTGTCTGCAATCAGTCCCGGTTGATCATAGTGGGTCGTAAGCGCCTGTACATCAGCCAGTAAAATATACGTTTTGTACTCATCCTGCAATTGCACCCGACTGCGCAGGCTGCCAACGTAATGGCCGAGATGAAGCTGTCCGGTTGTCCGGTCTCCGGTTAAAATAATGTCTTTGTTCTTGTTCATGGTTCATTCTCCTTTGATGTTGTGATTTTTCAATCCTTAATTGCTGACGCCACCAGCCGTCTTCCACGACCATCACCTCCTTTCAGCCTGCAACAGTTTTGGGTACATACATAAATTAAAAAAGCCTCGTCCTTCATCCTGTTTCCCAGACGGGAACAGAATAGAAGGACGAGGCTTATGCTTCGCGGTGCCACCTTAATTGGCCGCTGGTTGCGGCCCACTTGAGGGATACGGATAAATATATGCAGGAAGCCCACATAATCCTTATCGATATCCTGTCCATGGATAACGGCTGAACATGCCGCCTTGCCTACTGACGATCCGCGCTCCTGAGTACAGGTGGCAGAAAGGGTTCAACTCGGAACTCCGAAGCCCATTTCCACATGACCGATACACCTGCTCACACCATCCGCCGGCTCTCTGAGGTATCCTGTCCTGTGTACTTCTCTTCATCATTGTTGATAACATCCGTTTATAATTTTTCACATTGTATCATGCTTTATCTGGATTGACCAGCTTGTATTTTCTTCCGCTCATATTGGTGCCAAGTACACCTGCGATGATCAGCAAGGCTCCAACAAAGTGGTATCCATGGACAGGTTCATGCAATATCCAGGCTCCGCCAGCAATCGAAATGAGTGTGGACAAATTACTGAATACACTCATTTTGGAAGCTTCCAGATGAGTCAGGGCATAACTCGCCAGCAGCGTGGAGAACATGGTGGAGAGGACAGCCAGATAGGCCAGTGCTCCTAGGTAAGATGCATCTAAGAGTGGCTTCACATAATCCATCATGGTTCCGCTAGACGCATGACGAATCAGAGAAGCTGCGTTGAAGACGATAAATCCAACCATCAGGGTCACCCAGGTCAATTCCATCGGTTTATATTTCTGCGCTAAGGGTCTTGCCAATACACCATAACCTGCAAAACACACCGTGGAGAGCAGCAGTAAAGCAATACCTTTAAAGTTGCCTGCCGACATCCCGCTCCCTTTCATCAAGAAAATAAAGATTACACCTGCCACGGACAACAGCAGGAACAGTTTTTGCAAAAGGGATGTACGTTCTTTTAGAAAGATAGAGGCCAACACAAGTGTGAATACGGGGGCCATCGCCTGGATAATTCCTGCTTCCGATGAGTTGGACGAGACTAGCCCGAATGCCTGAAAGGCAAAGAACAAAACAGGAGAGAGCAGCCCTAACGGAATGATACGCCACAGATCACGAAGGGTTAGCTTGATCTTGATCCATCCGAAAATGACAGGGATGCTGACTACGAGTAATGACAAAGCAAAACGATGTGCAAGTACATCAATTGGATGTGCAACACTCACCGTCATTTTGACAAATAAAAAGGATAAACCAATAATGGCTGCATATAAAATAGCTGCTACATATGCGTATGTTCTAGTTTGAGTATTGTTCATGGGTTTCCTCCAATAATACGGTTTTTCTTTACTACTACAACGGCGCATATGTTGCTGCGTACGCTGTCTGACCTTATTCAATATACTGCCAGACCAATAGTGGTACAATAGACAAAAATGTTTATTGTACCGGTACACTTAAGGTAATGCTGAAGTCGGAGGAGTTGCAGAATCCAATGAGAAAATACGAAATCATCGCCGAATCACTTAAGCAATGGATTCAGGACCAATTGCGGCAGCAGAATAGTGGACAATGGCAGGACAAAGGAATCAAACTGCCGGCTGTGCGTGTTCTGGCTGAGCAGTATCAATGTAGTGTGAGTACAGCCATACGTGCGTATGAGTGGCTGGAAGAGCGGCATCTGGTCTACGCCGTGCCTCAGTCCGGGTATTATGCGGTACAGAATGGAGCCGAAGTGGAGGATGGAGAGTGGCAGGGACCACTGGATTTTGCCTCCGCAGCTCCTGATCCGCGAGTATTCCCTTATTCCGATTTTCGCCATTGTGTGGACCAGGCAATGGAGAAGAAACAGGCGGATTTGTTTTTATATGGAACCGAGAGAGGCTTGCCTTCCTTGATTGAATTGCTGCAGAAGCAATTCGCCGATTATCAGGTGTTTGCCCGGAAGGAGCAGTTCTTTATCACTTCAGGGGTGCAGCAAGCTCTAGCTGTGCTGGCGTTAATGCCTTTTCCAAATGGGAAAAAGCAGGTGATGCTGGAACTGCCGGGTTATCATAATATGCCTTCTCTTTTACAAGGTCTAAATGTACCTATTGCAGGTGTCAGACGCTCTCTGGAGGGCCTGGATTGGGACGCGCTCGAACGACAGTTCCGCGAAGGAGACATCAAATTTTTTTATGTTATGCCACGGTTTCACAACCCGATTGGGACTTCCTTGACGGCAGCTGAGAAGAAAAAATTGATCCGCCTGGCGCAGCGTTACGATGTCTATCTGGTAGAGGATGATTTCTTGGCTGATTTGGAAGAGAACACGA
Organism: Paenibacillus sp. MDV22-iso6; assembly: GCF_058408365.1. Classification (NCBI taxonomy): domain Bacteria; kingdom Bacillati; phylum Bacillota; class Bacilli; order Caryophanales; family Paenibacillaceae; genus Paenibacillus; species Paenibacillus sp. MDV22-iso6. The sequence goes on along the minus strand of NZ_JBZVDZ010000008.1, from coordinate 41,908 downwards.
AGCAGGACCCATTATGGTCCTATGATACAGAAGGGCGAGTCATTTATCTGAAAAGTTACTCCAAAATCCTGTTTCCCGGCCTGCGGATTGGCGTGGCTATTCTGCCTGCAAGTCTTACTGCATCGTTTAGTAAATACAAAAAAATGCTCGATATTGACACTGCAGTACTATCCCAGGCAGCACTTGAAGTCTACATCCGTAACGGGATGTTTGCCCACCATGGCAAAGTCATCCGCAGTCGTTATGCTGCCCGGATGAACAAGCTGTATCAACAGCTTAATGCTTACCCGGACTTTGCTCCGTTTGTGAATGCACCACGCACAGGAGGGGAGCATACGGTTCTGCCACTGCCTAAGGATATGCCACTCAAGGTCTTGCTGTCCCGGTTGGAGCAACGGGGAGTGATTGCCGATACAACAGAACGATATTTTCCGGAGGGTGCACAGGAGGTACATCAGGATAAAATGCTGCGGTTAAACATATCCAATGTACCTAAGCAACGGATCAAGGAAGGGCTGAGGATTATCCGTGAGGAGATAATGAAACTGCAAAAGGCGTCCACACAAGCGGAATAATCGCTTGTGGGACGCCTTTATTTCATGTGATTAATTTAATTTCAGTGACATGCTATGCTGCGACTTGTGAATTGTTAGATAACGGTTTACGCCTGAGCCATAGCTTTGAAGGAAGCTTCTGCGGCTTCCAATGTTTCTTGAATATCCTTGTCCGTATGTGCAGTGGTCAGGAACCAGGCTTCATATTTGGAAGGAGCCAGATTAATGCCACGATTCAGCATATGACGGAAGAAGGAAGCGAACAGTTCCCCATCGGTATCCTGGGCTTGATCATAGTTCGTAATCGGATGGTCACAGAAGTGGGTGGAAAAGGCACCACGAATTCGGTTAATGGTTAACGCAATGCCATGACGATCCGCAGAAGCCTGAAGGCCTGTTGTCAGATCAATCGCAAGACGTTCCATCTCCGCATATACACCTTCGCCTTGCAGAACCTCCAGACAAGCGATACCCGCAGAGATAGACGCAGGGTTACCAGCCATCGTTCCGGCTTGATAGGCCGGGCCGAGTGGAGCAACCTGCTCCATAACCTGTTTACGACCGCCGTATGCACCGATGGGCAGACCGCCGCCGATGATTTTGCCAAGTGCAGTCAGATCGGGTTCGATCTCCGCATGATTGTCCAGTCCCGCGTACGTCTGTGTGGAGCCATAGTGGAAACGGAAGGCTGTAATGACCTCGTCGTAAATAACGAGTGAGCCGTTATCCCGAGTCATGGCACAGAGTCCTTCCAGGAAGCCAGGTTCTGGCATAACCATACCGAAGTTGCCGACAATCGGTTCAACCATGACTGCGGCGACATCATCGCCCCAACGCTCCAGAGCTGCTTTCAGGCTGTCCAGATCGTTGAAAGGTACCGTGATGACTTCATGCGCAATGCTCGTTGGAATACCTGCACTATCCGGAATACCCAGCGTGGAAGGCCCCGAACCTGCTGCCACAAGGACCAGATCGGAGTGACCGTGATAACATCCGGCGAATTTCACGATTTTATTACGTTTGGTGTAGGCGCGGGCAACCCGGATGGTGGTCATGACCGCTTCTGTACCGGAGTTTACAAAACGAACCTTGTCCATTGAAGGAATGGCTTCCTTCAGCATTTTGGCGAGCTTGATCTCAAGTTCCGTAGGCGTACCGTACAGTACACCATTGGCTGCTGCCTCGGTAATCGCTTGGGTAATATGAGGGTGAGCATGTCCTGTAACAATTGGGCCGTACGCTGCGAGATAATCGATATAACGGTTGTCGTCGACATCCCAGAAGTGCGCACCTTGCGCCTTTTTCATAAAGACAGGTGCACCGCCACCCACCGCTTTGAATGAGCGGGAGGGACTGTTCACACCTCCTACAATATGTTGAAGTGCTTCTTCGTATAAAAGCTCGGAACGGGAACGTGATGGATTCATAAGATAACTTCCTTTCGTATTAGATAAACCAAACACAGCGAGAGGGCAGCATATGGGCTGCCCTCTGCGTGTTGCGATTCATTACTGTGCGGGTTGCTTGGAGTTTTGTTCGTCACCACTTGCCGTTTTGTCTTCGGCTCCAGTAGTACTGCCTTCCTCTTGAGCAGGTGGATGAATGATATCTTGAATATATTGCTTAAGTTTTTCTTCACTGGTTACCGTCAGCACCTCAGCTCCGCCCGGTGTACGCTCTTCCTTGAGCATTTTCATTGGCGGGATTTGCTCGCTGCCGTTCATGCTGCTCTGATATCCGAGTCCGCCTAGCTTCCACATGTCGGAGAGGGTCAGATTCGTATCTACATAAGGATTAACTTCTTCCAGAATGGAAGGCAGTTTGGCAATGGTTGTCGTTGACTGCATTTTCGCTGCTACAGCTTTCAGGAATTCACGCTGCCGCTCGGAGCGGGCATAATCCGACATGGCATCATGACGGAAGCGAACGTACATGAGAGCCGTATCGCCATCCAAATGCTGGTAGCCTTTTTTCAGATCAATATCGTATTCATTATTGTCCGCTTTACTTGTATAGTGCATGTCCTTCTCTACGTCAAAATCCACACCGCCAACGGCATCCACCAATTTGATGAATCCTTGGAAATCGGTATACACATAATACTGAACAGGGATACCCAGCAGGTCTCCAGCAGCTTTCATTGCTACGTTGGGACCATGGGTAATAGCAGTATTGATTCGTTCCTTGCCATATCCGTCAATGTTGACGTATGTGTCACGCAGAATGGAGAATAGATTAATTTTTTTGGTGAGTGGGTCAAGCGAAACGACCATCATGCTGTCAGAACGAGGAACTTCCCCCTTCTCCAGCCCGCGGGCATCAACACCCATAACGAGAATATTAACCGTTTCGGTGCCTTCCCATTTCGGAGGATCCGGTGTACTTACTTTTTCAACATTTTCGATACCGGCAAACGGCGATTCATCGCCTTCCTTTTGCAAGCCATTCAACTGATTGAGAATAGAACCGAAATAAAATGCCGCAGCGCCTCCAACAATAAGCACGAAGGCGGCAAGAGAAATCCAAATGGTTCTCTTCGTCTTTCTGGTCATGCTAGCTCTCCTTTGTATTCAAAATAAATGAAGATGAGTCCAAATTGATTTAGCCCGGGCTTTCCGTACACGACATATCTGTGAGATACAACAGAGGACGCGGCCTCAGACTATTTTTTAAAGCTTGCTGAATTTTGACTGATACTATTATAATTTCTTTTTGGGCTACAAGCAATTTCAACAAAATCCAAGTGAGGTATAATCATGCTGGCGATTGATGTCAAAGATTTACGCAAGTCGTTTAGCGTCCAGAAAAGTCGAGGAGGGCTTAAGGGCGCATTTCAGGATCTGTTTGCACGTCAATACCAGGAGGTCTTGGCTGTAAATGATATTTCATTTCAAATTCCGCAAGGCGAAATATGCGGATATATTGGGGAGAACGGTGCCGGTAAATCAACAACGATTAAGATGTTGACCGGCATTTTGGTGCCTACTTCAGGGCAAATATCGGTTGGTGGATATGTTCCGTATCAGGAACGTGAGAAGTTTGTGCAGAATATTGGTGTCGTATTTGGTCAACGCAGCCAACTCTGGTGGGATATCGGTGTTATTGAGTCCTTCCATCTGCTGCGCAAGGTGTATCGAGTAGGTGAGGTCGATTTCCGCAAACGTCTGGATGAACTGGTTGAGCGGTTACAGCTTCAGGATTTGCTGAACCGTCCTGTTCGTAAGCTCAGTCTTGGACAGCGTATGCGCTGTGAGCTGGTCGCTGCGCTGCTGCACAATCCAGATATTGTTTTCCTGGATGAGCCTACCATTGGTCTGGATATTGTTGTGAAATCGGAAATCCGTGAATTTCTGAAAGACATGAATAAGGAACACGGAACAACCATTTTGCTGACAACCCACGATCTGCAGGACATCGAAGCTTTATGCTCTAGAGTTATTATGCTCGATGCGGGCAATATCATCTATGATGGCGGGTTGGATCATCTGAAATCCCAGTGGGGCAAGGAACGGGAGATCCGGTTCAAGTTTGGCACTGCTCATCCCATGGAACAAATGCTGGAGTGGACTGCTGCGCTCCCTGTTCGCTGGACGGTGGAGAATGAACTGTCCGCATCGGTCTGGATTCCACTTGAACTCAACGTGTCGGATGTGCTGGGACGCGTCGTTGGACAGGCAGATATTACCGATATTCAGATTATTGAGATTAACACGGATGAGATTGTGCGCAGTATTTACCAATCCGGTTCCGCCGAGCGTCCCGAGATTGTGGGCGCAAAGAACGAAGCGGTGGGTGTATCCTAAGATGAATAGTGCATTTTTTGATTTTATGCGCATCCGGTTCCTGACGATGCTTGCATACCGGGTGAATTATTATTCCGGCATTTTGATATATACGCTGAATATCGGCGTGTATTACTTTACGTGGCAAGCCATTTACGGCAGTAGTGGTGAACTGGGCGGTTTTACGGCAGCTCAGATGACGACATATGTGGCTGTATCGTGGATGGCGCGTGCGTTTTATTTTAACAACCTGGACCGAGAAATAGCCGCAGACATTCGGGATGGCTCCATTGCCATTCAATTCATAAGACCGATCAACTATGTCATGGTCAAAATGATGCAGGGTCTGGGCGAAGGTATTTTCCGTTTCCTGCTGCTTATGATTCCTGGAATGCTCATTGCGATTCTGTTGTTCCCGGTTGAACTGCCCACGGCGCCGTCCGCGTGGATTGGCTTTCTGGTCATGCTGTTCTTCAGTTTCCTCATTAATTCCCAGATTAATGTCATTACGGGGCTGGCCGCATTCTTTGTGGAAAACAATGAAGGCATGATGCGTATGAAACGTGTCGTGGTTGATCTGTTCTCAGGTCTGATCATTCCAATCAGCCTCTATCCGGGCTGGATGTCCGCAGTGATGAAAGTATTGCCTTTTCAGGCCATTACGTATCTACCCGGTTCGGTTTTCACCGGAAGAGTGGAAGGCACAGGCATCTGGAGCGTACTCGGCATTCAGGTGTTCTGGTTTGTCATACTGCTCATTCCGATGATGCTGATCTGGCGTCAGGCGCGCAAGCGTCTGTTCGTGCAAGGAGGATAACAGAGTGTACTATATGGGTCTGATCTGGGAATATTTAAAAAATTACATGAAAACACGTCTCACGTACCGCGCCGATTTTTGGGTTGAAATCCTTTCGGATTTGCTGTTCCAGGCAACCAATCTGATCTTTATCTTTGTGGTTTTCCGACATACGGATAATTTGGGCGGCTGGAGTGAGAGTGAAGTCCTTTTTGTTTATGGATATTTTATGGTGCCTTACGGCATCTTCAGTTGCTTTATCAATCTGTGGGGGTTCAGTGAACGGTATATTGTCAAAGGCGAGATGGATCGCATATTAACACGACCTGCGCATAACCTGTTCCAGATTTTACTTGAAAATGTGGACCCGCCTGCACTCGTTGGTTCGTTTATCGGTCTGATCATTATGGTCATCAGCGGTGCGGAGATGGGGCTTGTGCTGGAGTGGTGGCATATTCCGGCCCTCATTATTCTTACTATTAGTTCAGTGCTAATCTATGCAGGTATCTATATCACCTTGACGTCGTTATCATTTTATTCGGACGCGCCTACAGGTATCCTGCCATTAATGTACAACATTCAGGGATATGGACGTTATCCGGTAACCATCTATAACCGCGCGATTCAGGTCCTGTTAACGTGGGTCATTCCATTTGCCTTCGTGGGCATTTATCCGGCAGCCCTGTTCCTGGAACGATCCGAAATGCATCGTATGGCGATGTTGACACCTGTGATGGGATTGGTGTTTGGCTCCATCGGTCTTCTGCTATGGAATTATGGCGTGAAGAAGTATCGCGGAGCAGGATCATAACAGATATCCATTGAAAGTATAGACGAGATATAGGAGGAAATGAGATGACATTAACCGAAGGCAAGCTGGCACCAGACTTTGAACTTCCGTCCAGTACGGGAGAGACGGTAAAACTCTCCGATTATCGCGGACAGCGGGTGCTGATATATTTTTACCCGAAGGATATGACTTCTTCCTGCACACAGCAGGCATGTGATTTCCGTGATCGTCATGAGGAGTTCAAGGGATTAAATACAGTTATTCTGGGGATTAGTATTGATCCGATGAAGCAGCACGACAAATTCATTGCCAAATACGGCTTACCATTCATCCTGTTATCCGACGAAGAACATCAGGTTGCCGAACAATACGGCGTATGGCAGCTCAAAAAGATGTATGGCAAGGAATACATGGGGATGGTACGCTCCACGTTTCTTATTGATGAAGAGGGTATACTGCTGAAGTCGTGGTCTAAAGTGCGAGTCAAAGGGCATATTGAAGCAGCACTTGAGGCTTTGCAGCAACTTTAGGAAGGTAAACTCGTCTGTTCTCTATACAACAAAAAAATGTTCACTTCATAATAAAGGCTGTATTCGCGGGTTATACCGTTAATACAGCCTTTTTATGTGGGCAATCGTTCTGGAGGAGACTGATTTTTTCTGTTCTTGCCAAAGCGAATGCGATGAACAAGTAAAAGCAACAGAGGAATAATAAAACTGCAAGTAATGTCCCAATCCACCCATGCAGGCATGATGGTTTCGATATAAAAAATGACATTGGGGGAGATCAGGATGGCCAATGCAAACATGAGCAAGGATGAAGGGAGAATGAGTGGTTTGTATGTTTTCAACTGAAACAGCTGAGCTAGTCCGATAACAAAAGCGAACATGTACAGCAGGCTTTTGAAATAGGTCGCAATTAACCAGGCAGTAGCCATGAAGGCTTCAATTCGCTCAAAGAAGTTACCGATATTAATTTTTTGAGACAGGGTGTACGAAATGAAAATATTATGCTGGGTTAGGAAAGGACCCACAACCATAAGGGAAAACAATAGCAATACACACAGGAGCAGACCTCCGCAGAAAGTGGCAAGCAACAAGTCTCGTTTAAGGTGCGGCCCTCGCATTACATAAGGAAGAATCATAGTAAGCACGAGCAGCTCCCCGAAGGCGGTAAAGGATCCGCGAATAACGGTTTCAATCAAATGAACCCGGCTGATGTTAAAGATAGGCTGCAGATGTGAGACATCTATTTTGGGCAGCAAACCCACGAACAGGAGAACCATAAAAACAAAAACAATAGGAGTCAATAGTTCACTGGTTGCTCCCATGGTTTGCAATCCTTTCATTAGGCCCCAGATCAGGGAACACATGAGCATAATCAAAATGACACGGATGGGGGTCTGGAGGTAGATTTGAGTCGTCATGAAGTCTCCAACTTCCCGGATACAGATGGCAGCGCCTATAGCGAAATAGAACAGGTAACCAGCAGACAAGACTGATCCAATCCATGGACCAAGCAATTTCTTGCAAATTTCGATTAAAGATAGTTCAGGGTAGGTTTGTTGTAGTTTGTACAAAATCCAAATGATAAATAGACCGATGGGCTGACTGAGGAAAGAGCATATCCATGCATCCTGTTTACCCAAGGTTGTGACCAACGAAGGATAGATCAGAATCATATCCCCAACCATGACAAGAAAGGTAAGCAGGGCAAATTGCCGAATGGTAATTTTATCTTTAATTATCATGGTCTCCAGCCTCCTTCCTGACATATTAGAACTCCAGCATTGCCTTATCCCGAAGGCTTGTTTTTCCAACCCTTTTTGAACATATGCACCAACAGTAACAGCCCTGGCAATATAATGCTCAATGTGGTATCCCAATCTACCCAATATGGAACGACGGTAATGACGATGAAGGTCAAATTGGGCGAGACCAGATTGGCAAGGCCAAATATAAGCAATGTTGCAGGTAGGATGAGTATCCGATACTGCTTTAGCCTAAATAGTTCGGCGCATCCGAGGATAAATGCGTACATATACACCATCGCTTTAACATACGTGGAGATGAGCCAGGAAGAAGCCATAATGGCTTCAATACGCTCAAAAAAGCCACCAATGCTAATCTTCTGAGATAAAATAAAGGAAGCATAGATGTTGTGCTGTGTAAGGAAAGCACCTAGAACAAGCAGGGAGATGGTAACCAATATAGCCAGCAACAAGTTGCCAAGTCCTGCCGCCATAAGAACATCCCGAGTTCGGTGAGCCTGTTTTAGCGTGTAGGGAATAATCATCATAATGGGGACCAGTTCACCTACGGGATATATGATACTTATGAGAATACCCTGCAGGATGGGAACAACGCCAGTATCTGTAGCAGGCTTTAAATTGCTGGGATCAATCTGAGGTAGTAGACAGAATGCAAGCACGAGAATAAACACGATAAGGATAGGCATCAGCAATTCACTGCTTCTCCCCATCGTCTCCAGACCATGATATAACCCCCAGCCAACTGTAATAACAAACATCAGAATGATGACTCGAATCGGGGTGTACTGAAAGATTTGGGAAGTTAGGAAATCTCCGACCTCTCGGGTGTGCGTAGAGGCACCTATTACAAAAAAGAATAGGTAAAATGCGGATACAAGACTGCCTGGCCAAAATCCCAGAATGCTCCGTGAAATCTGTATCAGATTTTCCTCCGGATACAGACTGCACAGCTTTAAAAACATGAGCGTGAGGGCCATTCCCAACGGAACCCCGACAAGAGCGCATATCCAGGCATCTTGTTTGGCATAGGATGTGATGACCGAGGGATAGATGAGCATCATATCCCCGACCACCATCATAAAAATGAGGATGGACAATTGTCTTGTTCCGATGCGACCCTGTTCAAGCATAATGTCCCCTCCTTTTTTCCTTAAGTTCCAGTCAAGTGTGCCAGAAATTGATTTACAGGTTCATAGATCCATATGATGAGATACAGTGGGCTTGGGATTTCCCACAGGTTGGCCGCAAAGACACTGAGAATGGTAGCCAAGAGCAGTAAGACACTGTAAACAGCCAATTCTTTCCATTCCTTGCTACGTATGAGCCCCGGCAGATCGAACCACCCAATGACCCCTGCGGTCACAATGACACTAAGTGTAATTAACACCTGTCTCACTCCCTAATTTGATCTTTGAACGAATCATCCAGTGTACCTACACGTTTGATTTGAACATTGACATCGTAATGAACATCCAGATTTTCCAAATAACTATCCCAATCTTTCTCCACCTTTTTGAAGAACTTGGGATCAGCATGGTAGACCTCTTGCCCGAATCCGAAAATATCAACGTGAAACTTGCGCTGTACCGATTTGATGGATTTTTGCATCAGTTCTACAAGCCGTTCCTCACTGTCCTGTTCCAATTCCTTGAGTACTTTCATTGAACCGATTTTGATTCCACATTCAACGGCACCTATGGAAGATACATTTTTGATTTTAATATTGATTAAAGGGTGATCTGCTACGACTTTTGCTTTCCGTTTGGTCGTTGTACGAAGTGTTTTGAAGGTAACATATCCTTCTTTTCGGCAGGGAAGATGGCTGATGGTGGATACCACATTGTTTCGAATGTAGTTATATCCCTTGGATTCATCCTCGGTTAGCCACCCAATCAGCTTGTCTCCCTTGAATACAGACAGTCCTGTTGAGTTGAGGCTAGCAGGAGCTTTAATGGTCGCAATGTTAGCTTGACTTCCACTTTTCTCAGGTTGACCAACAACCTCCACTCCGGTAATTACAGGCTGTATTCCAGGAGCCAAAATGTATTCCATTAACTGATCCCCAGTTACGGTTGTTGTGGGTGACCAAGTCTTGGTGGATACATCCAATGAATTGAACATCTTCTCCGCAGGTAAATTTTCAAGTGGTGTCAGCACATCTAGCACCTTGGAAGCTGTTGTATTTCGTGCAACCATGACGTAATAGTCAGGACGAACCGTAGGCTCGCGCATTAATGCTTCTGTGATATCATAAATGCCCACTTTGCGAGCATACTCTTCGCCAATGACCATCACGCGGATATGTGCCATGAATATACGACGTGGGCTAGATTCCGTTAACTTTTGAATGGCTTCAAACAAGGTAGGCGCAGAAGCCTGATACTGAGTCACAGGCGTTCCTTTACCTCCTCCTGACTTGGAGGATACTTCATTGGGAACAACCACTTGAGCACTAACCTTAATCATATCGCCATCCTTGTCTACACCAAGACCCAGCATGATGCCAAGCTCATTGAGTTCCTGTCGATCCCAGCATCCGGTAAGGAGAGGGAGCAGAACGGCAAAAGATAGAATCAATTGTAAGCATTTGTTCATACACGTTCTCCTTACCGATTATCGCTTCGTTTTTTTGTTAGCTTGTCTGGTTTCGTTCACAGTTCCGGTAGAGAGCGGACGGGTTTTCATCCGGGTCCAAGGCACGCGGAATATGGTATCTTTGAGATCCTTCCCGATGTAAGGTGCGAACGGGGACATATAAGACACACCAAAAGATCTTAAACTGCATAGATGGGTTACTGTAATCAGTAGAACCATCAGAATTCCGTAGAAACCAAAGGCAGCAGCCAGAATCATCAGGACAAATCGCAGAATCCGTACAGAAATGGAGAGTCCATTTTCCGGAATAACATAGCTGGATATCGCTGTAATGGATACGATAATAACCATGGCAGCCGATACAACGCCAGCATCTACTGCGGCCTGACCAATAACAAGGGTACCTACGATGGAAACGGCTTGACCGACGGTCTTTGGAATACGGATGCCGGCTTCCCGCAAAATTTCATAGGTCAGCTCCATCAATATGGCTTCGATGAATGCCGGAAATGGAACACCTTCTCGCTGAGCTGCCAGACTAATAAGCAGGTTGGTGGGCAGCATCTCCTGATGAAAGGTAGTAATGGCAATATAGAAGGATGGAGCGAGCAGCGCAATAAAGAACGCTAGATAACGAATCATTCGAATCAATGAGCTAATATCGGCCCGTTGGTAATAATCTTCGGGGGACTGAAAGAAATGAACAAACAGAGCGGGAACAAGCAGTACGAAAGGAGTACCGTCTACAATGATCGCGACCCGACCTTCAAGCAGTGCGGCGCATACGGTGTCTGGTCGCTCACTGTTATAGACCGTAGGGAAGATCGTACCTGTTTTGTCCTGCACGAGCTCCTCGATATATCCACTTTCCAGAATAGCGTCAATATCAATTTCATCAAGCCTTCGCCGCAGTTCTTTTATAACCTCTTGATCGACGATATGCTCCAGATATACCACGGCTACCCTGGTGTTGGTGACTCGGCCAAGCTCCCTTTCTTCAATCCAGAGATGGGGGTCACGAATTCGTTTGCGGATCAAGCCTGTATTCGTTCGCAAATTTTCATTAAAGCCCTCCATGGGACCGCGAACAACCGTTTGGGAGATGGGTTCGCCGACGGCACGGTCTTCCCAGCCCGCTGCTGCGATTTTCAGGCCTTGATTCGATCCTTCAAGCAGCACAACGGCAAAGCCTGCCAAGAGAGCATCAAGGACGTCTTTCATCTCCTCGATTAATATTACGTTGCTGGCCACCAAGACATCATTCTGGAGATAGATCAGATGCTCATTTTCCGCTGAGAAGTCAGGCAGCTCACGGGTTTGTAACAAGGATTCCAGGATGGAATGATTCACAATCTGCACGTCTACCATCCCATCGATGTACAACATGACAGAAGGCCATTTGTGCAAACACTGCAGAGGACGAATCATCAAGTCTTTGCTATTCCCCATCACCTTCTTACAATAATCCGTATTTTCCGTAAGATTCGGAGATATTCTCTGATCCTGGCTGCTCTGCGCTGTTGTACTCATTCCTTCACCCCTTATACACCCTATATTTGCAAATTAGTATGACCTGGATGAATCAGGATTATCACAAAAGTGTTATTAAATATCCCACAAAATAAAAAAAGGACATTGTCAATCCTTATATATTAGAATATTATCTAATTAGATTAATATCTAATATTAGAGAAGAGGATATGTCATGCTATTTAGATCTTCCATTGTGATCCTGCTACAAAAAGAATCGGAGTACCGCAAGTTCTTTGTCGCGGGACTAGTGAACGGCATAGGTGACCGTTTTTGCCAGGTGGCCATGCTTTCGTTAATTCTCAGCACAACAGGATCTGGACTTGCAGTAGGACTAGCCCTTGGTCTGCGTGTGCTTCCATTCCTGTTGCTTGCCCCGGCAGGTGGCATGTTAACCATGCGCTTCTCACGGCGAAAGATTATGCTGCTTACCAATTTGATAAGGGTGCCTCTTGCTCTAAGTTATTTACTCGTAAACAGTGTAGATGATTTGTGGATTCTATATACAGCGAGTACTTTACTAGCCTGCGCCGAGGCTCTTTATGCGCCGGTCCGTAAATCAGGCATACCACTGCTTGTTCAGTCGGAACATTTGCTCAAAATTAACGGACTTGAACAGGTCATGAACGGTACGGTGCTGATCGTAGGCGCCTTTCTTGGAGGGATCACCTCATCAGTGATGGGGCCGCAGGCTGCTTTTATAACCAATGCACTGTGTTTTCTGATGGCTGCTGTTTTGATCCGAAAAGTCTCGTTTCCATCGGGAGTGGGTACTGAATCAAATGGGAGATCGCTTGAAAATGTGGAGAGCTCAGCCGTTTCAGCTACTGGTAATTTTTCAGTGATTACTCGCGCTAATGGTGCAGTTTATGTTCCTTCGGTAATATGGAGGCTGGTTCGATCCTCTGTAGCATTACAGATCATCATCCTGTTCGAGTTATGGGTACCGGTCATCAACGGGATCGACAATGTACTGATCAGCGTATATGCAATTGAAGTGTTTGCCCTTGGGGATTGGGGTGTAGGTCTGTTCTACGCAGCGCTTGGGACGGGACTGGTATTAAGCAACTGGTGCTCTCGTTATTTTCAGCATTGGCTGCTCCCGGGAGTAGTCATGTGTCTGCTCGTGGAAGGGGGATTGCTTGTGCTGCTTAGTATGGCTACTCTGCCAGCGATCGCAGTTCTGATCTATATTCTGTTGGCTCTTATGTCTGGGGTAGGTAATGCTTGTCTGGATACACTGCTAATGCGTGAAACACCTGAGAAATACCGAGGGCTCATCTATGGTTTGGTGACGGCTTGCAGTAGTAGCATGTTGGGGTTATCCATGTTTGGTGCAGGTTTGTTATTAGAAGTGGTAGAGCCACGGAAGCTTGGTTTCGCAGGCGGATTGGGTTTTGCGGCAATTGCTGTTTTGCTTACAATCTATGGATGGCTAAGGGCACGTGAGGCTTTTAACATTAGACGTATAACCAAAAAAACATGAAAAAAAGGAGCCGCAATATGCAGCTCCTTGCTAGTAACAGAAATTATATCTTGGAGGTTCCGCATCTAATGGGCAGAAAAACCTTTTGTGCTCAAATGTGATGTATTTATACATTGATATCATCCATAAATATGTGAGTGATTAAACGTTGTTAAATGAAAGTTTTAGGGGTGGTTAAATACTCAGATCCGCAATGCTTTCACCAATACGAGCTGCCGCCTGCCCTTGCATACCACTACCATTTGTAAAACCTACTTTGTAGGTACCAGTACTCCAAGCTTTATCACTCCAAATATTCCACGTCTCGCCTCCTGGAATGCTGTGAGGACCGTTTTTGTCACCAGCAATACTTACAGTAATAGCCGAAGAACCCGTATTTTTGATCCAAATTTTCCAGTAAACATATGTACCGGACAATACGATAGACTTGTCTAAACTTGTATTACCACCAAAGTTACTAACAACAAATCCTTCAGTTGAAGCCATAGGAGATGGTCCTTCAGGGACTATTTGAGTATTATCTGGAAGTCTCTCATAGTAGTAAGTGCCATCAAAGAGGATATCACCTACTTCTCCATGGATAGCATTGTCATTGACGGAAGTATCCACCGTAATAACATTGCCAGGAATATCTTTTTTAGGTGAAATTTTTGCTGCAGCGCTTGATTGCAATGCTGGATCTGCAAAAGCAGAAGAAGTTGTTGCGACTGCGGCGCCTAATACAAGCGTCCCTAGTACCTTTGTAACCTTGTTCACTCGGTTTCCTCTTTTCTAAATATTGTATTTTATTTCAATATATTTACATTTAGAGTGTATCAACCATTGTATATATATGTAAACTTATTATTTTAATAGACTTGACTTGTCTTTTGTAGTCCAGATCCAGAAAGAACTGATCCTCCAAACGGATTAGTTCTTTCTGGATCTCGACCTTGGACTTACCTGTGCTAATTGTCAATTAATGCATCGATGGCATTCTTCTGCGGGCATGAAAGTAGTTCTACACTATTCGGTGGGTTTTGCGCTCAAGATCTCAAAGGAGGGTAATTAGGGTGAATAAAGCTAATAATATGGTGATGGTACGGATGATGGATGTGCTTGGCGTCCCACTTGAATATTTTGTTGATGATTCTAATCAACGTTTGACTTTCAAGGAAATAGAACACTGTTTGTTTCGTTCCTCTATGGGGTGCCTTACCTAATTTTAAAATTGTTACTTTCATCGAAGCACCACAACAGAGTTTGAAAAGAAGCAGACTCATAGTAAGGATAAGCGCTGCGGTTTGCTAAGATCATGGCAGAGTACCCGCTGCATCACAAAAGAAATGGGCCGAGCGGCTTGAAGTATCTCAGTGCCGAAAATGAAGTTCTGAAGCAAGGGCGTTCCTGGTTTATATCGTTTATTTTTGTCTTTGCCGAATAGCGGCAGGCTTGCGCAACGATCGGGCAGCCAACGCTTTTCGATAACGGTACAGAACGGCTGCAATCAGCAACAGTCCGATCCCCGCCACGATGTAAGGTGCATATTGATGAGCAAGCTGGAACACCGCGTTCCATTGGGGGCCGAATATTTTACCGATGCCCAGGAACAGCATGACCCACAACAGTGCGCCTGAATAGGCATAGAGAGCGAATTTACGAAAGGGAACAGCGGCTATACCCGCAAAATATCCGGTGAAATGTCTCACTCCCGGAATGAAATAACCGATGAAGATCAGGGCATTGCCGTACTTGGCAAACCACTTTTGCGTTTTATCCAGCTTGTCCTGTTTCATTAGAAACCATTTTCCATATCGTGTAATGAACGGCAGACCTGCTTTGGCCCCAATAAAATAAGTGATCGTCATGCCAATCGTCGTTCCCAGAAAAGCAAGGATGGCAAGTATTCCGAAGTCCAGATGACCCTTGTAGGACAGAAACCCTGCATAAGCCATAGTCGTTTCTCCCGGGAAGGGAAGGGCGATGAATTCCAGCAATAAGCCAAAAAACAAAACGCTGTATCCGTAGGATCCAAACAGATGCTGGACCTTCTCAAGCAATTCCAATAGACTTCACTCTCCTGCAGACAGGGTGGGAGGAGATACGTACTCTCCAAGGAGTTTTGTTCATGATCCTACCTGTCCATTATGCTACCTAATCCGAAGCGAAGAATCAATCACGAGCCATCCCAAATTGTGAAAAATTATAAAACAAAATCGCGTCTTTTTTCAGCGCGTCCTCCATATAATTCTAACAAATCTGCTGAAGTCTATCAGCAAATTCACTAGAGACGTTGGAGGTTGATTCGAACATGGTAACACCAATACATACAATTTTATCTGGAAAATGGTCTGTGCTTATAATTCGCATTGTAGTACTGCTGTGTGTATTCGCTGCATCTGCAGGCACAACTTACGCTTCTTCTGTATCGGGGTCTGATGCATCCGCCTCCAAAGAAGATAATCCTCAAGAAAAGGTAGTCTATTTGAGTTTTGACGATGGACCGGGTAACCATACCCGTGAAGTATTGGATATTTTGCGCAAGGAGCAGGTTTTGGCTACATTTTTTGTGCTTGGTGAGCAAGCAGAACGTTATCCTGAGATGATCCGTGCGGTTGTGGAAGATGGACATGCTTTGGGCAATCATACGTTTAATCATAATTATGAACAGCTGTACAGTGATTTCAAAGTGTTCTGGAAGCAGATCAAACAGACTGAGGCGATAGTAGAGCGAATTACAGGATTTCGGCCGAATCTGGTCCGGGCACCGGGCGGTACCTATGGACATTTCGACAAGAGTTATTTTGATTTGCTGAAATTGGGCGGATACACCGTTATGGACTGGAACGTAGACAGTGGTGATTCCAAACGAAAGGGTGTTCCGGCCAAAGAGATCTTACGCAATGCGACCAAGGTGCCTGCCGGGGCACGTTCGGTCATTGTATTGATGCATGATGGAGGCGCTCATGCTGAGACGGTAAAAGCACTACCTGGCATTATCAAGTATTACCAGGATCAAGGTTTTCGTTTTGACACGATGAAGGCCACGGATCAGCCTGTTCAATTCCGCATCGATTCCAATGGTAAATACAAGTCTCGCAAAGCTCCGGGTAAGGAATGGGTCGCAGAAAATGTACAGGAGAAC
This sequence comes from Paenibacillus sp. MDV22-iso6, assembly GCF_058408365.1. Lineage (NCBI taxonomy): Bacteria > Bacillati > Bacillota > Bacilli > Caryophanales > Paenibacillaceae > Paenibacillus > Paenibacillus sp. MDV22-iso6. Next base: position 25,480 of record NZ_JBZVDZ010000008.1, on the reverse strand, counting down.
AGCAACCTGTGGTTGGCTGGCAAAGAATTGAAGGTGGAAATTGGCTTGGCAGCAGCCACGTTGAAGCAAGGAGAATTTCGCGTGGAAGATCAGCGGATCATGGTGCCTTTGCGGACCTTTATGAAAAAGTTCGGTGGCAGCGCTCGCTGGAATGCAGAGACCCGGACAGCTACAGCCATATGGAAAGACCGAACCATCCATGCAGACAGTATCAGCGGAGACCTGACAACCAAACGTGCAGACCAGATGAATGACAGAACGACAGAGGGAGTCGTGCAGAGCCAGGGAGGAACGATCTGGGTTCCGCTGCGGGAATTGATGGAGCATATGGGAGTAACCGTTGATTCACTAAAGGCTAATGAAAAGGAATGGATGGTTAAAGCCAGCGTTCCTCTGGCAGCAACTAACAGTATGTATTTGGATAAATTGATCTGAATAAAGTCGTTCGTACAGGACTATTCTCTCTACTTCCGGGCAACACTGAATCATAGATTAGTATGGTTCAGGAATGCCGATGGATGGAAGGAGATTAGAAGAAATGTCTTATATCCGAATGGAACATGAACATGCCGTAGAATTGCTGAATAGAGTTATGAAGCGAGTTGAAAGTGTGATCATTGGCAAAAAACAAGAGATTCGTTATGTGTTAACTGCAATGCTTAGTGGAGGTCATGTACTTCTGGAAGATGTACCGGGTACAGGTAAAACGATGCTGGTTCGCGCCGTCGCTTCTGCGCTGGATTGCTCCATGGGACGAATTCAGTTCACGTCGGACGTGATGCCGGCAGATGTGACGGGCACGTCGATGTATCATCCGCATACGGGAGAATTCAAGTTTCGACCAGGACCCGTCATGTCCAATATTGTTCTGGCTGATGAAATCAATCGAGCTTCCCCTCGTACTCAGTCGGCACTTCTGGAAGCGATGGAGGAACGACGCATTACGGTGGATGGCACAACCTATGCTTTGCCGCGCCCATTCTTTTTGCTGGCGACGCAGAATCCGTTGCAGTTTGAGGGCACCTATCGTCTGCCTGAAGCGCAGTTGGATCGTTTTCTCATGAAGATTGGACTGGGGTACCCTGATCCGGAGCAGGAAGTCGAACTGTTAACCCGGATGCAAAGCAGAGAACTGCTTGATGAGCTTCGCCCTGTCATGCTTGCTGAAGAAGTTGTAGCCATGCAGCGTGAAGTAAAACATGTACATGTGGATCCTGTTGTCAAACAGTATCTGGTTGCTGTTGCCGTTGCCTCAAGAAGTCACCCAGCGGTAAGACTGGGAATCAGCCCGCGCGGAACATTGGCCTGGATGGCTGCTGCACAATCGTTTGCTTACCTCCAAGGACGCAGTTATGTCATTCCCGATGATGTGAAAGAGATGGCTGTACCGGTCCTTTCTCATCGCGTTCAATTGAAAGCCCAGAACAGAGCCGAAATCTGGGCACAGGCGCAATTGATTCAGGAAGCTCTGTCATCGGTTCCTGTACCTGTACAGATGGCGGCACAGGGAAGGGGACGGCGTCAATGACTGCGCTGGGTCAACGAATGTTGGGTGCTGTCCTGGTCGTGGCTTTTGCCTCTTTATATGTATGGCATGGCGGCAAAGCCGCGCTATTTCTGTCCATTATAGCGGCCTTGATGCTCGCAAGCGCACTGATCATCCATTTTTTCGGTCCGCGCAATATTAACATTCGGCGGCAAATGCATGCGAATCGGGTTGTGGCAGGCGAAAGAACGCGGGTGGCAGTGGAACTGAAATTCGACTGCCCGATTCCACTGTTATGGATCATTCTGTGTGAGAATACACCTGCCGGTGTACATCGTAAATTACTATTTCCGGGAACCCGTCGCCAGTTTACGTATCAATATGAATTATCGGGTTTGCGCAGAGGTGTGTACAGATGGGAATCAGGCAGATTGTACTGGGGTGATGTTTTCGGATGGAATACGGTCTCCGCAGAGACTGTGAATCATACCTCGCTAATTGTTGTTCCCCAAGCTACGGAATGGGGTGAGAGTAATCCTGGAGAATACTCGGCCGTGGGGGAAGATGCCCTGTCTGAGCGAAGAAGCAGTCAGGGGAATCGCAGTCCTGAGTTCCGGGAATATCAGCAAGGAGACCCACTGGGGCGTGTTCATTGGAAAAGCACAGCCAAAACGGGTCGACTTCAGACTTTTTTGCCTGAAACCTCCGATTCTGTCTCGCTGGGCATACTGGTGTATGAAGGTGCATCGGGTTATGAAATGCGGCAGTCAGAGAAGAGGGATATGCCTGCTTTTGAACGTGCGGTCCGTGCAGCTGCTCGTTGGGTTCATACCGCTGAACGGGACAACATTCCTTATCAAGTGTGGACGGAAGGCGGTGGGTCAGGATCTGCTCTTCGGGAGAAATGGAAACAAGAACTACTGCATTCTCCTGAAAACCATGCGTTAGACAAGCTGGCGCAGGCACGAATTGCCACGGCTCAAGTTGTACCTCCTTCGCTTCGCACAGAGATGTTGGATAGAATGGCGATCGGGTCACGAATTGTGGTTCTCACCGGCAGAATGGACGAAGCTCTTGTGGAGTGGGTAATGTGTGCAATTGGGTTGGGATACAGGGTAGAGGTTCAGTTAACGGAGTTCATGGCTGGAGAAGATCCATCACCTATATCGCGAGCGGAATCCCTCAGCAGCAATATGGCTCAGAAGCGAGGAACTCAAGGTGATGCGACTTCTGATACCACTGTAGTTTCAGAAACAGCACAGTCTATTGCAATAGATCGAACCATTCGTGACATTGGCAATGAAAGTCTGGAACAGCTTCGTCAATGTGGGGTACAGATCCATTGGATCACAGACAGCTCTTTACCTTCAATGAGAAAGGCGGAGGTAACGGATGTGGGAGCATAATGGAAACCCTCAAGCGAACTCCACTGTGGCTGACAGAGGGCATACCGCCAGTTTGGGATTAGAGTCTGTGCATTCCATATATAAAGCGGAAACCAGGACATCTGGAGTAGATTTGAAGAGTCATGGCCAAAATTCGGAGCCTCTCCTTTACAGAATCGGTCTTTCTGCCATTTTGCTTATATTGTCCCTGGAGTGGATTTATCCGGTTACGTCAACGGGTCAGCAGGGCAGTGAACGATTCTTGTCCGTGATGGCAGGATTAACAGGAACCTTGCTGCTCGCGGGGTTGCTTCGTACCGGCTGGATCACGGGAATACTGATTAGACTCCTCATTGCTCTAGCCGCATTATGTTGTATGTATGGAGGTAATGACCCTGCTGGATGGGCTGTTACATATCCGGCCACTCTTTCTGAGGATATGGGCAGTTTCATGAGTACCTGGCGTGTTCACTCGATTAGTGTGGAGACAAGAGGTCTGCTCATGATGTGCGGTTGGAGCATGCTGATGGCTTCCGTGCAGTCCCTTGTACTGCTGCGACGAAGTGTGATGCTTTTTGGCAGTGCAACATTGGTCTATTTGCTGCTGCTTGAATCCTTTGCCGGACTGGATGTATATGCTTCGGTGATACGTTCTGTGCTGTGGATTCTACTCATCCAGGCCATGTTACAGTTGCTTCGCCTTAATGGCGGGGTCACCACACCGATCTTTAAGCAGAGTCCTTATGGCCGTTGGTGCACGGTAACGCTTGCGGTGTCCGCAGGTATGGTACTTTTCTCAGCGATCCCTGGTCAACTTGCTTCCATTCCTCCACCGGAACGTATATCCCTTGAGCAGATGGGTGAACGGCTGGCCCGCTGGGCAGGCTATACACAGCACGGAAGTATTCCTGCCACAACCGCCGTCACAGGATATAGTACAGCGGATGCACCAATGGGCGCACCTTTGGTGCAGGGAGACACGATCTTTTTTACGGCGAAAAGTCCGGAAGCTACGTATTGGCGGGGCGAGACCCGTTCATATTATAACGGAAGCACCTGGAGTGATCCTGTGCAGAGCTTTGAGACGGCAAGTCCATCTGGATTGGTGCGTACCGATGGTTGGGAGTATCCAGCCTATTGGCAACGTATTCGTCAAACGGTAACGATGAAGCGAGAATGGAGAGGACCCAATCCCCTCTTTACAGGTGGAATGCCAATCAATCTTTCGTTCCAGGACAAGAACAGGGATAATCAGAAGAATAAACGTTTATTACTATCAAATGAAGATTCCGCCACGTTATGGCTGGCGGCTACCTATGACAATCAACCGGTCAAAAGTTATACGGCAGACATCATGATTCCCGTGGCAACACCTGAACAACTACGCCTTCTGGGAAAGAAGTCCAACATGAAAGATCCGGCGGCAATTCGCAGAACGTATTTGCAGCTACCAACTACGCTTCCCGGACGTGTGCAGGCTCTTGCGAAGGAAATCATTCAGGGAAGTGAGAGTCGTTATGATGCCGTGCAAGCCGTAAAGTCGTATCTTGCGGACCACGCCGAATATACACTAGATACCCGTATGCCACCACGAGGAACTGATTTTGTGGACGATTTTCTATTCGTTACACGGGAGGGGTATTGCAATCATTTCTCAACAGCTATGATTGTGCTGCTACGTGCAGAGGGTATTCCGGCACGCTGGGTGAAGGGATTCGGGCCCGGGGAAGCGGATGCGGACGTATCTGGGCAATACATCGTAACCCAAGGAGATGCACACTCCTGGGTAGAAGTGTATTTTCCAGGAGCGGGCTGGATGCCGTTTGAGGCTACGCCGGGCTTCACCATGACGCAGGGTGAAGGCCAAGATGCCGCTGCGCTCAGCGGGCAGCAGCCCGTTGCCGTAACCCCGCCGCAGACGGACGGCGGGGTAGCTCACGCGGGCGCATGGCTGCTCGCCCGCGCACGGGCCATTGCCGCGCACCCATGGCTCGCGGCAGCCCTTGCGGCAGCGGCGCTGCTGTGCGCCGCCGGGGCCATCCGCATGCGGCGGCTTCGCCCCGCGCTGCGGCTAAGGCTGCTGCTGGCGTGGCCGCGCAGCAGCTTTCCGGACCGCGAGCGGCTGCTCAGCGCCGCCGCTCCGGTCTGGACCGCGCTCGCGCGCCGCTACGGCCCACGGCCGCCGGGAATGACGCTGCGTGAATATGCAGCGTCACCCGCCGTGGCCGCGGGCACGGACGGCGCGGACATCGCGCGGTTCGCAGCCGACTGGGAACGGCTGCTGTACGGGCCGGACCGTCCGCTGCGTGCGGACAGTCTGGAGTTCCTGCGCCGGGCACTTCAACTGGCCCGGCGCATGCAGGCGCTGTAACACGAAGTACAGCGCAGCGCCAAACATAGGACGCCTTTCTCGCCCCATAAAGCGAATGAGGCGTCTTTCCGCGATCATACACCGTGAGCTTATGCGGAAGATCTCTTTTATAATGAAAATAGTGCGTCAACCCTTTTTCTTATATTTCCGATCGGAAATATATATAATGGAGGCGAGAATATTCGACTAAATATTGTAATCTCAGGCGTTGAATATGCCATGTTTTGAGATGTCGAAAAAAGGAGTTTCGCCTTTCCTTGACGGTATGTTTTGTCGTTGCGTATAATTAGTTTCATTAATTGAGGGAGGCTCGGTAATGAATAAGCAAAATGAAATAGTGGTTGTCCTTGACTTTGGGGGCCAATACAACCAGTTAATCGCCAGAAGAATCCGGGATCTGGGCGTATACAGCGAGCTTTTGCCGTATAACACACCGGCGGAGAAAATCGCAGAATTATCACCAAAAGGAATCGTATTCTCGGGCGGACCATCTAGCGTTTATGCAGAAAATGCACCACACGTAGATCCGGCCGTTTATGATCTGGGAGTGCCAATCTTCGGAATTTGTTACGGCATGCAGCTTATGGCGCAACAGCTTGATGGTAAAGTGGAGCGTTCCGAGAAGCGTGAGTACGGTAAAGCGGATATCGAGTTTGCACCAGGTTCTGCTCTTGCACAAGGTATCGAAGGTGAACATACGGTATGGATGAGTCATGGTGACCACGTGGTTGCTCTTCCTGCTGGATTCAAACTGGATGCAGGCACGGAAAGTGCGCCAATCGCAGCGATGAGCAACGATGAGCGCAAATTGTATGCTGTTCAGTTCCATCCAGAAGTACGTCACTCTGTTCGCGGTAATGAAATGATCAAAAACTTCCTGTACGAAATCTGTGGTTGCGAAGGCAACTGGAGCATGGAGACGTTTATCGAAGATACGATCAAGGATATCCGTGAAAAAGTGGGCGATGGTAAAGTATTGTGCGCACTTAGCGGCGGTGTAGATTCTTCCGTTGTGGCTGCATTGCTTCACAAAGCCATCGGTGACCAACTGACATGTATGTTTATCGACCATGGTCTGCTGCGCAAAGGCGAAGCGGAGAGCGTAATGGAGACGTTCGTCGGCAAATTCGACATGAAAGTTGTCAAAATTGATGCACAAGAGCGTTTCTTGTCCAAACTGGCAGGCGTGGATGATCCGGAACAAAAACGTAAAATCATCGGTAACGAGTTTATTTACGTATTTGACGAAGAGTCCAAGCAGTTTGATGATTTTGAATTCCTGGCGCAAGGTACACTGTACACGGATATCGTGGAAAGTGGCACAGCGACAGCTCAAACCATCAAATCCCACCACAATGTGGGCGGATTGCCTGAGGACATGAACTTCAAGCTGATCGAACCACTGAGTGCCTTGTTCAAAGACGAAGTGCGTAAAGTCGGCGAAGAGTGCGGTCTGCCAGAAGCAATTGTATGGCGTCAGCCGTTCCCAGGTCCGGGCCTTGCTATCCGTGTACTTGGCGAAGTAACGGAGGACAAGCTCAAAATCGTTCGTGATTCGGACTACATCCTGCGTGAAGAAATTATCAAAGCCGGTCTTGATCGCGAGATCTGGCAATACTTCACAGCCCTGCCTAACATGAAGAGTGTTGGGGTTATGGGTGACGCGCGTACGTATTCCTATACTGTAGGTATCCGTGCTGTAACATCCATCGATGGTATGACAGCTGACTGGGCGCGTATCCCTTGGGACGTATTGGAGAAAATCTCCGTGCGGATCGTTAACGAAGTGGATAACGTAAACCGTATCGTGTATGACGTAACTTCCAAACCACCAGCAACGATTGAGTGGGAATGATTTGGGTATTTTTCAATTGATTAATGACTGAGAAGCCTTGCTGTATAGGGGTTCTTGGACAACGATTGAAAATCTTATTTCATTCACCTGCAACTATTGGTCTTCAAAAATTGCTCTCTTTTATTTGTGTTATTTAACAAATAGAGGGGAGTTTTTTTTGTGTCAAAAATCAATGAATTAATTGCTGACTTTAAGCTAAGCCAAGAAATCCAAGGAAGAAAAAAAGAATATATTACTGGTTGTATGTATCGCTTGCATCGTTGGATGGAATTCACTAAGGAGCAACTAGAAATTGAGGAAGCGGAAGAAGTGACTTCAATGCATATTAAGAAATACATTCAGCATTGTCAGAGTAGAGGTAAAGAAGCCAATATTACAATCAATGGTCATATCGCTACGATTAAAGTTTTCTTCCAGACTCTTGTTGATGAGGAATATATAGATGAGAAGGATAATCCTATGCGAAGAATTAAGAACCTAAAGGAAGATAAGAGGGTTATCATCACATTTAATGATGAAGAAGTAAGGCGCATCATTAATGATGTGAATGAAGAGACCTACTCTAATCTAAGGGATAAGTTAATTCTTATTATGCTATTTGATACTGGGATACGTGTTTCAGAACTGTGTAACATCAAGAATAATGATGTATCAAGAGCGCACATTCTAATCCACGGTAAAGGCTCTAAGGAGCGTCTAATCTACATTAGCAAGATAATGAGAAAGTATATGCGGAAGTATGAGGAAGCAAAGCAGGAACGCTTCAAGCACAGACTAGCTGACGAGATAGAGGATTATTATTTCCTAGACCAATCTGCTGAGCGTTTATCACGTTCACGTATTAATAAGATACTGAAAGAGCATTGTAAAAAAGCAGGAGTAAGAAAGGAGGTACGGTGTTCACCACACGATTGTCGTCATTATTTTGCTCAGAAACAATTAAAGAACGGAATCGACGTATACAGCCTGAGCCGCCTCATGGGGCATTTTGATACTCAGATTACTTCTAAATATTTAAGAGGATTAGAACAGCACGATATATTAGAGATAGGGAGAGTGTATAGTCCACTGAATAGAATGCGAATATAAGTACAGAAAACTATACTTTTAAAAACACGATGAAAGGTAGCGTTTTGCTATCCTTTTTTTTATTACTGTCATATGCTCATAATTTGCGCTATTACTAAGTTGTACGAGCGGTCATCATTATTTTTGGAACGCAAGGTCTGATTCATCAAATATGCAAATCAGACGGAGACAATAAGCTCTATGATTGATTGAATGGCTTATATTGAGAAGTTGGAGATGTTAAAGTGAAAGTTGCTCTGTAGTACCGTGGAATGCGTTAAAATTGATGTGGTTTTTTTATATCTATCTGTACAATTTGCGGGGGCAATTATTATTATAACCTGCTTCCATGGACATCCACTGTGAACTGTTCCGAGAAAACTTTTGTGTCAATTATTATGCGATACGAAAGAGGGGCAATCACACTCTTAGATTGAAATGTATGATTAAGCACTAAATTAACTGGAGCTGGTTAAGATTATTTAAAGGTATGGTATCTGAGAGTTATTCTATAATTCTTTTCATATAACTATAATTATGTGAAAAGGCTTGACAAGTGACGGGGGGATATTTAACAGATGAAAACCAATTTATTTCAAGAATTAGTCCCCGTACACATCCTCTCAGTAAACTGACCTCGATCTGGCAACGATGGGTATACTGGAACACTCACGATAAGTCTCTATCGCATTGACGACAAATCATGTTTGAAGATGTTTTATAAGAGGCTAGAGAGGCTGTACAGGGATTTTAATTCTTGTCTACTAAAGTCTATTACAATAGAACCAGAAGCCCTTAGAACGATTTCTGGGGCTTCTGGTTCTATTGTAAAGATGGAATTCACTGATTCAGTTCAGGGGCAGTAGCTATATTATCTTGGTCACTGATACAATTTTCGAGTATTTTTAAAACCTCATTGTAATCATTCCAATCGACATCTGAAACATTCGTTATTTTAGCTTTATTTTTACAAATGATCCGTTCGCATCTCGATTTAAAGCTATAGCCATTCATTCTAGATGCAGGATTAGACCTTGATTGCATACTTGATTCTAATTCAACGAGTGCATAATTTATGAATCCAATACACTCCTTATCCCATTCCAGATGGTCTAAACAGAGTTCAACATATTCAGATTCTTTAGATTGAAACTTACTATAGTTATCATATTGTGAACCTGCGTCTGTTTTAAAGAACCAAGATGATACTCCAAAAATATATTTTTTGAACACATCGTTACTATTAAGTATTCGCAATTTTCTTTCATCTGGTGTGAAAGAATTAATTAGATCGATAGTTCTACTAGTTACAATCTTATCAATAGTTACCTGCGTTTTGTAATTATCTAAAATTTCAACTAGAACAGCCCAAAAAGTATTTCCGTAATAATATGTGTAATAAGGTTCATTTAGCCAACTTGATAGATCGTTAATAATAAATTTTGTATTAAGAGATCGGGACAGTTCTAGTAATTGAGGGAAATAATTATAGAAGTTAAAGAAAAATTGAGCGTCGTTTGAGATTACTTTTACTACTCCATCTTTTATATTGTCATGCCTCGACTCTAGTATATCTCTCCAAAATTGCTCATTTGCATCATTAACCAACCCTTCGCTTCTTGCAATAACCCTTAGTTTCTTAAATAATTCCTCGAAAAAAATATGAGAGTTTTTATTACAGATTACATTCACATCACTTATTAAATTACTAACTGTCTCTGGCTGAACTATATCGGGATAATCGTAATACTTGTATGTATTTTCTAACTCTCTTAATAAATATTCTTCACCACCAAGAACATAAAACTTGCTTAAATTATCCACTAAATAGTTCCAGAAACACTCTACTGTCGAACTGTCAATTGTTACATATCTTTTCGCATGTGCACAATCATTTCTAATGTTTTTCCAATTGTTATAAGCTGTTTTAACCTGTTCGCCATTTGTAAAATGTAAGATCGCTAAATCTTTTTTGTTATTTTTATCTGCACAAGATGCTTCTACAATTGAATTTAAGTGACCTTCCCAAAGATCATCATTCTCTAATTTTTTTATAACTTCATCTTCCCAAAACCTAGGATTAGACTTAACAAGTTCTTTACCATATGTACATTCCAAAATTCTATTTCTAATAGTTGTTTTAAAGGCAAGATAAGACATTATAAAAGCAGACTTATATGCTCCAATTTTGTAACAACGAACAGATTCCTCAAAGAATTCATATGCTGAGTCTGATTCTTTGAAAGGCTTAGTTTCGTCTACCCATTTTTCAATTTGAAGTTTCATACAATATTACCTCCATAATTTAGTGGTTTCTTAGAGTAAAACTACACTATTTTTTATTAAAAGTAAAATTATGTTTTTATAAGTAGTTCACTAACTATCTTTAGGGGATTACTCTCTTTTAAAAAAAAATGGAAAAAAATAACCCAAGGAGGGTGTCCATGGGTTATTTTGTCAAATAATCATATGTACCTAGCACGTCTTTAGCAAGGCGAAGTACAAGCTTTACTTCCTCAATATTTCTGCCCGACAAGAACGAGTTAAGAGCATCAGTTAATTCTCGTCTACTAGACCTTTCTTCAAGACCTTCAACTCCCTCTATTCTGAACAGTTCAACTGGATTAACATCTAGTGCATTTATTATTTTTTCGAGTGTTTCCATTGAAATGTTTCGTTCGCCGCGCTCAATGTCTGATATATAAGTAGAATGGATGTCTGCTTTTTCAGCAAGAGATTCCTGTGTAATATTTCGTTCTTTTCTCAAAGTTCTAATGCGGTTACCAACCATTCTCATGAAATCTGACGTCACTAGCGCTCACATCCCTTCTATACAAGCGTATGAAAGGGAATATTCAGTTTACAGGGGGTTATATTAGGAATTTATTCTAAAACTTATATTTAATTAGGGATTCTGTGATAAAATAATAGAGTGTAACAAGGGAGGTGCAAACGTGTGAAAATAAAGAACTACATATTAGGAATTACATGTATTTGTTTGATTTTAATGGGTACAGCTTGTGAATCAGAAAGTGATAAACGAAAGGCAAGATTTAAAGAGTTAGATAAGGAAATTCTACAGCTAAAGAAAGAGAACAATTTAATGAATGAATATCTTGATGTTTGTGAAAAGGTAAACAAATGTTAAGTTATACTACAGTTTTTGGGGGGATAAAATGTATCTTGGTTTCGGAGGCTCCTAAGCAATCCTTGCTATTATCATGTTTTTCATTGTAATTGGTGGCGGCGGTGATTATCCGATTGTATCGTGGGCTCTATTTATTGGATCTGGACTTGGTTCATGGTACTGCAATGTGGAGCATAAAGAACTTGAAGAAGAGAAAGTGACTCAGAAATGGCACGAAACGGACAATAGGTTAAAGCGTATTCCCAACTACAAATCGTCACAAAGCTACCCTCAGCGAATGGAGATGTTACATTATCAATTGATGAAACTAACAAACAAATCTCATTCATTGCCCTTAATTCATACAAAGATAAAGTTTACAACTATCATGACATATTGAAATTTGAGATTTTGACAGATGGTATTAGTGTTACTTCTACGAAAAGAGGTAGCCAAATTGGTGGTGCATTGTTAGGTGGCATACTTGTTGGTGGTGTTTGGGCATTGATAGGAGGACTTTCTGGCTCGACAACAAGTCAAGAAAAAGTCAAAAAGATTGAATTGAACGTAATTGTCAATGATACTAAAAATCCGATTCATAAGATTATATTTTTGGATTCAGAATTTTCTGCATTTTCAAAGGACAGTCAAGAATACAAAGAAGGCTACAATACAGCGTATCATTGTCATCAGCTAATGGGGGTTCTTATTAGGCAAGCTGATGAGGAAGATAAGCGAAAAGAGATTTCGACAAATGGTAATAATTATCAAGGTATATGTCCGTTGCTGATGAACTTAGAAAGCTTGACCAGCTAAAAGAAGAGGGAATAATCAGTTTAGATGAGTATGAATCTCAAAAGAAGAAGCTCATAGGGTAAAAAATACTGTTAAGCTTCGGCACTATAAAACGAAAGAGATGATAAATATGAACTTACTGATAAACCTATTTCAAAGAGTCAAATACAAAATTTTACGGAAAAGCAGAGTGGCTAATTAGCTACTCTGCTTTTTTTAGTACATTATTCAGCTTTCATTAAAAGGGGGGAGAGCCAAATTAGATAAGTAAAAAACGAATTGGAGGTAAAACATTGATTGATTTTCCAAGTTCAATTGAAGGTATTCCGTTGTTTGAGTTAATTGGTAAAGAAGTTATAGTGAACTACGTTAACAAGAAAAAACCAGCATATTTTAAAACAAAAAATGATTCTAAACGGATATCTGGTGATCGAAAGCCTGAGATACTTTGGGACATTGAAAGTATTCCGCAAACAGATGATTACAAAATTATCATTCTCATTTTAAATCAACCTAAAAGATATGATGAGGGGACTTCTTACAACCCATACAGATATGAATCTAGATTGTATGTGTGTAACAACTCAAATGTAAAAATTAGCCAAGTTGTTAATGGCAGAATCCTTAATATATTTACACCTGAATGGCATCAAGAACTTAATTACTTCCGCCAGTACACAGAAGAAAGACAAAATGAAATGGATAAATATTTTGAATCAGAATTAGCCGAAGAGTAATTTAATAAATACACTCAATGGAATCGATATTTCATTGACAGTAATAGGAAAAGATGAGGTAGAAAAATGAATATAGATGATACACTTGAAAATAAGATAGACCAACTTACTGAAGAGATTAAGATTCTCTCTGAAAATGTGAATTCAACTTCTTCAATTACGAATGAGAGAATTATTGCAGTAGAAAAACTGATGTGGAAAATTGAAAGAAAACTGGTAGATCAAGAGAAATTCTTAAAGTTACTATCAAGAAATGAACTTATAGATAGATTGGTAACGTTGAAGTATGGACAAAGTAAGATTAAACCATTCCATTTGCAGAGTGAAGAATATCAAAGGTCAAGTGCTGAGGCTATGTACGACGATGATGATGATGATTAAGATAATCCTTAAACTATAGTTTGATATAAGTAGGCACTCCGAGGCAAATAACACTAATTGGAGTGCCTATTTTAGTATGAATTAGGTTGGGGATAGTGTGTAATCATAAGAAAGGTGATGGTATACTACCATAAAATGCCTCGTTAGGAGTTGCGTAGAATGATTAATCAAGAAAAAAAGATTGTTGTATTACAATGCAGGAAAATTATAAAAGATATAATAAGTTACAGAGGTGACTGGTATAGAGTGGATATTTTCGAAAAATTCGTTGATGACTTAAACCTGTCATCTCAACAATTAGGACTCAGTACATTTAAATTTAAGAACTTTCATTACTCTTCTACTGGTAAAACTATTAATGACAATGGATATGAGTCTTTGATGAATCATATTGATTTTTTGGAAGAAATGCTATCAACACTTGATAACGAAAATGAACTACATAATAAAGATCATATTGGCGCAATTGAATCAAAGAAAGTTTTTATTGTTCATGGGAGAGACAACATTGCTTTATTAGAAACTGAAAACATGATCAGCAGACTAGGATTAGAACCGATAGTCTTAAGTAGAATGGCTAATAGCGGACAAACATTGATTGAGAAGTTTGAAAGGCATTCGGATGTAATTTACGCGGTTGTTTTATTAACGCCAGACGATGTCGGAGGGCTTTACATTGAGAATGAAAAACCCGATCTAAGGTTTCGGGCAAGGCAAAATGTAATATTTGAGTTGGGATTTTTCTATGCAAAACTTGGAAGATCAAAAGTATGCTGTATTAATAAGTCGAGCGTAGATATACCGTCAGATATAAATGGAGTAGCATACCTTCCTTACTTGAAGTCGGTCGAAGAAGTGGAGCTGCCCTTGAGAAAAGAGTTGAAGGAAGCTAAGATACAAATTAATTTTCTTTAAGAAGTTAGTTGGTGTTATCAAGAGTCGGAGGGGAAGTTCTAAAACATCTTGGTGGAAGTGCCATCTGAATGAGAGTCTCTATGGTCACTGTATAGAGGTACAACTTTCTAATAGTATCGAGAAGGCTAGTCCGTAATAGCGTGTTTCATATGGATTAAATAAGAAGCTCATCATCTTATGGTGAGCTTCTTATTATTGAAAAATACCATTATTGCTGTAATTACAGCTTATATATTCTCCTTTGCCACCTATGCTTAAAATCAAATAGAAATGAAAACAGATTTGCTGTTAAAGATAATGTTGCAAATAGCTGAAATAAATTAAATTTACAAGTGTTATTTTCCGTTCCCCTTTTCTCAATAAAATCTCCAAATTCAAATTGTTCAATCCTCGAAATAGATGAACAAAATCGAATGTAAATAGCTTTTCGGAAATTTTCTATTCTGATACAATATTATTCTGACAGATAGAAGGAGGTTGTATTTTTCGAAAATACTGTATGGATTCGTACAGTTTGTTGATAAACAGTGTAGGAATTTATACAAACGGCAAGTGAAGATTCAAAAAATATGTATGCTCACGTACAATTTCTTTAAAGTAGATACCATAAAAAGAAATAACTTAAAAACATAAACTAACATAAGAACATGAGAAGGAGTGGTGCTGTGCGCAATAAGGAGTGCGATGTTAATAATGAAAGAACCCTATGTCCCTATCCCCATGAAGATGTTTGCTCATGAAACTCAATACTTTGCTTCTGACGATGAGTTCCTTGTCTTTTTTCATATTGGCAGATTAGTCAGTGCTAGGAATCCACTTGTTGCAATTGTGAATGTTGAATTACTCCATCCTATAATTCAATTCGATAAAACAAATGACTCTCGAAATAAAAAGCGAATCCTAAACGCAATACTTGGTTTGCAATCTAAAGGTTACATTAACATTGATTATCCTATAAAGGATGTAAAATATACAACATACTTGGAAATCACTCTGCCGCGTGTTGATGATAACATTTACACTAGTCCAGTTTATAGTGGTGGATCTAAGTACAGTGGTTACATATCTGCAACAGATAAGATGTTTACTAAAACCGATTCAGCCAAAGAATTTAAAGTTTTAATATACACCGCTTGGCGAGAGAATATTAACTACAGTATTGCATTCAGTGAGTGGGCAAGTGTACTTGGAATTTCAAGTCAAACTGCTGTTACTGTAATTGAAACATGCAGAGAAAAGGGGATTATTTCAAAGCAAAGAGGAGAATATTACACTAAACCAGACGGTTCAAAGCGACAGAAAACGAATAGGTATTCTGTTCAAGATAAAAATAAGAACGAATGGAATCCTAACAAAGAGATGAATACAGCATTGAAATCTATGGTCTCAGAACAGAAATCAATTGAAACGAGAATACATAAGTGGTTTACAGATGAATACTTAGATAAAGATGATATGTATGTATATTTGACTACCAAGTGTGATGTGCTTAAAGAACATGCGATAGCACGAATTAAAGGAATATCACAATCACCTTCAGGTAAAACCAAAATGGATGAACTTCATAGTACGGCTATGAAGAAGGTAGAACAAGAAAAACAGGCAAGGGTTGTGCAAGATGCTTTAAGCACAGAACAAATGAGAGATATTTTTAACAGTGAAATAGATGATAGTGGGAATAGAAATTGGAAACAGAACAAGGAAAGACATGACTCCAGAGATTATAGCTTACTGCTAGGAAGTGACTAAACTCTTTTTTACATAAGTAGTTTTTCAGGGGAAAGATCAAATTAGGTAAATTGAAAATCATAAAGAATAATGAACTTGGAGTGCGTAATTGACAAGCAAGGGTTAGGAATTTTGAATTTCAAAAGTATCAATCTTTTCGTTTATCAAACGTGAGTAGAAGTACATTATAAGAAAAATGAATGTAATATAGAAATTCTTGAAGTTATTATCAAGAAACGAACTCATAGATAGTTTGGTAACGATGAAGTATTTGGATAGTGAGATTAAGCCTTCCCATTTAGAAAGTGAAGAATTTCAAAGGTCAAGTGCTGAGGCTATGTACGACGATGATTAGGCATATTAAATTTATATTTACAAGCACGTATATCTGATAGAAGAATAAAGACGAGTCCATCCCTCAGATATAATGGATGGACTCTAATTAATTTAACCTCACACAATATTGAATATATTTTTATTATTGAAGAGGGGCGATTTAGTTATACATACATAATCGGAACAACATAGTATATTTAGGATGTTTTCGGATGCTAAATAGAGGGCACTCAGTTAAGCTTAAATAAAGGGAAATTGTTTGATAATATCGAATTTTTATTATAGATTAAAAGGTGGATATAAGCGAGGGATATGTAAATAATATAGGTTCTAAAAGTAGTAGAGAAAGTGTGATAAACATGGATTATGGTTATTTAAATAAATTTTTCACAAAGAAGGCTCTACTTGATACAGTTTTCTCTGTTGATTTTGATTCCAACACTTATTTATGTGAAGTAGAAAGAAATCACCAAATATTAAGTGACAGTTATAGAAATGAATTTTTCTTTAAGAATGTTTTGTTTAACAAGCTAGTTTTAGGTAGATACAGTCTAAATACATCTGCGGCTTTTAGCGAGATGGTTATTAACAATTCTAAAGCCGATTTCGTGTTAATCAATCATTCTAATGGAACTGTTTTTGAAATAAAAACTGATCTAGATAATTTGGATAGATTGATTTATCAGATTAATGACTATTATACTGTATTTAGCGAAGTGTATGTTGTAACATCAGAGAAAAACTACTATCCAGTTTACAGGCTCTTAAAAGAAGACTGTCCAAATGTAGGAATTATCGTGTTAAATAAGAGGAAGTATTTAAGTGTTAGAAAAAAGGCTATTATTGATGATTCATTATTAAATTATGAATCAATCTTCAAGTTATTACGTAAAAAAGAGTATGAAACTATACTATTAAATCATTTTAAGTTTCTGCCTGACACAAAGCCAGTGTTTCACTTTAGAGCATGTCTTACACAATTCAAAAAGTTAGATATTGGTACAGCTCAAAGATTGACATTTCAACAACTAAATAATAGAAATAAAATGCTTGATTATGGAATGTTAAAAAAATTGCCCGATTCCCTTAGGTGGCTGATTTATTCAGGCAATTTTTCTATACAACAAATAAATGAAATATTCATTAGATTAGATCATGAGGGGGGCTAGGTATGTATTATCCAATTATCAGAGGTAGACAGTATGACTTACTTGCGCTTAGAGAATTAAAAAGTAAAGGAAGGTTGAGTAATAAAATAATACCAATTATCGAACCGATCAAGTTAAGTCCCACTCTAATATCAACTGTTAATATCTTCGTTGAACAAGGAGATAAGATTATTGTAATAAGTAATCCTAAAGTAGGCTCACTATTAGGAGAATTAGAGTTGTCTACTAGCAAAGCCAATTTTGAAACCATACTAAGAAGTGAAGGGGTCGTTGTAGCTCACCACTTAAATAAGATTTCTGATAGTCAATTAAATTCATTAATTAAAAGTTTGGATATACGATTGAATGATATTGTTATTATTCATTCAGAAAAGAACCTTGTTAACTTATACAAAGATAAGTTCGCTGATAACAAACCATTTTTAAATTTGATTCCGACGGATAATGCCTTTAAAAGACAATTAAATAATGTAAATATAGTCGGATTAGATGATAAGTTTAACAAACTTACACGAAATGTGGATTATTTAGAAGTGGAAAATGAGTTCTTTTCTGAAGAACATCTGTACTTTCGAGAGGAAGGCTATATTGGCTTTTCTGATTACTCAGTTGTTGGAGCGGAATATAATGAGGGAGGATTTGCCCCGTATGCAGTAGCAATTCATATTGTATACCCTAATCAAGAGAATGCGTTAGAAATAAGACATTTTGTCTCAGACTCTAACGATGATACTAGTGATCCAGCGGGGAAATTTTCTGAAGCATTAGAGAAATTGATAGCATGGTATTCTGCTTATTTAGAGGATTCTAGAATGAATACCTTAGCAATGGGGATTTTTAGTGAACATTATAAACATGGAACATACCCGGGCTTACCAACTATAAAAAAGTTATCTATTATGCACCACTTAGAATTAATAGGGAACCTTCTTGAGGAGGGGGTCTAATGAATTGTTGTGAGAATTGTTTCTTATCTGAGGAAATAAAAAGCATTATTAAAAGTTTGAAGAAAATAGGAAATTGTCATTTTTGCAATAGTGTAGAAGTACATGTATATAATACCTCAGAAGACTCAGGTCTTGATGAAAGATTTAACGATATTATCAGCATATTTAAAATTGCAACTGAGCTAACTACATACAATTATTCACAATATAAACTAATAAGTATTAAAGATGATTTCGAAAAGAACTGGAGCATATTTAATAATTTGAGTAGTACTAAGATTCATGAGTTTTTACATGTTTTATTGGAGGCTAATTATCCAGATAAACTGCCCTTTTTAAGTAATCAAGTTGGAATACTAGAATGGAAGAATGAACAGTATCTTAATGATTATGCAGTTTTAAAAGGGAAGTCATGGAATGAGTTTGTTCAATATATCAAACATGAGAACAGATTTCATTCAAAACACATAAATTACAATGTGTTAGAGGACTATCTTAGAAGACTAACTTCAACTTTAGATGATGATGTTTTCTTTCGTGCAAGAATTTCTAATAGAGGGGAGCTCACACTTGATAAAATGGGAGCTCCTCCAAAAGAATTTGCTACCGCTGGAAGAGCAAATTCAGAAGGTATAAGTCATTTGTATCTTGCAAG
This sequence comes from Paenibacillus sp. MDV22-iso6, assembly GCF_058408365.1. Lineage (NCBI taxonomy): Bacteria > Bacillati > Bacillota > Bacilli > Caryophanales > Paenibacillaceae > Paenibacillus > Paenibacillus sp. MDV22-iso6. The sequence goes on along the minus strand of NZ_JBZVDZ010000008.1, from coordinate 6,525 downwards.
TGATACTTCAACAGCAATTTCCGAAATCAGACCTAGCAAGGGTGATACAATATATTTAGGTAAATTTCCTATAAGGAGACCTTTAAAAGTAGTAGATTTTAGAGTTTTAAAGAAATTAGACGTATTTGTATTTCAAGATCCTGTGATATATGCAATTAATCTCGAAACTTTTAATCAAATGAATAAAGATATTTCAAAGCCTGTAAGAAGTGGTGATAGCAAATTGGATTACCTACCAACACAATTTATTGTAGACTTTATCAAAAGTCTCAATGAGACAAGAGGGGCAGGGTACGATGGAATTGTCTTTGAAAGTACTGTAAGTACCACAGGATATAACCTTATGCTATTCGATCCTGAAATACTTAGTTGTAATCGTATAGAAAAACGAATTATTGAATCTTTAAGCTACAGTCATGTGGAGGTACAAAGATAACCAATGTTTTGCAAAGAACGTTCGTTTTTCTTAATTAAAAACGAAAATTAGGCTGAAGCTGATGAATTGCTTGCTAACAACAAAGTTGAATTCGTATCACATACATATACATCACGCATGAATGGATCTGTAATAACAGACGATTGTCTCAAAGGCTCGGACAGTATTTTTTATTTACATGAAATGAAAGCTATAGATGGAGGAGAGTATCTGGATGTTGTTGAGTTGCTCAATATTCAGCAGTAAGATTTCATTAGAATTCACTTAAACTATTGACATTGATGATCGAAATAGTAGATTTCACCATTGATTCGTTATGGATTTGAAATAGAATACTTCTTGACTTTGTTCATAACCAGTTAACCGTAACCTGAACAGACGAGTAGATCATCGCCGTAATTCCCTTTACCGCCAAGAACTGTCTAAGATCTCTTTCAAACATCATGCTGCTCATCAGTCATGCATCACCAATTTACCATACTTGCTGAGGGGGCTGTTGAAGGAAGGCTAATAGAAATACGCGACCAACTCCGAGTTACGTGGCTAGATCAAGAATTTAAGGGTTTTCTTACGACTTCTTGCCAATTTTCACCTCGATTCTATTGGGATATGGTAGTTCTTTATGAATGCGCATAAAAAAGGGGGAAACGTAATGTCTAATTTTGAGGATAATGATATTGAAGATACTTCTGGTGAGCGCCTAGTGTTTAAACTTCCTAAAAAAGGCGAGAGGCTATTCAAAGGAACAAACAACTATTATCACTTCTCTCATTTTGGATGGGGTTTGAAATCTCAGTTCTATGGCTACATTAAAGGTTATAAATCGGTTAGTGATGCCGCTGTGGTTTTGGCGATCACATCAAAAGATATAGCCAAATTGGATACATACGTCTTTCCAATCATCTTCAATTATAGGCAGTTCTTAGAATTATCGTTGAAATCACTTTATTTGGACTATTCGGATGATGAACCAAAAAAGAGGTTGGAGACAATCAATAAAGTAAGCCATAATTTAATTAAAATATGGAATAAGGTTGAGCCAATCTTATTAAGCACAAGTGATACTATCCATCATAAAGAACTGGTTAACGCAGTTAAATCCTATGTTAGAGAATATCACGATATGGACGAGGGCTCTTTTAACTTTAGGTATCCCATCACTAAACAATTGAATCCAGTATTCAATAAAGAAGAACGGATTGATATTGTGAATCTAAAACAACGTATGGAAGAAATGAGTAACTTTTTTGATGGCATGGATGGAGCATTAGATGACTTGAAGCAGCAAAAGGCTGAAGGGGAAGAAATTCAAAGAGAGATGGAAGCTGAATGGCTTGCTGAAGCAAGAGCTAATATGGAACGTGAATATCAATAGGTGTTGAACTATCTGATACTTGATGGGATGGTCTTTAGTGAAAGGACAAAATGAAATTCTAAGTGAGAGTGGGCAGATTAGCAGTTGATTTTACCATGTTCACCCGCTACAATTGATCTATAAAATAACACAATAATAGACATGTAATGACCTAATATTGAAGCAGGTTATGGGTGACGCGCGTACGTATTCCTACACTGTAGGTATCCGTGCTGTAACATCCATCGATGGTATGACAGCTGACTGGGCGCGTATCCCTTGGGACGTATTGGAGAAAATCTCCGTGCGGATCGTTAACGAAGTGGATAACGTAAACCGTATCGTGTATGACGTAACTTCCAAACCACCAGCAACGATTGAGTGGGAATAGAAGTTATCTATACAGATTTAATAACAAGGGATCGGAGTTTCCGTCAAAGGAGCTTCGGTCTCTTTTTTCTTTTCATTTTGTGTTTGCGCCAGACGTTATTTATACTTTGGTTTAGATAATCAATGGACCAACCAATAGATATTACGAAGAAGAAACTCTGTAAGGAGGAATAATAGCGGATGAAGGAAAGAATCGAACTCAACTCGGGATGGACTCGTGAGGAGGTTGTCGCATTTACGGCTCATCCTGAGCTAAAGATTGTTCAATACAGCGAGCACAATATCCCGGATGTGAACCTGATGCAGATATTGAATGAGGAGCTGTTTGCCAACAGACCCGATGTTACTTTTCGCATATATGGCTTTCATTCGCAATCTGGCGACTTGTCTGGTCTAAGATATATGAACCATGTAGAAAAGCTTGTGATTGATTGTAATAGACGCGTTCATGGGATTGAGGGCTTAGGTGAAATGCTAAGGTTAAAAGAATTTGCTTTTGACGTATTTGAAGCGGAATCTCTTGATGTATTAACACTTGTACCTAACACTTTAGAGCAGCTCCACATCGGCAAAACTAAAACAAAGAAAACCAATTTGTCCGTACTTAACCGCTTTACCGAGCTTAAAACGCTGAGTGTGAATGGTCATACAACTAACATCGAAACGATCGGAACATTGTCTTCACTTCGGTCCCTCTATGTTTCGGGAATGCCATTAAAGGAATTGGGATACTTAAAAGATTTAACGGGTTTGCGCGAACTTCATCTCAGTTTTGGTGGAGCAGAGAATCTGGATAGCCTTGCGGGCATGGATTCCTTGCAATTGTTGAAGCTCCTAAGGGTGAAAGGATTATCTGACCTATCCGTATTGCCTGAATTGAAGGGATTGCGCTTATTAGGGATAGAGGACCAGCCGCATCTAACGAGTCTGGCGTCTCTTGAAAATCTGACTGAATTACAGCGTGTTTTCCTGAACAATGTGAATGTGGAGAATATTGACTGGGCAAAGACTTCCAAAAGTCTGAAAGAGCTCGCTCTTCTGCAAATGAAGCATATTAATGCCGAAGATATCGAATCCCTGATTTATCATAAATCCTTGGAAAGAATGATCGTTCATTTGAAAAGTGCCAAACAGCAAAAAGTGGCGAAGCAGGCGATAATGGCAGCAGGCATGTGGGATGAGAGCGGATGGTGGTATAACGATGAATCTCTGAATATTTAATTTCTTTTTTAAGTTCGTTTCATATTATTTTCATGTCGGGCTTGTACACTAAGTACAGAATACGGCTATATGGCAACTGAAAGGAGAATTGAATGTATGCGTAAAACCGACAATATGAGCAAATGGAAGATGGGCATTGGAAGTGCGTTTCTGATGGTGATGCTGGCAGGATGCGGCTCGGGTATGCAGGACTTGGCTCTTGGTGCGGGAGATTCTTCATTTGTGAACTTAGAGGCAGCAGATTCATCTTCCGATCAAGCACAGAATCAGGAATTGTCTGAGGGATCGACCGATAATACAGGTCAGGAACAACAGCAGGCACAGGACGTGCTTCAGACAGAGATTTAGAATATATGGCGTAGGACCTATCAAAGCTTTTTGAATATCCAAATACATGATCCTCATCACATAACCATCTTCTTGGTAACGGTAACCCATGAAGCTACCGCAATCAAAGTGTGCCTGCCGCCTTTGATTGCGGTAGCTTTTTGATTTGTGAAACCTCAGTTTAATTTGGGTGGTAAACCGCTGAACTGGTTCATTTTGTTAAATAATACGAACGATTTATATGATGAGTGATAATAATATTCGTTTTTCTCATTGACAAACTAGAGGTAACCCTCCTAAAATAGTGATTGGAAACACACAAATAGCGCATACTACTTCGTATAATCCCGGGGATTGGCCTGGGAGTCTCTACGAGATCACCCTAATGATCTGGCTACGAAGAGGAGAAGGCTGAGCACATGAATTCTACATGATTGCGTCGGGCATGACATCACGCACATTAGAATTTTTTTTGTTCTCCCTAATTGGCACCGTGCCACTCCTCATCAGTTAAAACCCTGGGTGATGCATTCATCTCAGGGGTATTTGTCGTTTTTCAAAAGGCTTCAACATCTCTAAGGGGGAATTATTGAATTATGGATCGTTTCTTTAAATTAAAAGAAAACGGAACGAACGTTAGAACGGAGATTGTTGCGGGTCTTACTACCTTTATGACAATGGCGTACATTCTTTTCGTAAACACGTTGTTCTTGGGATCGGCCGGAGCCGGTATGTCGGACAATGCAGTATTTTTTGCAACAGCTGTAGGTGCTGGTTTGATGACCATCATTATGGGATTGTTCGTTAACATTCCGATCGCCCTTGCACCAGGTATGGGTTTGAACGCTTACTTCATGACCGTGGTTCTGAGTTCCAACGGTGCGATTTCCTGGCAGGCAGCTCTCGGAGCCGTATTTATCTCTGGTATCGTGTTTATTATTTTGACAGTAACCAAAATTCGTCAAATGCTGCTCGTTGCAGTTCCAGACTCATTAAAAATGGCAATCACAGTTGGTATTGGTCTCTTTATTACCATTGTAGGTTTCAAACTGGCTAATCTGGTCGCTGTAACAGTCAATGTTGCACCTGATGCAGATCTGAGCCAACCGATTCCTGGCAGCAGTTTTAATCTGTCTTTGGGTAATTTCATCACTCATCATGATGCGTTACTGGCACTGATTGGACTGCTCATTATTGCTGTACTGATGGTTATGCGCGTCAAAGGTGCACTGCTAATCGGTATCATTGCTACAACGTTGATTGGTATCCCCATGGGCGTTACGAATCTCAGCGGTTTATCCGGTGCAAGCTGGTTGCCTAACTTCAGCGATCTGGCGGTTGGACAACTGGACTTGAAAGGTGCAATTAGCCTTGGATTGTTTGAAATCATCTTCATCTTCACCTTTGTAGAGCTGTTTGACACATTTGGAACAATGGTGGGTACAGCAACACGAATGGGGATTATGAAGGACAAGAAGAAAGGCGAGAAAACAATTGGTAAAGCAATGCTCGTCGATGCAGTGGGTGTAAGTGCAGGGGCTGCACTGGGTACAAGTACAATTACCGCATTCGTTGAAAGTGCCTCTGGCGTCGAAGCTGGTGGACGTACAGGTCTGACCTCTGTAACGACAGGTATCCTGTTCATCCTGGCTTTGTTTATTGCTCCACTGGCATTGGTTGTTCCGTCCGCTGCAACAGCTCCGGCGTTGATCATCGTGGGTGTCTTGATGATGAATCAGGTTCGTAGCATTGAGTGGGATGACTTCCTGCAAGCTTTCCCGGCGTTTCTTACCATCGTATTGATGCCTTTCACTGGAGGAATTGCAAACGGGATTTCTGCAGGGATTGTATCTTATGTAATCCTGGCCGTATTCGGTAACCTGGTTACGGATCGCAAAGTGAAGATACACTGGCTTATGTGGATATTGGCTATCATTGTTATATGTCGGTATGTATTTATAGGTGGGGAATAAAGGTTTGACTGAATGGATTGGGTCAGATACTTATGATGTATTTATTATTGTACAAATGAAAAGAAGCGGAAGCCTTGGTACATTAACGGGGCTTTCGCTTTTTTGTTTCTTCTATATATGTAGCATGAACTTTGACTTTCTTCTTCCTTCTATATATAAAGGAGGAACATACATGAGTTATGATTTGATGATTTTTTATCCAGCCAAGAGCTCCATTTGATAAAGCGTCGTTTATGAAGATGGTATAGTGAGCATACAAAGTAGTCGAAAGTGGTCGGAGGAGCATTCCTATTCGGGCATTTCTTTCTATGAATGTGGACGATGATGTGTTTGAAGCGATGGAAGGAGCGGGAACAGATAATTGATTAACAGAATACTCTCTTGGAAAAGAAGTGATTTATGCTGCATTCGCATGGTCTGTTGCGTAAGATGCCTGTAAATTGATGCGTGAGTTGACTAAGAAGCATAACGTTGGTTTTCTTTGATGTAAGCGGATCGGATGGTAAGATCATCAGGCCCTATGTGTATACCAAAATAGCAAAATTGAAAAACAGCACGACGAGAATTAAATAGCAGCTGGATATAGCCAGTTTGAAAGACACTCTACTATATATAATAGAAACTATTGTAATGTGAGAGAGTTGCTATTCTCCGAGATTAGAAAGATAGTTGCTGATGAGGGATGAGTATCGTATAAGGTATAAATAGGAGTAGAGAGGAAGAAGAGAACCCCTCACAGATAAATTGAAAATAAAGCTTGCATTCGAAATTTGTACATGGTATATTCTAATTCCGGCCAAGAAAACACGAGAAACACGGTGCGG
>NZ_JBZVDZ010000007.1:185375-463781 GCF_058408365.1 Paenibacillus sp. MDV22-iso6 | reverse complement strand
TTTCTCATCTAAACTGAATTTAGGCAAAAAAACTGCACCTCCATTGTTAGTCGTGGCTAACAAATGGGGTGCAGTTCATGATGCGTCTGGTTTTATTTTATGAATGACGAAATAAACACGTCTAGTTCACGTATAAATACATGAAGTGCTTGTTCCCTGTTTACAGATCAGCCGTACACAACTGCATTCCACTTAAATGATGAGAGCGAATGCTTAACAGACGTGTGACTTGTTCTACTTCGTCGAATGGAATCCACAGGCTTCCGTGAACTGTCCGTAAGGAAAGAATGGAAGCATCGGCTGTACGTTCCGGAAATCCAGTTACCGTTTGTCCACTTGTATTACGAACGATGATTTGTTGTTTGCGTCGAATGGCAATTTCTACCTCTTTTTTCATATGTCATTGCTCCTGGTTATGGAATAGTAATTCGATATGTCAATAATTTCAATGGTTAATTTGTCTTCTTTATCTAGTCTATCAGAACTAGGTATAGATTTCCAGATCAGAAATTAAATTTTACATAGGTGAAAGGACTTATTATATGATATCCGTTTTTGAAGAAGCAACCAGGGTTATATAAGGGTAAAAGGAGGGGGAAGTATAATGACACAATTGCTTATCGGACTCGTACGCACGGAGAATGAAGCCATTATCATGTTAAATAAATTGAAAGAGGAAGGTATAGCAGATAAATATTTGGGTGCGGTAGCCAAAGAACAGGTTAATCTCGAAGTGGTAAGCGAGAAGACTGGTTTGCCTATGCCTCTGAAGGGCGCAGGATCAGACGGTGCACTAGGCGTGCTTAAAGGGGTGCTTGCTGGTCTGGGCAAGCGGATGGATCAGACGATGTCCATCGGAAAAGCGGTACGCAAACTTGCAGGCAACGAGATTGGAAATGAGACGGATGATCTGGTGCTTACCTTAACAGAAGCAGGGGTCTCTGAAGAAGATGCTAATTACTATGAAGATTGGCTGGTGCAGGGGCATATCCTGGTGGTTGTGGAATGCAGCGAGGAAGAGGCAGCCCGAATTGAACCTATTCTTCTTTTTTAGTTTAATTTAAGCCTGATTTTAGGTTTCTTTAATGTTGGGGAGGTATTCTTATTTCACACCTCCCTTAATATAGATGGTTTAAAGAAAGTTCGGGACCGCAACTCGAACTTTCTAGGCACTGCTCGCTAAGCTGGCAGTGCCTGTTTCATTTTTTTTGGATAATTTTATATTAAGGTATTGCAAAGCTATAAATTTCATGGTAAGATATTTCTTGTCGCCAAGAAATACATACCCATGCCGGGGTGGCGGAATTGGCAGACGCACAGGACTTAAAATCCTGCGGTAGGTGACTACCGTACCGGTTCGATCCCGGTCCTCGGCATCTTAAGAAAAGATCGCATGACACTTGTTAAACAAGTTGTTCATGCGATCTTTTTTTGTTTGGAAATTTTAATTTTTATGATTTTCTGCTGTACCATTCAGTTCATAAACATTAAAAAACGATAATACATATCAGATGACATCTGTGGTGCTGCCCGTTAGGAAGACATGCAACGATAGTGTATACTATCCGTAGGCATAAATTACCTTTAACTTTGAACTTGAATAACTCAAGGTTGCATAACAAACTAAACAATTTAATGGACGGAGGACTCGACCCATGTTGAAACAGCTTAAGCCCTATAAGGTGCTGCAGGAACGCAGAATCGAAGAGTTGAAGTCAGATGCGTATCTCCTGGAACATCAGAAATCCGGAGCCAAAATTGTACTCTTATCCAATCAGGATGATAATAAAGTGTTCAGTATCGGTTTCCGTACTCCTCCGGAAGACAATACAGGTGTAGCTCACATTCTGGAACATTCCGTACTGTGTGGCTCCAAGAAATTTCCGGCCAAGGATTCCTTTGTTGAATTGCTGAAGGGTTCTCTTAATACATTTCTGAATGCGATGACATATCCAGATAAAACGATCTATCCGATTGCAAGTCGGAATGATCATGACTTCCATAACCTGATGGATATTTATCTGGATGCGGTACTCCACACAAATATTTATAATAATGAAAAAATATTTCTGCAGGAGGGTTGGAATTACAACCTGACCTCAGCTGAAGATGAGTTAACCTATAACGGCGTTGTATATAACGAGATGAAGGGTGCATTTTCTTCCCCGGAACGAATTGTGCGCAGAGAAGTCCTGAATTCACTTTTCCCGGATACTACATATTCCTGTGAATCAGGCGGATTTCCCGATGCCATTCCCGATCTGACCTATCAAGGCTTGCTGGATTTCCACTCCAGATACTATCATCCGTCCAACAGCTTCATTTATTTGTATGGGGATATGGATATGGAAGAGAAATTGCAGTGGTTAGATGAGAACTATCTGAGTGAATATGACCGGATCGAGATCGATTCTGCCATTCAGCTTCAACCTGCATTCGGAGAAAGAGTGGACGCAGTCAAGACATATTCTGCCGGAAGTACTGAATCAGAAGTGGATAACAGTTTTTTGACCTATAATGCGGTTATTGGAACAAGTCTGGACAAGGAATTAAACATATCGTTTCAAATTTTGCTGTACGCATTGCTTAACGCTCCAGGAGCGGTTCTGAAGCAGGCTTTATTGGATAAGGGCATTGCGAAAGATGTATATGGTACGTATGATGACAGCCTGTATCAGCCCGTGTTCACCGTTGGATTGAAGAAGAGCAATCTGGCGAGCAAAGAAGATTTTCTGGGGACGGTAAAAGAGGTGCTTGAGCGTGTTGTGAAGGAAGGTTTTGATCCAAAAGCGCTGCTCGCAGGTATCAATTCCTATGAGTTCAACCACCGTGAAGCGGATTATGGAAGAATGCCCAAAGGATTAATCTACGGTTTCTCCTCATTGCAAAGCTGGCTGTATGATGTCGAAGCGCCATTTACTCATTTGGAAGCGAATGACGTATTCGCCGAGCTCAGAACGAAGATGACCGAGGGTTACTTTGAGAAGTTGATTGAGACGTATTTACTGCAAAATACACATACTTCTTTCGTTGCTGTCACGCCGGATAAAGGATTGAACGCACGCAAAGAGGAAGCGCTGAAAGCACATCTGAAATCAGTTCAGGCTGGACTGAGTCAGGAAGAGATTCAGCAACTCATTCAGAGAACCGAGGCTCTTGCCGAGTACCAGAATGCACCATCAACCAAGGAACAACAGCAGGTCATTCCGACGTTGTCGATAGAGGATATTGAACCGAAAGCATCGACGCTGTATCAGACGGTAAATCAGGTCGAAGGTACAACGGTACTGCACCATAATATCTATACGAATGGGATCGGTTATCTGAGACTGTTGTTCGATATTAAGGAAGTCCCACGGCGTTTGCTGCCGTATGTTGGATTGCTGAAAAGTGTGCTCGGTTACGTCGACACTCAGAATTTCTCATTTAATGAATTGTCGAATGAGATTCACATTCATTCCGGGGGAATTCATAGTGGCATCGGTACGTATGCAAACGCGCATGAGCACCGTGATTTCAAGGCTACGTATGAATTCAACGCCAAAGTACTCTATGACAAACTTGGATTTGCTTTTGACATGATCAAGGAAATTGTGTTTACGTCCAAATTTGATGATTCGAAGCGTTTATACGAAATTATTGCCCAGTTGAAAGGCAACTTGCAGCGCAATCTGATCAGCGGAGGGCATTCAGCGGGAATTGGCCGTTCGACCTCTAAACACTCGGCTGTCGCAGACTTCAGGGAAGCGGTTAGTGGCATCGCCTTTTACCAGTGGCTTGAGGAGCTTCAGGCGAACTTTGAGGCTAGAAAAGAAGAACTGTCGACCAGCCTTCAATCGTTGACTAGCTTTATTTTCAGACCGGAAAACTTGCTGGTGAGTTACACTGCGGATGATCAGGGATATGCAGGCTTGGAGAAACAGGTATCCGATTTGAAAGCGAAGCTGTTCACCCAAGATGTTGCCAAAGAAAAAGAGGCATTTACACCTGTACATCACAAAGAAGGATTCAGATCTCCATCTGAAGTCCAATATGTCGTTCAAACAGGTAATTTTATCGATAAAGGGTATTCGTATACCGGCTCGCTGCGTGTCTTGCAGGGGATTCTTTCTCTGGATTATTTGTGGAACAATATTAGGGCCAAAGGCGGAGCATACGGCTGCATGTCAGGCTTCAGACGTAACGGAGACAGCTATGTAGCATCGTACCGCGACCCGAATCTCGAAAAAACATACAAAGTTTATGAAGAGATGCCGCAATACCTGAAGGATTTCAAAGCAGATAAACGGGAAATGACGAGATATATCATTGGAGCCATCCAGGACCTCGATACACCAAGGACCCCTTATGGCGAAGGATCATTCTCTCTGGAATGTTATCTGTCTAATGTCACCGAAGCCGATCTTCAGAAAGAACGGGATGAAGTGCTAAGCACAACAGAAAGTGACATTATAGGTTTTGCCGAAGTGGTATCCGCTATATTGGAACAGCAGCAACGCTGTGTTATCGGTAATGAAAACAAGATTGAAGACCAGAAGCAATTATTTGACGAAACCCTTGATTTGATCAAGAATTAATCGAATAATACATCAAAGTCGAAGTGTGAAGTAATAAACATCTGATCCCAAAGGGCGCTTTTATGAGCTGTAATAGCTTATAATTGCCGCCCTTTTCTTGTTATATAGGGGTTATTTCCCAATCAATGCAATCTGATTCATCAGCTTCTGTTGAAAATTTAGGTGACGGCGAGCATATTATAGATCTTTAACGTACGCAGATCTTCTTTAGACATTTTTAGCTCGTTATATAACTCCTGATTTTCAGGCAAGGGTGTTCGAGAGAATAGCATTTTTAAAGCGATGGGCATAAAGGGACGGAAGGATACACCTGCCATCAAACCCCACTTTTTCTCGGATTCCTGAAAAGATGCCAGAATGTTAATATACAGATTCTCCAGCGGTGTAGCCTGATTTTTCAGAATCAGCGTGGTGAGTGTGTCGTAATGCTCGGTGTGGCCCCAATACATATTTTCGCATTCCTGATAATTTTCAAAATTCTTGACGTTCATATACATCACGGTTCGATAACGATTCGCGTCCGACTGTGCCATCATGTCAATGACACAACGAATGAGGCTGTTATTGCGCCCGTCATAAAAATACGAATAAAACCGCGTGGAATTTTTGAAAAAGCTGGACGGTACCGTATTCATAAGAGGAGAGGCTTGCTTGGGTTCAATATACAGCAGCTGCTCCACCTGAATGTTCAATGAATCAGCAATTTGATGCAGCGTAACCACATCAAGTGTAATATCACCGCTCTCATATTTGGACAGAGTAGCTTTACTTTTGTGAATCTGATCCGCCAGCTGCTGGACCGTTAACCCTTTCCATTTGCGAAAATTACGGATTTTCTTGCCCACTTCTTTGTTGATGGTGTTCATATCGGATCTCCTTCTGTTAAGTTTCTTAAGAATATGAGAAAAGGTGAAACCCCTTGGTAAAATCAATCTATACGAAAAATATAACACTTTTTTCATGAAAATACCTATTATGACGAAACATTAAGATGGATTTGTTTCTTCTGAATAGATTGTATTGCGTTTGATGTAACTTCTAAGCCATGAAATAATGTGTCTAACAGAACCTAATCCCAGGATGGAGAACAGAGAGAAAGAGGCGCAGAAGGCTATGAAGTATGATTTCGATGAGATTATTGATCGCACAGGAACCAATGCCATGAATACGGATGGTTTCCGTCAATATATTTTTAATGCAACAGAAGATATGAAATTTCCATTTAAGGATGAAGAATTTATTCGCATGTGGATTGCAGATATGGAGTTTGCCACACCTCCCGAAATACGGGAAGCAGTTAAGGAGCGTTTGGACCGGAAAATTATGGGGTACTCCCAGGTGTTCGATCCGGCATACTACGAAGCTGTCTCCAACTGGATGAACAGATACTATGACTGGTCCTTTCCCAAGGAGCATCTGGAGACATCACATGGGATCATTCCTGCTCTATATGAATTAGTTGAATATATTTGCAAACCGAATGAGAAGGTGCTGATTGTGACGCCCTCCTATGGTTATTTTAAATCGGCTGCGGAGCATAATCATATTGAACTAGTTTGCTCAGATTTGATCAACGAGCAGGGACATTATTCAATAGACTTTACAGATTTTGAAGCCAAAGCCAGTGATGAACAAGTTACGTTATGTATTTTTTGCAATCCGCATAATCCGTCTGGACGCGTATGGACAACAGAAGAGTTACAACGTGTGGGTGAGATCTGTCTGAGCCATAACGTGTGGGTAATATCGGATGAAATTCACTGTGACTTGCTGCGTACAGGTAAGAAGCATACGCCTCTTGCCAAGCTGTTCCCGGATACGGATCGAATCATTACCTGTATGTCTCCAAGCAAAACGTTCAATATGGCGGGCCTAATGTTCTCCAATGTGATTATTGCAAATGAAGGACTCCGAACGATCTGGCAGAAACGGCATTATGGGTTCAAAAATCCGCTGAGCATTGCAGCGACTCAAGCGGCTTACGAACATGGCGACGAATGGCTGAAACAGTTGAAAACGTATCTTGATGACAATTTTGCCTTTGTGGATCAATATGTGAAGCGTTATCAGCCACAGGCGGTATTTCATATTCCGGAAGCTACGTATCTGGCATGGATTGATATTACGGCATACGTCCCTGCAAATGTAAACCTGCCTTTATTTTTCGCTGAACAAGCGGGGGTATTACTTGAAGATGGACATATGTTTGTAGCTAATGGAGGCGGGTGTATCCGTCTAAACTTGGCATGTCCGCGTTCGGTTCTTGAAGAGGGACTCAGAAGAATAAGCACTCTATTGGTCAATAAAGATGAGGGCGTACCCGTTCAAGTCTGATTAAGTTATCTATAAACAAGGTACTGGATTGCTTTAACTCTGTTGTACAGATTCAGAGCGCATCAATTTACAACGATAGATATTCCATGCTCGGTCTGAAGTAACGTTAGTTATAGAGGCAACCCTATCCCCTGATGTACACTTCTGGTCTGCTGTCCCCGGTTATGTTAAAATGGTGGATAGTCTATGAGTCGTAGGATACGGCTCACGCAGGTGGCAGTTCGTTATGTGGACTGCACGGATATGTATTCATCAGGGAAAGGAGCCTTTACATATGTTTGGAAATGATTGGGACTCTGTACTTCAGGAAGAGACTGAAGCCGAGTATTTCAACAACATTCGTTATGCACTCGCCGCCGAGTATAAAACACAGACCATCTTTCCACCCAAGGAAGATTTGTTCTCGGCTCTTAAACTGACCCCGTATCATAAGGTCAAAGCCGTTATTATCGGTCAGGACCCTTATCACGGAGCGGGTCAGGCTCAGGGATTAAGTTTCTCAGTCAGACCGGGGGTGCGCGTTCCTCCTTCTTTGAAAAATATATATAAGGAGCTTCACGCGGATCTGGGTCTGCCGATTCCGAATCACGGATCGCTGGTTCATTGGGCAGAGCAGGGCGTGCTGCTGCTTAATGCGGTTCTGACGGTACGGGAAGGGCAGCCGAACTCCCATCAGGGACTGGGATGGCAGACGTTTACAGACGCTGTCATCCGGGCATTGAATGAACGTTCAGAACCGATGGTATTTATGCTTTGGGGCAGTCATGCCCAGAAGAAAGGGGCATTCATTAACCGGGATAAACATCTGGTGTTGGAGTCTACGCATCCAAGTCCGCTTGCAGCACATCGTGGCTTCCTGGGCAGTCGTCCTTTTTCCAAAGCCAATGAATTTTTGACCTCCAAAGGTATTGAACCGATTGATTGGACGATACCGGAAAACTAGACAAACGGGGGGCGATGGCATTGCGACATTGGGTAGGACGGAAAGTAGCCGTATATCGTGCAACCGGCATACGAGAGCCACTGAAAGGAACACTGGTCGAGTGGGATGAAGAAGCGGATTGTGTACGAATCGGACCCAAGCGGATCAAGGTATCGTTCGACAATATCGCAATGATCCGGCCTCTGCCTGAAGAGAGCCTTCCCTTGAAAAAAGCGCGATCCGAGGTGCATAAGGTTGGATATGTGATGAAAAAGGCCGTACAATTTGAAAATGCCATCTATTTCAAATCACAGGTTATGATTTGGCGTCGGGCCAAAATTGTAGCATTATCCACAACGATTATACGTCATGATGATGATCAGGTTGAGCTTGCAGACGGCCGGATTCTTCGTAAGGACAAGCATATGTTTGTGGTGCGCTCACGGCGTGGAATACGATAAGTCGGTTGATATTTAATATTCATTTCATGCAAAGATCATATGGATTTAATGTTTGGCCTTTATAGTAAACAGTAACAACCCCTTCTAAATGATGTGTACTAATTATGGGAACCCGACCGGCTGCAAACGGTCGGGTGTTTTTTTATTCACTTGAGTATGATGAGTGATGTAACATAGTATTTACATTCATGTTATACACTAATGAAATAGATCATGAGAAGGAGTGAAACCCATTGAAACGTATATGTGTTTTTGCAGGCTCCAACCCGGGAAATCACCCCGATTACACACAGCAGGCTATTAAATTGGGTAAACAGATCGCCGATAGCGGGTACGCACTCGTCTATGGAGGGTCATGTATGGGATTAATGGGTGCAGTCGCGGATGCTGCTCTGGAGCAGGGTGGAGAAGTAATTGGTGTCATGCCGACTGGCTTGTTCCGGGGAGAGGTCGTACATGGAGGTCTTACGCAGCTGATTGAAGTGGGAACGATGCATGAACGCAAGGCAACGATGGCCGAGCTGTCCGACGGATTTGTGGCTCTTCCTGGTGGTATGGGTACATTTGAAGAACTATTTGAGGTTCTTTGCTGGGCACAAATTGGCATTCATCGTAAACCCGTTGGTTTGTTAAATGTAAACGGATATTACGAACCGTTGATGAAAATGGTTGAGCATAGCGTGCATGAAGGATTCTCCAATACCTCACATCTCAGTCTATGGAGTCTGGAATCTGATCCAGCTGAACTGTTGAATCGGATGTCATCCTATATTCCGGCACAGTTGACCCAGAAGTGGTCACAGCTTCAGGATAAATAACTACCCGCTCCAGCGGAAAACTTTCCGATGTGCCCAAGCAAGTTCCCTCCCCAAACATAGTCTATAGTGTACTTTCTTAAAAGAGGGGAGTGTCACTCATGAGCGAAATCAAAGGCACAGGATACGGTTACGGATACGGCGGCTTTGGTGGCGGAGCATGGACATCAACAGGCGCGATTCTGGTGTTGTTCATCCTGCTCGTTATCATCTCTCGTACATTCGTTCTGTAATTCGAGCAGCCATTCCGGGACGGTGATATAATCGCCGGGGCAACGCCCGATGAAGAAATGGCCTTTCCAAAGAGGCGCCGGTAAGGTCGGCGTCTCAGGGGAACGGTTTTTTTCTGTCTGCAAAAAAAAACTCCGCCTCTATGGAAAAGAGAGACAGAGTGGGCAAGGGGAGTTAGACCGTTACCTCAGTATCACCCGGCAAACTGAGTGTTCTCCAGGCAATGTATAATCCAATTGCGGCTGCAATAAGAGCAAGGATGGCAGCGATAAAAGCCAACTTATCCAGTTGACTCTGTTCATCCAGAACGGATGATTGATTACTTGTTTTGTCGGGAACAGACAGCCCTCGAACGGATGCCTTTTTCATGTATTGGCGTGGTCTGGGGGGCGTTCTAGTTTTACTGCTGGGTTTGCCGGATCTGCTTTTGGCAGAAATTCTGGGCAAGGGAGCTTTTTTGGAGGAAGATTTGGGAGATACAGATCTGTTCTTCGTTAGGGGTTTCAATGGGCGACCTCCTTACAGCGGAGTGCAGTTGTCTATGACTGATACTATATTATGTCTGGTTTACAGATTGAGTTCACAAAATGAGTGAATCCCCAGCCCTCCAAGATATTGCCCTATACGCGGACGGAGCATACAATTAAACGCTCTGTTAATACAGGTATGACAAACTGCGTTTATAGTGAGAATCATAGAGTTAATGTTGAACTCAGGAGGCGCTGGAATGAAAAGAATTGAAAATATCGCCCATAGGGGAGCATCTGCCGTATGCCCCGAGAATACGATGGTGGCGTTTGAACGCAGCTTGCAGCTTGGAGCGACAGGCATTGAAACGGATATCCAGCTGTCCAGTGATGGTAGCCTGGTATTGATACATGATGAGACGTTAAGTCGTACTGCTGGAGCAGAAGGCTGGGTCAAGGATAAATCAGTTCAAGAATTACGTACTCTTGACGCAGGTGCTTGGTTCCATGCCGATTTTGCTGGAGAACGTATTCCATCTTTGGATGAATTATTTGATTTGGTTCGGGGGAAAGACATTCTACTTAACCTGGAATTGAAAAATGGTGTTATTAGTTATAAGGGAATGGAAGAAAAGTTGATACAAGCGATTCGGAATTGGGGCATGGAACAACAGGTCATTCTATCCAGCTTCAATCATGCCTCGTTAGTGAGGTGCAAACGTCTTGCCCCGGAAATTCGCACAGCAATTTTATATATGGAAAAGCTGTACCGCCCATATGATTATGCTGCCAAACTGGAAGCTTCTGCTCTGCATCCCTACAAGGTTGCTGTAACACGAGAAGAAGTTGCTGCTGCGTTGGCTCAGGGAATTGCAACACACCCGTTCACGGTGAATGATCCTGCCGAAATGCAGGAATTGATCGATATGGGTGTGAAGGGAGTTATTACAGATGTGCCGGATGTGCTGGCAGCATTGACTGCTGTGCATAGTCGTTAAATCATATGTAAAACCAAGGTGCTGCATTGGAGTTCTTATACTCCATGCAGCTTTTTTTAGTACAAAAATTCATTTATGCAATAAACTTGTCCCATTTGTCCATTGCCAGAGACAGCTAGTTGACATACAATGGTCTATGGGAATGAGAATCAATATCAGTTATGTATTAATAGAGAGGTGATTGTTATGTACATAGGATCTGTCTACATCACTCATAACAAGGGTGGGGACATATGAGTTCGAAAGTTTCACCGGCAAGTCAACCTACGGAATCACCGACAGCCAAAATACACACTCGTCCCTGGGCTGCCACATTGATCCTGACAGGGGGGATTCTGCTGCTCGCGCTGGGTATGGCGCTGTCCATTTCGTTTGGGGCTGCAGATATCAAGCTGGGCGTTGTATGGGAGGCAATCTTTAACTTTAATCCTGAACTGACTCCGCATCAGATTATATGGGAGATTCGGTTACCGCGTATTCTTGGCGGAGCAATGGTGGGTGCCTGCTTCGCAGTAGCCGGTGCCATTATGCAGGGGATGACCCGTAACCCGCTGGCAGATTCCGGTTTGCTCGGATTGAATGCTGGCGCAGGATTTGCGCTCGCTGTCTGCTTTGCCTTTTTCCCAGGCATGCCATATATGTATATCATTCTGTACTCCTTCGTTGGTGCAGGACTTGGGGTTCTGTTGGTCTATGGTTTCGGTGCAGCGTCCAAATCTGGACTTACACCTCTCCGGCTGGTTCTGGCGGGGGCGGCAGTGTCTGCGATGCTTTCAGCACTCAGTGAAGGGATTGCACTGTATTTCAAAATTGGACAAGACCTTGCTTTCTGGACAGCTGGCGGTGTCGCCGGGACGAAGTGGTCCCAGTTGGAAGTGATGTTCCCCTGGGTGCTGGCTGCGCTTATTGCAGGGATTATTATCTCCCGTTCCATTACGCTGCTTAGCTTGGGAGAAGATATCGCCGTTGGGTTGGGTCAACGTACTGGCCTGATCAAGCTGGTTGGTCTGATTGTTGTATTAATCCTCGCAGGTACAGCTGTATCCGTGGTGGGTGCTGTTGGCTTTGTAGGACTTATCATTCCCCATCTCACACGTAAGTTAGTTGGGGTCGATTATCGCTGGATTATTCCATGTTCCGCAGTGATGGGCAGTCTGCTGCTCGTATTCGCGGATCTGGCTGCACGTATGATTAACCCGCCATATGAGACGCCAATTGGCGCCTTGGTTGCCCTAATTGGGGTACCTTTCTTCCTCTATCTGGCGCGTAAAGAAAGGAGGACTCTGTAACGATGGAATCCTCAACTCTGGTTGGAGCAGAACGCAAAAAGAGAACAAAAAGCACCATTGTCATGATTGTGCTTGGTGCGTTGATTATTACAGCTTTTATTATCAGTATGAATACAGGATTCACTCGGCTTTCTCCACTTGAGGTGATGCGGACCCTGTTTGGCGGTGGGACAGCTAAGCAGGAACTGATCTTGTTTGAATTCCGTTTGCCGCGTATCGTCATTTCGGTTCTGGTCGGTGCGGGACTTGCGCTATCCGGTTGTATTCTGCAGGGGGTATCCCGAAATCCTCTGGCTGATCCAGGGATTCTCGGTATCAACGCTGGGGCCGGATTGGTTGTGATGTTGTTTGTTTCCTTCTTCCCGACAACGACGGCGGCTCCGGTATTTTTGCTGCCAATCCTGGCCCTGATCGGGGCAACTTTTGCTGCATTTCTGATTTATGTGCTCTCTTACAAAAAGGGAGAGGGGCTCATGCCTACGCGCATGTTGCTTACAGGGATTGGGGTAGCGGCAGGAATCAGCTCAGCCATGATCGTGTTAACACTTCGGCTTAGTCCGGAGAAGTATCAATTTGTGGCCACCTGGATGGCAGGTAGCATCTGGGGTTCCAACTGGAAATTCGTAACGGCGCTGCTGCCGTTTCTCATTGTTCTTGTGCCGCTTGTTCTGTATAAAGCCCGTGTGCTCAATGTACTGAACCTTGGTGACCAAACAGCAAGTGGTCTCGGCGCACCGGTGGAACGCGAAAGACTGATCCTGCTGGCTGCAGCCGTGGGACTGGCAGGATCATGCGTATCCGTCAGTGGCGGTATTGGTTTTGTGGGTCTGATTGGTCCACATTTGGCACGTCGTCTCGTGGGACCAAAACATCAGTTCCTTTTGCCTGCATCCGCACTGGTCGGATCATTGCTTGTGCTTGTTGCAGATACGCTGGGACGCGTAATCTTGCAGCCTTCAGAGATTCCGGCAGGTATTCTGGTTGCCATCATTGGTGCCCCGTACTTCCTGTATCTCTTGAGCAAAACGAAATAGAAAGCAATCATATTGTATGGTTGCTATAAGGAGGACTTCAGTCCATGCTTCGCCGTTTCTTTGCCTATTATAGGCCTTACAAAAAGCTGTTCATTCTGGACTTTAGCTGCGCGATTTTCGTAGCTCTGCTGGAACTGGCCTTCCCGCTGGCAGTTAATAGAGTCGTGGATGACCTTTTGCCAGGGGGACGCTGGGACTGGATATTATGGGCATGTCTTGCGCTGCTCGCGATCTATCTATTAAACTCGTTCCTCAACTTTGTTGTTACATACTGGGGACATAAGCTTGGTATTAATATCGAGACCGATATGCGTAAGGCACTTTTCAATCATGTACAGAAGTTATCATTCCGTTTCTTTGACAATACCAAAACCGGACACCTGGTCTCTCGTATGACCAATGACCTGATGGATATCGGCGAGATTGCCCATCATGGTCCGGAGGATGTATTTATCGCAGTAATGACGTTGATCGGTGCATTCAGCATCATGATGAGCATTAACGGAAATCTGGCCGTGTTAACATTTATTATCGTGCCGCTCATTATTTATCTTTCCTTGTATTTTGGCAGCAAGATGTCCAAGGCATTTAGCCGAATGTTCGGGGATATAGCGGATTTCAACGCACGTGTAGAAAACAATGTAAGTGGTATTCGCGTGGTTCAGGCTTTTGCGAATGAAGAGCATGAAAAAGCACAATTCGCTGTAAACAACAGCCGTTTCCGTCAGACCAAACTGATCGCGTACAGAATCATGGCCTGGAACTCTTCCATCAGTTACATGCTGATGAAGCTGGTATCCCTCTTTGTACTGGTATGCGGCACATGGTTTGTCATTCAAGGCAGTATGAGCTATGGTCAATTTATTGCATTTATTATGCTGTCCAATGTGTTTCTTACACCCATTCAGAAGATCAACTCCGTTATTGAGACGTATCCAAAAGGGATTGCTGGTTTCAAACGTTATACGGAATTGCTCGATATGGAGCCGGACGTTGAAGATCGACCGGGTGCCACTACGGTATCTCATCTGCGTGGAGATATCCGATATGAGCAGGTGACCTTTGGCTATTCGGATCAGGAGCCTGTTCTGAAAGGGATTGATCTGAATATTCACGCTGGTGAAACAGTGGCCCTTGTTGGACCATCGGGTGCAGGGAAAACAACGCTGTGCAGTCTGCTGCCTCGTTTCTATGATGTGCTGGAAGGTCGCATCACGATCGATGGTCAGGAGATTCAAGACATGACGCTGGATTCATTGCGCAGTCAGATCGGAATTGTTCAGCAGGACGTGTTCCTGTTCGATGGAACCGTTCGTGAGAATATTGCGTATGGCAAGCTGGATGCAACAGAAGAAGAAATCTGGATGGCAGCTCGTCGTGCACAGATGGAAACACTGATCACATCCATGCCGGAAGGAATGGACACGTTAATTGGTGAACGCGGTGTGAAACTGTCCGGCGGACAGAAACAGCGTTTGTCCATTGCACGTATGTTCCTGAAGAATCCTCCGATTCTAATTTTGGACGAAGCTACATCTGCATTGGATACTGAGACAGAAGCAGCGATCCAGCAATCCCTTGCGGAATTGTCCGAAGGACGGACTACCCTGGTTATTGCCCACAGATTGGCTACGATCAAAAATGCGGATCGCATTATTGTTGTTGCCGAGCAAGGGATTACTGAGCAGGGCAGACACGAAGAATTGCTTGAAGCAGGTGGAGTATACAGTCGTCTGCATTATGCACAGTTCGGTGCCTGAACGTAACAGAGAGTTTGTGAACGTATTATAAGAGAGCTGTATAAGGAGTAAAAAAATAACGCCTTCGTCTACTCATGATCCTGAGTAAGCGAAGGCGTCTTTTCTACTTTTTAATATCACGTTGTGCCAGATGGCAAGAGAAGTGAATCACGCAAACTAAGTCAGCGGATGGTTTAAAATACGTGGCATGACTTTGAGCAAACGATCTCTTGTGATCGGGTCATCGAAGTTCCATTTGGCATTAGTGGTATACGTGTGTGCACGAACAGAGGCGGGTAGCTCGTCCCAGCTGGTCTGATTGAGAAGTTGTCGCAGATGGGCGTCATGACGACGGTTGCTGGAGGTTAATACGAACAGGCGGTCACCTGCATAGTCGGCCACTTCATGCTTCTGAATTTTGAGAAAACGAACATCGTTCTTCATCAGGGAAGCCACGGTATCGGGAGGGCTGAACCCAAGGGGATGATAGAGTGTCAGTGGGAACCCCTGAACCCCCATCACATACCACTCTCCATCCAGCTCAAGCAGCACGCTTGCTGTTTCTCCCGTGCCTGTACTTCCGCCAAGGCGTCTCCACATATGTTCGTGTTTTTCTTCATAGTGGGCAATCCACTGTTCCGCTTTCTGCTCTTCACCCACATGTTTGGCAATACAGCGCAGTTGCTCGGCTGTATTGCTTGCCGGATTGATGGTCAATGTGGGCGCCACCTGCTCAAGCAATTCTCTCATCACGTCCGAACGGTGCTCATAGACAATAAGGTCAGGTTCCAGACCAGCGATAGCGGAAGCATTGTTGATTACACCCACATCTTCAATGTGCTGCAGTTGGTTCCGGTACACGACTTGATGACGGATAATGGTGAGTTCTGCGCCAACGGGCCGAATTCCCAGTGTCAGCATGTGTCCGACCATACTGCCCATCGTGACAATTTTGGGAGAGTGTGTTGTCGGTTTAGACTGCACAGGGTTAACAGCAACGGGTAGAATTGATGGAAAGGATGAAACAAGTGCATTAGTTGCATTAGGTGCATTCTCTGAGTCGGATGGTGCCAGTGAGGGGGAAGCGGACGATATGTTTTCCGAGTCAGGTGAAGTTCGGGATACGTTCCAAGTGGATAAGAAATTCCTGTCGCTTCGATGCTGACGAACATATTGTTTGGGTGAAAACCCCGTCATCTGGCTGAATCGCCGATTGAAATAGTACTCATCGCTGAACCCTACGCTGCGAGCGATCTCACGTAAAGGATCATCTGTGCGCATCAGCAGGGTCATGGCCTGTTCGATTCGTAACCAGGTAATATAGTCCAGCGGCTTATACCCCGTTATGCTCTGGAATCGTGAACTATATTGTGAGCGTCCCATACTGGCCTGAGTTGCAAGCTGTTCAACTGTAATTGATTCTGTGTAATGCCGCCCAATGTATTGAATGGTGGCGCGCACCGATTCGTCTGGATGAGTACTTTTGCGAACAGTTTGAGCATTTTCCAGCAGAAGCACGATCATTTCCTGTAAAATAATCTGTTGTCTGAACTGTTGCATCTCATCTGATGCGTTTTCCCCAAATCCAACATGTTGTTCAAGCAAATGAACATATTGAGAGAACGGACGAATAGGTATAGGCTGTCCGTAAGGAAAAAGACGGTCCAAGGCAGATGCCGGTTCCTTGCTACCTCTGGCAAACACGTCAAAAGAGATATAGATTCCGTCTAACTGTCCATCACCGGTTAATTGAATCTGACTCTGGGGATGCAGGAGCATGGTGGTTCCTTTTTTGACGGGTACAGGGATGTCCTGTACATATAAAGTTCCTTTTCCCGAAGTAAACGAGAGCAGGGAATGCTTTTCAAGAACGGAGGAGATGCTCGGTGTCAGCAGTTTGCTGAGCAAATGGGATCGCGAGTTGGCATAGGATAGGGACAGAAGATCCGGAGTATTCTGGGTAGGTCGTCTCAACACGGAATCCTCTTTTCATAGCATATTTATTGAGAATAGTTATCAATTATAGTTGATTGTATATAAAGGAGCACTTTTTTTCAATGGCAAATAACCGGAGGCTCCTGTGTGTCAGGAACTGCACCGGTCATGAGTGGAGGGCAGTAGCCCTACAGATAATGCTTCTCTAGCAAAATGGTTTATCCTGAAGATCCTAACGCTTCGTGAATTGATGTGTTATTTTCCTAGTATGGAAGGCAGTTCGTCCATCAGTCGTTCTTTGGTAATCGGATCATCAAAGTTCCACTTGGTATTAAGATAGTAGACTTTATTGTTTTTAACAGCCGGGATGGACTTCCAGATGTCGGTCGTCATGATGGAGTCACTGTTATTTCGCTCTTCCTCTGATAGATCCGTGAGGACAAACAAGTATTCACCTGCATATTCCGGCAGCAGCTCGCTGGAGATGTTGGCAAAACGTTCATTTTTATCAATCAAGGATTCTTTAACTTTGGGAGCAGGGGTGAATTGCAATGTATCATACACAGTTTCGGCAAGTGCGCTGTTGCCCATCACGTACATATCTTTGCCAAGCTGGAGAAAGACGGATGCGGTTACACCTGTGGGCAAATCAAGCTGATTTCGTACTTGCTCGGATTGCTCTGCATAGGTTTTAATCCATTCCTCGGCTGCTTGCTCTTTCCCTAGAATGTCACCGAAGACTTTCACACGTTCATTGGTTGATAGACGGTCATAGGTTACTGTCGGAGCAATCTTCGATAACAAAGTATATTGGTTCTCTTCATAATAACTGCCGCCAGCATCCAGTAGGATCAGATCAGGACTTAATGAAGTGATTTTCTCCAGATCGCCTTGCAAGTCGCCTACATCTTCAATCCCATCCAGCAATTCGGGATAAGCGATCTGATCACCAATGATGCCTAGGGCTGCACCTACTGGTTTAACATCCAGGGCAAGCAAATCTCCCAGATCACTGCCTGTGAAAATAATACGTTTCGCGTTGACCGGAATCTCTACCGTGTGGCCCAGGGAGTCGGTGTAACTCTTGGTTTCACTTTGTTCGGACTGCGCTCGAGTTGAGGTGGTCGATTCACCTGATTCTGCTTCAGCGGTCGTAGTGGGTGGTTCTGCTTTGCTGCCACAGGCAGATAGCAGTGCACCAATCAGGGTAATCATGAGTATAAGGGTACCGAGCTTACGTGTTGCGTTCATCGTTATGGTTCCTCCCGCATAGGTTACTTATTGGATAATGATAATCATTATCAATTTAGTTCGAATGTGATCAGTTTATCGAAAGCGGGTTGCCAGCACAATGGACAAACAGGCGGAAATCCTTTGTACAAAAATATGGGGAATTTGAAGGAGAGGAGACAAAAGCAATGTTGTACATTTTCATAACCTGGCTAATATTGATTTTAATGTTGATTATACTGGCTAAAGGCATCCAAAAGAATTCCAAGGATAGAGAGGGATCTGGTAAACTTTGGGGCGGATGGTTAATCGGACTTTTTAT
Organism: Paenibacillus sp. MDV22-iso6; assembly: GCF_058408365.1. Taxonomy (NCBI): domain Bacteria; kingdom Bacillati; phylum Bacillota; class Bacilli; order Caryophanales; family Paenibacillaceae; genus Paenibacillus; species Paenibacillus sp. MDV22-iso6. The sequence continues at coordinate 445,427 of NZ_JBZVDZ010000007.1, read as the reverse complement.
TTTAGGTAGCGTACCTTTGGGGTATGCATTATATACGGAGTTACGAGGGGGATATATAGGAGCCAACATCGGGCTAGGACTGGCTTTGTTTTTTACCTGGGCATACTGTGCTCTCTTGTTATGTGTGGAATTAATTGTATGGGGGAGGTACTGGTATAAGCAATACGGGAAGAAGTGATTTTATGGAAGTGATGTTCACGCTAGCAGGGCATCTGCTCTTTGCAACTTTACCCATAACGGGAACGTTAATATGAGGAACAGTAAGTTCAATGAAGGAGAATTACATATGTTCCAACGTTGGAACGTTTATATATCCTTGTTGATCTGGGAGAGAAATCGATTGAGCGAGGGAGAATTCCGTGGGCTAGAACAGTTGTTTGACTTGTGTGGTCAATGTGATGGTATGCATAGCGAAGCTTCATTTGTTCAGGGATTTCGACTGGGGGCCAACATGCTGATCGAAGTGATGAGTCATGAGTCAACGTGAGTCCTGCAAATTGTAGTGTAGGAATGATTTGATGATGTAGAAGTTTATTGAAAAAAAGAAGGTGTGATTTTGATTTTGTATCAAGGAAAGTCAAGAAAATTCATCATTGTATTGTTATCGTTGTATACTTGTTTAACATTGTATTTCTTATTCCTGGGCTTCGATAGAAGCTCGGCCAGTCCTGATCAGGGCTGGCGATACAGCTTCACCCCTGAAGGAATTCCTTTACATTTTCCAATGGGGAGAGATTTTAAGATATGGTTTTTTGAAATGGGGAACTTTGTAGCATTCATCCCCTTCGGGATGGTCATTCCGCTCCTCTTTCGCTGTGGGTTTATTCGCTTTATCAGCATATTCATTCTCTGCATTACGATGTTAGAGACATTGCAAATGATTTCCCGTTTAGGTGCGTTTGATATAGACGATATCCTGATTAATACTTTAGGGGCTGCCGTTGGATATGGAGCACAGCGGATAGTAAAGCATCATCGGAATACATTAAAAGGACTTATTCGAATCTTCCTGACAGCGATTATTTTTTCAATAGGTACGATCACTGTTGTTGGCGGCCTCAATCATTATTTAGATAACGTTGACGGAAAAAGTGTTGCACTGAATGAACTTGTTTCGAGCGATGGGGCTGTAGTATGGGATGAAGAACTCTCCAGTTTTACAGTAGGACAAGCAAATGTCGAGCCTCAAATCAATCTGTACAGTAGAGAAAAACAAAAAACGAATGAGTTTTCATATCTCTTAAATAAAAAATACAAAAATATGAAAGGTTATTTCGCTATACCGGACGATGTTGTCCGAAGAACAAGCCATGAGCTTATTACAATAAACTTTATTGCCGATGGCACAAAAATCTATTCTTTGGTTGTATCGGCGAACAGCGGAGAGAACCATCCTGACTCTTTTCAAACTCCGTTAAAGGGAGTTAATGAACTGACTATAAAAGTAATAACCCATGGTTCAAATCTGATGACCAATATAGTGATGTGGGACATTGCATTGACAGAGCCAAACACAGGGCAAAAGTTCATCAACAGCATTAAATCCATGTTTTAATATATCAATAATAGCCCTCGATCCTGCCACTGAAGCAGCAAGATCCGAGGGCTTAATCCATTTTCATGCCATATCAACAACAACTAATACATCCACTACATAATGCTACCTTAATCCGCAATATTTCCCGCCATCTTCAGACGACGTGCAATTTCCTGGAACTCTTCCTGCGAAATGCCTGGGGCGAATTCTTCTTCCACCGCAGGAGCTTCAGGAATCGGGTACCCTTCAGGTACGCCTTGAATGACTTCCAGCGGTTGTCCATCTTCGGGGTGTGTTCCTTTCCAGATCTGACTGATTGCAGTAAAGTCTTTATCACTATAGGTATACAGCTTGGTGTGTAGACCTTTTTCTTCGTATTTCCACGCCTCGTTAAAGGATTTGTTGCTCAGGGAGGGAATCGGCACCAATTTGGTTACATTCACTCCGGTTGCGATTTCAAGCGCTTTAGCATAAGCGACTACATGCACACCGCCGCGTACCAGCAAATAGCCAACAACTGCCCGGGCTGCAGGGTGATCGGTCATTTCATAAACTTTCATTTTATGTGTACGTGCTCCGCATTCAAGAAAAAAGTTATGCAGCAGATCTTCGACCAGATTTCCACTGTTAAAAACATGGGCGCCTGTCCATGGATTGCCCATGGAGTCGAAAGGCATTGCTCCCTGTGCGCCAGCCAGGAAATGATAGGACAGACGCGCATCCTTCACGGAACCAAGTGGTGTATCGTCAGGCTCTTTGTAATCAGTGGAACCTCTGAGGCATTTGTTAATGCCATGAGACACAAGCTCTACATGACCCAATTCTTCGGCGGTGATACTCATCACCAGATCGTAGAAGGGTTTCAATTTTTCTTTGGAGCGAAAATTAAAGGATTGATAGAGGTAGTTGTTCAACGTTGACATCTCTCCGAATTTACCACCCAGCAATTCTTGTATCGCTGCCGCTGCATTCGGGTCCGGTCTCTCGACATTAGGGATTTCAATTGCGATTTCATCCATACGTTTGAACATTCGGTGTAACCTCCTCGAAATGATTGCTCAGAATAATGAAGTGATGCTGTCATGGCCTATTACACGTTTATCGAATACGCTAAACCCATAATTTTGCAATTGAGGCTTAAGGCGCATGTAGTTAAGTCTACATTTGTTATTTCCAATCCCGTGTTATTTATGTACAATCAGGACGAATGAAGTTAAGTATGGTTGTCATTATCTGATTTAAATGAAGGAGAAACTGAGAGTGCGCAAAAGTTGGATTATGGTAGGATGGGGTATCCTGCTGCTTGTCGTTTTTGGATGTAGCGATGTTACGGCAGCATATGCAGATTTTCCGAGTGAGTTGGATCAACAAAGAAAAGATGAGCTTATAGAAAAGTACGGTTTGGAAAAGCCGGAAGATCCACCACCGCGTAATCTTTTATTGGAGGGTGACTGGGGGATAAGCTTCAAATCACCAATCGAACGGTATAAGATGGCGATCAGTACGATTCAATCGCTCCAGCAACCGATTACGTTTATCCTTCGTCTACTGGTGTAAAATAAACTTCTACAGGGCAGGCTAACGTAAACATTGTCCCGAGGAGTGAATGATATGAGAATGCTCATCGTAGCCCTGATGACGGTGATACTAAGTTTAAGTGGACTAGCAACAAGTTCAGCAACTGCAATTCCGGATTATGCGAAGTGGGGAATCATTGCAGTGAAAGAAACACAAACCAAGTACAACGTGGATATTTTGGATTACAAACACATCGGTCGCACCTCACTAACAGCAGACCAATCCCGTGAACAGTTCAAGTTATGGGTACGTAACAAAGACGGAAAACAATTTGCTGTATTTGTGAATGTTGATTTTAATCCGTCTACCCAGCAGCTGAAAAAAGTACAATTCACGGAATCGGATCGACGTTGAACTGAACATGCACTGCATAGCAAGGCAGGATAGGAACCAGACTTCCCTATGAGAGGGAGTGAGTCTGGTTTTTTTATTTCAAAAAAATCCTTTTTTTAGTTGTTGAATAAAGAACTTATGTTCGCATATAATAATAAAACAAACACATGTTCTTATTGGAGGGATGATTATGCTAGGGAAATATATTGGTCAGATGGTGGAGCTCGTCTACATGGATCGTGCAGGGCATATTACACAGCGGCAGATTCGAATCAACAGTGTACGGGAAGGTAAGATTAGAGCATCCGCAGGGAAAGAAGGGGCACCCCGAACATTTCTTGAACAAGGTATTCTTGCATGGCGTCCCGTACTCCATAAGGAAGGGAAGGAAGAAATATGCTGAATGATTTTGAACGCAAAATTTTGCGTATTATTGTTAATTATGCGGGGCAGCGTCGTCGAGTACCACGAATGGATGAGCTGGAGAATAAGACGGGCAGAACCAAGGCGTTCATTCATGAGTCACTGCTGGAGCTTGAGCGCAGGCAGCATATTGTGTGGGAGAACAAGTCTACGCTGGAAGGCATACTAATTCTGCAAGCATGGGAGCAGGAATCTCAGCCCATTCGCAAAAGCCAGCCTGCTGGCGATGCCGTGAAATATTTTACCGAATATTAAAACGTAAAAAACGCCAACCCGGAATGCCGGATTGGCGCCATGTTAATCAGCATACATCTATTAGAAGATAGGAAGTTGATCAAGGTTATTGGTTGGGTCGCCGTCTGCGTCACCGCGAATGTACATTTCGCCGTCTTTGCCTTTAAAGACATTCACACCTGCAATTGATCCTGCTTTTACTTCTGCCAGTGCTTGTTGGTAATCCAGCACACGTCCGGATGAAGTTTGAAACGCCGTCAGATCGCCGTCACCATTTTTTTGTACTGCTGTGAAGCTTTCGCGTGTCGTTTGATCCATGATGTCACACTCTCCTTATCTGACCAAATAGGAATCTGGTTACCTCTTTAGCCTGTCCGGATCAAAAAAAAGTATGCACAACATAGCTTCATATCGCACGCTGAGGTTATTTACAGGCTCTTTTGCATACGAACGTGCAGAATATCTGCATCATAAAAAGGCTCTTCCGAGATCACTTCATATCCGAGCTTCTCATAGAACTTCTGCGCCTGGCATTGTGCGTCCAAAACAGAGTAGGCCAATCCCAATTCGCGTGCTCGTTCTTCCATGGCTAACAGAAGCACACGTCCGTAACCGAACGAACGATGAGATTTGAGTACAGCGATACGCTGCATTTTGGCGGTATCCTTGGTGTAATAGATCAGACGCCCTGTGGCTACAGCCTGTCCATCTTTACTCAACAATACGTGATGCACATCAGGACTGATGATATCATATTGATCGATCTCAATGTCAGCAGGCACCTGCTGCTCGATTACAAAAACATGATTGCGAATATCCAATGCTTCCTGGAGTTGTTCTTCAGTCGTTACATAACTAATCTCAGCTGCCAATTCCATACCTTCTTTCTGCTCTACGCTATCAGACTGAATTATACAAAAAAATGCTTTTCCTGTATAGTTAAGACTGGAACATACTGGGAGAGGAGGGGCGCACCATGGGTATGGCAGGAGTGATGGCAATCACCCTTTTGATGGCGGCAGGAATGATTGCTTTGTTGTATTATGTGACTAAGAAGGCGTACTCCAAAAAGTGGGACGAAGACGAGTGAAATGCAATTTGATGTTCCTCAGGGTAAGACTTCAACATTGCCTTGTGGGGAGTAAACGTCATGCACAACAGACTTGGAATACACATCCAGCCAAACGGGCAGATCATCATTCACCTCATGGGGCTCTTTTAACTGTTGGAATTGTACTGTATGTTCATCTCGTTCCAAACTACAACCGACAGAAACGTATATTAATGCAACAAGCGCAATCAAACAGGCTAAGTTTTTGGCTATGATAAATAAACGCAGCTTACGTTCTTTCATGTTCCTCATATGGAAGTCACCTCGTCATCAAAATGGTAATCATTCCTTTATTGTGCACCAATTCGAATAAAATATTACCAATATAACAATTGACAATGAACACGGTTACTTGTTATGATACTGTTACTTGATTGGAAAACAATCAGATATCATGATCTGTTAGCTCAGCTGGGAGAGCACTATCTTGACAGGGTAGGGGTCAGTGGTTCGAGCCCACTACAGATCATACGCGAGAAGCCTTGCAGAGCAAGGCTTCTTTTCCTTATAGAAGAAACTACACTATAATTTTGTGTTCATTAAAGAGAAATGGTTAATTTTTGGTCAAGATCATGTTATTTTGCTAAGTATCTCGTTAATTAAATTGCTTTCTACAAGTTCTGTTATTGATCATCGTTAAAAAAATGCCAACGTCACATTAACTGTGAGTTGGTATTTTTTACGTTAACCGAAAAGAACAGTGTTTAACTTTTCAGCTGTTTCTTTTGCATGCGTATGTCGGATTCCGTGAAATTTAATTATTGGAATGTTCCAACAGCAGCCAAAAGTATTTAATCACTTGGCAGAAATAATTATAAATCGACTATTTGCCGTCAAAAGCCTCCATAATGAGAAAATAACTGCTTATGATGCAGCGATCCAGCACCGGCAGAATTAAAATGAACAATTGCAGAACTACCGGCGTTCTGATTATATATAAAAAGTTTTCTCACTGTGTAACATTCCCTGATTGTAAGTGTTCATTTATATATAGGGAAATTAAAATTACAAACAAAGTTTTGAGTACTTTCACAAGTAAAGATCAGGGTGCATTTTCAAGCAGACCAAAAATAACTTGAATAAAACAGCACTAATCATTCAACTATAGGAGGATATTCTTATGAGAACAAAATCACTAAAATTCATTACAGTTGGTGTGATTTTTGCTTTAGGGATTGGAATAGGTGTCTATGGATGGGGAGCTGCATCTGCTAATACTAGTCCCTCTGAAGATCAAATGGAAGTAAAAATCAATGATAAAGGTGAAACATATGGTTCATTTGTTTATCATGATGGAAAAGAAATAGATTTAGTTAAGGCTATAGGTGTAAACGGAACGGAAGGTTACATCAAGACTTCAGATATGAATCAAGATTTGCCACAAACTCCCGAAGAAGCAATTCAGAGTATGAATGAACCAAAAGTCGATAAGTATATAAACTTATACGATAGCAACGAGAATATTATCGGAAAATTTCTACTTGAGAGTTCAGAAGATTAAAACTAAACTACACTACTCCCCCAAAAGATGCTCTCCATAATGATTGCGAGCACTTTAAAATCCCAACAAGTAAATTATGTTCACGTACTGCTCCACTTGTAGTATTCTACTGAAAATATACATATAGCTTGCAGCAGTTTGACTAATTCTTCTGCAAATCAGCAAGATTCTGTCTACCCCAATCGCAGAGAATTTCCAGCACAGGCATCAGCGTTAATCCTTCACGAGACAAAGAGTATTCTACTTTTGGCGGTAATTGTGGGTACTCTGTACGGATAATTAATTGGTCGGCTTCTAGTTCCTTCAGTTGAGAGCTTAGCATTTTATGCGTAATTCCATCCAAAGCTCTTTTCAGTTCTCCATATCGCAATGTTTCTTTTTTCCATAACCAAAATAAGATATGCATTTTCCATTTTCCACCGATCAACGACATGGCATGTGAAAATGGTTTAACGTTTACTTCCTCAGCAATTTCCATATTCCACTCTCCTTTTAGTTAGTATCTACCTTTTAAGTGCATACTATACTCTTTTTTCACCCTACTATACAATAACTCATGAAACAGAGACAAGGGTGGACACGCCTAATAAAAGGAGAGAATATATATGGAAAATAGTAATCGTAATTTCTTGCAGCCTTATACATTTGCGAATGGTTTTACGTTGAAAAATAGAGTGGTCATGGCGCCAATGACAACAATGTCCAGTTTCTTCGATGGTTCCATCACCAATGATGAAGTCGATTATTATGCCGAACGGGCTGGAGGCCCTGGAATGATCATTACAGGTGTTGCGTACGTAACCGATGGGGGAAAAGGCTTCGAAGGTGAGCTCTCCATCGCAAGTGATTCTACAATCAAAGGACTGTCCAAAATTGCAAGAGCCATTCAGAAAGACGGAACGAAAGCCATTGTGCAAATCTTTCATGCAGGGCGCAAAACGAACTCCAAAACGCTAAGAGGTGTACAACCCACCAGTGCGAGTGCAATCGCTGCCGCTCATCCAATCGGCTCGGAGACGCCGCGTGAATTGACTCCTGAGGAAATCGAAAACATTATTAAGGACTTCGGCAGAGCAACCTTACGAGCCATTCAAGCTGGTTTTGACGGGGTAGAGCTTCACGGGGCGAACACATATCTATTGCAGCAATTTTTCTCCGTCAATTCCAATCAACGGTCCGATCAGTGGGGTGGCAGTTTTGAAAATCGTATGCGATTTCCGCTGGCAGTCATTCAGGAGGTTGCATCGGTGATCGATGCTCATGCGGATAAACCCTTTATCCTCGGTTACCGGATTTCACCGGAAGAAATTCATATGCCGGGCATTCAGCTCGAAGACTCCTTGGCGTTTGCCCAGGCTCTGACAGACACTCGGGTTGATTACATTCATCTGTCGATGGGAAGTTACAAACGAACATCTTTAAACCACCCCGATGACAAAGAGCCAATCTTAACTAAATTCGTCCGGGTTTTGGATCACAAAAAACCTCTGATTGGCATCGGATCGATTGAGCGGCCGGAAGACGCGGAAGAGGTCATCAACGCCGGGGCAACTTTGGCTGCACTCGGACGGGAATTGATTCGTGAGCCAAAATGGGTACAGAAGGTGAAAGCAGGTGACCTTGGCAGCATTCGTTACCAAATATCCCCGTCGGATATGGATGAGTTGCGCATTCCATTGGCGATGCAGACTTATCTGGAAGGTTCGTTTCGGGAGGTCATGCACTTTACTACCGACAGTCAGGAAGGGACTGACTACCAGAATTCACTTGCACCGATGGAGGGCTTTGAGAAGAAAATGTAAAAGCTAAACTATATTAGGTAGATTCAACTTTTGGATCAGTGATAGATATTTATCAATTACGGAGCAACCATTTCCTGCTATTACAAGAGGGAATGGTTGTTTTTAATTTTATAATAATGATTTACAAACACAATTAAATTGTGTACAATCTAATTGTTAGCAAAACAAAAGAGACATCATCTTTACAAAATAAAATCTAAATTACAGAGGAGCCAATACTCATGAAAACATTATATGAAACTACAGTTATCAATACAGGTGGACGTCAAGGGATTGTGCAATCGCCAGATAACGTATTTATGCTTGATGTCGCTGCCCCACCTGAACTGGGAGGCAAAGTGACGACAGCTACGAATCCAGAGCAATTGTTTGCAGCAGGCTACAGTGCTTGCTTTAATTCAGCGCTGGAATTTCAATTAAAGAAACACAAAGTCGAAATTGAGAGAAGCACAGTATCGGCTACGGTTATGCTTGTGACGGACCCTACGGATAATGGTGTGAAACTGGAAGTGGAACTTGAAGTTAAAATTGAGGGTTTGGATGAGGAGACAGCACAGAAATTTGTAAAACTTGCTCATGACTACTGCCCATATTCCAAAGGAATCAAAGGGAACGTCAATGTTACCGTGGGACTAGCCTAATTATTGAGCTGAGTCGATCGAACGGTTTCGTTTCGGACTTCATGTTGAAGTCTGAAGCATGTATCTAAAATAATTTCTAAAAACTGAAGGCCTCCGAGAAATCGGAGGTTTTTTTGATATGCTCTTTAATTCTGTAGCGATAACCAATAATAGATAAAGAAATCAATTACGATTGAAATATACCCATATGGGGTATATTATGAGAGTAGAAATCGAAAGTTCAAAGGAGTGCAACTCATGAAAAAGTATGCAATGATATTGCTGACTACGGTGATCACGGGCAGTCTGATGTTAAGTGGATGTGGCAAGAATGCTGAGCAGGATAACAGCAGTAGTGACAGTCATGCAGCGAGCACAGGAGAGATGCACCACTCGGATTCGGGAGAATTACCGGAAGGACTTCAGGAAAAGAAAAATCCTACATATCCAGTGGGCAGCCATGTCGTGTTGAGTACGGACCATATGGCCGGAATGAAGGGTGCAGAAGCAACAATTGTGGGAGCCTATGAGACAACAGCGTATACAGTCTCGTATACACCAACTACAGGGGGAGACACTGTGAAAAATCATAAATGGGTCATTCAAGAGGAAATTCAGGACCATACGGATCAACCGGATGCAGCAGGAGCAGAGGTTGTGCTGAACGCTGACCACATGCCAGGAATGAAAGGTGCTAAGGCAACGATTGACTCCGCTGAGCAAACGACGGTATATATGGTTGATTATACCCCGACCACAGGCGGAGATCCGGTGAAGAATCATAAATGGGTCACGGAAGAAGAATTGTCTGCTAAATGAGAGAGCTTGAAGTAAGTGCCTGAAGTAATAGTTGTTAAGCCACACATCCATGCGAATAACTTGTGTTAGTCATTATGTGATTACCAAAACCACCCTCCTCACTTTTTAAGTGAAAAGGGTGGTTTTATATATAACAACGCAAAACTATCTTTTGAAAATCTCCAGTTACCATACAATCGTTTCTGGAGTAACACCAACCGGGAATGTTTCCTCAGCTTTATCTTTCTCCACATACATATCATACCAAGCGTCAGCAATGTATTTAGGGTCTGTTGGTGTATCCGGCTTGATGAATACACCCAAGGAGAGGTGACCCACATAAATGCCTTTCGGAGCGAGGTCCGTATGCAGATTGTTGGCATAGTTTCGTAATCCGCCCAAAGCAATCCCAACGTTACCCATCATCGGATTTGGATATATAGCGGAAAGCCCAGTGGTGAACAGAATCGCTCCAGTCTGACGTTCCAGCATAGCTGGTAATACCTGTTGCACACTATGAATTGCACCAAGTACCAGACCCTGGAACTGATCCAGTGCATTATCCGCAGTAACATTCATGGCAGGTGTCGGAGGGAACTGTCCAACGGTTGGACTGAATTCGAGCACATCAATAAAACCGTACTTCTCTTTGATTTGGTCAAAAGCTTGTGTCAATTGTTCCGGGTTATATAGATCGGCTGCGAAGCCGGATGCTTCAATACCTTCTGATTTTAACTGGGCTGCCAGGTTATCGAGTTTGTCTTGGTTTCGTGATACCAAAGCGACCTGAAATCCGTTTTGTCCAAATTTCTGTCCTATAGCCATCCCGAGTCCGAGGCCTGCGCCAACAATGACGATGGTTTTCATATCATGTTTCTCCTTTTCATTCTTATATTGTAAATAGTAGACTAGACAACTAAAGTAATGTAAACAACGCTTGTTGTTAAGCATGCTATACTAATCCAATCAGGCTTACAATCAGCAAAAATGCAGAATCGTTGCGTAGACAACAGTTCCTATATTTTTGTTGCGAACATTATGCAAAAGGCGAGGAGACATTCGAATGACGATCAAAAATAACCAAGATCCTCGTGTCATACGGACACGTCAGCTCCTGCAGGATGCGTTCCTATCCCTACTGCAGCATCAGGACTTTGATTCTCTGACCGTGGGGGATATTACCGAAAAAGCTACGGTGAATCGAGCCACATTTTATGCACACTTCACCGATAAATTTGCCATTCTGGATTCGACCGTTACGTATTCATTCATGGAGAAATTGAATGATCGAATGGATCAGGGTGATACATTTAATGAAGAAGTTTTGAGAAAAATATTAACAGCCCTGTGTGAATTTCATGCTGAAGTCAGTACTCGCTGCGAACGAAGTTACAGGTCACTGGGAACCGTACTGGAACTTCAAATTAGAGAAAAAATCCAGATTATTATTTTGCAACTGTTGAATCGTCAGAAAACCTCCACACCGGGGCAGAACTCTCGTAAAGAGACAGCAGCAGTTCTGTTAAGTTGGGGGATGTATGGCGCGGCTTATCAATGGAACCTGCAGGGTCGGAACGTGCCTATGGAACAATGGATTAATGACACGCTTCCTCTACTGTTGTATGGAAATAGCATCTTTTTTGAAAATTAATAAATTTATGCTTATTTATGGGTTATAATGGAACCATAAGATTAAAGCTGCTGGAAAGGGGAATGTATATGATGGACTTTAGCAAGCCGCCCCATGCCTCAGAATCACATACACACAAACAGCGCCATGAAGAAAATGAACAACAGCTTTTAGCCGGAGGGAAAAGCATTTGGTGGGAAATTAGCAACTGGCTAATTCTCGCTGGGATTCTTGCGGTAATCTTCGTATTGTTTAAGTTCGTTTTCTAGAAAAAAGAGAAACATTAAAACTTTGGATAAGGGCCATATTAAATGGGCTCTTTTTTTCTTTACGCTCTTACATATAAATCATCAAGCGAATAACAAATGACAAAAATAAATATTTGTCATTTGTTATTCGCTGTGTTAATCTAATTTCAACGGAGGTGACTTGAGGATGGTGTAACCATCTTAATCATTATGGAAAAGGACAAAACTTCTGAATTTTTAACCAAGGAACAAATTATTGGAGCAACGCAGGAAACTCTCCGGCGCTTCGGTGTTGCCAAAACATCTGTTACGGATGTCGCTAAATTGCTTGGAGTTAGTCACGGTACGATTTACAGGCACTATAAAAGCAAGAAAGAATTACTTGAAGGCGTGACCGCACAATGGCTCGAAGATGAGATTATTGCGCCTTTGACGGCAATAACTAAGGATCAGAGTTATAACGGAGAGGGAACACGTCATCTGAAAGTATATATAGAAGCATTAATTGCTCGTAAACGTCATTATGCCGAATCCGATGCAGAGTTGTTTGAGATGTACGCACGGGTAACTCAGGAATCCGCAGATATTATCAATAAACATGTGCAACATCTTGTACGTCATTTGAGTGAGATCATCCAACAGGAGAACCAGTTCCAATTTAACAACCCAGACGTGGTTGCAACGGCGATCCTTCAAGCTACAGCTCGTTTTCATCATCCGGCACATGCCTATGAATGGAAGAACCCTACAATTGATGCAGAACTTGCACAGGTATGGTTGTTGATAGAAAAGGGATTATTACATTTTGAACAAGAGAGGGAGTAATCGTAAATGAAAAAGCTAACAGGTAAAGTAGCCATTGTAACTGGCTCATCCCGGGGGATCGGACGTGCTATAGCAGAGCAACTCGCTGAATTGGGCGCGGATGTCGTCATTAACTACGCGAGCAGCCCCGACAAAGCAGAGCAGGTGGCAGATATTGCTCGCCAAAAAGGAGTCCGTGCCATTACCGTTCAGGCTGACCTTGCCCGAAAGGAAGATGTGGAACGTTTATTTTCCGAAACGATTAGCCAGCTTGGAAAAGTTGATATTCTGATCAACAATGCAGGCATCATGAAGACAACGCCTTTGGTAGATGTGACGGAGGAAGAATTCGATCAGCAGTTTGCCATCAATGTGAAAGGTACATTTTTTGCTTGTCAGCAAGCATTGAAACACATGGAGGAGCAGGGCCGAATTGTTAACTTCTCCACTTCTGTAACCGGACAGATGTTTCCGGGATACAGCGTGTACGCAGGTACCAAAGGAGCAGTTGAACAGATTACTCGTCAGCTTGCAAAAGAATTTGGCTCCAGACAAATCACTATTAATGCTGTTGCACCAGGCCCGGTGAATACCGAGTTGTTTTCTGTAGGGAAGACGGAGCAACAGCTCGAAGGGCTACGTAAAATGAATGCATTTGGTCGTCTAGGTGAACCGGAGGACATTGCAAATGTGATCTCTTTCCTTGTCAGTGAAGAGTCGCAATGGGTTACAGGACAGACGCTGCGTGCAAACGGCGGTTTCATTTAAACGATATCATGCACGAAGTTTATTGCTTTTGACACACAACCGGGCGAATCCCCATATGATGCATTACATCAGCAAGCAATTGGGGAAATGGGGAATCCGGGATGGCAAAAGCAAAGGGAAAAAAGGCTCCCGCGTTAAAGAGTGACAAACTTCGTGTATCCATGAAATTGGTTACTTCGGATGTATGTGAGCGTTGCAAGACCCCCTGTACACGAGGAATGGATTATGCAGCACGGATGCGAACCGATGGAGCTGTAGGCAAGGGCGTACCTTGTATATTGACTCGTCATACTTCGTAGTCCGCTTCATAATAAGTTTGACCTACAAGAAGTTCGTATAATTACGTATTGCCAACAACTATACTATAGGGGCGTCCTTTAACAGGGAACGCCTCTTTTTGATCGTTCCAAGGGGTGGAAAATATTCTGGATAAAAAATGAAAAATGATGAAAAACAGCGCAACTTTGTGGATGAACCTGCAGTATAAATGTACAACAGCTAGCAGCAGGGGAGGGAATATTGACGGAATGAAATGGAAAAGAATTTTGCTGTGTGTCACGGTATTCTCCTTGCTCGGCGGGTCTTTATTGTTTGCAGATTCAGTGAACGAGAAGATTCGGGTTCTCATTAACGGCAAGGAAGCAGCTGACGGTGGTTATCTGATTGACGGAACGACCTATGTACCTGTAAGAGAAGCGGGCGGAATCGCCAGATGGGATACCACAAACAAGAGAGTAACGGTTATCAAACCGAATGTACATATTTTTCTCTTCAAGGGAGATACCGTGTTTGGCAACGTGAACGTGGGTAAGTTGAAATTTAATGTGTTCTCACAAGTCGACAGTTTGACAACAGATATAGCTGCCGTGAAGGTGACGATTACCAATCCAAGTGGTGAGGTTAAGGATATTCAGTCTCAGGAGCTTAAGACACAGAAGGATAACTTCTGGTTCCGAACGTACGATTTTACGTATGATTTCAGCCGAGCTGGCAAGTATCAAGTCGGTTTTTATATTAAAGAAAATGCAAACAGTAATTATGTACTGGCAGCCGAGAAAATCATTACCGCGCTGAACGATTGAAGCAAAAATAACCTTGTCGGTTAAATTGACCTGGACCATTGAACATGTTACGATATGCAAGGTTACACAATTTCTATTTATAAAGCGAGGTATATCAATGAGCGATCACACACATGAACACGGCGATGCCTGCGGATGCGGTCAAGACCACGACCACGACCACGAGCATGAAGAAGTTCTTCTGACACTGACAGACGAGAACGGAAATGACGTGGAGATGGTTTTGGTGGAGACGTTTGACGTGGAGAAGCATGTTTATGCGCTCCTGCTGGAACGTAACAATCCTGAAGCTGACGGCATCATTCTGCGTATGGAAGAAGAAGACGAGGAAATGGTGCTCTACAATATTGAAGACGAAGAAGAGTGGACCCGTGTTGAAGCGGCGTACAACGAACTCGTTGCAAGCCAAGAATAGTCATCCTTTTGGAATAAAGCAAGAAGGCTCCTTAATTGTAGGGGGCCTTTTGTTTGCTTTTTATTAGGTGTATATGCTGTTTTTTCTTGCGATAAGGATAGTGGAATAGGTGGAAAAATGCAAACGATACAGCGATCATAAGCCCAAGGCAGGACAAGTCTGTGTGGAGAAAAAATAAAAAAGACCAAGCATCCCGCTTGGTCCTTAGAGATCGATCAACCTCATGCAGAGGTGGCTGTTCTAGAATATTGCATCTGCTTCCACGATGACTTTCACGTTGGTTACGCTACGGTCTTCAGGTCCTTTTACAGGCAGTCCAACTTCAACATGATCAATGATGTAATCGATGTTTTCCTGAGTGATAACCTCACCTGGCAGCAGAATCGGAATTCCTGGTGGATATACGTAGATGAATTCCGAAATAATCCGACCTGCGGATTCCTTGAAAGGAATGACTTCGGTATCACCATAGAACGCATCACGTGGAGTCAGCATCAGCTGTGGTACATCTGGAACCTTGACCACCAGCTCATGGGCTGGATTCACCTGATAATACGTACGGGATAGATCCTGCAGGGCGTTCAGCAAGATTTCTACGGAGTCATCCGTATCTCCCGGTGTGATGAGGCACAGAATATTATACATATCACTGAGCTCCACCTCGATTTTGTAATGCTCACGTAGCCAGTTCTCTGTTTCGTAGCCTGTAATTCCAAGGTGGCGAACATGAATAGTTACTTTGGTTGGGTCGTAATTAAAGGTAGCCTCTGTGCCCAGCAGCTCTCTGCCGAAGCAATATAGTCCGTCCATATCATTAATGGAGCGTCTTGCAAACTCAGCCAGATCAATGGCTTTCTGTGCCATCTGATGGCCATTCAGAGCCAGATTACGTCTCGACGTGTCGAGCGAAGCCAGCAGGATGTAAGAAGTCGACGTTGAAGTCAACATACTCAGAATGGTTTGTACACGTTGTGGATTCACATATCCATTCTTCGTGTTCAGATTGAGTACAGAACTCTGGGTCATCGAACCACCGAGCTTGTGTACACTCGTTGCAGCCATATCAGCCCCGGCGGCCATGGCTGAGAGCGGCAGATCTTCATGGAAATGAATGAGTACGCCATGCGCTTCATCCACAAGTACTGGGACTTGATAGCTATGCGCCAGTTCAACAATTTCTTTTAGATCGGTACATACGCCGAAGTACGTTGGGTTAATGACGAGCAAAGCCTTGGCATCAGGATGACGCTCAAGAGCACGTCGGATCGCGCCTGTAGTGACACCGTGATCAATCCCTAGATTGGCATCCTGCGCAGGAGAGACGAATACGGGTTTCGCTCCTGAGAAAATGATGGCAGACATGACCGATTTATGCACATTACGGGGCACAATAATCTTGTCACCCGGTTCACATACCGACAGAATCATGGTCATGATGGCACTGCTTGTGCCTTGTACACTAAAATAGGTATAATCGGCTCCGAAGGCATCGGCTGCCAGAATCTGCGCTTCCTCAATGACACCGGTTGGCTGATGCAAATCATCTAGCGGTGCGATGTTAATCAAATCTATGGAGAGGGCATTATCGCCGATAAATTCACGAAATTCGGTATCCGTTCCCAATCCTTTTTTATGTCCCGGAATATGAAATTGCACCGGATTGAGTGCCGCGTGATTTTTTAAAGCGGTAAACAGCGGCGTACGGCGGTGATCCATCAGTGCTGTCACAACCTTTCCTAATTATAATTTGTAAGAAAAACGTCTTTCGACGTAAATTCTATGAAGACAGACCGCATGTAGCGGATGTTTTTCTTGCGATCACGGATTTAGTTCAGCTTCGCTGATAACTTATCATTTTGTAATCTCAAACAAATTTGAGTATAGCAAATTAAGAACCGAATGCAAGCAATATTGCTTGACAATTTTTCGAATTGCTGAGATTTGGACACATCCCCGAGGGTTACAGTAAGGATAGGAGATGGGCAAGCAAGCATCGAAAGGGGAAAAAGAATGCAAACCAATACAAAACCAGCCAAAATCCTGCGATCACCTTTCTTTATCGCCATGTGGCTAACGCTTTTTCTAGTTGAAATTATTAAAGGTGCCCTGCTGGTCGCTATTTTGCCCGTGTATATGGACAATATTCTGGGTTTGTCCGCTGGCGTGATTGGTGTGGCCTTTGCCCTTCAATATTTGGGAGATAATCTGTTCCGGGCTCCCTCTGGCTGGGCAGCAGAACGGATCGGGTTCCGCGCGACAATGGTGACGGCGCTAATTTGTACATTAGTTGCTGTAATCATGATTATATTCTTCAAAAGTGCATTTGGCCTTGCCATGGCTTGTCTCATTCTTGGAGTTGGCACGTCACCCCTTTGGCCTTGCGCTATGACAGGCGTGACTGCGATGTCGGGGCCACAGAACAAGAACGGTACAGCCATGGGTGCGCTGGAGATGGCGGCACTTGGGGGGACTGGTCTAGGGCCGATCGGAATGAACTGGCTATTGGAGCGGACGCATCACGATTATCGCACCATTTTCTTGGTGTTGATGGGTGTTGCAATTCTGGTCATTCTGGTCGCTTTGATTTTACCCGGACGTGTCATTGTTGAGGGAGAGCATGCGGAAAGTGAGACGAAGCGGTCAGATATGAAATATCCGGCTAAACCGAATATTTTCACGCCGTTCATCCGACTCAAAAACAGTGTCCAGGGTACATTGCAACGGGTACGCAGCACCCTTAATGTTAATCCGCTCGTATATCCTGCACTATTCATGCAGTCTTTTGTTATTGGTCTGCTCAGTCCCGTGATTACGCTATACACTCGCACAGACCTGCACATCTCGCCCAACCTATACAGCTTGTTGCTGATAGCGGGTGGAGGCATTACGGTCATTGCATTGCTGCCTGTAGGGAAAATGGTAGACCGGTTTGGAACGGCACCGTTCCTGAACATCGGTTTTTTAATGGCAGCAGTGAGTCTGTTTGCTTTTTCTTCTATTACGTCTATTCCAGTTGTGTTCGGTATCGTCATGTTGGTTGGCGTCAGCTATGCGATGATTCTCCCGGCTTGGAATGCGTTTGTAGCCACATTGATTCCCAAAGGAGAACGCGGAGCGATCTGGGGTTTCTTCCTGACCCTTCAGGGATCAGGCATGGTCGTAGGGCCGATTGTATCCGGACTGCTGTGGGATCACGTTAGTCATCCGGCTCCATTTATCGGAAGTGCTGTCGTTATGGCTGGACTTGCCGTTGTGCACTATGTGTTATCCCGTAAACCGTATCGTACAGCTCCTGCCAAATGATGCGATTGAAGTCTGATAAGGTGGATCCAATAAGAAAAGGGAGTTCCAACAACCATACAGGTTGTGGAACTCCCTTTTTATGTAGCATGGTGCAACCATTGCATCCATTCAGCTAACGACGGGAAGATTATTCTGCCCGCCGGAGTGATCAACTCTGGGAACTAATCGTTCAACGTATTTAAGACAAAGACATCTTATAGAGCGGCAGCAGTGTTTTGAACGTTGAACGAACCGTTTCCAGGAACTTGACCCATCTGCAGCAAGGGCATCATCCCGATCAATTCGCAGTCCGCACATAACCTCTGCATACCTTCATTTCGCGTCCATTATATCATGAAAATCGGGGGCTTGCCCCTGTGCATCTGCGGAAAGCTGCGATCCTTCGGATCAATCGGTGAAAAATAGTCAAATAACCAAGTACCCTTACATAAAATGAAGTATAAAATAGGGTAAGCCGATTGAGTAGAAGCGATTGAAGAAGATGGCCGGAGCATCTCCGGTACAGATGGAGGGAGTGCCGTGAATAAGAGTTATGAAGTTGAATATTGCAATCTGGAGCTGCGGTTCAACCGTCGGCATATCCAAAATTTGATCAAAGACCTTATTCGTGAGGGGTATTCACTATATTGGAGCGAGGACGAATCCTTTTTTATTCTGTCAGTCCGCACCGGACGCAAGCTGGTAAAGCTCCGTTTTCAACAGACGCGCAGTGGGAATTACAAGATGACCGGAGATTATATTATCAAGGACGCAAAGCTTGCGGAATGGTTGGAGAAGCTGATTGGGGATACACGCGGGCATGCCGTTGTGAAACGGTTTAAGGATCAGCAGATGACCGTGGAGAATATTTTGTTTGGTGAAGTCATTCGTCTCGTTGAAGTATCCGGGTTCAAACAGCGTGTTATTTTTCAAAAGGAACCTGCGCCGACGGCGGAAGAGATGGAAGAAATGTTCCTCTCGCGCGAAGGCGAGGAGCGACTCATGCTGCTGCGCATGGAAGTGGATGATGAACTGGAGCGTCTGTATGCCGCCATTCAGATGGATAATATCGAAAAAGCAAATGTCTGTCGTAAAGTCTTAAAGCAGTTGTCAGGGCACATGTTGATGCTGGAAGGCTGAAATATAACGCTGTATTTATGAAAATACGATGAACACCTCAGGTAATTGGGGTGTTTTCTCGCTGTGCGACCATGGTCCGGGGTTCACTTCTATGCGTAAAACCGTTAAAATGGGGGTATTGTTGAGAATTCATTTCAATAAAATTAATTGGAGCAAAGGATGGAGGACCAGATGGCGAAACAACAGATCGGTGTCATTGGACTTGCAGTAATGGGCAAAAATTTGGCCCTTAACATTGAAAGCAGAGGTTTCACGGTATCGGTATTTAACCGTTCCCCGGAGAAAACCAACGATCTTCTGAAAGAAGCCGAAGGTAAAAACCTGACAGGCACATTCTCTATTGAAGAGTTTGTGGCATCCCTGGAATCCCCGCGCAAAATCCTGATCATGGTACAAGCTGGTTATGCAACCGACGCTACCATTGAACAACTGCTTCCTCATTTGGATGAGGGCGACATCATTATTGATGGCGGTAACGCATACTTCCCTGACACCCAACGTCGCAGCAAAGAGTTGGAAGACAAAGGCATTCGCTTCATCGGTACAGGTGTATCCGGTGGGGAAGAAGGCGCGTTGAAAGGCCCTGCAATTATGCCAGGTGGACAAGAGAGTGCGTACAAGCTGGTTGAACCGATCCTGACAGCCATTTCGGCCAAAGTCGGTGACGATCCTTGTTGTACATATATCGGACCAGATGGTGCCGGACACTATGTGAAAATGGTGCATAACGGTATCGAATACGGAGATATGCAGTTGATTGGTGAAGCTTACCACCTGCTCAAATCCGTGTTGAATGTGTCCGTTGAGGAGCTTCACGCCATCTTTACAGAATGGAATCAGGGAGAGCTGGATAGTTACCTGATCGAAATCACAGCAGATATCTTCTCCAAATACGATCCGGAAACGGGCAAACCAATGGTTGATGTCATTCTGGATGCAGCTGGACAAAAAGGAACAGGAAAATGGACAAGCCAAAGCGCGCTGGATCTCGGCGTACCATTGTCCATGATTACAGAATCCGTATTCTCCCGCTTCCTGTCCGCGATGAAAGACGAGCGTGTGGCAGCGAGCAAAATCCTGAACGGACCTGCGGTTGAAGCATTCTCCGGTGACAAAAAAGCGTTCATTGAGAATGTTCGCAAAGCGCTGTTTGCAAGTAAAATCGTATCCTACGCACAAGGTTTTGCCCAAATGCGCGCAGCTTCCGACGAGTACGGCTGGGATCTGAAATACGGCAACATCGCCATGATCTTCCGTGGTGGTTGCATCATCCGTTCGCAGTTCCTGCAAAACATTAAAGAAGCGTATGACAAAGATGCAGCACTGAAAAACCTGCTTCTGGATCCATACTTCCAAAACATTGTTGAATCCTACCAAGGTGCATGGCGTGAAGTTGTAGCTGCTGCGGTAACTCAAGGCGTTCCGGTCCCTGGGTTCTCCAGTGCATTGTCCTACTACGATAGCTACCGTACAGAGCGTTTGCCTGCGAACCTGTTGCAAGCACAACGTGACTACTTCGGTGCTCATACGTTTAAACGTCTGGACAAAGAAGGCAGCTTCCATCACAACTGGATGGAATAGTAGCATATATCGCAAGTCCGTGAGATTTGGCTAAAGTGTCCTGAATCAGGGGCCTTGGCTGGAAGAAGGGCTTGGACAGAAACTTAGATAGGGGACTTGGAGAGTCGGTTCATACCGATGAACTCTAGGTCTCTTTTTTTTACCGTATGTTAAGATGCTTCTACATTTTACGAACCTGAGATGCTCTAACTCGTGGATATGAACCTTTTCTATTCTCTAACGAATGCAGAAGGTCCTATTAAGAACATTTGGAGCGGAATTACGCTGTTTTTATGCTGTTTTTGTAAAATAAGTTTTCTGAGATTCGTTAGAATTTTAAAATTGCCTATATTTCAAAAATAAGCTGATCTGAGTTCGTTAAAATCGTTTGGAGTACATGGACATGCTTCGATATGATCTGGAAGTGCTTGCGGATGCTTGGAGGGAAGTGGGCCGCACTATGGCCTTCCCCCGTCCGCAGGGCTGTGTTATGATAGGACAAAAGTGCTCACGAATTGCTTGAATTAAAGGAGTGTACACCTTGAGCAAGTCTAACAATATTATTCTCATCGGCATGATGGGAACTGGCAAATCAACCGTTGCTGACATGCTCGCACGCGAGCTGGGTTACCGACTGATTGATGTGGACGCCGCGGTGGAGAAAGAGGAAGGCTGTACGATTCCTGAATTGTTCACAGGCAAGGGAGAGACATATTTCCGCGACGCCGAGAGTCGCATGTTGTGCTCGGTGTTAGAGAAAAAGGCGCAGGTGATTGCAACCGGAGGCGGTGTGGTTCTGCGTTCGGACAACTGTGATGTTATGTCGAAGAACGGCTGGGTGGTTGCCCTGACTGCTGATCCGGCAGTGATAGTAGAACGTGTCAGCGGCTGTGAGAACCGTCCGCTCTTGGCAGGCAATGCGGAGGAACGCATTCAGACCATTATGCAGGAACGGAAGGACGCATACCGGTTTGCGCATTACACGGTGGATACGACCGAGTTATCCGCTTCTGAAGTGACTCGTTTAATTTTAGCGCATTACCGCGTCTAAGCTTGTAATTATTTCGTTTTCTCTTCAGTGAGTGTATGGATAGACTGTACACATGAGTGCAGGGTCGATGCATGGAGAGAGGGATACATTTCGCATGTGGAAGAAGATATGCCGAAGGGTTTAAAGTGGTGAATGGAGCCATGTGATCGTGGAACGATGTGAAAAACGGGCCGATTGGCCCGTTTGACTTCCTGTAAGGATCAGGATGCACATTGGTTACCGAGAACTGCTTATTGCAGATATCCTAACCATTAACCTCGATCCTGATGTTGTTTAGTCTTCCTCTTGCCATTGCAGCATGCCGCCAACCATATTGGTACAGCCATCATATCCGAGCTGCTGTAAGTACTCACAGGCACGCTCACTACGGTATCCACTGCGGCAGATCAGAACAATCTCACCGGACTTTTGAATTTCGGACAGTCTGTCCGGAATCTGTCCAAGCGGGATGTGTTTCGCTCCTTCAATCATGCCTTGTGCGACTTCATCGTCCTCACGGACGTCTATCATCTGCAGCTTCTCTCCCGCCTGCAAACGGCGGCGTAGCTCAGAAGTTTCAATTTCAGCAATTTGTGTCATATTCAGGTCCTCTTTTCTGTATGGACTTAACGCCTATAATGATACCCAAGCGATGTATGGAATGTCAATTTGGCAGTACAACATCACCGCATGTATCCTGAATCAAATACGTAACAGAATCATCTAACGAAGCACATTATAATCAATGAAGGAGAATTTCATCCATGGACGTTATCGTTAAACCAACCCCATCCCTGAACGGGGAAATTGGAGCTTTGTCTTCCAAGAACTACACCACACGCTACTTGCTAGCTGCTGCGCTGGCAGAAGGCACAAGTACGATCCATTACCCGGCTCATAGTGAAGATAGTGACGCTATGCGCAGATGTATTCGCGACCTTGGAGCGGTGCTTGAAGAAGATGATAGCAAAATCGTTATCCAGGGCTTCGGCAGCCATCCACGTGATGTGCGTGAATTAAATGTAGGCAATGCGGGTGCAGTGCTTCGTTTCCTTATGGGGGTAACGGCACTTTGTCCTGATGTGACGTTTGTAAATACGTACCCGGATTCTCTGGGCAAACGCCCACATGATGACCTGATCGATGCGCTTGGTCAGCTTGGTGTTGAGGTACAGCACGAACAAGGGCGCTTGCCAATCACGATCAAAGGGGGTCAGGCTAAGGGTGGACATATCCGTGTATCCGGTTCCGTCAGCTCCCAGTATTTGAGCGCGTTGCTGTTTGTAACTCCTCTTCTGGAAGAAGACAGCACAATTGAAGTATTAAACGACTTGAAATCCAAAGTGGTTATTGGCCAGACGCTGGAAGTATTGGAACAGGCGGGCATCGTCATTCATGCGAGTGATGATTACATGTCCTTCCGCGTACCTGGCGGTCAAGCCTATAAACCACAAACATATACGGTTCAAGGAGACTATCCGGGTTCAGCAGCTGTCCTCGCGGCCGCGGCTGTCACCCAATCGGATGTTAAAATTTTGCGATTGATGGAACAGAGCAAACAAGGTGAGCGTGCCATTGTAGACGTTCTGCGCATGATGGAAGTGCCGTTGACGCATGAAAACGATGTGGTACACGTGCAAGGTAACGGTACATTGAAAGCCGTGGAATTCGATGGAGATGCCGCGACAGACGCGGTTTTGGCCATGGTAGCGGCGGCAGTGTTTGCGGAAGGCACCTCACGGTTCTATAATGTAGAGAACTTACGTTACAAGGAATGTGACCGAATTACAGATTATTTGAACGAACTGCGGAAGGCAGGAGCCAACGTAGAAGAACGTCAGGCCGAGATTATCGTACATGGTCGTCCGGAAGGCGTCGAAGGCGGCGTTGAGATTAACGCTCACTACGATCATCGCGTAATTATGGCACTGACCGTTGTCGGTCTGCGTTCCAAAGAACCGCTTCGTATTCGGGATGCACACCATGTAGCCAAGTCTTATCCGCAATATTTCGATCATTTGCAGGCGCTTGGCGCCTCGGTTCAATGGGTAAAAGAGTAAAATAACACGATTAAGAGGTTGTTCAAAAAACCGCTTTTGATTACGATTACGAAGGATGCCTGGAGGCATCATCAGCATCGAATATGGAATTCAGCCGAAATGTCCGTTGCTCACGTAGTTTTCCCTACGCTCCGCTACTCCATTTCTAGCTTCATCCCATCTTCTCGGTACTGAAAAACCGGTCTTTTTGAACACGCACTTTAAGCAGAAAAGGATGGTGCTTGAACATGGAATTTAACAATCCTACTCGTGAAGAAATTGGACAACTTTTGCGCAAGGCAGGCAACATCGCAGTCGTCGGCTTATCGGACAAATCAGATCGCACTTCCTATATGGTAGCGGAAGCCATGCAAAGCAGAGGTTATCGTATCATCCCGGTAAATCCACAGGTACAAGGTGAGATTCTCGGTGAGACGGTATATGCGACCCTCGCAGATGTCCCTGAGCCGGTAGATATCGTGAACGTATTCCGCCGCGATGAATATTGTGCAGATGTCGCTCGTGAAGCTGCTGCGATCAAAGCAAATGTATTGTGGCTTCAGCTTGGTATCCACAGCGATGAAGCCGTTCAGATTGCAGCTGAGAACGGCATGACAGCGGTAACGAATCGTTGTATCAAGGTAGAGGATTCCATCGTTCTGCGCGGTGCTGGACGCGGTTAAATCTCGATTCCTAAAAAATCCCGTTAACCTCAAGTTGACGGGATTTTTTCTGTTGTATAATTGGAATATAAAATATACTTTGCAGCTTAGAAGACCGCATGAAGTTAAATCCAAGTGGTATTCCGCTCCATTTAATTATTGGGGGAACAAGGAAATACGCTCCTTTTTGTTATGCCTGGCGGGAGAGAAATACAAATTACCAACAGGTTACTGTTTTGTTTTGACAAAACGTTGCGTAAAGCTTACCATCTAGGATAGAAAGGAGAGGTCGCCATGAATTGGCTCGGATCCTTGCAGCAGCTCGGACGAGCGGTAATGCTGCCTACAATGGTCCTGCCCGCCGCCGCAATTTTGCTGAGTGTTGGCAGTTTGCCCTGGGACGCCTGGGGATTGAAAGTTGTTGGTGAAGTGTCTACCGTGGCCGGACACGGTATTTTTTATTTTTTGCCGTATTTGTTCGCTGTCGGTGTAGCGCTGGGACTCTCCAACCAGGCCGGACAAGCGGGACTCGCTGCTCTGGCTGGTATTGTGATATATGATCAGGTGACTCGCAATTTCGGGGATGGCACCGTTCAACCTGCTTCCTTAATCGGAATTATTCTCGGCGCACTTGCCGGGGTGACGCATAATCGCTTCAAAAGTATTAAACTGCCCGAAATCTTACAGTTTTTCGGTGGTTCAAGGTTTGTTTTACTCATAGTTGGACTTTGCTCGGCACTGTTCTCCTTCTTTATGTTATGGATCGCACCCATTTTGCAACATGCATTGAACGCCATCGCCACCTGGGAATACAGTCTCGGCGGTTTTGGGCTGTTTATATATGGGGTCTTGTACAGGGTGCTGGTGGCCTTCGGACTGCATCATCTGCTTAACAATGTATTCTGGTTCCAACTGGGGACGTATGAAACAGCAGACGGCAATATAGTGCAAGGGGATTTGCCGCGATTTTTTGCGGGTGATCCAACAGCAGGGTATTTTATGGCCGGGTTATTCCCGATCATGATGTTTGCGATTCCAGCGATTGCCTTTGCCATTATTCAGGAGGCAAGGGAAGATCTGAAGCCGAAAATCAAAAAAACATTTCTCACTTCCGCACTCGTTTGTTTTCTGACAGGGGTATCGGAGCAGATTGAGTTTGCCTTTTTGTTTGCGGCACCTTATCTGTTCATCGTGCATGCAGTCATGTCAGGACTTGCGATGTGGATCAGTTACTGGCTTGATATACGCCATGGTTTCTCATATTCGGCTGGCATTATCGACTACATACTCAATTTCCATCTATCGGAGAATGCTTGGAAGCTCATTCCGATTGGCATACTATACGGGTTAGTCTATTATTTCCTGTTTAGGTGGGCGATTCGCACGTTCAAGATTCCAACTCCAGGACGCGAAGAGGGGTCCATGCTGGAAGATTGGGTAGGTAACATTCCTTATCAAGCTCCTCTTATTTTGGAAGCATTGGGCGGGAAAGAAAACATTGTGCAGGTAGAGGCTTGTATTACACGACTTCGTCTCACCGTGCATAATGATCGATTAATCGATACAGGTGCAATGAAGAGTATGGGGTCCGCAGGGCTTATCAAGCTGGGTGGTGGTAACGTACAAGTGGTATTTGGCACCTATTCGGAATTAATCCGGGAAGAGATTGCGAAGCTGCTCGAACGTGATCTGCAACAAGTTCTGTTCTGTGCTCCTGTGCAAGGCAAAATGCTGCCGATTGAAGAGGTACCGGATCAGATATTTGCAGCCAAGCTTGTGGGTGATGGTGTAGCCTTTGTCCCGGAAAAGGGAGAGCTGGTCTCACCCGTGTACGGAACGATTATGCACATGTATCCAACGATGCATGCCTTGGGCATCTCTACTCGGGAAGGGCTTGAGGTCCTGTTGCATATCGGTATCGACACATCCCAACTGAAAGGCCACTTTGAAGCCTTTGTTCAGGAAGGGGATACGGTGGAGCCCGGTCAGTTGTTAATCAAGTTTGACCTGGCTGTGTTGCGAGCCGAGGCGGCATCGCTGACGACACCGATGGTCATCACGAATCCCGATCGTGTCAAATCATGGAGCTTTGCTCCATTTAAGCAAGTTAAGAAAGGTCAGGCATCCGTTATGTCCGTGGTGCTCTATGACAGGAACGTTGGAGGGGTAGAATGAAGATACAAGGCA
Source organism: Paenibacillus sp. MDV22-iso6 (assembly GCF_058408365.1). Lineage (NCBI taxonomy): Bacteria > Bacillati > Bacillota > Bacilli > Caryophanales > Paenibacillaceae > Paenibacillus > Paenibacillus sp. MDV22-iso6. The sequence goes on along the minus strand of NZ_JBZVDZ010000007.1, from coordinate 418,643 downwards.
TCAACGGCGCTGCAGGCATAGCCATCGGCAAAGCATTTGTCCTGCCCAGTTGGGAATGGGATCTGCCGGATCAGAAGATGGATTCGGTGGATCTCGCCCAAGAGTTCGAACGGCTGTACGAGGGCATACGGACATCGAAGGATGAGATTGAATATATCAAGAACGAGTTCAAGGAAGTCGTCGGTCCTGAAGAGTCCAGCATCTTTGATGCGCATCTGGCCATTCTGGAAGATCCGGTGTTCATGAACGAAATTCGTGGCATTATTGAACGGCAGTACAAAGCAGCAGAAGTAGCCGTCAAAGAGGCCATTGATCATTTTGTCACCATGTTTGATCTGCTCGAAGACGAGTATATGAAGGAGCGAGCCATCGACATCAAGGACGTGGGTAATCGTTTATTAAAGCATCTGCTGGGCGCACCGGAAATTACGCTTCCATCGGATACCCAGCCTTATATACTCGTGGCCAAAGAGTTGTCTCCCTCTCAATTAGCGCATTTGAATCCAAGCCACGTGCTGGGTATTGTGACACTTATTGGAGGCAAAACGTCACATTCGGCAATTATGGCTCGTGCCCTTGGCATTCCTCTCGTTTCCGGTCTGGAAGCGAGTCTTGGCATGCCGGTGGAGACCGGAGATATGTTGGTTGTCGATGGAGATAATGGCCTCGTGTTTACGGAGCCGGATCGCAAGACGATTGAACGTTACACGATGATTCGCAGCAAACAATTGAAGAAAAAAGAGCAGCTGCAGGTACTTGCAACAGTGGATGCCGTAACCAAAGACGGTTCCGTTCTGCATCTGGCTTCTAACATCAGTTCCGTCAAGGAACTGGATATGGCACTGAAACATGGGGCGAAGGGCGTGGGGTTGTTCCGGACAGAGTTCCTATACATGGACCGTGCTACGTTCCCGGGTGAGCAGGAACAGTATGAGGTTTATCGTCTTGTCGCTGAGAAAACTGCAGGACAGTCTGTCGTTATTCGTACGCTCGACATTGGTGGTGACAAGCAGCTAGACTACTTTGAACTGCCAGAAGAAGATAATCCATTTCTCGGATATCGTGCGATTCGGATCAGTCTGGACCGCAAAGATCTGTTCAAAACACAGCTCACAGCCATTCTGCGGGCCAGTGCTGCGGGCAATGTCAAAATTATGTACCCGATGATCTCTTCGGTAGAAGAACTTCAGGAGGCCAATGAAATCCTGCGTGAAGCGATGTCTGATCTGGACGAGCGCGAATTGCCGTACGATCCACATATACAGGTGGGCATCATGATTGAGGTTCCGGCAGCGGTGATGATAGCCGATTTGCTTGCCGAAGAAGCTGATTTCTTCAGTATCGGTACGAATGATCTCGTGCAATATGTACTGGCTGTAGACCGAATGAATGAGCAGATTGCACATATGTATCATCCGTATCACCCGGCTGTATTACGCATGCTTCGCGCAACAGTCGATGCGGCTCATACGGCAGGCATTGATGTCAGTGTATGCGGGGAGATGGCAGGAGACGAACGTTCGATTCCCCTATGGCTGGAGCTCGGGATCAGCAATCTGAGCATGTCTCCACAATCCTTGCTGCGTGTGAAGCACAGAGTATTGAATACGACGGCTGCTGCTGCCAAAGAGGCTGCCCATGATTGCTTCAGCCTTCGGACAAGTGCAGACATCGAAGAGCGTCTACAGGTCTTCAATGATTCGATGGGCAGTCCGGATGAACAGAGTGGATCGAATGCATCCTGAATGGGTTATTTTCAAATAAATACCTTTAAGTGAAAATATTAACTTTTGTACAATTTTGGAAAATAGTCTTATTTTAACGATAAAGCCCCACGCCATATGGCGCGGGGCTTTGTTTTATTTTTCAGCAAGTGCATCGCAAAATGCTTTGCCATACGGCGGAAGATCAGGTGGACGGCGAGCTGAAATGATGTGTCCATCCACAACAACGGCTTCATCTTTCCAGATGGCTCCGGCATTTTCCATGTCATCCCGGATACCCGGTGTAGAAGTTACCGTAACCCCGTCCAGTATTTTGGCGGATATCAGTACCCAACCTGCGTGACAGATCTGTCCAATCGGCTTACGATCCGCATGCATTTCCTTAACGAGCTCAAGTACTTTGGGATAGCGACGAAGCTTGTCCGGTGCCCAGCCCCCGGGTACAAGGATACCATCATAGTTTGAACTATCCAATTCATCAAAACTGTATTCCGCCTGCGCGGGAACACCATATTTACCAATGTAGGTTTTGCCTTTTTTCTCTCCGGCGAGATGCACCTCAGCGCCTTCTTCACGAACACGATGTACCGGATACCACAGTTCCAGATCTTCGAATTCTTCATCGACCAGGGCGATGACTTTTTTGCCTGTTAATCTCATCATCATCTCTCCTTTTGCGGTAATTAGCACATAACGTCTTTATTGTAACAGATTCTCATGTTGACTTCATCGTCATGCAATTTCGCCATTGGGGAAGCGATTACATCTCAATGAACGCCTACATTCGACAACCTTCATCTGGAGACAGTGGTAATTTGTGCAACCTCTGGTTTATAGCAGGATTTGAGCGGAAATAGGTCGAATGGTATCTGTATAAGAGTATAGAACGAATGAGGTGATGACTGTGCGTAAGACGTGCAGATGCGGACATGTAATGGAACTGGAATTAAGAACGGTGGTATATGCCAAAAAGGTGGAGATTCGTAACGTACCTGTATTTGCTTGTACAGACTGTGTTTCCTATGAAGTGCTTCAGCCGGTCAAGCCGGATTTGAAAGAGTGCATCAGTACACTCGGTGAACAGCCAGCGAAACAGGATGTATCGTTTGGAGAGCGAAATGAACTTGCGGATCTTTTCCATGAACAACTGCTGGCTTGGCCAGACGCTTCGGATCGTGAGATGGAGCATCGGATGCAACGTGCTGTGGAGGAGAGAATTAACCTGCTGCTGGATATTATGGGTTACGCCCAAAAGTCTAATGATGAAGAATGGATCGAGACAACACAGCGCAGATTAGGTCAATTATCCGGTTTTGTATGGCAGGCGCACTTCTCGAATGCTGTCTAATTTTGACGTGCAAAATGCTTGTTTTCATGAAAATTGGCTTTTTCGCCCGCTTTTTGTTAAGATATCGTAGAGTGAAAACGCTCAACATAGCGGTAATCCTGGTAAAGGGGGATGTATATCAAATGGCTGACATGACTAAAATGACAAGTATTGAACAGCTAAACTCCGCAGTGGAGGCTACCGAGGATCAACCCTTGCTTCTGTTTAAGCACAGTACTCGCTGCCCGATCAGCGCGAACGCCTATCAGGAGATGAACGATTATTTGCAAAATAGTCCAAGTGAACAAGTGAAATACGGTATCATTTATGTAGTGGAAGATCGCCCTGTGTCCAATGAAGCAGCGGACAAGCTGGGTGTTAAGCACGAATCTCCGCAGGCGATTCTAGTCAAAAAGGGAATTCCTGTATGGCATACTTCCCACTCGAATATTACTTCAACCACAATCACGAAAGCACTGCGTGAGTCCTAAAGCCTATTTTAATTGATTAATGCATAAATTTGTCGTAATATAAATCTTAATGAAAATGGTATGAAAATTTACTGGTAATGGAGAGAAGTACTGTGACGGTAACCATTTATGATGTGGCACGTGAGGCCGGTGTCTCTATGGCAACGGTATCACGGGTTGTTAATAATAACCCTAATGTTAAGCCACAGACACGCAAAAAAGTATATGAAGCCATCGATCGGTTGGGATATCGTCCGAATGCGGTAGCCAGAGGCTTGGCGAGCAAGAAGACAACCACGGTCGGGGTCGTTATTCCGGACATTTCGAACTCAACCTTTGCAGAGATTGCCCGCGGGATTGAAGATATTGCGAATATGTATCACTACAACATTATTTTGTGTAACGCGGATAAGAAGAAAGAAAAAGAAATTCGTGTAATTAACACGTTGCTTGAGAAACAAGTGGACGGTCTGCTCTTCATGGGTGGAACTGTGACGGACGAGCATATTCAGGCGTTTCAATCAGCGGCTGTGCCGATTGTTCTCTGTGCAACAAGTGACGAGAAGGGCACGTACCCTTCTGTAGATATTGACCATGAAGCAGCGGCATTTGATGCTGTAAATACGTTGATCCGTCATGGACACAAGGAAATCGCAATGATCAGTGGTACACTGCAAGATCCTGCCAACGGTTATGCTCGTTTCCAAGGGTACAAGAAAGCGCTTGAAGCAGCAGGTATGGAATATCAGGAGGATCTCGTACGTATTGGTAACTATCGTTATGAGTCCGGTGTAGAAGCGATGAAGTATTTCCTCGGATTGAAGAAAAAACCATCGGCAATCTTCGCTGCAACAGATGAGATGGCAATTGGTGCTATTCATAGCATTCAGGATGAAGGTCTGAAAGTACCGGATGACTTCTCCATCATCAGTGTGGATAACATTCGTATGGCTTCCATGGTCCGTCCTCAGTTGACTACTGTAGCTCAACCGATGTATGACCTGGGCGCTGTAGCGATGCGTTTGCTGACCAAGCTGATGAAGAAGGAAAATGTGGAGAACCCACGGGTTATTTTGCCGCATGAAACGATTCTTCGTCTGTCTGTAAGCCATGCAGACGTAGTTTAAATACAGGCTTTGATGGTTCATCGTCATTTCTGATTGAAATGGAAATGATTTAAGAAAGGGAGAAGGCATTCTCTCTACATAGTGGAATGACGGAAGCTCCGGAAACGGAGCTTTTGTGCTGAATGGAGTTCTGAACGTAACGAAAAAACACTTGGAGGGAAACGAGTCCAGGTTAACATGCAGAATGCTATATAGGAGGTCATAACATGCGTGAAACGATCGGTATCATTGGTGCAATGGATGAGGAAGTAGAACTTCTCTTGGCTGGTATGAAGCAACTAGAGACTGTAAAACAAACTGGTATTACCTATGTTGCAGGTGAATGGCTGGGTAAACAGATTGTGGTCTGCAAATCAGGCGTGGGTAAAGTGAATGCGGCTGTGACGACACAGATTTTGATTGATCGTTTTCAGGTTAATCGTATTATTTTCACAGGTGTTGCGGGTGCAGTTAATCCAGAGTTGAATATTGGAGATATGGTCATCTCTTCCGAATGTGTACAGCATGATATGGATGTGACCCCACTTGGATTTGAGCGCGGGGTTATTCCTTACCAGGAGACGTCCGCCTTCCCAGCGGAAGCATCACTTATCGCATTAGCTGAAGAAGCCTGCAAAGCGCAGGGAGCGAACTATCTGATCGGCAAAGTGCTGTCAGGGGATCAATTCATTGCAAACAAGGATACGGTGAAAATGCTGTATACCGAAATGAATGGGGCATGTGCGGAGATGGAGGGAGCTGCCGTAGCGCAAGTAAGCTTCATGAACCGTGTTCCGTTCGTTATACTTCGCGCAATGTCTGACAAAGCAGATGGATCAGCACATGTGAACTTTGCCGAGTTTACTGTGGAGTCTTCCCAGCGCTCTCACCGTATTGTGGAACATATGCTGGAACATATGTAACCCCATAAGGTATACGCATGTCGAGCATGGTATAGGCTTAAAAACAACAAAAACCGCTTCCTCCTTTCAGATCATCCATGATGAACCTGTTCGCGAAGAGGCGGTTTTTCTATGTATACGCATTCGGAATTTTTCATGCGCATTCGTGATTAATACATAAAACGATGGCGGAATCGAACGCGGTCGAACTGTTCTTCCGATTCCAGGGGTACTTGGCTGCCAATTCGGACCATGAGGCAGTTTGCCGGATGTGAACAAATCTCGGGATCATCGGTGGCGTACCAGGTCATGTCTACGGTTTGCATCAATTTTTCCATCATCTTGCGGTAATCCCATACGGAAAGGGCGCTGCCCTTCAAATCCCAATGCCAGTAATATTCCGTTGTGAATATGATATATTTCTCCATCTGTCCATTTTCAAACGCGGTGAGCAGCATTTCGCGCCCAATCCCGAGAGAGCGATAGGAATCCGCAACCTCAATGGCGCCCAGCTCAATTAGATCGGTCATATTGCCCTCCGACCAACGCTCGCAATCATCTGCATAATGGAAAGTTACATAACCGACAATGGTCTCATTTTCCCGCGCTATTATGATTCGACCTTCGGGCAATGCGGCAATTTCGGCCAATGCCTCCTGTTGTTCCGATGGGCGCCGGAAGGCATCCAGATCGGAATGAAATTCAAGCTGCGTAATCGTCTCGGCCTGAACTGGTCCCTCAATGATGATTCGGTGGCCGGACTTGAAGATGGAACGCATATGATGCTCCTTAATATGCTCCATAGTTCATGCTCCTCTCTCCCCCTACTTATAGCAAAAAACCAAAAATTTGAAAAGCCATAGACGATGATTGAAAAGATTTGCTATAATTGCGTAGACAAAAAATGTTCACAAATCAACTGCAGTTTGGGTTCATCGGTTTGGCCTGGCAAGTACATGATGAGAAGTTCTCTCTACTAATGTAAGCGCTAACTGGAAGTTCAGTCAACACAAAGGCAATCAGAAGTGACCCATATTGGGAATCGAAATGTCGAGTTGAAGGAGGCTGGCAAGCATGAGTCAAGCACATGGTGAGATGCTGCAAACGGTTGTGTCTGAATCTAATCTGGGCGATTACACGGAGGCCCGAAGCCGGTTTGATTGGGAATCGGTCGAAAGGCACTTTACGTGGCACGCCAGCGGGAAAGTCAACATGGCGCATGAAGCGATTGATCGTCATGTGCTGGAAGGAAGAGGCGGGAGAACGGCGCTATTATACAGTGATGCTACGCGTGAAGAGGCATACACGTTTGCTGACTTGAGTGAGCAATCGAATCGCTTCGGTAACGTTCTCCGCAAATATGGTATTGCTAAGAGTGATCGGGTATTTATTTTTATGCCTCGCAGTCCTGAGCTCTATTTCAGCCTGTTGGGCATATTGAAGGTTGGGGCTGTTGCAGGTCCTCTATTTGAGGCCTTTATGGAAACTGCGGTGAAGGACCGACTGGAGGATAGCGGAGCTGTAGCCCTGGTGACAACCCCTCAATTGCTGGGGCGAATCAAACGTTCCGAATTGCCTGAACTGAAGCATATTTTTGTTGTGGGTGGCGGTCCGCAGACGGAAGAAGGACTCATCGACTTTGATGCAGAGATGTCCGCAGCTTCGGATGATATGGAAGTGGAGTGGCTGACTCGCGAAGACGGTCTGCTGATTCACTATACTTCCGGATCTACAGGCAAACCGAAAGGTGTATATCATGTGCAGAATGCGATGATTCAGCATTATTACACCGGCAAGGTTGTACTCGATTTGCGCGAGGATGACGTATACTGGTGCACAGCCGATCCGGGTTGGGTAACAGGTACCTCCTATGGAATTTTTGCACCATGGTTGAATGGTGTGACCAACGTTATTCGTGGGGGACGTTTCAGTCCGAAAGACTGGTACAGCACCATTGAGAAAAACAAAGTCAGCGTATGGTACAGTGCACCGACGGCTTTCCGCATGTTGATGGGAGCGGGCGAAGAGACCATTGCCCAGCATGATTTGAGCAGTCTCCGTCACGTCATGTCTGTGGGTGAGCCACTTAATCCCGAAGTTGTCCGTTGGGGCTGGAAAGCCTATGGACAGCGAATTCATGATACCTGGTGGATGACGGAGACGGGTGGACAATTAATCTGTAACTACCCGGGCATGCCAATCAAACCAGGTTCCATGGGTCGTCCATTACCGGGAATTGAAGCAGCCATTATTGACGATCGAGGACAGGAACTGCCGCCATATAGTATGGGGAACCTGGCTATTCGTACTTCCTGGCCGTCCATGATGGCGAAGATCTGGAATAACCCGGCCAAATATGAGGAGTACTTCCGACTTTCTGGCTGGTATGTATCCGGTGATTCCGCTTATATGGACGAAGATGGCTACTTTTGGTTCCAGGGCCGGATTGATGATGTCATTAACTCTTCAGGAGAACGTATTGGCCCCTTTGAGGTGGAGAGCAAGCTCGTAGAGCACCCTGCGGTAGCAGAGGCAGGCGTTATCGGTAAACCGGATGTAACTCGCGGAGAGATCATTAAGGCCTTTGTGGCACTTCGTGAGGGGTATGAGCCGACACCGGAGCTGAAGGAAGAGATCTATCGATTTGTAAAAGAGGGCTTGTCTGCTCACGCCGCTCCGCGTGAGATTGAGTTCAAGGATAAACTGCCCAAGACCCGCTCCGGCAAGATTATGCGCCGTGTGTTGAAAGCTTGGGAGTTGGATCTGCCCACAGGCGATCTATCGACCATTGAAGACTAAAGCATAAACCAGCGGATACAACGTGTCTGCCTGTCCCATGATTCCAATACAAAGCCTGATCCGTGTCTCATTGCGGATCAGGCTTTTACTTTTGGATATCAATGAATAACAAAACCCCATCCTCATGATGCGAGAATGGGGTTGAGAGAGGAGTTATGATAACTCTGTATTACGGTTGGAAATGCACAGCTCCGGACGGCTCGGATTCGCCTATGCTGTTGCTGGCGGATACCTTGAACCATCCACTGGTGGATGCAGGTACTCCGTAGTCCATGGAGGTCCCTGAAGTTGTACCAATTTTGGTGTAAGGGGCTGACCCTGTCTCACTAAAATATACAGCATAACTTTGAACACCATCTGATTCCGGATTGGAGGCCCACTGAATGCGCAGTCCTTGGGAGAGCGCCGACACGCTCACTTGGCCCGGTGTAGCCGGAGCCGTAGTTGCGGCGTTCTCATTCTGAGAGTCTTCCGGTGTAACGACTGTTCCCGGAACATTAATCGGTTCATTTATTTCTTCATCTGCAGGAGGCTCCACCGTTCCCGCACTGCTAACTGCTGCGCTAGGAGCAGACTCACGACCAGCTACATCCACTGCTGTCACGTAGAACGCAAAGTTTCCACCTTGTGCATATGCAGTAAATGATCTGGACTCACCTGTCAGGACAACCTGCCCCTGATTCTGGAATCCGGCGCCATTTACTGAGCGATACAGGCGATAGCCAACCACATCACTTTCCGGTGTTGCGTTAAATGTAATCACGGCGTTCCCGTTGGCAACGGAAATTCTCACATTGCCTGGTGCATCTGGTGCTTTGCCGTTATCTGTTCTTGGATCGATCTGTGTCGGCATGTCTGCATCGGCATCTTCCGGCAGGTAATATGCAAGTGATTCGTGACGACTCATGCGTGAGAATGCACTTTGCAGTTCCTTGATGAGATCAGAGATCGGTTTCTTGCGCTTGACGACGGTTTTCTCTTTCGTCATATCTCCAGGTGTTTCATCACGCGGAATGTAGTTGACACCATTGTAAGTGATATATTTGGCTTTGGCGACGCCATCATCGCTGTCCTTCGGCACAAATTTGCTATTGAAAATATCAGTGACAAATCTGTCAGTCAGAGATGTTGGCAATTTGCCGCTATAAGCCGATACAGTTCGTGTCTCGATCCCGGATGGTTTCTTGAATGAATCGGTAACGAACATCTCTTTGTCTGTAGCGATGACTTGATTCATGATTTGCGTCCACAGCTGCTGTGCACGTTTCTTCTGTGATTTGGTCTCGAGCGTGTTTATCGGCTGTTTGTATCCAACCCATACACCCAATGTGACATCCGGCGTATAGCCTTCAAACCAGACATCCGCATAGTTTTGGGTTGAACCCGTTTTGCCTACGATAGGCACACTCTTGGAGTACTTGTAATTTTCACGAACTTTATCGGCTGTACCTTCTGTAATAACGGTACGTAGCATATCTGTCATCAGGTATGCCGTCTGTTCTGAGAAAGCTTGAACAGGCTCTGCATCGTGTTTATATACGATATTCCCTTTTGAGTCTACAATTTTGCTAATCATATAGGAATCATTGTACACACCATTGTTAGCAATGGCTCCATAGGCATTGGTAAGCTCTTCAACGGTAACACCGTACTGAAGTCCTCCAAGAACACCGGTCTGAGCTTGGTAATCTGCCGGCTGGATGGTGGTAATCCCCAGCTTCTTGGCAAAAGCCCATGATTTGTCGATACCAACTTCTTCGTTGAATAGCTTAAGCGCAGGCACATTTAGCGAGTAGTTGAGTGCTCTACGGGCAGTCACAAGTCCCTGGTAGCGATTGTTGGCATTTTTCGGAATATGGAATCCGGTCTGGCCGTCTTTCAGAATTATCGGTGAATCGTCAATAATGGAAGCCGGTTGAACAAGCCCTTCATCCAGTGCAGGCAGATAAGCGGCAATAGGTTTCATAGTTGAACCTGGCTGACGCACCATCTGAGTTGCATAGTTCATCTGCTCATCCTGGAAATTACGGCCTTCAATCATGCCGAGAATGGCTCCTGTTTTGTGATTGATCAACATGGCAGCAGTCTGTTCTTTTCCCTTCACGGGATCGTCAGCAGCGAAATTACTGTCATCTTCGGCAATGGTACGCATTGTTTTGTAGATACTTTTGTTGATCGTCGTGTAGATACGATATCCGCCTGTACGCAATTGCTGCTGAGCTTCTTCCAGCAGAGCACTGCTTTCTTTTTGCGGTGTATCGGTATCCGTATCCTTGGCTGTATCCGCATTGGCATCCGTGCCTTCAGCCTTATCCGAATTCAGTTGCTTCATTAAAATCTGTGCAGCTTGTCGCTCTGTTTCCATCATAAGGTATGGATAAGTATTGTAAGCTTTGATGGTTTTGGGTGCGAGTGAACTCTTGATGTCAAAAGCAAGAGCTTCGTCATACTCGGACTGATTAATTTTGCCCAGTTCCAGCATACGGCGCAAGACCAGATGCTGACGATTGATTGCACGCTCAAAATTGTCCTCAACAAAGTCGCCTTTTCCATTAAAGGCAGAGTAAGAGGAGGGGAGCTGAGGCAATCCGGCAAGATAAGCAGCCTGAGCTGTGTTTATTTTGCTCAAATCATTAATATTGAACAGTCCTTTGGCAGCTGCCTTGACTCCATATACATTATATCCACTGGAGCCGTTACCAAAAGGAACCTTGTTCAGATACGCTGTCATAATTTCGTCTTTGGTCAGGAAACGTTCGAGTCGGAGCGAAAGTAATATTTCTTTCACTTTCCGGTCTTCGGTACGATCCAGATTGAGGAATACACGCCGGGCCAATTGTTGAGTCAGTGTGCTACCGCCTGTTTGAACAGATTCTTTCAGCACTTTCTGTTTCACGGCACGGAGCGTTCCGCTCATGTCTACACCTTTATGTTCGTAAAAATGATTGTCTTCAATCGAAATGACTGCATCAATAACGTTCTGTGGGATCTGGTCAAAGGTGACCGGACGCCTGTCTTCTTCTGTTCGTAATTGACCGATCGGGCTGCCGTCGGCAAAGTAAGCAAAGCCTGTGATGGAGTTTTCGCTGACTTTTTGTTCAATCAGCGCCCGTGAACGGACGGGTTCGTCTTTCACAATGGAACTGACGTATCCCATTAGAGCACCGCCTACAAATAGTACCCCCATGAATCCAAGGACAACCATCCATTTGACGAAACTACCCAGTCTGCGGGCAAAACTGCGCTTGCGGGCAGGCTGTTCCTCGGGCTTTTTCTTATTAACATCAACCATTCAGTGTCTTCCTCCTTTTAACAGCACTTATTATAGCATAAAAAGGCTGGTTTGCATGCCTGAGAAATACAAGCAATGGTCGAAAATTGCCATTCTTTCTTGGATTATGATATATATCATGCGGAATTGAATTACATATCATGAGAAGTCATGGAGAATTTCAATAAAACGTGGAAGTATTGAGCGTCCGAGTGTGGATGAAAATAGACGACTATGTATAGGAAAGAGGCCATATCCTTGTATTAGGTGCAGGTACGACCTCTTTTTTTTGCTCTTTGTTTCTCTCGAAATAAAAAAAACAGCTGCCGAGAAAATCTCGGACAGCTGTTTGGTGTGAAGCTTAATGAAATTCCAACGATTAACGGTTGTAGAACTCGACGATTTGTTTTTCGTCGATGTCTTGGGACAATTCCGAACGCTCAGGCAAACGGATAAATTTACCTTCCAGAGCAGTATCGTTGAATTCTACGTATGCCGGAAGATGCGAACGGTTTTCCAAAGCTTCCTTAACGGAAGAAAGACCGCGGCTTCTTTCACGCAGGCTGATAACGTCGCCAGTGCTTACTTGGTAAGAAGCGATGTCAACTTTTTTGCCGTTTACAGTTACGTGACCGTGGGATACCAACTGACGCGAACCAGCGCGGGAGTTAGCGAATCCAAGGCGGTATACGAGGTTATCAAGGCGGCTCTCAAGCAAGAACATGAAGTTTTCACCTGCGATACCTTGCATTTTTTGCGCTTTAGCAAAGAGAGTGCGGAATTGCTTCTCGCCCAAACCGTACATGTGACGCAATTTTTGTTTTTCTTGCAATTGCATACCGTAGTTGCTGATTTTTCTCCGTTGGTTAGCTCCGTGCTGACCTGGAGGGAAAGGACGTTTCAATTCTTTGCCTGTTCCGCTCAGGGAAATGCCGAGGCGACGGCTCAATTTAAATTTAGGACCAGTGTAACGTGCCATGTTTAAAGTAGCTCCTTTTTAGTTAAAGTTCATATAGGGCTCTGTTTGCGCTCCAATTTGTTGATGCGGGCTAAGCCACGCATAGAACGATCAGGAAAGTTCAGCCGCTGTCCTGAAAGCAACAAAAAGAATGAGGGTGACACAACCGGTAATGCCCAAATTTAAAGACCCATTAGTAGTCTTCATCAACAATTTATTTTACAGTTTACTAGAACCAAAGTCAAGCCTGTGATAAAAGCAAAAAAACGTCTAAATTTGTCGATAGGTCCTTAGGCCCAAAATAATGGGACAATTTTCTGAAATATGGATGCAAAAATGCTTTAAAGAGAGTAAAATAGATTGTATCTTAACTTTAAATGATCTTGTACATTAAGGTTATCGCATAGAATTTGCAGGTTTGCGATAACGTCTGCAGATTAATGCATCCGAGTGGATGCAAAAACGGTGCAAAGGAGCGCCTGACATGTTAGAACATCTAAGAAGTAAACCAGCCAGCTTGAATTCGCGAAGTTCGGGCGATTCCGCATCTTCTGCCGCTCCTCACGAAGCGCATGTATTCTGGATGCAAAAAATGGACATCACACCTTTTGATTTTTCATATTTGGGAAGCCTGCTGCAACAAGCATACACCGACTGGCATATCCAACGGCGGCCGCACTCCGACAGATCATCGATAATATACAACGTATGGAATACAGAAGGGATCTGTATGGGGCAAGGAAATGAAGGGGCTCCATTGCTCGATGTACATTCGACTGTGATGCAATGCCTTGAAACGGGACAGGCCCAGTCGTTACGTGGAACCACTGAAAGTGGAGAGTACCATCTAATGGCTGAACCTCTTTTCTCCAGAACAAATAAGGATATGTTTGCTGTCTTCACTGCTGTAACCTACGAGCAAAATCGAGATGACACGTCTGAAGCCGTTGTTCGATCGGAGGCATTGCATTATCGTACCTGCTTTTACCGAAGATTTGAATACATATTTATGACGGATCTATTACATGCTCATGAACAAACGGCTCGTGAAGAGCACCGAAGGTCAATTCTGTTCCAAATCGTTCAACGGATGCATGACAAAATGGATGTGGATGCCATATTGGATGAAGTCTTTGACAGCATTGACTACTTATATCCAACGACTCGTATGACATTGTATATGTCGCAGGATCAGAGCAGCCTCAACCCACGTATCAAACCGTTGCTTGTTCATGAACGTGGAGAAGACATCTGTGTACAATCGTTTATGGAAGGCAAGCTCATTGTTGTTCGATCGGATGAAGGTGAACATCGCATACTGGAGGTTGGTCTTCCTCTAAAAGGTAAACAAGGGATCTATGGTGTATTTCATATTGAGATGAATGAGGAGTTAATGGAAGATTCCGATCTCCAACTCATTACGATGATGGCGGATACAGCAGGAACTGCCTTTGAAAATGCCAAACTGCACGAGCAATCGAATATGTTGATCCAGGAACTTCGTCTAATCAACGATCTGACACAACGTTTGAACAAAAGCCTGCAGCTCATGGAGATCTATCAATTCTCTGAACAGGAGTTGAAGGACATTTTTCAGGCTGAATCATGTTGTATTCTTCAACTGAATGACAGTACGGATCACTTCGAAGTGATGTCATCCAATGTGAGTGAGTTAGGTCGCAAATCGTTTCCAATGGATTATGGAATTGCTGGTTTGCTGTATCAAACCGAAGAACCGCTCATCCTATCCAATTATGCGAAATACGATAGAGTGTCATCGGTCTTCATGGATCTTACCGGCTCAATGTCATTGATTGCTTCACCCGTTCGGGTGAATGGTGAAGTGAAGGCTGCCATTTTGCTGGGACATCCCAAAAAGCAGTATTTTTCGTACGACAATTACCGCCTGCTGCAGATGTTGTCCATTCATATTGGACTTGCTCTCTCCAATGCAACGCTTCACGCCGAGGTACGACGTTTGGCTAACCTGGATATGCTGACAGGACTGTATGTGAGGCATTACCTGGATAGTGTGATCCATGAACGTCAGGCTCATGAATTCTGTGGTTCACTGGTTGTTGTGGATATTGACCAGTTTAAGCAGGTGAATGACACGTTTGGGCACCAAACAGGTGATCAGGTATTGAAACAGGTAAGCGACATTGTAACAAGTTCCGTCCGGCCTGAGGACATCTGCGCCAGATGGGGCGGGGAAGAGCTGGCCATCTATATGCCTCAGATTGGTGCTCGTCAGGCACTGGAATATGCGGAAATCATTCGCACCAGGGTTGCTGAAGAAACAAGGCCTTCCGTGACCGTATCCAGCGGTATTGCCGAATGGAACTGGATGGATGAGAAGGTTAGTGTGGAATCGTTATTTTACCGGGCTGATATGGCATTGTACGATGCGAAGCATGGTGGTCGAAATCGGATCGTCATGGAAGAACAGGAAGTTACACGTTAAGAGAGGACTATTCCGATTGCGGAGTCGTCCTCTCTTTATTTTTTTGAAGAGGCGATGCCAAAGGAAGGAAGTATAAGCAAATAAGGGAGGGGCAGGCTATGGAGAAAGTTTGATGGAAAGGTGGAATAGAACATGTTGAACCGTCGGTATTTACGTGGGCTATTGTTGATTCTCAGCATTGTTGTGTTGTGTGCTCCTGGTTGTGGATTGTTAGAGCGAGATCGAACTCCTGAGGAGTTATTTTCACTTGCTTTATCCGGAATAGCAGGTAAAGAAAAGCTGAGTTTTGATGGGGAAGCAGGATTACGACGCGAAAGCAACGGGCTGTTCGAAAATCAGTTTAAATTTGAGGGCAAGCTGGAGGATCATGACCGCTTGACCTTGCAAACGAGGCTGCCTGGAGCCGTGACTGCTGCCGGAGCGGGAGTAAAAGGGGTAAATGCCGCCGCTGTTAACAATAATGGGCAACCGAGTGGATTCAGTGCATCTTTTGAACGCAAACAAGGACAGTGGATGGCTTTAACTGCCCAACATGAGCCCCTGCGCGGATCGCTGTCCCGTTTTAATCCCATCGCTCAAATGGAAAGTATCGATCGGTTGAACAAAACGATAAAGTCCGAGTACGGTTCAGGTCGTCGAACGAAAATACTGCGAATTGAACTCGCACCAAAAGACGCCAAAACGTGGGCACTCGCGCAGCTTAACGACGAGATGAATGCGATTCGGGCAGAGTATATGCACAAGGCAACTGCGGTTAAGGGAGGCAGTCAGGAGAAGCTTGAGAAGGATTTGAACAAAGTGTGGGAACAAGGGGAAACATCGATGCAAGAGATGATGAAGCAGGCCGAGGTACAGACGGTGTATCATCTAACCGTAGATCGGAAAACTAGCTTGCCCTTGCGACTTTCTTCGGAAAGCCAGGTGAGCTATAAGGACATGAACAGCAAAAGGAATAAAGAAGCTCTTGTCACAGATGTAAACTTCAGGGCTTATGAATAGATAAGTTGCGGGGCTGCCTGCTGACGAGATCGTTGTAGCGTGCTACAATAGTATCGTAATTTACCGTTGTTCAATTCAAGGAATGGCGGATGACAGGAGGAGTTTACACGATGAAGGATCCAAGAATTCAGAAGCTCGCAGCCAATCTGGTGGGCTACTCTGTAGATGTACAGCCCGGCGAGAATGTGCTGGTTGAGATGATCGGCACGGAACGTGATCTGATTAATGCAATTATTGAAGAAGTAGGCAAAAAAGGCGGTAACGTCTTTGTACAGCTGACTGACAAAACAGTACAGCGTGCCATGTTCAAAAATGCGACAGAAGAAATGATGAAAACCTGGGCAGAGATCGATCTGAACCGGATGAAACAAATGGATTGTTACATTGGTATCCGTGCAGGGGAGAATGTGAACGATTTGTCCGATGTGCCGGAAGAGAAAATGAAAATGTACAATTCACTTTATTCCCATCCGGTACATAGCGAGCAACGGGTAAAACATACAAAATGGGTTGTGCTTCGTTACCCGAATGCAAGTATGGCACAGCTGGCGAATACAAGCACAGAAGCGTTTGAAGATTTCTACTTCGACGTATGTAACCTGGATTACGCTAAAATGGACAAAGCACAGGATTCATTGGCTAATCTGATGAAACGCACGGACAAAGTGCGTATCACTGGACCGGGAACAGACCTGAGCTTTTCCATTAAAGATATCGGTGCAGAGAAATGTTCTGGCCAAAAAAATATTCCGGATGGCGAAGTGTACAGTGCCCCTGTACGTAATTCAGTGAACGGAACGATTAGTTATAACGCGCCAACGCTGTATAACGGCATTACTTTTGAAAATATTAAATTCACCTTCAAAGACGGTAAAATCGTTGAAGCAACAAGCAACGATACAGACCGCATCAATGAAATTCTGAATTCAGATGACGGCGCTCGTCATATCGGAGAATTCGCAATTGGATTTAATCCACATATCCTGCACCCAATGAAGGACATTCTGTTTGATGAAAAAATTGCAGGCAGCTTGCACTTTACGCCAGGCCAGGCATATGAAGAAACAGATAACGGAAACCGTTCCTCCATTCACTGGGATCTGGTGTTGATCCAGCGTCCAGACTACGGTGGTGGCGAAATTTATTTTGATGATGTATTGATCCGTAAAGACGGGATTTTCGTTATTCCTGAGCTGGAATGCCTCAATCCGGATCGTCTGAAATAGGAACAGTATTTTGCTGTTGCTAGGAAAGCGGATTCACGGTATCATGTAGTGGTAATTAATAGATGATACCAAAAGTGAAAAGACGGAGGGATTCCTATGTCGAGTAATAACGCAGCGGTAGTGGAAATTGCTCAAACAGCGAGCAAGTTTACTTCTTCAATCGTGCTTCATTCAGAGAACAAGTATATCGATGTGAAAAGTATTCTCGGACTGTTTACAACGCTGATCAGCACGCACAGCTATGAACTGCACGTTCATGGCCCGGATGCAGCTGAAGCCAAAGCAGCTATGTCAGAAGTATTTGCCAAACATGGACTGAATGTAAGTATCGCATCCGAGTAATGGCACTAAGAAGCATCTCTGCCTATTATGGCAGAGGTGCTTTTTTTTGCATGAGATAATTCAGGTGTACGGCAAGACCTCCGTAAAATAGGGGGATTAGGCAGGAATAAAGCTCTCCATAATCTATGGTTATTTTGGTCAGGTTCTTGTATTAGCTCCTGATTTCGTCTAATATTAGAGGTAGAACGTCTTTACGCGATTTTTGGAACATAGGGGGGAAAAATGCATGACTTCATCTGATCTGCAGGACCAGTTGCACTTGAAAGCGATCAGTCTTCTTCAAGAAGATGCAGATAAAATACAGAAGCTTATTGAAGTACAGATGGAGAATCTGGCTACCCGCTACTGCCCTCTCTATGAGGAAGTATTGGATACACAGATGTATGGGTTCTCCAAGGAAGTCGATTTTGCTGTTCGTGCAGGGCTTCTTCCAGAAGGTGCTGGTAAGCAGCTGGTAAGCGCGCTTGAGCGGAATCTGGCGATTCTATATGAAGCTTTGAACAAGAAGAATGAGCAATAGCCTGCAATAGCGTGGGTCAGAATAGAAGGCATGCAGGTGTTTGCATGCTTTTTTTGTGCGCCTGAATTGAAACAGCTCGTCTGATGTGGTTTAGGCGAGGGAGAAAAGAAAAAACAGCCTGGAAATGCGATTTCCAGGCTGCCTTTTACGCGCTAATTTTTTGTCTATTATTTAGGATGATGGGAGTACTGTTATACCAGGAAGAACGATACACCCAAAATAACATACACAACCATTAGGAGCAGACCTTCGTACCAGTTCGTTGAACCGTCCTGGGTGATGGACTTGGCGATAAATACGGCTACGCCAATGGCGACCAGCTCAATCGTTGTAAACACAATGTCCATCGTTCTGCCTGTGAAGTAGCTGACAAAAACGAGCACAGGAGCTACAAAGAGTGCGATTTGTAAACTGCTGCCGACTGCGATCTCAACGGCGGCACCGATTTTGTTTTTCATGGCAAGCATAATGGCTGCACTATGTTCCGCGGCGTTACCGATAATGGCAACGAGGAACGCACCGACGAACAGTTCGCTGAGTCCAAATTGTTCAGTAAACACCTCAAGGGTGCCAACGAGCCATTCACTGACGAAGGCAACCATGACGGTTGCAAGAACAAGATAGAGAATTGATTTTTTCTTAGACCACTCGGGTGCATGTTCATGCGGCAACTCTTCATCTTCATCCACAGTGACATCTGCGAGATAGTTCTTGTGCGTAACCATGGAGAACACCAACCACGCTATGTAGGCAAGGATCAGCAAACCTGCGACAATGAGACTGAGTGTGTTCGTATCCTTCTGTGTGATGGAATGGGTATTCAGGAAGACGGCTGGAATAAACAGGGCAATGATGGCTACAATCATCAGGGAGCCGTTTAGACCGGCAAGGGATACGTTATAATTCTGAATTTTGAACTTGAGTCCTCCGGCAAAGATACTTAGACCAAGCACCAGCAGCAGGTTACCGATAATGGAGCCTGTCAAACTGGCCTTAACCATGTCGAACAATCCTTCTTTGACGAGGAAAATGGCGATAATCAATTCGGCGGCATTGCCGAATGTAGCATTCAAAAATCCGCCTAACCGCTGTCCGGCATAGTGGGCTACATTTTCGGTGGCTTTGCCTAAAAAACCGGCCACAAAAATAACCGAAATGGCTGAAATGACGAATTGCAGAATCGAATCCCATTTCAAGTAGTGGGCGACGGCGCTGAGTGCAAAGGTGGCAATCAGCAAAATGGATGAAATTCGGTTTCTCACAACAAACACCTCGGTAACATATTATTTTGTTTTAAACGATATGACTAAATACTTATGAGATTATTTTCATATTTCAATATAACCAAATCATGGTAGGTTGTAAACGCATCTTTTTGAGTTTAATTTGCTTTTTGGGGTCGAAAGGATTTAAAATACGAGTAACGAAGTGAAGGAGGATGTGGCATGGCAGAACAACTTCAACTAGAGGGCGGAAACATCCGGATTGCCGATGACGTAGTGGCGAAAATTGCCGGAATGGCTGCGATGGAGACACCCGGAATTGCCGCAATGTCTGGAGGATTGTCAGAGGGCTGGGCCAAGCGCCTGAGCGGTAAAAACGTACAGAAAGGCGTGGGCGTGGAGGTCGGCCAGCTGGAAGCAGCCATTGATCTGCGCATCATCGTCCTGTACGAGACACCGATTCATGAAGTTTCCCGCATGCTCCAGCAGAATGTAAGAGAAGCGGTAGAGACCATGACCGGGTTACGTGTTGTTGAAGTCAATGTAAAGGTAGAAGGCGTATCTTTCAGAGGCGACGATCTGTAAACTTGAGCAATCCGTGATGGAAGAACAACGGTATATTGACCTGGTTCTTCATCTAGATAAACAACACCAAAAAGACTTCGCATCGAATTCGATGCGAAGTCTTTTTCTGTTTTCAATACATTTTGTTCCAAAACCATTCGTATGACGTTTCCTTCCCATTACCGAATTCGGCGAATGGATTCACGTGAACGAAGTGCGGGAGAAGTACGTGATGTCTGAACCGTCACCGACTTCGTTTTCTCTTCCTTGATGACGTCCAAATTATTGGTACGTGAGATGCTGAGCAGGATACCCATAGCCACCATCATCACAAAGAGTGAGGTACCGCCATAACTGATGAACGGAAGGGTAACCCCTGTCACAGGAATGGTCTGGGTCACGCCCCCAATGTTGATAAAGGCCTGGATCGCAATCAATCCCATAATACCAATACCGACCAGTGTCCCAAATGGATCGGGACAGCGAAGGGAGACGATAATGCCTCGCCAGATGAAGTAGAGGTAGACCAACAGAAATAGGGCAGTTCCAACAAAGCCGAGCTCTTCTCCAATTACGGAGAAAATAAAGTCGTTATAGGCATTTGGCAAATAATGCAGCTTCATCGTACCTTGTCCGATCCCGGAGCCGGTTATGCCTCCATCGCCGATGGCGACAAGGGAGCGATAGAGGTTAAGACTTCCACCTGTCGTATCGGATAATGGATTCAAAAATGCCTGAATCCGGCCGATTTTATAGTTCTGCGATGCTTCCGTAGTTGTGGTGCTATCCGTAGTATCTGAAGAAGACATGGAAGAAAACAATGCGTTTGCTCCAATCGCCAATGCTGCTCCCAGCACAACCAATAAAATGGAAGCCATAATGTGTTTCATGCTGGCGCCACCTGCATAGATGACCAGACCGCAAGTAGCCACAAGAATGAAGCACGTACCAAAGTCCGGTTGCAGCATAATCAGTCCTGCAATGAACCCGACAATGACCAGCACGGGAATATATCCTGTCCTAAGATCCCTGAACCGTTCCCCTTTTTTGGTAATCAGTGCAGCGAGGTACAGAATAATAGCGATTTTGGCAAACTCGGCGGGCTGAATACTAAAGCCAAAAATGTGAATCCAGCTTCGTGCGCCGTTCAGCACCTTACCTGTAACCAATACTATCAGGAGCAATACCGTGGTGAACAGGAAAAATGGTGCATAAAGTTTTTTGTATTTGTTAAATCGGATATTCATGGCGAAAAACATGCCCACTAAACCGATAACCGCCCACATAAGTTGTTTTTTCGTGAAGAACAGGGCATCATTGTTAAAATTTTTGTTTGCAATTGCAATGCTGGAACTGGAGCTGAACACCATCACCAGTCCGAAGCCCACCAACAATAAAGTGAGGATTAGCAGTTGGAAATCCGGCGTGCCTCTCTTCGTTTTCGTTTGGGCCGTTTGTTGTTTCATGGTTCGGCCCAGCCTATGCTTCCAGCAGTTCTTTAAGCTGCTGTAGTTTTTGGGCCGCCAGCTTCACGACTGGCTGCGGTATGGTAGAGTCATAATCCAGACCATGCGGAAAGGTTGCTTTTCCAAGATAAACAGCTTCAACTGCGAGAACCGTATCCGGTTTTTCGAGTTTGCCATCTATCGCACGGGTATTAATACGTACAAAGTATTCCGATTTGGTTTGTTCATCTTCAATTTTGTAGTCATATGTAGCACGATAATATTCCCATTGCCACCGGACAAATCCGACTTTCTCGGCGCTCTCATCCAGGTATGCCAAGTCGCTCTTCAAGCCATCCAAGCCTGTATTCTCAAAAATCATAAGCGTCTGATCCTCCTCATAAGCTTCCGAGAGTATAAATCTCGTTCTTTTCTCTAGTTTATGATAGTATGTTTCCCCTTCCCGTGCAAGCTTTCAAGCGTTCATTCGTATCGGTTTTCTTCCAATTCTGCTACAATATACAGCAATAGGTTTCAAGAGGAAGGTTCGGGCTTGATGAAAGTCCCGTATAGAGAGCGAAAGGATGGAGAGACATGACAAATAATATATGGTGGAATGACCTGCAAATCCACATGGTAGAATGGCGTCGTCATCTTCATCGGAATCCTGAGGTTTCCTTTCATGAGGAGAAGACATCCTCTTTTGTAGCGGGTATGCTGGAGAGCTTTGGTGTTGAAGTGAGACGACACGTTGGTGGACACGGGGTTATAGGTACCCTTCGTGGGGACAAGCCAGGGCCTGTCGTAATGCTTCGTGCAGATATGGATGCACTTCCGATTCAGGACGAGAAGGACGTTGAATATGCATCACAACAAGCAGGAGCTATGCATGCCTGTGGTCATGATGGTCACATATCCATTTTGCTAGGCACGGCACTGTATTTCAGTCGCCATAAACATGAGATCAAGGGTGAAATTCGCTTTTTGTTCCAACCTGCAGAAGAGTTGCTACCAGGTGGTGCGCTCAAAGTAATAGCAGACGGCGGACTGGAAGGGGTAGATGTCATCTATGGAATTCATCTGTGGACCCCGCTTCCTGTAGGCGTGGCAGCGAGTACTCCGGGGCCGATGATGGCAGCGGCAGATGACTTTTATATTGAGATCAAAGGAAAAGGTGGACATGGCGGCATGCCGCAATCCACGGTGGACAGCCTCGTGGCTGGTTCAGCCCTTGTGATGCAATTGCAGACGGTTGTCAGTCGCTCGGTGGATCCCTTGCGTCCCGCAGTATTGACAATTGGTACAATGCAGGCGGGCTCAGCGCAGAATATCATCGCCGAGTTATGTAAAATGACGGGTACAGTGAGAACCTTTGATGAAGAGACGCGCAGTATCATGAAGGAACGTGTGCATACGATCGTGGCTCAGACCGGAGAGATCTACGGTGCCGAGACGAAGTTGAACTATATTATGGGATATCCTCCTGTCGTGAATGATGAGCAGGAAACGGCACGTTTCTTCAAGGAAGCGGTAGATGTATTTGGTGCAGAACATGTACAGAAGTCACCGATGTTGATGCCAGCTGAAGATTTCGCTTATTACTTACAGCAGATTCCTGGCTGCTTTATGTTTGTTGGAGCAGGTAACCCGGAGAAGAATGCCATCTATCCGCATCATCATCCCAAGTTCGACTTTGATGAGGATGCCATGCAAAATGCTGTGAAACTATTTATAGCAATGGCTAAAGGATATACAGCCGAATGATTTGAGTATAGTTGGGCATCCTATTCATACCAAGGTATGAGCAGGGTGCTTTTTTTGTTAGGTCTTTATAAAGCTTAAATTAAGGTCGAACTGTTGTATTATACAGGTTCAATTTCGGAAGAAACCGGAACTGGACTTTTTGTGATGCCTGTTATTCGGAAAAATATATAACTCATTTTCTAATTAGGGAGGAAGCGGAATGGAGAAAACGGACGCCTGCATTGTCCAGCGTGATTTTACAGTATTGCTTGAAGTGGGTCATCCTGGATTTGATCAGGCCAGAGCTCAACTAGGGATGTATGCCGAACTGGTGAAGACACCTGCGGCTTTTCATACATATCGCATCACTGCATTATCACTGTGGAATGCCGCTGCACTCGGCTGGAGTGCTGATCAAGTGATAGAAAGTCTGGAATCAGTGTCTCGTTGGAATGTTCCTGCCGCCCTGATTCAAGATATCCAAAGAATTATCCATCAATATGGGAAGTTGCAATTGAAGCCACAGGCAAATCACGGGAGAATGCGTCTCGTGAGTGAAGATGAACGATTGCTGGATGAATTAAGCAGTATGAAGACCATCTCGGCTTTTCGGATGGAACGTGTCGATCCCCATGAGCTCATACTTGGCGTTGAGCAACGCGGATTGCTGAAGCGTGAACTAACTCGTTTGGGTTATCCGGTGCTGGATTATGCGGGATATCGAGAAGGAACAAGTCTGCCGTTTGAATGGCAAGCGAATACTCAAAGTGACAGTTCAGAAGGATTCAGGTTACGCCCTTACCAGCGAGATGCAGTAGATGCATTTGAAGGAAGCGAAGGCATGGGAGGCAGTGGCCTGCTTGTTCTTCCCTGCGGTGCAGGCAAAACAGTTATTGGGATGGCCGTGTTGGAACGTCTGCAATGTGAATGTCTTATTTTGACCTCGAACACCACATCCGTTCGGCAATGGATTCAGGAATTACAGGATAAAACAACGATAACGAATGAACAGATTGGTGAGTATTCCGGTCAGAAAAAACAGGTGAAACCTGTGACCGTGGCAACTTATCAGATTCTTACACATAGAAAATCGAAAGATGCTGATTTTACTCATATCAAATTGCTAAGTGAACGCCAGTGGGGACTCATCATTTATGATGAGGTCCATCTGCTTCCAGCACCTGTATTTCGAGCAACAGCAGATATTCAGGCTACAAGAAGACTGGGATTGACAGCAACATTGGTGCGTGAGGATGGCTGTGAACAGGATGTATTTTCGCTAATTGGTCCGAAACTATATGACATGCCGTGGAAAGAATTAGAGCAGCAAGGGTGGATTGCGAATGTACAGTGCCAGGAAATACGCATTCCGTTTACTCCTGAACTACGATCAAACTATTTGGAAGCAGAGGTGAAGCATCAATTTCGCCTTGCAGCCGAAAATCCGGCCAAATTAGCTGTGATCAGACGGATATTGGACCATCATGAGGGAATGCCAGCGCTTGTCATCGGACAGTATCTGGATCAGCTCGAGAGCATTGCCCGGGAAATTGAAGCGCCGCTCATATCGGGTACGATGTCCCAGCAAGAGCGAGTGAAATGGTTTGCAGCGTTCCGGCGTGGTGAGATCAAAACGATTGTCGTATCCAAGGTTGCCAATTTTGCCGTAGACCTGCCGGATGCTGCTGTTGCACTTGAAATATCCGGCAGTTTCGGTTCAAGGCAGGAAGAAGCCCAGCGATTGGGTCGGATTCTAAGGCCGAAGTCCGGAGAAAATAAAGCTTATTTCTATGCCCTTGTATCGGAGGACAGTAAGGAACAGGAGTTTGCATTACGCCGTCAGATGTTTCTGGTCGAACAAGGATATGAGTACAAAATCGTTCATGAATTGCAATGAAAATGCTGTTTACATCTCTACTTAAAAATAAGAGAAAGGCATGATTAGCAATGCGTACACAAGGTAATCTGGATGTGAATTCATTAAAAGAGCTTTCATGGGTTGAAAGAACGGTACTTGGTGTGATTTTTTGCAAATATGCCGGACAACCCTTTTCCAACATGCTGACATCAGCAGAGTGGGCTGTGGATGGTCTTAGCAGAGCTGAAGCAGTGACGACGTTTATAGCGCTTCGGCATAAAGGCTGGATCAAAGCTGTGCGCAAGTCTTGGGGCGAACGCTTGTATTACATACCAGAATCACTACTTCCTTTGTTAACCATTGCCTACGCAGCACGAGTTGGACAGTTCGCTCAGCTGAAGACGAATGTAATACAGGATGAAATGACACAAGATAAGGCCATATCCAGTATTGAAGTCCACAAAGTGACGATTGTTCGAGAGGGAAAACCGGATATTGCCGCAGAGCTTCTTCATGTACTGGCTTGGATGGTAAGAGAAGGTCAAGCCCAAGGAGGACTCCTATTAACAAGTAAGGGAACGATCCACAAGAAAATGGTGCAGCGATTAAGTCGGATGACGGTTCTGGGCCCTGAAGATTTTGCCGAACTAGGTATTCACTATGATCATGCGGATGTGTATCCAGTCCATGTGGCCCTTATTATTGATTTGCTGCTCAGTCTGGGTTTGATTGAAAAGGCGCATAACCGAATGCATGTGTCACCTGACCGTCTTTATCACTGGTTAACGTTGTCGTGGTCTTCAATGCACCGAGAAATCTATAGCGTATGTATGGACCGATATGGTGCAGCTGAGCCTAAACTTCAGCATTTTCGTTATCAACTGATGATGTTTGCTTCACGGGAAAATGAATGGTTGAGTATTTCAGCAGGGACTTTAGACAACGTTGAGCTGAAAGAAGCAATTGAAATTAGAGAGAGTGAAGGTTCTTCAGGATTATCCTTCTTAACACATATCTGGGGTTGGCTCGATGTTCTGACAGGTTTGGGATATGGTGAGGTTGGTGAGTCAGCTGCGGGAGAGCTTTTATATCGCTGGCAGATTGATCCAAGAATTTTATTGAACTTTGCGAATGACGAGTCAGAAAAACCGGAAAAGAATACGATTTTTGTTCAGCCTGACTTTGAAATTATGGTTCCTCCAGATGTAGCCCCACAGGTCCGCTGGAATCTGGACATTGGTGCAGAGCTTGTGAGTCGTGATCGAATGTCCATATATCGGATAACAAAGGAACGAATCATCGCAGCATCAGAGATCGGTCTTACAGCGGATGTAATGATAAACTTCCTTAGACTGTATGCTGTCTCGGGAGTGCCTGAGCATGTGGAGCTAGCGATCCAGCAGTGGGGACAGGATGCAGACAGACTTTACATGGATGCTAGGCAGAACGTTGATCAGGATGAATCGGTGGATAAAGTTAAGAAAAAGGACACCTGGATATATGAATCGAGAAGTGAATTACTTGAAAAGTTGAACAGGCCAGAGGCGGAAGCCATTCTAGATGAGTCCATTGTCGGAGCAGATGAGTTCAAAGTCGGACTTGAGGTGCAGAAGGAACTCTTTTATATTCGTGGAAGAGCGGGGCTCATTCAATGTGACTCCAATCTGCACACGTATGAACACGATCATTCCATCACGGAGCAGTCAGGTCTGTTTCCCGGATACGGAGAGATCCCTGAGATGTGGCATAACGAGTGGCGAGGATATCATGTATCCACAGCTCGTCAGATTGCTGCGAAAGCCATTGAATGGCAGACAAAACTGGGTCTGAAGCTAGACAGCCATATCGTTTATGTTATCCCTGATCAGATTCAAGGTCATGAAGATTGGACACTAACGGGCTGGTCCATATCGGAGGATGGTACAGATCCCACAGAACGCCGTACTTTCTCACCTAACGAATGGAACCAGATACGCCTGATTATTCCGAACCATGCATAAACTTGATCGACTTTGCCAAAGCAGATCGCCTGTTCCCTTTATTTCTATTTGCAGGAAAAACTCTTCTTAACTTTTCGGGGATATGATATGATGAAGTAGTCTACGTTAAGTAGAACTTTATATATAGATAGGATGAATTTCATGAGCGTAGCGGAAATGAACACGGTCGATATGGCCCAAGTGTTAACGGGCGCATATGAACTGGGCGACATGATTAACCAATCAGCCGAAGTATCGGATTATTTATATTGGAAGCAGCAAGTGGAGACGAGCCCTGAAATTCAGGCGGGGATACGCAAGCTGGAAGCCAAAAAGGAACTATTCGAAGAAACCCAGCGTTTTGGGCATTTTCACCCGGACTATCACGCCGCAAAAGATCAGGTTCAGGCTCTAGAGCTTGAATTGGAACATTTCGAGGCGGTAGCCCGCTTCAAACAGGCGGAGAAAGCATTGGACGATATGTTGTTCCAGATGTCGGAGACGATTGCATTCGCCGTGTCAACGACGATCAAGGTACCGAGCAATGATCCGAATCCGAAGGGCGGCTGCGGTAGCGGAGGCAAGTGTGGTTGTAGCTAAGATTTGATAAGAACATAAATTTATGACAGACCGGACCTTTCCGAGGATCCGGTCTCCATTATAGAAAGGCGGGGAAAATGATGTTTGCGGAAAGGACAGGATTCATTATATGGGTCAGTGATTTGAAAGCGGCTCGTAATCTCGAAAAGTATGGTACCGTTCATTACATCTCCCGCCGTATGCATTATGTCGTCATGTATGTTAATGCAGAGCGGGCTGAAGATACGATGAAAAATGTGAACAGACTTTCCTATGTGCGCAAGGTTGAACGTTCCTACCGGAATGAGATTAAAACAGAGTATGCTAGCAAAACGATGGACAAAACGAGTTTTTACGGGATATAACAAAAATGGTTTGGAAATGTACAGTGAACTTATTGCCACTGTACATTTCGAAACGATTAACCAGAGGGGCCCTTCGGGGCCGCTCTTTTATTGAATTAGGCATAAACTGGATTTTGTGAAAAAATCTGAAGTTACGCCTTGAGGTTGCGGGACTTATGTTGTAATATATTGGGTAAATAAATAGATAGAAAGTCCTATCTGGTGGAGAGTGATTCCCATGCGTGATAAGGTGATGCAACGTTGGAGCACGTACGAGCCTTTTTTCGTGGCTCTTGGAGACAAAAAAGTGGCCGACATCGTCATTACCAATCATGCCAAGATGCGGTATGCAGACCGTATTGAGCCGGCACGTAATGATGATGACCATATTGCGGCATGGTTATGGGAGTGTCTGAAGCAGGACCGTATTACACCATACTACCGTAATGAGCAGGATGTTTACCTGATCGACGAAGATTTGGTCGTGGTTGCTGAATTTTCCGAACTTGAAGGGGAATATGACATTGCTGGCAATCCGCTTCATAAGATGATTGTTGTTACGTTTCTGGGGAAAATGTCCGAGACGATTGAACTGCGGGATTTAAAATCGTATTATTCTTGGCTAAGACATTCAAGACGAATGACTCTTGTCAAGAACAGTCGCAAGCATAAGTAAGTTTGGAATAATCCATATTTTCGAATTGATAGATTCAGGTTACATCGCATGCAGACAAGCTGCATGCTTTTTTTGTTGGAATTCACGAAATCGGCTACAATGGGGAAAGCGTACAGAAGAGGGGCGAAGATATGAATTTTCATCAATTGCATATTTTTTATACCGTAGCAGAGAAGGGAAGTTTTTCAGCGGCTGCGCAAGCACTACATATGACACAACCTGCGGTGACGATGCAGATTCAATCGCTTGAGGATTATTTTGGGACCAAGTTGCTGCATCGTTCTACCAAGAAAATAGAATTATCCGAGGCGGGTCGGACATTACTGCCTCATGCCAAACGCAGTGTAGAAATGGTCAGACAGACAGATGAGGCGATGTCCGCGTTTACACAGATGCTGCAAGGCAGATTGCAGCTTGGGGCAAGTTTGACGATTGGTGAGTATGTGTTGCCACGAATGCTGGGCCCTTTTGCTCGCCAATACCCGGATATCTCGATCGTTATGAAAGTGATGAATACGACGCAAATTATGGACGATATCTTGAAACATCAGCTTAACTTTGGACTGATTGAAGCGCCAGTAAACCACCCGGATATGATTGTAGAGCCGGTCATGCAGGATGAATTGAAGCTGATTGTTCCGGCAGGGCATGCTCTGGCAGATCGTGGGGAAGTAGAGCTTGAAGATGTGCTGAACTACGCGTTTGTGTTGCGGGAAAAAGGCTCGGGTACCCGTCAGGTGATGGAAGATCAGTTGCAGAAGAGAAATATAGATCCACAGGACATGAATGTGGTGATGGAACTTGGCAGTACAGGTGCTGTGAAATCCGCCGTAGAAGCGGGTGTGGGTATCACCATGTTATCCCCGTCGTCCGTTCAGCATGAGCTGGCCCTTGGACTGGTTCATATCGTGGATATTCGTGGGCTTGAGTTCAAACGACAATTCTACGCTATACATCTGAAATCTTCATTGCTTCCCTTGTCAGCAGTAGCGTTCCTGAATTATTTGCGTCAGCATGAGCAGACAACATCAGAAGGACGAGCGGAATAAGAGGGTCATATTAATTTAAAATCCATTCTGTTACTCACTAGATATAAGAAGGAGCTGTTGTTCATGAATCACTTTAACGGACGTTGTGATCTTCATACGCATAGCCAAGCGTCGGACGGAATGCAGCCACCTGCCGAGAATGTGAAGCTCGCCAAACAAAGAGGACTGTCTGCGGTGGCGCTGACAGATCACGATACAGTAGCTGGTGTAGCCGAGGCACAGTGGGCTGGCCGTGAGTATGGAATTGACGTTGTGGCAGGGGTAGAGATCAGTACCCGCGCTGGCGGCAAGGATATTCATGTGCTGGGGTATTATGTGAATACAGAAGATGAGAAATTTCTGGAGCGACTGCGCGGGCTTCGGGAGGCGAGAGAAGAACGCAATCATCTGATCATTGCCAAGCTGCAGGAGCTTGGACTCGAAATTAGCTGGCAGGAGGTCATTGATTTCCTTGGCCGACCGCTGGAGCCGGATGAAAGCATCGGTAGACCTCATATGGCAGACGTGTTGGTACGAAAAGGATATGCTGCTGATATGAGGGATGCATTCAATCGTTATCTGGCTGAAGGCCAACCGGGCTATGTATCGGTTCCCCGAGTTGCACCGGAAGATGCATGCCAGTGGATTAAAGATGCGGGTGGTGCTGCTGTTATTGCCCATCCTGGTTTATACAGAGACGACGAATTGGTTCGTCGCATTCTGGTGGACGCCCATCCTGACGGTATTGAAGTGGTTCATTCGGATCATGGACCAGAAGAGGAGCGCAGATATGCGGAGTTGGCACGGGAATTTGGGCTCATTCAAACAGGTGGTTCGGATTACCATGGTGTAAGGCAAGGGGTAGTATTTCATGGGGATCTGGGTAGCAAAACCGTAACCATTGATGTGCTCGATAAACTCCGGGCTGCAGCCGGAAAGTCTTGATGGGGAAACTTTCTTCATATGTTTTATTAGACTGGGGTATAAGGGATCGGTTGTCATCGTGCTAAAATTGAATATGAAAAAAAAGGACATAGAGATGGGGTGAGCGTTAATCGCTAGCCATGTCTCTATCTCCTTTTTGATTGCCTATAATTAAGCTAGGTGATGGAATAATTCACCCATGTGCCGCGAGCAGCTCCAAGGCGTTCAAATAACTGCTGTGCCCGCTCGTTGGTTGCTGCTGTGATCCAGGACATGTAAGCACATCCGTGTTCACGTGTATACTGCTGACAATGTTCAAACAGTTTGGCCTCGGCTTCGCCTTCTCTGCAAGCTTCCGTCACAAACAAGTCATTCATAATGGCAACGCGGTTTGCCTTCATCGTGCTGTAGGTAAAATAGAGTGTAGCGAATCCGATAAGTTCACCGTCCTGCTCTGCAACGAATTGAACACCTATCTGCTGATCAAGCAGGTTTTTGATTAAAAGCTCGATTGCCTGATCACCAGGCCAGGGGTTGTTATAAAAGCCGACGACATACTCGTGCATTAATGCACTCAGCGGTAGTACATCATTAGGGTGAGTTGGTCTGATATTTAGCGTCATGGGACACATCCTTAGAAATTTATTTATAGATTTAATAATTGAATTATTATACATTAAAATGAATTTATATTCAAAATAAAACAATACACTGAATCACCAACTTAAGTCCATGGTAATTTGAGAAACAAAAAATCCCCCGAACAGTCTTTTGTTCCGGGGGATTTTACGTTGCCTAACCGGGTTGAAAAGCAAGCCTCTTATCCATTTTTGATCGTGGATGGCAAACTTTTAACCAGCTCTTCGTTTGGCGTCACAAATAAGGTCTTCTGGTGGTCATAAATGACAAAGCCTGGTTTGGAGCCACTCGGCTTGCGTACATGTCGGATAAAGGTGTAATCCACCGGCACGCTGCTGGATTCTTTGGCTTGACTGAAGTAAGCCGCGAGTTGTGCGGCTTCCTCCAAGGTTGCTTCGCCAAAGTCGGTGCTGCGAATGACGACATGTGAACCCGGGATGTCTTTGGTGTGCAACCAAGTGTCATTGGAAGAAGCCAAACGGTTGGTGACGTACTCATTTTGCAGGTTGTTTTTGCCTACGAGAAGTTCAATTCCCTCTGAAGAAGTAAACTGATGCACTGTAGGGCGGTCGTTTTTCTTTTTCTTTTTGCCTTTTTTGTTGCGGTCGCGAAGATAACCCTGTTGCACAAGCTCATCGCGAATTTCCTCGATGTCGTTCATGGATGCGATAGACAGTTGCTGGAGCAGATTGTCGAGATAGTCGATCTCGTCTTTCGTTTTTCCAAGCTGCTCATGAATAACAGCCAGACTGTTCTTATATTTGTTATATCGTTTGAAATAACGTTGTGCGTTGTCAGACGGTGTAAGCAATGGGTCAAGCTGAATGGTAATGTTCGCTTGATCTTCATCATAGAAGTTCACAAGCTCCACACTTTTGTCCCCTTTACTAACCTGATGCAGGGAGGCAAACAGCAGCTCACCCCATAATCTGAATTTATCCGCATCGTCGGCTTCCAGCAGATCCTTGTTCAGGTTGTCCAGCTTTTTGATGTTTTTGCTGCGCTCATTTTGCAGAAAACGTAGCAGATCGCTCACTCTTTGCTTAACCGTATCCCGCTCGGCCTTGTCTCCGTAATAATCTTCCATACACTTGCTCATCGTGTCATAGGTTTTCTCTGCGTCCTGAATGCTCTGAAGCTGAACGGCTGAGAAAATCATTTTGCCTTTAGCATTTAGCCCAGTCACAGGCGTATAACTATTATCTCTTACTGGCCCCATGATGGACTCAAAAGCATTCCACAGCGCATCGGCTTCGATTCGAGCCACACCTTCACTTGCAGCTTGATCGTCACCTTGATTAGCAGGTACCCGAGAGGTAATCTCTCCTGCGATCAGCGGACTAAGACCGCTGAATGAATTCACCAGCCAGCGAGAGGCCTCTTCTTCAGCAGCAGTATAGCTATTTTGGAATTCAGTGCTGCTCACTTCCAGCGGATTGCTTTTATGCTGCTCTGGTGGCTCGGTGTACGAAAATCCAGGCATAATGACCCGGTAACTACTGATGGACGGGGTTACGTGATGAATCCCATCCAGAATCGTCCCCGTGATCGGATCGACCAAAACAATATTACTGTGACGCCCCATCAGTTCAATGATGATCCGTTTGACCGAAACATCACCCAGTTCATCGCGCTGACGCACGTCGATATGAATAATCCGCTCCATACCAATCTGACGAATTTCCTCAATGATCGCACCCTCGCAGTGCTTACGCAGCAGCATGCAGAACATGGGAGCTTCAGTAGGGTTAACAAACGTTTTTTCGGTAAAATGCACACGCGGATATGTCGGGCTTGCCGAAATAAGCAATTTGCTATTTCCACGCTGAGCACGGAGGGTCAGTACAACATCATGGCCGTTAGGTTGATGTATTTTGCTGATGCGTCCGCCCTTGCAGCCTTGCAGTTCATGTACGATAGCTCGTGTTACGATGCCGTCCAATGCCATTTTTTTCAACGTCCTCTCTATCTATAACTGAAATGAACACCGGGATATGTAAAAAAGAACCCGTTGCAGATTCGTATTCGTTTGTATAGCAATAAATCGGATTGCCACTGTGTATATAACCACAGACCTTTATTTTAGCTTATTCTGCCCATCAGGGAAAGGATTCGCCATCGGGTGCTAATTAGGGTCCTGTCCGAATACATATAGAGCAGGTAGTTTGTCCGGCATCGCGTACAACCTGTTGATTAGCATAGCCGGTGTAGTATGTGTGACGTTTTACAGAGGAAATACAGACTGGGAGGGAATTTTGAAGCATGGAACATACCAAGTGGCACCAACTTAGCGTTGAAGAGCTTCGTAACACTCTTGGCGTCAGTCTTGAGGAAGGATTAACCGAAGAGACTGCAACCGAAAAGAGGAAGGCCGCCGGTTCAAATGAGCTGAGCGAAGGAAAGCGCATATCTCCAATTACATTATTGCTTAATCAATTTAAGGATTTCATGGTTCTGGTGTTGATGGGTGCCACACTGGTGTCCGGATTGCTTGGAGAATACTTGGATGCTGTAACGATTGTTGCCATCATTGTGCTTAATGCCATTCTTGGTTTTGTACAGGAATTCCGGGCGGAGCGTTCCCTTCGTGCATTGAAACAATTGTCGGCCCCACTGGCCAAAGTGCTAAGGTCAGGTCAGGAATTACATCTTGAGGCCAAACTTTTGGTGCCAGGGGATATCGTGCTTGTGGAGAGCGGTGATCGCATACCTGCCGATGTACGCTGGCTGTCCACGAACAGCCTCGATGTGGAGGAATCTGCACTTACGGGGGAATCGGTTCCTGTAAGCAAACATTGCCATCCCATAGCTGCGGAGGATGTGCCGCTAGGAGATCAGAAGAACATTGGATTCATGGGAACGATGGTCACTCGTGGTACCGCCAAGGGCGTTGTGGTCCGGACGGGCATGGATACCGAGATGGGCAAAATAGCCGACTTGATCCAGAATACGGAGGAACAGGAAACACCGCTGCAACACAGGTTGGAACAGTTGGGTAAAATTTTGATTTTTGTGGCGCTCGGATTAACCGTCATGGTTGTTGTTGCAGGTATTTTGCATGGACAACCGGCAGTAGGCATGTTTCTGGCAGGCGTCAGCCTCGCAGTGGCCGCCATACCAGAAGGCTTGCCAGCGATTGTAACGATTGCGTTGGCCCTTGGCGTACAGCGTATGATCAAGCGAAAAGCGATTGTGCGCAAGCTTCCCTCCGTCGAAACCCTTGGTTGTGCCTCGGTCATCTGTTCGGATAAAACGGGTACGTTGACCCAGAACAAGATGACGGTTACGGACGTGTGGCTGGAGGGACGCAGCATCAAGGTCACCGGGGATGGTTATGCACCAGAAGGACAGATGCTGGAGAATGGTCGTACCTTGGAACTGATGAGTGACCAGACATTGCGGAGAATGCTTCAGATCAGCGCACTATGTAATAATGCCAGTATTATCGAGAGTGTTGGAGATGAGATGCGGAGTAAAAAGAAAGGTAAAGAGACAAATAAGGATAGTAAGAAAGAAGCGAAGAAAGGTACAAAGAAAGATCATGTTAATGAAACGGTCAAGGAAAACAGCGTGGTATGGGAGCTGAAAGGCGACCCTACGGAAGGGGCGCTTGTAACACTGGCCTCCAAAATGGGACTTACCCCCGCTGGCCTCAAAGAGTTATATGCACGTGAGCAGGAGTTCCCGTTTGACTCTGACCGGAAGCGGATGTCTGTCTTGGTTCACCATCAGGGTGGGCGGATGGTCTACACCAAGGGTGCACCAGATGTGCTGATTGGGCAATGCAGCTACATTTTGTGGGAAGGCAATGTGGTACCTTTCACAGGAACGCTGCGGCAGAAAGTCATGGCGGCGAACGAGAATATGGCGGGTTCTGCACTGCGGGTTCTCGGGATGGCTTACCGCGATGTACGGCCGAATGAAAAAGTAGAGAATGAACATGCTGCCGAGAGCCAGCTCGTCTTTGTCGGGCTTGCAGGCATGATTGATCCACCGCGGCGTGAGGCACGGGATGCAATTGCGACTTGTCGCAGAGCAGGCATACGTACCGTTATGATTACGGGCGATCATGGTACGACGGCAGAGGCTATCGCCCAACAGTTAGGTATTCTTCCACGGGGTGGGGCTTCACTTAGCGGCCAGCAATTGGCGGGTATGACGGACGAGCAGCTGGATAAACAGGTAGAGGGCATTTACGTATTCTCACGAGTATCGCCTGAGCACAAACTACGGATTGTAAAATCATTGCAGCGCAAAGGACATGTCGTAGCGATGACTGGAGATGGCGTGAACGACGCACCAGCCATTAAAGCAGCAGACATCGGTATTGCGATGGGAATAACAGGCACGGATGTGACGAAGGAAGCATCGGCGTTAATTCTGAGTGACGATAATTTCTCTACTATAGTAGCTGCAATTGAAGAAGGGCGTAATATTTATGAGAACATCCGCAAGTTTATCCGGTATTTGCTAGCATCCAATGTTGGCGAGATTTTAACGATGTTTTTCGCGATGATGATGGGACTGCCTTTGCCACTCGTGCCGATCCAGATTCTGTGGGTCAACCTGGTGACGGATGGATTGCCAGCGATGGCACTTGGTGTGGATCAGCCGGAAAAAGATCTGATGGAACACAAGCCGCGTGGCGCCAAGGAAAATATTTTTGCCAGACGATTGGGTTGGAAAATTGTCAGTCGGGGTGTATTGATCGGGCTTTGTACACTCGGGGCGTTCTGGCTTACCCTACAGGCCGCGCCAGATGAACCGGGTCAGCTCATTAAAGCTCAATCTGTTGCCTTTGCTACTCTCGTTTTGGCACAGCTCATTCATGTATTTGACTGCCGTAGTTCACGCTCCATTTTCCACCGCAATCCATTGCAGAACAAGTACCTGGTATTTGCAGTTATTTCATCCATCGTGCTGATGCTGGCGGTCATGTATGTAGAGCCGTTGCAGCCTATCTTCAAAACAGTACCACTGGGTATGCGTGAATGGGCCATTTCCATCGTTGCCGCAGGTATTCCAACCTTCCTGATGGGAGTGGGCAGCGTGTGGGGAGGTCGTCGCAACCGTCGCCGCATGGGCCCAGGCCGCTTCGTACCGAAAAGTACAAAGTTTTCGGCATAAAATCAATAGCAATTGCTTATCGTTTTCGTTATGCTATCCTCAAAATGATTAGAGGCGAGATTCCTCGGCATTTTGCAGGATAGCTTTTTTTATTGGGAATGTTGGATATGAATATCCAGGGTATCCTGTAGAGAAGCAAGAATAACGCTTTGGCAGCAGACTGCCAAAAGGAGTGGGCAAGGTTATGGAATTTACAAAAATGCACGGACTCGGCAACGATTTTATTGTTGTGTTTGGAGAACAACAGCTTCCGGCTGATGCAGCAGAATTGGCTGTAAAATGGTGCAACCGTTTCTTCGGTATCGGTGCGGATGGCCTGGTTTATATACTGCCTTCAGAGAAGGCGGATTTTCAGATGCGCATCATGAACTCGGACGGCTCGGAAGCAGAGCAATGTGGCAATGCCATACGCTGTGTATCCAAATATGTATATGATCATGGTCATGTGACCCAAGAACAGATTACGATTGAAACCATTGGCGCGGGTGTACAACCAGTAAGCTTGAACATTCGTGATGGTAAAGTGCAAACCGTTCGTGTGGATATGGGAGAGCCTATCCTGAATGGACTTCAGGTTCCAACGACCGTGGATGCCAATCCGGTGGTGGATCATTCCATCGAAGTAAATGGACAGGATTTCAAATTTACGGCCGTCTCCATGGGTAATCCTCATGCAGTCATCTATGTGGATGATGCTGTGAATTTCGATCTATCGACATGGGGGCCACTACTTGAGGTTCATCCCATGTTCCCGAAAAAAATCAATGTAGAGTTCGCAACGGTTCGCGATCGCGGCTATGTGGACATGCGTGTGTGGGAACGCGGTGCTGGACCAACACTTGCCTGTGGAACCGGAGCTTGCGCAACACTGGTATCATCCGTTCTGAACGGACATACGGATCGCACAGCGGTGATCAGCCTCAAGGGTGGCGATCTTCATATTGAGTGGAACGAAGCCGACAACCACGTGTACATGACTGGACCTGCTGAAGTTGTTTTCAAGGGAGTCACTTCGTAAAGAATACGTTTAAATGAGGAGGCCTTAGGGCCTCTTTTTTTGCAGTTATATGAATTCCTACTAGTCCAGAGGGTTATAGAAACTGAATTTCACGAAAAACCTGTGTTTTTCTTCGTTTTCAGATGTTTT
The DNA here is from genome assembly GCF_058408365.1 of Paenibacillus sp. MDV22-iso6. Taxonomy (NCBI): domain Bacteria; kingdom Bacillati; phylum Bacillota; class Bacilli; order Caryophanales; family Paenibacillaceae; genus Paenibacillus; species Paenibacillus sp. MDV22-iso6. Next base: position 381,259 of record NZ_JBZVDZ010000007.1, on the reverse strand, counting down.
TTGTGTTACATTAGTATGAAATGATCAGTCAGGCGGGGGGAAAAGGGATGAAGGCGGATTTACGCAGTGTAATGCAGGAACGGGTCCTCATAGGGGATGGGGCGATGGGAACTTTCCTGTATCAGATGGGATTCCCGGTAGGGATTTCTTATGAAGAGTTGAACTTGATATCACCTGAAGTGGTGGCAGATGTGCATCGTCGTTACCGCGATGCAGGTACGGAAATTCATGAAACCAATACGTACTCTGCCAATTACGATAAGTTGTCTAAGTTTGGTCTGGAGTCCAAGGTCGAGGATGTCAACCGTGCCGGTGTACGTATCGCCAAAGAAGTAGCTGGCGCAAACGGTTATGTTCTGGGCGCGGTTGGCTCCATTCGTGGAGGAAAGCGGACCAACGTATCAACAAGTGAATTGAAGCGTTTCTATCAGCAACAGATTTTTGCACTGCTCGAAGAAGGAGTGGACGGCATTCTGCTCGAAACCTTCTATGATATCGAGGAAATGGATATCGCCCTCCTGCAGGCTCGCAAGCTGAGTGATCTGCCCGTGATTGGACAGTTCGCTGTTGAGGATGTAGGGCACACACTGGATGGATATACGATGCCAGAAGCTTTCCGAATCATGCGTGAGCAAGGGGCTGACGTCATTGGTTTCAACTGCCGTTCCGGTCCAAACGGAATTATGCGGGCGATGGAGACGGTGTCAGGCCGTATCGGTGTCCCGATGTCTGTTTACCCGAATGCGGGTGCAGCGGATTACGTCGATGGTCAGTTCCGTTATGGAGCGTCCCCGGAATACTTCGGACAGACGGCAGTGCAATTCGCTGATCTGGGCGCACGTATCATCGGAGGCTGCTGTGGTACAACACCTGATCATATCGCCGCAATCGCCCAGGCTCTTGTTGAATACACACCTGTTCCAATACTGGAACCTGATCCATCCGAGTCGAAACCGCGTATTATCCTGCATGAGAATGTAGATGAACGGTCTGGACGGGGTGGGCAGCCTACGATTGTGGATCTAGTCAAACAACGTCATACGGTCATCGTCGAACTTGACCCACCGCGTGATCTCGACATTGCGAAGTTTATGAAAGGTGCCGAGACGCTAAAAGCGGCTGGTGCAGACGCATTAACATTGGCTGATAACTCCTTGGCGGTTACCCGGATGAGTAATATGGCTCTCGGTCATCTTGTTCAGGATCGTACTGGATTGCGCCCACTGGTGCATATTGCATGTCGTGACCGGAATCTGATCGGGACACAATCGCACATGATGGGATTTGATGCGCTAGGCATTAATCATGTACTCGCTGTAACAGGTGACCCTGCACGATTTGGAGACTTGCCCGGATCAAGCTCGGTATACGATCTGACTTCTTTTGAAATTATACGTATGATCAAGCAGTTGAACGATGGAGTATCCTTCTCCGGTAAACCGCTCAAGCAGAAGGCAGGCTTTGTTATCGGTGCCGCATTCAACCCGAATGTGAAACATCTGGATAAGGCTGTACAGCGGCTTGAGAAAAAGATTGCTTCCGGAGCCGATTATATTATGACGCAGCCGATATACGATCCTGAACTAATCGTAGCCATGCATGAAGCGACCAAGCATCTGGATGTGCCGATCTTTGTAGGGGTAATGCCGTTAGCCAGCGGCCGAAATGCAGAATATCTGCATAATGAGGTTCCGGGTATTCAGCTGTCGGATGAAGTGCGTTCCCGGATGGCTGGTCTCGAAGGTGAAGAAGGTCGAGCAATGGGTGTGAAGATCGCCAAGGAGCTTCTGGATGTAGCAACAAAACATTTCAAAGGAATCTATTTAATGACTCCATTTATGTTCTATAGTATGACGGCCGAACTGACCCAATATGTGTGGGAGAAGTCGGAGCATCAATGTCCTACTTGTTTCAACCCTAATAATCAATTACAATAGTGTAACGGATGTGATGCCGATGTCATTCAGTATGACCGGATACGGTCAATCCGCCTTTCATTTTGGAGGCTATAAGGTACAATTGGAAATCAAGTCTGTCAACCATCGTTATTGCGAAGTGATGATGCGTCTCCCGAGAGAGTGGACGTGTTATGAAGACGGATTGAGGAAAAAGGTACAGAGCCGCTTAAAACGTGGGCGGATTGATGTTTATGTAATGAAAGAAAAAGATGAAGACCAGGCTCTTCCCGCTGTTCTGAATGAGCAGGCGGTCAGGGCCTATCTTCAGGCCGCAGAGCAATTGGAGAGCCGCTATGGTATGCAGGGCAAACCGAGTATTATGGATATGCTGGCACTTCCAGATGTCATGGTTCATTCGGATGGGACGAGTTCGCTTCCGGAAGAGCAGAAGGACGAATGGGAGCGTGTCCTGCAGCAGGGGTTGGAAGAGGCTTTATCCGGTCTGGAGCAGATGCGCGCCCGCGAGGGTCTTCATCTGGCCAGTGATCTGGAACGACGTGTCAGTCGTCTGGAATCACTGCATACCGAGATGCTTGCTCTTGCGCCGACTGTGGTGAGTGATCATCGCAACAAGTTAAGACAAAGGCTTACGGAAATGCAGGAAGAAGGCTCTTTCCCTTTTGACGAGCATAAATTAGGTATGGAAATTGCTATGTTTGCCGATCGTTCTAACATAGAGGAAGAGCTTACGCGTCTACAGAGTCACTTTGGACAGAGCAGGGAACTGCTGAAAAGTGATGAGCCAGTAGGCCGCAAGTTGGACTTTCTTATTCAGGAGATGAATAGGGAAGTCAATACGATTGGATCAAAAGCCAACCATTTGGCTCTGGTGAACCGTGTTGTCGAGATGAAGGCGGAACTGGAGAAAATTCGTGAGCAAGCGGCGAATATCGAATGAACGGTCATATTTCGGCAAAAGAGTCGCATGTATAGGGGGAAGAACCTGATTATGGCAATCAAACTCATTAACATTGGATTCGGTAACATCGTATCGGCGAACCGGATTATATCCATCGTGAGTCCGGAATCGGCGCCGATCAAGAGAATTATACAAGAGGCAAGAGACCGTCATATGCTGATAGACGCAACATACGGAAGACGTACTCGTGCCGTTATTATTACGGATAGCGATCATGTCATTCTGTCTGCGGTTCAGCCAGAAACGGTCGCCCATCGTCTTTCTTCGAAAGATGATGACAACGACGAATAAAATGGAGTGTAATATGTCTAAGGGATTACTGGTAGTGTTGTCCGGCCCATCAGGGGTCGGGAAGGGTACAGTATGCAGCGCTTTGCGCAAACGGGTGCCGGAATTGATTTATTCTGTATCGGCAACGACTCGTCAGCCACGTCTGGGTGAGGAACATGGCGTCAATTATTTCTTCAGAAGCCATGAAGAATTCCTGAACATGATTGCTGAAGATCAATTGTTGGAACACGCAGAATATGTAGGGAACTATTACGGAACACCGCGTGATTTTGTGGAGAAAACGATTAACGAAGGCCGGGACATCATTCTTGAGATTGAAGTTCAAGGCGCGTTGAAAGTGAAAGAAAAGTTCCCGGAAGGGATCTTTGTATTTCTGTTGCCTCCTTCATTGGACGAGCTTAAAGATCGCATTCAGGGCCGTGGTACGGAAAGTCAGGCGACGATTGATCACCGGATGTCCGTCGCGGTAGATGAGATCAGTCTGCTGGAGCAGTACGATTACGCTGTCGTTAATGATGAAATTGATTTGGCGTGTAAACGAATAGAAAGCATCATTATCGCCGAACATTGTAAGATCAATAAATAATCCATTTGCCGCCGCAAAATGCGATAATCAGTGGAGCTGCTGTCATAGGATATATGAGAGTAGCTCCAGTCTGGTTAACGTATCCAGCGGTGCACCATGATTCCGTCAGGCGGCGAATTGTGATTATACTAATGCAAAGAGGTGTTTTGTAAATATGCTGTATCCTTCTATTGATGAAATGATGAACAAAGTCGACAGCAAGTATTCCCTTGTTGTTGCCGCTTCCCGCCGGGCAAGACAGCTTCGTGAAGGTGAGAAAACGGATTTGAGAAATGCCAGATCCCATAAACAGGTTGGCGTTGCACTTGAAGAAATTTATGGTGATCTGCTCGTTGTCATCAAAGGACAGGACGAAGAGGAAGAAGAGTAAGCCGCCTGCGGCTGCTCTTCAACTGCATACGGCGCAAGCCGGATTTATTTGACAACCGCGAGGTTGTTATTTTTTTCTCTATTCATCCTTATAAAGGTCGTATATATCGGGGGGATAACCATGTTGAACGGTAAAAAAATCGTGCTTGGTGTGACTGGCGGCATAGCCGCATACAAGGCGGCTACATTATGCAGCAGGCTGGTGCAAAAAGGAGCGGACGTTCATGTCATTATGACGAATTCCGCGAAACAGTTTATTACCGAATTAACGCTGCAAACCTTGACCCGAAATGTAGTATATAGTGATACATTTGATGAGCGGGAGCCTTCGGTCGTCTCGCATATTCATCTGGCTGATATGGCCGATCTTGTGTTGGTTGCTCCGGCAACAGCCAATGTGATTGCCAAAATGGCACATGGGATGGCAGATGATATGCTCTCAACAACCTTGCTTGCAACCACTGCTCCGGTGATGATTGCGCCAGCGATGAATGTACATATGTATGATCATCCGGCGGTACAGCATAATATGTGCCTGTTAACCGAGCGCGGAACCATGATGATTGAACCGGGTGAAGGTCAACTGGCATGTGGGTATGTGGGTAAAGGACGGTTGGAAGAACCAGAGACGATTGTCGATGTGGTGGAACGTTTTTTTGAACAGCAGGAATCTGTTAAACGGGAACGTAATGAACAGCTTTCTTTGTTGAGCGGGAAGAAGGTTGTGGTCACTGCAGGAGGTACCATAGAACGCATTGATCCGGTAAGGTATATTACCAATGATTCCTCAGGGAAAATGGGTTTTGCCATTGCAGCGGCAGCGCGTGATCTGGGGGCAGATGTAACTTTGGTTATGGGAAATACCCAGGTTCAGCCACCGGCGAATGTACAGGTGATCCCGGTGCAGTCAGCGCAGGATATGTATGATGCGGTAGCAAGCCAATGGGATAATGCAGATATCGTGGTTAAGGCCGCAGCTGTTGCGGATTATCGCCCCAAGGAAGTGTACACAGAGAAAATCAAGAAGAAAGGCGATACATTATCGCTTGAACTTATTAAAAATATAGATATTCTTGAAACGCTGGGTAAGCAGAAGAGCCATCAATTTTTGATTGGTTTTGCTGCGGAGACAAATTCATTAGAAATGTATGCACGTGAGAAACTGGAACGGAAAAACTGTGATCTGATCGTAGCCAATGATGTCACCCAGGCGGGTGCCGGATTTGGAACAGATACCAACGCGGTGCACATCTATGACCGTGAAGGTTTGGTGGAAGAGCTTCAGGTGGTGGCCAAGGAAGAGGTTGCTCGCCGGTTGCTTTCGATTGCGGCGGAGCGCATTGCCGGGAGGAATTAATATGGAGATCGCCAAGGTTATTGTCGATGTTCCTGTGAAGGAAACGGACCGGCCGTTTGATTATTTGGTGCCGGAATCCATGCGTGAATGGATTGAGATTGGCAGCAGGGTAGGTGTACCTTTTGGTCATCGGACGGTGCAGGGTTTCGTGATTGATCTGGTGCCTCGCACGGGTACGGAGAAATTCAAACTCAAACCGATTCAGGAATTGCTGGATATCGTTCCGCCGTTGTCAGAAGATTTGGTTGAATTGGCCGAATGGATGAGTGAACGTTATGCCAGCAACCGCATTTTGTCTTTGCAGGTGATGGTACCGACTGCGCTAAAAGGGAAAGCAGAACGGTATATCTCCCTTGGAGATGCGCTGGATGGACAAATGGCAGGTTCGGCGTCAGGCGAAGAAGTTCTTTTTGTGTGGGGAGAAGAGTCGACTTCAGAAAAGGTGCAGCAAGATATTATTCGTTTTGTGAAGAGTCGTGGGCAGGTTCCCTTACAACAACTGAGTCGTAAATACCCCAATCATGCTGCGCTGATCAAGAAGTTGCTGCTCAGTGGTGTCCTGCTGGAAAGTCAGGCGATTAAGGACAAGCTGAATAAAAAAACGATGAAATCCATTGATCTTGCTGTGGATGTAGCGGCTGCGGAAGAGGCATTGAATTCATTCCCGGCAAAGGCACAACGGCAGAAGGAAGTTTTGACTTTCTTGCTGGAAATGAAAGAACTGTTGCCGATGGCGATGAAAGAATTGCTGTCCACACTTCAGGTATCAGCGGCTACAGTCAAAGGTCTGGAGGAGAAAGGACTGGTTGCAACGGAGGACGTCGAAGTCTTTCGTGACCCTTATCAGGGCCGTAAGTTCCGTGCGACCGAGCCATTGAATCTGACCGACGAGCAGCAGCATGTCTATAACAATATTAATGGTCGATTGCAAGAAGGGCGCCATGGCGTCTTTTTGCTTCATGGTGTAACAGGCAGTGGTAAGACGGAAGTATACCTCCAGACCATTCAGCGCTGTATTGAACAGGATCGACAGGCAATTGTGCTTGTACCTGAGATTGCATTGACACCGCAGATGGTTGAGCGTTTTAAAGGACGTTTTGGTGATCAGGTTGCCGTGATGCACAGTCGTCTGTCTGGTGGAGAGCGTTATGATGAGTGGCGCAAAATTCGGGAAGGTCAGGTGAAGGTTGCCATTGGCGCCCGTTCAGCAGTCTTTGCTCCGTTTAGTCGTCTTGGTCTGATTATTATGGACGAGGAGCACGAGACTTCATATAAACAAGAAGAAACCCCGAAATATCATGCACGTGATGTAGCGGTAAAAAGAGCACAGCAGCATCAGGCGGTCGTTGTCCTGGGCTCAGCGACACCTTCGCTGGAAAGTTACTATGCTGCCCGTTCACAGAGCAATGATGATTTTGCACCACTTTTGTTGGAGATGCCTACCCGCGCACTTGGTAATAAGCTGCCGGAGGTACGGATTGTTGATATGCGCGAAGAGTTGAAGGACGGAAATCGCTCGATGTTCAGCCGTGCCTTGCACAAAGGATTGGAAGAGCGGTTGGAGCGCGGGGAACAGACCGTGCTTCTGCTGAATCGACGTGGCTATTCCACCTTTGTGATGTGCCGCAGTTGTGGATACGTTGCAGGCTGTCCCGAGTGTGATATTTCATTAACCTATCATCAGCGCTCCAATAATCTTCGTTGTCACTATTGTGGATATGCGGAAGCAGCACCAGAAGTGTGCCCGGATTGCGGCAGTGAGCATATTCGATATTTCGGTACAGGTACGCAGCGGGTAGAGGAAGAATTGGCGAAGCTGTTCCCGGGTATTCGCGTCATTCGGATGGACGTGGATACAACGAGCGAAAAAGGTTCGCATGAGAAGTTGTTGAAGCAGTTTCGTGAGAAAAAGGCAGACGTATTGTTGGGTACCCAGATGGTTGCCAAAGGGCTTGATTTTCCTGATGTCACCTTGGTTGGAGTCATCACAGCAGACTCGGCACTTAATTTGCCAGATTTTCGGGCTGCCGAAAAAACATTTCAGCTGCTCACCCAGGTGGCGGGCCGTGCAGGTCGACATCAACTGCCGGGCGAGGTGTTCGTTCAGTCCTATACACCAGAGCACTATTCGATTGGGCATGCGAGCCAGCATGACTATGTTTCGTTTGTCCGGGAGGAATTATTGCATCGGCGCAATTTGCAGTACCCGCCTTACTGTCGCCTGATTTTGGTGACCTTCTCACATGAGCAGCTTCCGGTACTGATCCGGCTGGCTGAGAACTACACACGAATACTGAAAGAAAAGGCAAATGCTGCTGGCTGGTTAGGCAGTTTGGATCGTTTCAGCAATGATGCCTTTGACGTGCTTGGCCCGGTAGCCTCACCAATTCCTCGGATCAAGAATAGATACAGATTCCAATGTATGATAAAATGGCGGGGGGATGTCGACGCCATTGGACTGGCGCTCGCGACGGCCCGGCGCATGGACGACGATGTTCAGGCGCAAAAACTGCAAATTAGTCTGGATGTAGACCCGCAAATGTTAATGTGAGCATTTGTATTAAAATGCGGATGTAAACAAGCGGTATAAACATAGATTAAAAACAACATGAATGATGGCTCGATCTTAAAATCAGTTTTTGATACCTGCTACATAGCAGAAAATCAGTACTATTTTTGAAATGAGCCTGATGTCCTGAAATTATGATGAGGATTAGGAAGGTGCTTACAACATGTCGATTCGTATTATCGTGAAAGAACCGGATGAGGTACTACACAAAAGAGCTAAAGAGGTAACTAAAGTTACACCTAATGTACAGAAACTGCTGGATGATATGGCAGATACAATGTATGACGCTGAAGGCGTAGGTCTGGCTGCACCACAGGTTGGTATTTTGAAACGGCTTATTGTGATCGATTGCGGAGATGAGCAGGGGCTGATCAAGATGATCAATCCGGAGATTATTTCGAGTGAGGGAGAGCAATTTGGACCCGAAGGCTGCTTGAGTATCCCTGGCATTAACGGTGATGTGCGTCGTTTTGAGACGGTTACAGTCAAAGGGCTGGACCGCGAAGGCAAGGAACTGATTATTACGGGCAGCGGGCTGTTGTCACGCGCATTCCAACATGAGATTGACCATTTGGATGGCGTGCTCTTTACGGATATTGCTGAAAAAGTGTACGAAATTGCAGCCGATCAAACTGGGCCGCGTCGTAACTAAGGAGTGATCGATTTGAATATTGTTTTTATGGGAACGCCTGAATTTGCAGTTCCATCTCTCGATATGCTTATTGCCGAGGGATATAACGTGGTTGGGGTAGTGACACAGCCGGATAAACCACAGGGACGTAAAAAGGTGCTTACACCAACACCAGTCAAGGCTGCGGCAGAACGCCACGGCCTGCCTGTATTTCAACCAGTGAAACTGCGTGCTCCAGAAGCTGTAGCCCGATTGGCTGAATGGAAACCGGATCTGATTGTGACTGCGGCTTTTGGGCAGATTCTGCCCAAGGCTGTGCTGGATATGCCTGTTCGTGGTTGTGTGAACGTGCATGGCTCTCTTTTGCCAAAATATCGCGGTGGTGCCCCGATTCAACGCTCCATTATTAATGGAGAGCCAGTGACGGGAGTAACGCTGATGTTTATGGCGGAAGGCTTGGATACGGGAGATATGATCTCACGTGTGGAAGTGGCGATTACGGATGAAGATACATCAGGATCCATGTTTGTAAAGCTCAGCGAAGCGGGTTCCAAATTGCTTCAGGAAGAAATGCCGCGGCTGGTTGCTGGCGAAACAACGGCTGTCCCACAGGATGAAGCCGAGGCTTCGTATGCACGTAATCTGACTCGGGATGACGAGAAGATGGACTGGAATCGCACGTCGCGTGAATTGTTCAATCAGATTCGCGGTCTTGTGCCGTTCTCGGGTGCATTTACGATGTGGGATGATCAGGTCTTCAAGGTCTGGGCAGCAGCAAATCCGAAGCAGGCGGATGTACTCTCGTCGTCGGATGCTGGACAAGCTGAGCCGGGAACGGTGTTACAATTGGGCAAAAACGGGATTGAAGTTCGCACAGGTGACGGTTCTCTCTGGCTTACTGAGGTTCAGCCCGCGGGCAAAAAAGTAATGCAAGCTGCTGACTTTGCCCGTGGTGGTACCCTGAAACCAGGAACGGTGCTGCAATGAGCGGAAATACACCGGGCCGTCCATCAGGAAATGGTCATAAAGTCGCAGGAGATGCATCCGGGCGCGGAGGAAACCAACGTCGTCCGAACACAGGAAAACCGGGTCGTGCAGGAAATTCATCTGCATCCCCATCTTCGGCAAATGGTTCCTCACGTTCCGAACGGCCCAAAACATCTGCTCGTGCACTCGCCGTAAAGGTACTGAGCGCCGTTGAGCAAGAAGGAGCTTACAGCAACCTTGAGCTGAACCGGCGTCTGAAAGAGGCCGAGCTAAGTCCGGCAGATGCTGGACTGGCTACAGAATTAGTCTATGGTACGATCGCGAGACGGAATACCCTTGATTATTATCTGGAACGCTATGTAGCCAAAGGTGTATCCAAGCTGCAACCTTGGGTTCGCAGCCTGCTGCGCATCAGCGTGTACCAGATGTTATATCTGGACCGTATTCCAGAACACGCGGTAGTGAGTGAAGCCGTCAATTTGGCTAAGAAATTGGGTCATCAGGGCATCTCCGGTATGGTGAATGGCGTTCTGCGGAACATGATTCGCAATCGTGATGAGCTGCGCATCCCTGAACATCTGCCCGCTGCTGAACGTATCTCACTGGAACATTCTCACCCGCTGTGGATGGTCGAACGCTGGATCAGTCAATATGGCGAAGAGACAGCGGAAGCGATCTGTCGTGCAAATAATGAACCGCCTGCGGTTAGTGTTCGTGTGAACACGACAATGACTACACGTGAGAAACTGATGCAAGAGATGGTGAGCACGGGGGCGATCGTGGAACCTTCCCGACTTAGTCCAGACGGTATTCTCGTTCGTAGTGGTGGCAACATGGCTCTTACGTCCTGGTATCGGGATGGCTTGCTGTCCGTTCAAGATGAAAGTTCCATGCTTGTAGCCGAGGCAGTTGGGCCTGAAGAAGGTCAGACTGTATTGGACTGCTGTGCAGCTCCCGGCGGAAAGACAGCCCATATGGCTGAGAAAATGCAGGACCGTGGACGGATTGTGGCCAATGATGTACATGCTCACAAACGTCAGTTGATCATGGATCAGGCAGATCGTCTGGGACTCAGCTGCATTGATGCTGTGACAGGTGATGCGCTTGATCTGGATGCGCGTTATCCGGAGGCATCGTTTGACCGCATTCTGCTGGATGCGCCATGTTCCGGTCTAGGTGTTATTCGCCGCAAGCCGGATGTCAAATGGACCAAAACTGTGGAAGATATCCACGATATCTCCAATCTGCAACGTGAACTGTTGGATCGGGTTGCACCGCTATTAAAGCCAGGTGGTATTCTGGTGTATAGTACGTGTACAATCGAGCCTGCGGAGAACGAGCATAGAGTTGCTGACTTTTTGGACCGGCATCCGGAATACAAGGCGGCTGAAGAGTCTGCCTGGTCTGGTCTGGAAACAGCCGAGTGGAAGGTTGTGAACGGTGGCGTGCAGATCCTGCCACAGTACGCTCACAGTGACGGATTTTTCATTGCCAGGTTGACAAGGATAGCGGATTAACAGTTTAATAGAGCACTGAAGGATAGCCGCCGAGGGGAACTTCGGCGGATTTCTTTGTGATTAGCCTCAAGGTTTAACATCAGTAAAAAGTGATGATAGGGTGCGATGCAGGCACTGAGGTGTTATAATGCATGAAGTACAGGCATCAAGGGTATACATGGATGTAAAGTGGTCTTTGTGATAGAATAGGAAGAATGAAAAGAAAAGAAGGAATAGGTGTTGACAACAAAATGAAACCTTTTATATATGATTATTCCCTGGAGGAGCTGCAACAGTGGGCTGTTGAGAACGGGGAGCCGGCTTTTCGCGGTGGTCAGATCTTCGACTGGATTTATGTGAAACGTGTGAATGATTTCAGTGAAATGACGAACCTGTCCAAAGCGCTGCGTGAAAAGCTGACTGAACAATTTGAATTCGTTACACTTACTGAAATTACGAAATTTGAATCCAAGGATGGAACTGTGAAATTCCTGTTCGGTCTGCATGATGATCATGCGATCGAAACAGTTATCATGAAGCACAACTATGGTAACAGCATCTGTGTAACAACACAGGTTGGCTGCCGGATTGGTTGCACGTTCTGTGCATCCACGCTGGGCGGACTGAAACGTAACCTTACGGCTGGGGAAATTGTAGCACAGGTTGTGCAAGCCCAGAAAATTTTGGACGAACGCGGTGAGCGGGTCAGCAGCATCGTAATCATGGGTTCAGGTGAACCTTTTGAGAACTATGAAGCAACAATGACGTTCCTGCGTATCATGATTCACGAAAAAGGGCTGAATATCGGTCAGCGCCATATCACGGTGTCCACAAGTGGAATCGTACCAAACATTTACAAGTTTGCAGATGAAGATACACAGATTAACCTGGCGATCTCCATCCATGCGCCAAATGATGCATTGCGTTCCAAATTGATGCCAGTAAACCGCCGTTTTCCTTTTGAGGATGTAATGGAGTCGTTGCGTTATTACTTGGCGAAAACGGGTCGCAGAATTACGTTTGAGTACGCACTTATCGGTGGTGTGAATGATCAGCCGGAACATGCGGCAGAACTGGCAAGCGTGCTTAAGAACATGCTGTGCCACGTGAACCTGATTCCAGTCAACCATGTACCTGAGCGCAAGTACGTAAGAACATCCAGAAGCGACATTTTCAATTTTCAGAAGATTCTCTCGGAGCAGGGTGTTAATGTAACCATTCGTCGTGAACAGGGACATGATATTGCTGCCGCTTGCGGTCAGCTTCGTGCAAAGCATATGGAGTTGAGGTGAGAACGTTTTGATCAAAACAGTTCATGTGAGCCATATCGGACGGGTGCGTTCGGTGAATGAAGATTCAGCCTGGATTCGAAATCTCGATACAGGTTATATTCTGGGTATTGTTGCCGATGGTATGGGCGGACATCTTGCAGGAGATACTGCGAGCCGCCTGGCGGTAGAGACGTTGGTGCAGGATCTGGGAACGCTTGAGCCGGGTCTTTCACATGCGTCTTTGTCAGCCGCATTGAGCGATGCTATTTTGCATGCCAACGAAGTGATCTTCCGTACTGCCTCCTCGGATGATAATTACCACAACATGGGGACTACCGTGGTTGCGGCATTATTGAATGATACGGAAGGTGTTATTGGTCACATCGGTGACAGCAGAGCATACAAAATTGCAAACAAGAATGTCATCCAGTTGACCGAGGACCATACACTGGTCAATGAATTGTTCAAAAATGGTCAGATCAGCAAAGAAGATGTCTCTCATCATCCGCGTCGCAATGTGCTGACACGTGCACTTGGGACAGACGCGGAAGTGAAGGTGGATCTGGATACCGTCAAATTGGAAGAAGGCGAAGTTCTTCTCCTGTGCAGTGACGGGCTTAGTAATCTGGTCAGCAATGAGCAGATCATTCAGGTCGCAGGTAATCTGGAACTGGCATTGGAAGATCGTGCGGATCGCTTGCTTCAGCTGGCTTTGCTTGCTGGAGGAGATGACAATATCACGGTGGCATTATTCGAACTGCAAAAGGAAGGTTCCGTGATATCGGAAACGGGGTGTGAGTCATGATTGGGCACCAGCTAGGCGGACGCTATGAAGTGATCGAGCGTGTCGGCGGTGGCGGCATGGCTCTTGTGTATAAGGCCCAGGACCTGTTGCTCAACCGGAACGTTGCCATCAAAGTGTTACGGCAGCAATTTGTTCATGACGAAGAGTTTATCCGCCGTTTCCGCAGAGAAGCACAATCAGCAGCTTCGCTGTCACATCCTAACGTAGTTAGTGTTTATGATGTAGGACAGGAAGATGACGTTCATTATATTGTCATGGAATATGTTGAAGGCAAAAACCTGAATGAAATTATTAAAGAACGGGCGCCTCTGCAGGTGGACGAGGCCGTTCGAATCGCCTCCCAGATTGCAGATGCTCTCGATCATGCACATCATAATCAGATCATTCATCGGGATATCAAACCCCATAATATATTGATTGGTCGTAATGGCCGTGTGAAAGTAACGGATTTCGGGATTGCCCGTGCGGTTACGTCCACAACGATTACACAGACCGGCTCAGTAGTCGGTTCCGTACATTACTTCTCACCTGAGCATGCCAAAGGCATCGTGACTGGCGAGAAGTCGGACTTATATTCTCTTGGTATAGTACTCTATCAAATGCTGACTGGTCAGCTTCCGTTCCTGGGAGAGAGTCCAATTAGCGTTGCTTTGAAGCATTTGCAGGAAGAGTTTGATGAACCGCGCAAATTCAATCCGCTTATCCCGCAAAGCGTGGAGAACGTTATTCTGAAATCCATGCGCAAAAATCCGCAGGAGCGTTACCAATCTGCTAAAGAAATGCAGACGGATCTGGAAACCTGCCTGATGCCGGAAAGACGTAATGAAACGAAGATTGATTTTCCGGATGAGGATGATATCGATCAGACCCGTGTTATGCCGGCGATTAAGCCGGAGCCACGTGGAGTTACATCCACAGGTGCTATACCCGTGATGGAGTCTGACCAAGATAACAACAAGGGCAAACCCAAATCAAAGAACTGGAAGAAGCCAGCGCTGCTGATCTCGTTGACCGTGCTTATTCTTATCGCCATGGTTGGAGTTGTGTGGTACGTGAAAGGTATGCTTGTTGTGCCTGATGTGACTGTACCCAATGTGATTGGCCAAACCGAGGAAAAGGCTCGTCAAATGTTGCAGGATAACGGGCTTGTTGTCAGTGATAATGTCATCCGTCAATACAAGGAGGATGTGGAGCCCGGTATTGTATTTGAACAGACCCGAAATGAAGGCGATGTGGTCAAGGAAGGCTCCGAGGTCCAGTTGAGTGTTGGGGCGGAAAAAGAACTGACCAAAATGATCAGCGTCGAAGGCAATACCTATGATGAGGCTGTCAAGAAGTTGATCGCTCTTGGCATCAACGGGGATCAGATCAAACGCAAGGATGATTTCTCGAATGACATTGCATCCGGGAATGTGATCTCCCAGACCCCTGGAGTCAATGAAGAATTTGATCCTGAAGCGACAGAAATTGTTCTAACCGTTAGCAAAGGCTCCGAAACGATAAAAATGCCGGATTTGAAAAACCATACTCGAAGTGAGGCGGAGAGTATGCTCAAATCCGCTGGGTTAATCCTTGCTCAAGTTCAGGAAGAGTCGAGCTACACTATAGATAAAGGCAAAGTGACACAGCAATGGCCTGTGGAAGCCGGTGCAGACGTGAATCCTGGTGACAAAATTACCATTTTCATTAGTACTGGATATCCGCCAGAGGCATTGAACTACGCCTATAACATTAACGTTTCGCCAAAAGAAATAGGAAAGAGCAGCAAAATTCGAATTACTTTCGAAGATGCTCGTGGCAAAAGTCAAGAATGGGGGACCCGGACAATCAAGTCTGCTCAAACGCTGACAATTCCGCTTATTCTGGCTCCTAACGTCGACGGTGTTGTCTCTGTCTACCGGGATGGCCAATTCTTGGATACGTATCTGGTGTCCTATAGTGATGCCAAAAACGGAACGGTAGTTATGCCTACCATTGAGCCTGAGAAGGGTGCAGACCCCCCTCCAACAACGGAGGAGCCTGAACAAGGCGGTGGTGGTGATGATGAAGGCACCGTGGATACGAATCAGGAAGGTGAACCGGATACACCTGTTGAGGGTGAAGGGGAAAATGGCGAGGTAGATACTTCTGCGATGAAGAACGGAAATGGTCTCGCCAAGGGAAAAGATAAGAAAAAGGAAGTCGTTAACGCATCAAGCCGTCCATAAGGGCGGCTTATTGCCGACGTTCAGGGTAAATGTACTGTAAATTAAAGGAGGGCGACGGAGCTATGCCAGAAGGTATCATCGTTAAAGCGCTAAGCGGTTACTATTATGTCATGCCACTGGAAGACAGCGGGGTGCCTTCGGTTGAAGGCTCCGCCGTTCAATGCCGGGCCAGAGGTATCTTCAGAAAACGGGGTACTTCACCACTTGTGGGTGACCGAGTCAGCTATATGCTGACAGAGAACGGAGAAGGAACAGTAGATGAGATTCGCAAACGTGAAACGGAGTTAATTCGTCCACCTGTTGCCAATGTAAGTCTGGCTGTTCTGTTATTTTCCGTTAAGGAACCGGACATGAATCTCAATCTGTTGGACAAATTCCTGGTACATATCGAACAAGCTGGACTGGATGCACTGATTGTGCTCACGAAGCAGGACCTGGCTGATCCAGAAAACGATGCCCGTGATACAGTAGCAGAAGTAAAAGCTATGTACGAGCAAATTGGATATGAAGTTATCTCTACCAGTTCACGAACCGGTGAAGGCAATGAACTGCTCAAGGAGCGTCTTGCCGGCAAGATTAGCGTTTTCTCCGGGCAATCCGGTGTAGGTAAATCTTCGATGCTGAATGCCTTGATGCCAGGTCTAACCCTGGAGACCAGTGCAATCAGCATGCGCCTTGGCCGAGGGAAACACACCACCAGGCACGTGGAGCTCATACCTCTGGATAATGGTGGCTTTGTCGCGGATACGCCGGGATTCAGCCAACTGGACTTCCTGGAGATTGGTGTGGAGGAGTTATCCACTTGCTTCCGGGAGTTCGCTCAATATGCCGATCAGTGTAAGTTCCGAGGCTGTACCCATACGCACGAACCAGGTTGCCGGGTGCTTGCAGCCAAGGCGGAGGGAATGATTTCCGAAAGCCGTTATAAGCATTACGAACAATTCCTTACAGAAATGAAAGACAAAAAGCGGAGGTATTAATATGATTAAAATTGCCCCATCTATTTTATCTGCGGATTTTGCCCGTCTCGGCGCGGAAGTGGCGGAAGCCCAAGCTGCTGGCGGAGACTGGATTCATGTTGATGTCATGGACGGTCATTTCGTCCCTAATATTACGCTTGGACCTGCGATTGTAAAAGCGATCGCTCCACATACAAGCTTGCCGCTTGATGTGCATTTGATGATTGAGAACCCAGAGCGTTATGTTGAGGAATTTGCAAAAGCTGGCGCGGCTGTCATTACGGTTCATGCTGAGGCTTGTGTGCATCTGCACCGGGTTATTCATCTGATTAAGGAACAGGGAGTTAAAGCAGGGGTTGCCCTTAATCCGGGAACTCCGGCGAGTGCTATTCAGGAAGTGCTGGACGATGTGGATATGGTGCTTGTCATGACCGTAAATCCCGGTTTTGGTGGACAGGCTTTCATCTCTGGCACGATGAACAAAATCAAGCAAATTCGTAGCTGGTTGAACGAAAAAGGACGTCATGACGTGCATATTGAAGTGGATGGCGGTATTGCTGCCGACACGGCTCCGCTTGTGGTTGAAGCTGGAGCGGATGTGCTCGTTGCGGGAAGTGCTGTATTTGGACGTGAAGATCGCGCTGCCGCGATTGCCGAAATTCGCAGTAGTTACGGAGGCTGAGCATGAACCTCAAGGAGACGCTGTGGACCATGGCTGCGAGTCTCGTTACGGGACTGGTGCTTGCTATGTTTGCGGTTATTCAATCCCCATACAATGCGATTACGTCATTGATCGGGGTTGGTGTTGTCATTATGTACTTCCGCAAATTTGACCGTACAGGACTTCGGGTTACTTTTGTGATTTTCAGCATACTGTATTACTTATTGAGTGTATTCATGATCGCTGCTTATCAATATATCCCTACTCAAACCTAAATGACCTGATAACCAGGCTCGTCATTGTGGAATAGGGACAAAGGGTTCCGCATAAATATGGTTACATGAGCAGGTTTCTCATGTAGCCTTTTTTGTCGTGTTTAAGGCAAAGAAGGCCTGGAGCATAGGATACGGCGGATGCATGAGCATGATGGGGAGGGTGAAGTATGAAATTTTACACATTCAAACTGCCGAAGTTTTTGGGAGGGTTTGTAAAGGCGATTCTTAATACGTTTCAAAAGAACTGACATGATTAAAAGGTTCCATTGGCGAATACCGCCGCTTTGGCTTCAGGATCATCTGGAATTCGGACCTGCGAAGCGCCATGCGGCGGACATTCACATGCTGATGTGTGTATTCATGATTTTATTTCTGAATACCAAAAAAGCACCTGCAAGGAACAAGGTGCTTTTTGCTTACCCGATTTATAGTAGCTTTGCGTGATTATACGCGAGTCACTTTACCGGCTTTCAGTGCACGGGTGCTTACGTATACACGTTTTGGTTTACCGTTCACGAGAATGCGGACCTTCTGAACGTTTACGCCCCAAGAACGACGGTTACGGTTGTTAGCGTGGGATACGTGGTTACCGGTGCCCGGTTTCTTACCTGTCACATAACATTTGCGAGACATAGATTACACCTCCTATCCTAAAATAACCAGTTGCCCTAAGGAGACACGAATGCCATTCCAGACGGGCTAAATTGTTCTTCCTGACCACAATGGTCAGGTTCCAGTAGCTAATGGCGTTGTTCAAGCCGGCATAGCCGGATCATTTCCATTACTAAACCTGCATAAAACAATACTTGAATATAATATCATATTGAAAAAAGCTTCGTCAACTGATCCAAAAACTTTATTTATTTCTCCTGTCTAATATAGTACAATGTTGAATAGTCCATAATACAGCGTTGAACAGGCTGTTGCCGCGGGAAGCCGGAGAAAAAACCGGCCTTAAAGGGTCGGTGGTCTGCTTTTTTGGCAACGCTGTGAGCTGCGGCATTCCATCATTGGCACCAGTCTCCATGCGGCATTCATGCCGGCTCTTGATACCGGTGCATATCCGTATGCCCCGAATTAGGGGTAACAGAGCAATTGCAGGATATCGGTTGCCCGGCCGCCCAGACCGTTAATCCGGCTGACATTATGTATTATTATGCCTGTGCCGGACAAGGTATGGACGAAGAATAACGCGATAAGCGTTTGCGCATGAACAGACCAGATAACATCTTGGTGCAAGATGTTCGTGTATCAAGCTAGGAAGGGGAATTCTCACTTGAGTATACGTTCTTTAAATGGAACAGATTTCACCGCAATGGTACTTGCCGGAGCGGAACAACTTGGACAGCATGCAGAGCACGTCAATTCCCTGAATGTTTTCCCTGTGCCGGATGGTGACACGGGAACGAACATGAATTTGACAATGAGTGCAGGAGTCGCAGAGATTAAACGCAAGAGTTCTGCCTCCATCGGAGAAGCTGCCGGTATTTTATCAAAAGGCCTGCTTATGGGCGCACGGGGGAATTCCGGAGTAATATTATCGCAATTGTTCCGCGGATTCAGTCGTTCAGCTGCTCCTTATGAGGAACTGAATACACTCCAGTTCGCCGCAGCCCTGCAGAACGGTGTGGACGCAGCTTATAAAGCCGTAGTGAAACCCGTTGAAGGGACCATTCTTACCGTAGCCAAGGAAGCGGCGAAACATGCCAGCTACTACGCAAGACGGACGAATGATATAACTGAATTAATGAATGAAGTATTGTTAAAAGCAAAAGAAGCACTGGCAATGACTCCGGAATTGCTGCCTGTATTGAAACAGGTTGGTGTTGTGGATTCAGGCGGCCAGGGGCTTGTATATATTTACGAAGGCTTTATGGACGTTCTGTTGCAAACGGACGGGGCAAGTCGTACATCCTTCCAGAGAGACGTACAACCAACCGTAGCGGCATCTGCATTGAAACCGGCTGCACCGTCAGAAGTGGTTTCTGCGAAGCCTGCACAGCAGGTAATCGTACCGGAGATGCCAATGTCTGCCCAAGCGCGACTGGAAACGGAAGATATTGAGTTCCTGTATGACATGGAGTTCTTTATTAACCGCGAGCTTGGAGAGAACGCAGGTGTTGCATTTGATGACGAAGCATTCCGGAAAGCGTTGTCAGTTAACGGGGATTCCATCATTATTATTGCTGACGATGAAGTGATTAAGGTTCACGTGCATTCCAAGACACCTGGGGATGTATTAAACCTGGCTCTCCGTTATGGCGAAATCACACAAATTCACATTCTCAATATGCGTGAGCAGCATCGTGATCTGCTGTCTGCAGGCATGGACATTGCGCCTTCGCCTGAGCTGTTCGCAGAGATTCCGCCTGAAGCGGCGCGTAGCGTGGAAAAAGCCGTGCTCCCAGCAGATGAGATGGCACCATATGGTTTCATCGCGGTATCTTCCGGTGACGGCATTGCAGAGATTTTCCAGAGTCTTGGCGTGGATGTTGTTCTGTCTGGTGGACAGACGATGAATCCGAGCACTGAAGATTTTGTGAAAGCGGTGCGTTCGATCGCGGCAGAACAGGTATTTATTTTGCCGAACAACTCCAATATTGTACTTGCTGCCGAGCAGGCTAGGGAGTTGCTTGAAGATGAGCGTCGAATTATTGTGATTCCGAGCAAGACGATCCCTCAGGGTATGGCAGCGGCTTTTGCTTTCCAGGAGGATGAGTCTGCAGAAACCAACCGTGACCATATGCTTGAGGCGATTAGCCGGGTACAGTCCGGTCAAGTGACTCATGCGGTCAGAGATACACAATATGATGAGCTTGATATCAAAGCTGGACACTACATCGGTATCCATAATTCCAAGATCGTTGCAACGGACGAAAGCATGCTGAACGCATGTGAAGGTCTGCTGCAACAGATGATGGAGAGCGGAGATGAAGTGGTGACCATCCTTGAAGGGGACGAGGCTACCCCTGAGATTACCGCTGCGCTTGTCGCATGGCTTGAAGAACAATATCCTGATGCTGAGGTAGAGGTGCATCTTGGAGGACAGCCGGTTTATTATTATTTGTTCTCTGTAGAGTCCTAAAGCACTTAAGCAAAGAGGAGGGGATCTGATGAGCCACAAGGTTGCGATCGTAACCGATAGCACGGCAGATATACCGGAAGAACTGATCCGTAAATACGGGATTCATGTTGTTCCGCTGCGTGTTTTGTTCGGGGAAGAAGCTTATGCAGACGGCGTTGATCTGACTTCGGAACAGTTCTATGCAAAATTGGAGAAGGTATCTGTGCTGCCTACAACCTCACAGCCTTCTCCCACCGATTTTATGAATATCTATAACACGCTGTTGGATGAGAACCCGGAACGGCCCATTGTATCGATTCATTTGTCTTCCGGCATGAGTGGTACCTATCAATCGGCACTGCTCGGCAAATCGTTGCTGGAACGTGAGGGCGATATAACGGTACTGGATTCGAAGTCTGCATCCTATGGATATGGTTTATTGGTCGTACAGGCTGCCGAGCTTGCCGAACAAGGCAAATCCGCTGCGGAGATCACTGCGGCTGTAGCAGCCATGCAGAAGAGCCGCAAGCTGTTCTTTCTCGTAGATACATTGGAGTATTTGCAGAAAGGCGGCCGGATTGGCAAAGCTGCGGCCATCTTGGGAACATTGCTGAATATTAAACCGATCTTGTCCATTGATGAGGAAGGCGTTATTTACGCAGTGGAGAAAGTCAGAGGTCACAAAAAAGCCATGGCACGCATTATTGAGCTGTTTCAGCAGGATCTGGCGGGTCAACGTGTTAATCTGGCGGTAGGTCATACCGCAGACCCCGGATCAGCGATCGCTTGTGCAGAGCAATTACGTGGACATTTTACACTGAATGAAGTGGTGTATACCAATATTGGAGCTGTCGTTGGCAGCCATGTTGGGCCTGGCGTAATTGCCATCTTTATGTGGCCTGTTCCGGAATGAGGGATTAGACATGAAATGGGAAGAAATATCGGTTAAACAAATTAGCGGCGTGAGTGCTCTCAAAGAGGGAGAGCTTCACGCCTTTGGCATCTCTACTGTAAAAGACTTGCTTGAATATTATCCGTTCCGTTATGAGGATTATCGGCTGCGTTCGCTCAGTGAAGTGAAGGACGGGGACAAAATTACGGTACAGGGTAAAGTGATGGGCATCCCAGTGTTGCAGCGTTATGGCAAAAAGTCACGCCTTACCTGTAAGGTGATGACGGAAGAATGGATGATTTCAGCCACCTGGTTCAATCGGCATTTTCTGAAAGAACAGCTTACGCCCAATCGGGAGATTGTTATTACGGGGAAATGGGAACAGAAGCGTATGCAGATGACCGTAACGGACTCGGAATTCCCGGATAAAGGGGAAGGACGATCGGGCACGCTGCAGCCTGTGTATTCGGTAACCGGCAAGCTAACGCAGTCATGGATGCGCAAAACGATTAATCAGGGGTTAGTCCAATTCGGGGAAATGATCCCCGAAATTCTGCCTCAATCACTCATGAACAAATATGGATTCATGCCTCGCAAACAGGCGATTGCCGGGATTCACCGTCCGCAGGATAACCGGGAAGGCCAGCAGGCCAGACAGCGGATGGTGTATGAGGAGCTATTTTTGTTTCAACTCAAGATGCAGGCGTATCGTGCATTGAACCGGGATCGTATGGATGGTGTAGTGCACACAACGGATAATACGACGATTCGGGAGTTTGTTCGCAGTTTGCCATTTGAACTGACGGATGCACAGAAGAAGGTAGAGCTTGAAATTCTGCATGATATGCGTTCACCGTATTCGATGAATCGATTGCTGCAGGGAGATGTAGGCTCAGGTAAAACGGTTATTGCGGCGATCGCGCTGTATACGACCGTTCGTTCCGGTTTTCAGGGGGCTCTGATGGTCCCTACGGAGATTCTGGCAGAACAGCATATGCGCTCACTGCAAAAGCTGTTTGAACCTTTTGGCGTAACTGTGGGGCTGTTAACGGGCAGTGTGAATGGACGGAAGCGCAAAGATCTGATTGCATCCTTGCAGATGGGTATGATCGATATCGTTGTGGGTACACACGCTTTGATCCAGGAGGATGTATTTTTCCGCGATCTTGGTCTTGTCGTTACGGATGAACAGCATCGCTTCGGTGTGAACCAGCGCAGCATTTTGCGGCGTAAAGGCTATAACCCGGATGTGTTAACGATGACGGCGACGCCGATACCGCGAACGCTTGCCATTACAGCTTTTGGTGATATTGAAGTATCGACCATCTCGGAACGTCCAAAGGGGCGGATTCCTATCTCGACGTACTGGGTCAAGCATGACATGATGGACCGGGTTCTTGGTTTTATTTCGCGAGAAGTGGACCAGGGACGTCAGGCCTATCTGATCTGCCCGCTCATTGAAGAGTCGGAGAAGCTGGATGTACAGAATGCCATTGACCTGCATATCCAGATGCAACAGAACTTTCCGAAGTACCGTGTAGGTCTGCTGCATGGACGGATGACGGCTGGCGAGAAGGAAGAGATGATGCGTGACTTTTACAGCAACGAAATTCAGCTTCTGGTCTCCACAACAGTTGTGGAGGTCGGGGTCGATGTGCCTAACGCAACGCTGATGGTCATTATGGATGCGGACCGCTTCGGTCTGTCGCAGCTGCATCAGCTTCGTGGCCGGGTTGGTCGGGGCGCTCATGCATCCTATTGTGTGCTCATTGCTGATCCCAAGACAGAGGTTGGGCAGGAGCGCATGAAGGTAATGACGGAAACCGAAGATGGATTCGAAGTATCCCGTCGAGATCTGGATCTGCGGGGACCGGGCGATTTCTTTGGCACCAAGCAAAGTGGATTACCGGAGTTCCGTCTTGCCGACATGGTTGCGGATTTTGCCGTATTGGAGCAGGCGCGAGATGACGTCTCCAGCCTGATTGCCGATGCGAACTTCTGGACGTCTGTTGACTACGCTCCTTTACGTGACTTTTTACAGCAGCAGCAAGTATTCCAGGGTGATCTGATCGATTAATCGGGGCTGTGAATGTGTGGTTTTCCACATTTTCCGTGGGAAAATGTCAAGTGTACAGGCCCTCCTGTCATATGAATAAGAAGTGAGTTCATTATTCAGGAGGTGCTGTTCGTTTTGGGTTACCAACAATATGGAATCAGTCCGCAGCTGGTGGAGCGGATCAAAACAAAGATGAAAAATCCCGCTGTCAAAGAGCGTATCAAAAAATTGATAGATGGGGTTACCAAGTCCGATTTGCAGGATAAGGCGAAGGTGAGAAGGCTGGTCAAGTCGTCAGCGGTCATTTTGAACGAGAATTTTTCTGCGACTCAGGAGGAACAATTTGTTGCTTTTGTTCTTGCGCAGAAGATCGATCCGAACAATACGTTTCATTTGATTAAGTTGTGGGGCATGTTTAGGTAGGGATTCGATGGAATGTTGGGTGGTATAAAATGAAACAGTTTTATTTACACGGGGCCACTCCGAGTGCAGTACCATCTTCCGATCGCTGTTATCCCCGGATTTTTTTGAATTACCCTTTGAAAGGGTAAAATCCGGTGATAAAGGCGCAGCGTATGCTTCCGATGCAGCTTTCTTTCAGAAAGCTTTTAGCTTCGCTTCTCCAGATTTGTTCTGCACTCTCCGTTACTGTGTAACTACTGGAAGTTCATTTTATAAAAACCAAATTACATCGAATGTGTATGAAGTAATTTTAGTGGATGGGGCGGTTCATAAGTCAGCAAGATGACTTATGGACCGCCCTTTTGATTGTTTGAGTCAATAACAAGTATTTAATGATACTTGAAAAAACGATTATGCTTAACGAAACGGAGCGATTGTTATTTGTGAAGGTGGAGAATTCTGCTGGTTTGTGTTTGGGAAGATCCTCTAGTGTCATCCCATCATTCTTTATTCTTAACAAAAAAAGGGCTAGTGGCTATTAAAGATGCAATAAATACTAAAATTAAAATGGCATTAGAAGGTACTGTTTCGTATATGTAGTTTTCAACTATTAGTACGAGGATCGATATACTTAAAATCACTCTCAGCACATAAGCAGACGAGCGATTAGGGTTTTGGGTACGTTTCGAGATAAAGTAAATGATGTACCACAAACCACTAAAAAGCAGGAGTGAGCCTATCAGTAGCATTACAAACATTTAAATACACCTTTCTTAAATAAATTTCAGTTTAATTAATTAGCATAATGTTCCAATTAATTATAACACAGTGGATTTCTGGAAGTGGAGTTATATGTGTAAGTAAGTGAAGCTTTGTTGGTAGGGAAGAGAATGGTTTGGAGCAAAATGAATTCCGTATCGTCTGTTCAATAGGTTAGCGACTTTCGGCTACTTCCATTTTCACAGGATCGACTTTGCTTTCCTTCTGGGGGAGCGGTAAACTGTTGCATACGAGCATACATGGATTTCAAGGTGAGGAAAACGCTGCTGCGATAATGGGCGTTTATTTTTGACGGATGTGGAGGAAGTCAGATTGACGGAGATGTTTACGATGCTGCTGGGTTTGTTTGAACGTGCGGCACTGCTGATTATATTTTTATTCTTTCTGTCGAGGATACCGCGGTTTAGACAGATCTTGCAAAAGGGAAAATTGAGATGGCAGGAGTACATTGCGGTTACGTTGTTATTTTGTGCATTTGCTATCTTCGGTACCTATACCGGTATTAATGTGGAAGGCTCGCTGGTGAATGTGCGCATTATTGCTGTTATGTCTGGCGGTATTCTGTTCGGGGGGCCTGTGGGCATCATTACCGGGATTGTGTCCGGGGTGCATCGATATTTAATCGATATGGATGGAGTTACGGCGATCCCGTGCCTGATCACGAGTATCCTTGCAGGTCTGGTCTCCGGGTATATACATAAGTATACGCCTAAGTCGAAGCGCTGGATGATCGGTATTGCGGCCGGAATGATCTGTGAGGCGCTTACGATGCTGCTTATCCTGCTGTATTCCTATCCCGATCCACTGGGGGCCGACATTGTCTCGAAGATTGCGCTGCCGATGATATTAGGTGAGGTGAATATTGGGCTAATCGTACTGCTGGTGCAGAGTGTGGAAGGGGAAAAGGAAATGATTGCAGCTCGTCAGGCCAAGCTGGCGCTGGAGATTGCGAACAAGACCTTGCCGTACTTCCGTTCCATTGATGAAGACTCCCTGCGTACGATCTGCCGGATTATTCAGGAGGATATTCAGGCTGATGCGGTTGCGATTACGGATACCCGAAATGTACTGGCTTATGTGGGATTTGGTGAGGAACGATATCACATCGGTAATGAAATTATTAGTGAGATGACGAAGAAGACGATCTCCAGCGGAGAGATTACGATCAGCAATGATGTCATTGACGAAAAAACGCCGGATATCCACTCCCTCCTCATCATTCCACTCAAAGAGCGGGGCGAAGTAACGGGTGCCTTGAAAATCTATTACCGCAAAGCTTACAAGATTACGTATCCGTTGCAAACGATGGCTGTGGGCCTGTCCCAAATTATTTCCACCCAGATGGAAGTATCACGTGTGGAGGAGATCAAGGCTGCGGCCAATAAAGCGGAGCTGCGTGCATTGCAGACCACAATCCATCCTCATTTTCTATTCAATGCGCTGAACGCCATTGCTTCATCCATTCGGACCAAGCCGGATCGGGCGCGCGAACTGATTGTGAATCTGTCCGGATATATGCGTTATAACCTGGAGCTATCGGATGAGCTTATTGATATTCACAAAGAGCTGGAGCAGGTCCGCAATTATGTGGAAATCGAGAAGGCGCGCTTCGGCAGCAGGCTTAACGTCATCTATGATATTGATGAGGTGGCTGTGCATATTCCAAGTCTGGTCATCCAGCCACTTGTGGAAAATGCCATTATCCACGGTATTCTCAAGGTGAAAGGACCCGGGACTGTACGGATTCGGGTACAGGATTATCCTGACTTTGTGCGAATTGGGGTCAGTGACACAGGAGCAGGCATTGGAGCCGACATTATTGAGCGTGTTTACCATGACCGGATGCCAGCCAACCAGATCGGGTTGTACAACGTGCATCGTCGGGTGAAGCTCATTTATGGACAAGGGTTAACAATTACACGGCTGGAGCATGGAACCGATATTTTATTTGATGTACCCAAAGGAGATGTAGTAACAAGGTGATGAACGGTCGATGAGAGCCCTTATTGTTGAAGATGAAATTCCGGCAAGTGAGGAACTGAATTACTTGATACAGGAACATAGCCAAATTGAAGTGGTAGATTGTCTGGAAGATGGACTGGATGTGCTGAAGTTTCTGCAGGAGCAGGAAGTCGACGTTATTTTTCTTGATATAAATATTCCTTCGCTGGACGGCATGATGCTGGCACATCATATTGGAAAGTTTGCGAGCAAGCCATATATCGTATTCACAACGGCTTATAAGGAGCATGCGGCTGAAGCGTTTGAGCTGGAGGCGTTTGACTATATTCTGAAGCCCTATGATGAGAAACGAATTGCCGCGATGCTGAATAAACTCGAAACGGCGTTCAAACGGGATCATGAGCAGGAGAAACGTGAACATGGCAGTGACGATGGGCAGGCTCACAATGCGGCTCAAGCCAACGATGAATGGTCTGCATCAAATATGCAGGCGCGTGAATCCAATACCCAGACGGAACGACGCATTAACCTGCTGCGCAATGACAATATTATTGTGACAGACACCGCCGATATTTATTATGCGGAAGCTCAAGAGAAAGTTACGAAGGTGTATACCAAAAACGGTGAGTTTACGATGCCGGTCAGTATTTCTGATTTTCACGGTCGATTACCGCTGGAAACCTTTTTCCGCTGCCATCGTTCTTACGTCGTGAATTTGTCTCAAATTCGTGAAATTGTGCCTTGGTTTAACAATACGTACCTGCTTCGTTTGCGTGATCTGGAGGCTGAAGTACCGGTTAGCCGGGGCAAAGTCAAAGAATTCAGGCAGCTCATGCGCATCTAGAGGCATTTCATTCCGCATCTGATGCAACTCATGCTCAAATCGGTGTAATGAATCCCCTTTCATGTATGATTAGCTTGTGAACGCATTCATATATATGACATCGGCAAAGGGGAGATCACGATGAAAGCAGCTATTTCATCCGCACCTAATTCAGCATCTACAACTATGAAAATGAACCGCTGGCTTATTGTACTGGGAACCATCATTGTACAAATGGGTCTCGGAACCATCTACACCTGGAGTTTATTTAATCAACCGTTGTCTGATCGTTTCGGATGGGACGTCAGCTCGGTCGCGATAACATTTTCGATTACCAGCTTTGCTTTGGCATTTGCCACACTATTTGCCGGCCGACTGCAAGAACGATGGGGGCTTCGTCGCCTGATTCGGGTAGCCGGAGTTGTGCTTGGTCTGGGACTCGTGCTCAGTTCTCAAGTGAGTTCGTTGACACTGCTCTACATCCTGGCCGGATTTGTGGTTGGATTCGCGGATGGTACGGCGTACATTACTTCCCTGTCCAACCTGATCAAGTGGTTTCCTGAGCGAAAAGGTCTGATCTCAGGTATATCGGTCGGGGCCTTTGGTACAGGCAGTCTGTTGTTCAAATACGTGAACTCGGCATTAATCGGTGCTGTTGGCCCTGCTCAAGCTTTTATGTACTGGGGCATTATTGTGTTGGTATTGATCGTGGGTGGCTCGTTCCTGATCCGTGAAGCGGTTGTTCGTGAACAAGCTCCAGCAAGCAGCACGGACGGTGCGAAGCAACAAGAAACACGTCATGATTATACGGTCAAAGAAATGCTGCGCACGAAAGAAGCTTACATGCTGTTCGTTATTTTCTTCACGGCCTGTATGAGTGGACTGTATCTGATTGGTATTGTGAAAGACATCGGTGTGCAGCTGGCAGGACTTAACGTGGCTACGGCTGCTAATGCGGTGGCGATGGTTGCCATCTTTAACACCGCTGGACGTATCATTCTGGGGGCGCTGTCGGATAAAGTAGGACGGATGAAAGTTATTGCCGGAGCACTGTTGGTTACGGCTGTTGCCGTAATGACGCTGAGCCTGGTACCGCTGAGCTTTGGCATCTTCTTCGCCTGTGTAGCCGCTATCGCATTCTGTTTCGGTGGCAATATCACGGTCTTCCCGGCGATTGTGGCAGATTACTTTGGACTGAAAAATCAGAGCAAAAACTACGGCGTCATCTATCAGGGATTTGGATTTGGTGCCTTGGCTGGATCGTTTATCAGCGCCATGCTGGGCGGATTCCATCTTACCTTTATTGTGATCGCTGTACTGTGTGCCGTCTCGCTCTTGCTGGCGTTGATTATTACGCCTCCGGGTCAAGGACGTCGTACACGTCAACGTGAACAGCAGATGAATCTTAACCCTTCATCCCGGGCAAGCTGATCGTAGTGGGGACGAAGTTCTTATAAAAAGCAAGCTGGGCGGTCTCCTACGGAGGCCGCTTTTTTGGTACCTGCTGGACCCGATAGGAATGAGACTTCTGTACATGAAGCGGTTGTGTGCAATGCATACTTGGCTTCTGGTATACTCTAGGTGAATTAAAAAGAGCAAGTCCTTGTTGGCCATTTGGAGGAGGTATGTTCGTCATGAATTTCTTGAAATATGCACCATCTGATTTTGCTGATTATTATGCTCTTGTGTCCAGTATTGAAGTCATGCAACAGATTACCGAACGTGCTCTGCCTGAGCATGAAGCTACTGCGGAATTTGAATCCATGCTGAATTATAATCTCGGCAACGATTGTGGCTATTATCGAATATCTGGTGAAGATGGGGTAGGAATGGCCTACGCCAAACTGATCCCGGATGAATCCGATCCGTCCCGGGCGGAAATGGGTTACATGATTCTGCCGGAGCATTGGGGGAGAGGACACGGGACTTCCATCGCAGCTCGGCTGATTATTCAGGCACAGGCGGCGGGAATTGGTGTACTTTATGCGGTTATCGATCCGTCCAATGCGGCATCACGTCGAATATTGCTCAGACAGAACTTTGTATCCACATGGGTTGGAGATTATCATGGGTTACCCGGCGAGATTCTGGAGCTGAATCTTCAGGTGAAGCGGTAAGGGATCAGGCTTGCGGGTAATACATACTATATCGGGCATTTTGCATCACTTCGATGGGAACTCGTCATTCGGAGGCATGCGAAATGCTCATACAGAGATTTGGAGGAGATGGAGATGAGCAATGCTGCAATGGAACGTCTGAACCAGTTGTTGCCGGAATGGCTGGAGACCAGCCGTCTGCACACCGGACAGGGGAAAGTAGCCTCTTATATTCCCGAGTTATTCAAGGCCTCACAGGACGAACTGGGTATACATATCATGAACGCCGAAGGCAATCATGTGTCAGCCGGAGATTGTGGTGTCCCGTTTACGATGCAAAGTATCTCCAAGGTATTTACACTCATTCTGGCCCTGATGGATCATGGGGAGGAAGCGGTCTTTTTTAATGTAGGAAAAGAACCTACCGGCGATGATTATGATTCCATGATCAAGCTTGAACTGGTCGAACCGGGCATTCCGTTTAATCCATTGATCAATGCGGGCGCGATCACGGTATCGTCCCTCATTGCCGGGGATTGTAAAGAGGAGAAGTCACGGCGCATTTTGGAATTTTTCCGCAAGCTCGCGAATAATGATCGGCTGAACTATAACGAGGCGGTATATCGGTCCGAATCGGAGACAGGCCATCTGAACCGCTCGCTTGGTTATTTTCTGAAGCACAATGGTGTGCTCAAGGATGACGTCGAAGATGTGCTTGCCGTCTATTTCCGCCATTGCTCCATCGAGGTGACTTGTGCAGACCTGGCCCGTATGTCACTGGTGCTTGCTTATGACGGGACAGATCCGATCACCGGGATTGAGCTTATTCCTCGTCGTTATGTGCAGATCGCCAAAACGTTCATGACTACCTGCGGTATGTATAATGCATCAGGCGAATTCGCGATTCAGGTCGGGTTGCCTGCCAAGAGTGGAGTGTCGGGTGGAATTCTGACTCTGGTTCCAGGCCAGTTTGGCATCGGTCTTGTAGGTCCGGCTCTGAATCGGAAAGGAAACAGCATTGCAGGCGTGCATCTACTTGAGCGTCTTTCCAGAGAATTTGACTGGAGTTTGTTCTAACGAAGTCATCCCCTTACCCTCCTGAGTAGTCGATGAATCACCAATTCGTCCTTTTGCTTCTTTGGAACGAAATAGTCCGATAGGAATGTGGCTTGTTGGCTGCTTCAGTCTTGGTTCAGATCCCGTAGGAAAAGGG
This sequence comes from Paenibacillus sp. MDV22-iso6, assembly GCF_058408365.1. NCBI lineage: Bacteria > Bacillati > Bacillota > Bacilli > Caryophanales > Paenibacillaceae > Paenibacillus > Paenibacillus sp. MDV22-iso6. Next base: position 350,630 of record NZ_JBZVDZ010000007.1, on the reverse strand, counting down.
TCCTGCATAGCAATGGCCATGCTGCATCTATTCCGGTACACCCGCAACGCTGGGGTGAATTCGGGATGCTCCCTTTATATCAAGTTGATTCGCCTCGGGAGCGAAATATGGTGAACCAAAAAAAGCTTCACTCCTTAAGATATGGTTCATATTGACGAGTCAAACACCCAGAAAAGTAAGGCTGTCTGACGTCTGGGTCTTTGGCGCGCATCATTCATTCTCGAGTACCACATCCGTAATAAGATTCATCTGAATGTCCCGAGTCCCACTCTTCATCAGCAGCTTAAGGGTACGGGCAGGGGAGTCCAATCGGAGCACCTGTCCGGTAAAGCGGATATCATCATGTTCATGGAACAGGGTGATGGTGACTGTATCCCCGAGCAGCATGGAGTTACTAAGCAAACGTGACATTTCTTCCGCTGCCTGGGCATCCAGAGATGGACGGGTACGGGGAGCAAGTTGTTCCTGATGAATGATGTAGGCTTCCCGGTGTTCGGGAAGCATCATGCGCGACGACTCAAAAATCCCGTTTTGCTGTAATTTTTTACTCATTTATAGTGACCTCCAATTTTATGAGAACGGTCCTGTGCCTGTGCGGAGGAGCAGAGCGAGGAGGCTCGCATAATCGCGGTTTCTCCAAACTTGCGCTTGATGTCATCCGTGGCACGTTCCAGTTCTCTTTTGCGTTCACGGTCATCGAACCAGGACAGCTGTACTTCGGAATCGGGCACGAGTCCGGTCAATGACACGCTGATGCGGCGAATGGGTAATCCGTCCCAATGGCGCAGAAACAGAGCTGCTGCCGCATCGTATACTTCATCGGTGATGTTGGTAGGTTCATTCACCTTCATCTGGCGGGAGAAGCCGGTTGGACGATCGTAATCCTGCCCCCGACATCCTACAGAGACGACATTGCCCATGAGCGATTTGTCCCGGGAACGCCGGCTGACCAGCTCCGCCAGTTCGAGCAGCACCACTTTGATGTCTTCCCACGATTCATAGTCCCGAGGCAATGTCATCTGATGTCCAATGCCCTGCTGCTGGTGAGCATATGTCCCGGGTTTTACCGGAGAATCATCGATCCCGCGGGCAATACGCCACAGTACCTCACCATTTACACCCCAACGCTCTCTCAGCCGGGACAATGGAGTCTGCGCTAGATCCCCAATCGTATGAATCCCCATCTTATAGAGATGCTGCCCCATCCGGGAACCGACCATAAACATGTCTCGAACAGGCTTTTTCCACAAAGTTGTCTGCACGTCCTTGCGGGGCAATGTATAGATGCCTCCGGGGACTTTTTTGGCATACAGGTCACAGGCCATCTTGCTGACAACCTTGGTGTCGCTGATGCCGACGCGGATATAGACGCCAGTCTCTTCCATTACCCTGTCCTGAATACTGCGGGCAATCGTTTCAGGACTGCCGAACAGGTCTAAACTTCCGGTGACATCCAGGAACTGTTCGTCAATGCTATACGGTTCAACCAGATCGGTATAGGACTGAAGGATACGGGTAATGTGTAGGGAAACACGAATATATTCGGCCATCCGGGGACGAATGACGACAACATCGGGGCATTTGGCAAGAGCCTCACCCAGCCGTTCTGCTGTAGTAATCCCATAGGACTTGGCGAGTGGGCAGGCTGCCAGAATAATGCCTGAACGGCGTGCAGGATCTCCCGCAACAACAAGCGGACGGTCTCTGTATTCAGGATGTGCAGACTTCTCCACACTGGCATAAAATGACTGGCAATCGGCCAGCATAATGACACGTCCGTCTTTGCGGGGCATAGTACTTCTCTCCTTTTATTCATGATTCGGCTGCTTCTGTGCAGTGATGGGATTCATTCAGCCAACGTTATTTTACAGTTTATTTACAGTATGGAACAAGTGTTCTTGTTTTATAAGCATATCCGACAATGCCAGATGCGGCAACCGGAATTATTTTGCAAATTGGACACAATTATTGGATGGACCTATTAGAGTCAAAATTTAGGAAAAAAGATGTATTTTTTTACATTTCGTGTAAGAGATCCGTGACTTCCGGGTGATGACCGGGTGTTCATTGGGCTTTATGTAAAAGTAATATAAATGGGCACAGTCCTATAGGGGGGGACTGATGTCCTTTTTTCATTTTCTGCACTTTTCAGAAAACCTTGATAGGACGCGGGTTTTCAAGGATACGTTATCGGACTATAGTATCAATTTTGTAATCTTTATGGTTAATACTGTAAAAATGTCCGCAACTTTAAAATATCATTAGCGTTTAATGGGGTAAGCGTTCAAGCGGAAACAGATCTCGCAATCCGCGTTGCATATAACAATAACGGGTAGAGATGTGCAAGCCTGGAAGAACCTCAAACGGACGGTTAAAGTGGCATATATTCGTGTCCATGGGACATAAGAGCAAGAAGGGCTCATGGATGCTAGTTGATGGCGCATTTTACGAATTATGGGCAGAATGTTGCAGTTCACGTTTGCTTCCAACAGCCTAGTTACAAATGCAGAGTCTTAGAGCTATAGTGAGAACTACACCGCTGACATCTCTACCCAAAGCGGACATCCGATGCGGGATTTCCCGCAGACCTTCATGTCATTTAAGATCCGCAGATGAAGCAGGATGCATACTAGAGAGGTGAGCAATCAAGAGCCATGAGCAGACGAAGACGAAGACGTTGGTTGCTAACGATGCTGACAGGAGCGGCCGTAGTGACAGGCGGAATATTTGCCGGCTGGCACTATATGCAACCCCAGCTCGTTACGTACACAACTGATAATGGCACGGAGATGAAATTCAAGACCGATGGAGACCGGTTCATGGAATATGGACCCGATGGCGCATGGCGGGAGATGTTCGTGAAAGGTGTGAACCTGGGTGCTACATCACCAGGACATTACCCGGGCGAATTTCCGTTGACCAAAGAGGATTACTTGAAGTGGTTCCAGCAGATTGAGGATCTGGGGGCCAATGTAATCCGGGTGTACACGGTACATGAGCCGATTTTTTATACCGCATTGGTTGAGTATAACCGTGGCCGGGAGCAACCGTTATATTTTATACAGGGCATATGGTCGCCGGAAGAAGAGTTGATCGAAAAGCAGGATGCCTATGCTGACCATATTGAGCAGACGTTCAAGCAGGAGATTGAAAAGGCGGTATCGGCTGTATATGGGGATGCGGACATTCCCGATAAACCGGGAGAGTCAAGCGGCAAATACAAGACGAATGCCGGGAAATATCTGATGGCTTGGCATGTGGGGACCGAGTGGGACCCTTCGATGGTGAACAACACGAATGAGAGCCATCCTGACGTGCCACAGTACAAAGGCGTTCATTTTTCCGGGACGCAGGATGCATCACCGTTCGAAAATTGGCTGGCTGAGCTGCTGGACTATACCGCCGTATTGGAGAAGAAATACGGGTGGGAGCATCCAATGACCTTCACGAACTGGGTAACAACCGACGTGTTGGATCATCCGGGCGAGCCGCTGTTCGAAGAGGATTTGGTGAGTGTGGATGCGCGACATATTCAACCGGAAGAGTGGCAGGGCGGATATTTTGTAGCATACCATGTGTACCCTTATTACCCGGACTTGTTCCATACGGACCAGACACTCCAGACGATTAAGGATGAGAACGGCGAGTACAACACGTACAAAAGTTATCTGCGCAAGCTCAAAGCCGAGTTTTCCGATATGCCTGTAATGATTACAGAGTACGGTGTACCTTCTTCGCTTGGAATCTCCCATCTCGGTATGGGAGGTCGGGATCAGGGCGGACATAACGAGGTCGAGCAGGGCGAGATCGACGCATCGCTGACTCAGGATATTTATGATGAAGGGTATGCGGGAGCGATTTTGTTCATGTGGCAGGATGAGTGGTTCAAAAAAACCTGGAACACGATGCCGCTTGAAATTCCAGCTGATCGGCGCGCCTACTGGCTGAACGTGCTGACGAATGAGAAGATGTTCGGTCTGCTCGCCATGGACCCCGGTAAGCAGGAACAGCTGACCATCGACGGGAAACTGGATGACTGGAATACGCTGAAGAAGGAAGAGGTCACCGTCTGGCAAGGCAAGGTAGATGGCATCAAGGAAATGAAAATGACCCATGATGAAGCCTACCTGTACATTGGCATGACGCTGGATCAACCTTTTGACCCAGACCAGACCTTGCTGCGCATCGGAACGGATACGCTGGATGGCGGCAATCAGCCGGGTACGAGACTTCCGGATCGAACGCTGAGTGACGGACTCGAAACAGTGATTACATTGGGACAGAATGATGAATCACAAGTGGAGATCGCCAAGGACTATGACTTTAACCAGCGCCTCTATGGCAAGGACGGTTACGGGATGCTGCCCGAGGAGCAAGAGAAAGCGGCAGATCCATTCCATCCATGGAACCTGGCGGTCAGCCTGCGGATGACCCCACCGGATACCCGTTCCGCCCAACCGTTCATGAATGAGAAGGTCGGTACGTTGAAACGGGGAACGACAGCTCCGGATCAGTCCGATACCGATTCATTAACCGCCTGGCAATATAACGGTAATCAGATCGAGATGCGTATACCATGGATGCTGCTTGGATTCGGTGACCCAAGTTCACTGCAAGCGATCAAGTATGGAGCGCTGAAAGGTGGACGGGAATTCGAAACTGTCGCAGTCAAGGGTGTGACCCTGGTTCCGTGGCTAATGGATCGTTCTACTGGAAATATCTCTTGGCCTGGTGGTGACCAGAAGACACTGGATGTGAAGACATTGCCTATATACAGCTGGCAGCCCTGGGAGCAGGTACAGTACAGTGAACGACTGAAACTGAGCTACGAGGAAATGAAGAAACGGTATGAACAAATTCCAAGTTTTCAGACCGAATAAATGAGTATAAAGGAGGACCTTTTCACATGTTTCCGAATTTGGCTTTGGCTTATCTATTTCTATACATCTGTACGGCGCTCGTCGCTGTGGGTGTAATCCTGCTGTTTGCCATGAAAATGTCCCACAACGGCAAACGGCGCAAGATTGAGTTTTATAAATTAAAGCAGCGTGACTACTTTACGTATCTGCAGACGGCGCTGACAGAGGACAGTCCCCTGAGATTGCCACCTGGGAAGTTGGCCCCACTCGAGCGTCGGGTCATCCAGAGCAAACTTATTGAATGGATTGATCAGTTCAAGGGCGAGTATCGCAACAAATTAATTGTACTCTGCCGTGAAGCCGGATTTGTAGAGCATGATCTGAAGGAACTGAGTCGTATTCGTTACGGACGCCAGATTGATGCAGCTTATCGATTGGGCGGCATGCGTTGTCCAGAGGCCGTTCCAGGCTTGATGGAATTGCTTAAGGATGAGAAACCTGGTCCGATGGCAATTATGATTGGTCGTTCGATCGCAAGATGTACCATCCGTCAGGGTGAACTGAAAGATATGCTCGCGTTGCTGTTAACCAAAGGAAAATCGATTCATCATCTGGCAGCAGATATTTTGCTCGAAACCAGTCTGGATACAAGCAGAATTCTGATTGAGTTGCTGGAAGATCGCAATCCTGACTTTGTCAAAGTGGGATTGGTTGCGATGTGGGGACAAGCTGTACCCGAAGTGATGCCTGCACTCGACAGACTTGTTGGCGCAGAACATCAGGATGTACGGGCAGAAGCGGTGAAGCTATATCTTAGCGCAAGTCCGGCACTTCAGGACGAGACCATTCTGAAGCTCATGCAGGATTCGGACCCAGAGGTGCGTGCCGAAGTGGTGCAGGCGCTCGGTTCGAAACATGCGGCAGGCAGCATTCCACTGCTGCGCAAAGCGCTGCGTGATGAAGATTGGGGAGTACGCTATAACAGTGCTGAGAGCCTTGGCAAGCTGGGTGAACCGGGATTTGAAGCCTTGTGTCAGGCCGCTGTGGAGGGCACAGGTGCTGAACGGGAAATTGCAATGCAGCAGATTGAGAGTACGATGCAGCACTCAGGAACAGACCACAAAGCCGTTGACCAGATGATTGCACATAACAAAAAAAGGCTGCTGTATGATCGGTACTTCGGTCCCGTACGTGGGAACCGGATAACAAGCAAGAAACGTACAGGTGTGGCTGCGGTAGGAGGGGATTACACTGCTTAGAGATCTACTATTAATCTACGGTATGGTCGCAATCTATTATGTCGTTGCCGTAAATACGCTTTACTTTTCCATTCTGGCCTTATCATTCCGTAATATTTGGACGATCTTCAGGCGATCGCATTATTCCAAATACAATACGTTGTCAGGCTCGGAGCTGGTACCCTCGGTTTCCTTGCTGGTGCCCGCATATAACGAGGAACTGACGATTATTGAAAATGTGAACTGTCTGATGACGCTGAATTATCCAACGTATGAAGTCATCGTGGTGAATGATGGTTCAAGCGATACCACCCTGAAGGTGTTGCTGGAAGAATATCGTCTGAAGCCGGTACCCAACACGATGATTAGGGGCAAGATTTCCTGTCAGAAAATTCGCGGGATCTACCACAATCCGGAATTCCCCGACCTGTATGTCATTGACAAGGAAAACGGCGGTAAGGCCGATTCCCTCAATGCCGGAATCAACCTGTCTCATTATCCGTTGATTTCTTCCATCGATGCTGACTCTTTGCTGGAGAAGGATGCCCTGATTCGTATGGCTCGCATGTATATGGAGAATCCGGAAGAGACGGTTGCTATTGGTGGGGATGTACGGATAGCCAACGGCTGCAAAATCGAGAATGGGGCAGTGCAGGACGTTTCACTGCCTCGCAAGATTTGGCCGATGTTCCAGTCCATCGAGTATCTCAAAGCCTTTCTCGGCGGACGGATCGGTTGGAGTCACATGAATGGTCTGATCATCGTCTCAGGTGCCTTCGGCATGTTCCGCAAGGATGCGGTTATTGCGGTTGGGGGATACCGGGACGGTTATCCGGGTGAAGACATGAACATTATCATCAAACTTCACCGTTATATGTTGGAGAATAAATTGAAATACCGCGTAGCCTTCTGCCCTGAAGCCGTGTGCTGGACACAGGCGCCGGATTCCTACCGGATCTTGTCCAGTCAGCGCAAACGCTGGGGACGTGGAAATCTGAAGAACATGATCGAGAATCGCGGCATGTTGTTCAACCCGAAATATAAAGTCATGGGCATGCTGACCATGCCGTACAACATTCTTTTTGAAGCGCTGAATCCGTATTTTCGAATTACCGGACTTCTCGCTCTCACGGGATATGTACTGATGGATATGACCCAGTGGCCGATACTTGTGCTCTTTGGATCGCTCAACATTGTGAGTGGTTATCTGCTCAGTGTGGGAGCCCTTGTGCTTGAGGAAATTGCATTCAAACGGTATAACAAGCTGTCCGATCTGGTCAAAATGCTGTTCTACTCCGCTCTGAAATTCGTCGGCTATCATCAGCTCGGCGTGCTGTGGAGATTGCAGGGGCATATCCAGTTCATGCAAAACAACAACTCATGGGGTACCATGACACGCCAGAGCTGGTCCGAGGAAGAGAAGACAAGCGAGGCAGCTTAAGCTAAGCACAGGCAATACAGCAGAAACAATATAGATAACCGAGGGAGAAGGGTGGAAAAGAACATGCCAAATACGGCGACATTGCAGCGTGAGGCTGCCGTTAATGTGTACCGCAGTGTAGAACAGGGATTGAAAGAAACGGGTGCCGAAACATGCGGCTTAATGTTCATCCATTGTGCAGGGCAGTCTCAGCCGGAGCAGCAGGTCAGGACACATCTGGAGCAGACCAGTGAGTCTGCCTACCAGGTCTGGCAGGATGGAGCCACACAGGCACTTGCTGTCCTGCTGCCAGGGTTGACACTGGATGAGGTTCATTATGAGGGGCTTCGCATCAAGCATGAATTGCAGGAGACGGTACCTGGTGCCGATCCGCAAATCACGCTGGCAAGTTTCCCGGCAGGTGAGCGTCCTTCAAAGGCAACCATTCAACATATGGCTGAGTCCGCCAAGCTGGTAGACCCGTCGGAGATTCATATCTACACGCTGGACAAGACGGCAGACGAGCCGGAACGAATTTTGATTGTGGATAACGATCCGACGGTACGCGAGTTTCTGCAATTGCGTCTGAAGATGCAGGGGTATGAAACCTATGAAGCGGTGGATGGACTGGCTGCACTGGAACTGATTGAAAAAATCACGCCTGATCTGGTGCTGACCGAATTGAACCTGTATGGCATTGATGGCCTACCGTTCATTCAACATATCCAGAACCTGGATGTGGCTCAGCCGCCCAAAATCGTCGTATTAACGGAACAGCGTGTGGAACAAACGATCAGTCAATGCTTCCGCAGCGGAGTCGATGATTATATGACCAAACCGTTCTCACCTGTGGAGCTGGATGCCCGAATCAGGCGTTGCCTGCATTAAAAGCAACCACAAGTAAGCCAAGAGAAACAGATAGCCTTCATTAATCTTTATCAGACAAATAAGTACATCTACAGACAAACATCTATCAAATGGATTCGTCAATCAACCAAACAAATACACTGCCCGGAGGGAATATCATGGAGAATCAACAATTCCACACATTACTGAATGCTATTGAAAATAAAGAAGCGGTGCTCGGCGTGGTCGGGCTCGGTTACGTAGGATTACCACTTGCGGTGGAAATGGTCAATCAGGGTTTCACGGTAATCGGAATTGATCTGGATGCATCCAAAGTGGAGAGCATCTATCAGGGAGATTCCTATATTCACGATATTTCGTCCGAGGAATTGAAAAAAGTGATGCAAAGCGGCCGCTTCCAGCCTACAACGGATTACAGCATGCTGCGCGTGATCGATGCGTTGAGCATCTGCGTACCTACACCGCTCAGTGAAAATCAGGACCCGGATACGTCTTATATCGAGACGGTTGTGGATCAGATTAAACTGCATATGAAACCAGGCATGCTGATTACGCTGGAAAGCACGACTTATCCGGGTACTACCGAAGAACTGATCCAGGATGAGCTGGACAAGATCGGACATGAAGCAGGCAAAGACTACTTCCTGTGCTTCTCGCCTGAACGTGTGGACCCGTCCAACGGACGATTCACTACTTTTAATACACCAAAAGTAATCGGGGGCACAACTGAAGCTTGCCTCAAACTGGGAACAGCGTTGTATAGCAAATACGTTGAAACGGTTGTACCTGTATCTTCACCAAAAGTGGCTGAAATGTCCAAACTGTTGGAAAATACATTCCGCAGCGTAAACATTGCCTTTGTTAATGAAATGGCAATGATGTGTGACCGTATGGGCATCGATATCTGGGAAGTTATCGACGCAGCTGCGACGAAGCCGTTTGGATTCATGCCTTTCTATCCGGGCCCTGGCATCGGCGGTCACTGCATCCCGCTTGATCCGATGTACCTGTCCTGGAAGGCTAAAGGATTCCGTTTCTACAGCAAGTTCATTGAGCTGGCGCAATCCACCAATGACAATATGCCATATTATGTACTGAACAAAACATCAACCATTCTGAATGAGTACGCGAAATCGGTACGTAAATCCAACATTCTGTTGCTTGGTATGTCGTACAAACCGAATATTGCCGATTTGCGTGAATCTCCAGGACTGGAGATCTATGAACAGTTCAAGGAAGGTGGAGCCAATGTCAGCTATTATGATCCACATGCTGAATCGTTCCTGGACAAGCATGGCGAGACGGTATATAGCGAAGTGTTCAACTTGGAACAGTTCAAGAAGTACGACTGCATCGTGCTGATCACCAACCACAGCGATTTGCCTTACTTTGATATTGCCGAGATGGGCGTACCGATTCTGGATACACGTAATGCGTTCAAAACGTATCCACATCCGCACATTTACAAGATTGGTCATTCGGTACAGCACCCTGTGCTTGAGCCAAGTGAAGCGTTGCTCGTCTGAGGAATATAACGAACAAGTGGGGCAAACTGTCGGTGAAGGCAAAATGGGCCATCTTGGCCCTGCTGTTCTGCCTGCTTCTTCTGCCCTGGCTACTCAAATGGTTTTCACATGAGGAACACAAAGCGACCTGGCTGTGGGACGCTTCCATTATTGCAGAGCAGACGCCTGAAATTATCTCCTTCTCCAAGGCGCAGGGCGTGAATACCATTTTCCTGCAAATTCAGGATGAGGTACCCGATGCGACATACCGCAAATTCATCGCGGCTGCGAGGCAGGCTGAGATCGAAGTACATGCCCTTAACGGTCATGCAGACTGGGCCTATACGGAGAAGCGGGAAGAGGGACTTGCGTTTATTGAAAAAGTACGGGCATATAATGCAGCTTCGGCCAAAAATGAACGCTTTGAGGGAATTCAGCTGGATGTTGAGCCTTATCAGCTAAAACGCTGGGAGAACGAGCAGAATAGCGTTATTGCGGAGTGGAGCGACAACATGAAGGCCTGGACCAAAGCTGGTAATGATGCCGGACTCTACATGAGTGCCGCAATCCCTTTCTGGCTGGATGCTCGCGAGTCGGCAGAAGGCGGAGGTACATTCAGCCGCTGGGTGATTGATCACTTTGATGCGGTAGCCATCATGGCCTATCGGGATCGTGGTCAGCAGATGTATGATCTGTCCAAGGAAGAGCTGGATGAAGCGGATGAGCTTGGCAAGAAGGTATGGGTTGGAGCCGAACTGGCTGATACGCATGAGGGCGATCATCTAACCTTTTTCAGCAAATCTATCACCAATATGGATGAAGAAATGAAGAAAGTGTTTGATCTCGGCGCTTCTCATTCCTCTTTTGCAGGTGTTGCGGTGCATCATTATGAAGCATGGTATGCAAAGGAAAACGGAATTCCGCTGGCTCGAAAGAGCGAGGAGAAGAAGTAGCGGGTGTATATAATAGGTATATGCAGTTTAAGAAAGAGCACTGTAATATGTAATGAGGAAAAGGCAAGTCTCCGATCAAGGAGGCTTGCCTTTTTTTGCTATTCGTTAGCATGCGGATGGCGACAAATCAGCTTTTATTGTTCTCGGCCGTTCGATATCGGTTGGGTGGCAGACCCACCTGCTTTTTGAACGCTTTGGAGAAAGAAAACAGATCAGGGTAACCCACCGAATGCGCTACTTCAGTTAACGTTAACGGGGTCTGAACAAGCAACCGTTTGGCCTGATTCATTTTGAGACGTTGAATATACTGGACAGGAGACAGGCCGTAGGCTTTACGGAATTGTTTGGCAAAATGGGTCCGATCCACGCCAGCGTGAGAAGATACACCTTCCACGGTAATGCCGCCGGCAAAGTGAATATCCATGTACTCCTTGCCCTTTTGCAGCCAGGGTGTGGCAGAGTCTGGTTGAAGCACTCGGGTAGCAGGGGATTTGGCAATCCGGTCAAACAATCCGAGAAAACGGGTAAGTCGTCCCAGGTCGCTTGCGCCTCCCTGAGGTTTGCGAACCTCTTCCATAAAAGCACGCATGCCACTTGCCGTCTCCGGCGTGAGTACGCCTGAACGATGCGGCGCGTCTGGAGTAAGCCCGATTCGTGCCAAAAGTTCAGCTGCATGTTTTCCATCAAAGGCAATGAAAATTTTGTGCAAAGATTCCTTTGGGTCGGACCAGTACTCATGGGTAACCTGTGGATACAGGCAGAATGCATCGCGGGCACGCAGGGAATAACGATGTCCGTTCTGTATGAAAGTTCCCTCGCCTTCCAGAACAAAAATTAAATAATGAAAAGGCGTCGTTCGAGGGCCGATATGATAGTTGCTCTTGGCTATATTACGACCGATTCGAATCGGCCATGCTCCACCGGCTTTCTCGAATTCAGACGGAGTAAAAAAAATAATATCCAAAAACTCGTGGTGGTCCTCCTTCATGCTCTCGATCATCAGGAACACCTCTTTAATATAAGTATAGTTTGTAATCTCTGAAAGTTTCTCTTATAACCTATTATACAGGTGGGTTTTGTGAATATTCAAGATCGAGAAGACCTATTCCTGTGAATTCACCACAAAATGACAAAATAAAATGGCCGCGAAATGACATTGATCACAGACAAATCAATTGTTATGATGTCCATACCTATTAAACCAAGTTAATTAATCGGCATTTGGAAGTGTACGTACTTATAAATTCAACTTTAAGAATTACACGGCAACGTAGGGGACAGAAAAGACCTGAAGAAGCGAAGCGTGCGCCTTTGTCACCGGATTTTCCCTTGAAAAGGGAATTAAAAGAAATCTGGGGACAAGAGTGATCGAAAGGTTTTCTGTAACCGAAGTACTGAGTGAAACTATTCATTAGATCAATTTATGACCAGAAGGGATTGACTTGCGTGAGCGAACAGGAAGAGATGAAATTTGGTTGGTTTTTGCCTACAGCAGGAGACGGAAAATATGTAGGAGTTGCCCCGGAGCGGGAACCGAGTCTGGATTATTTGGTTCAAGTAGCGCAGACAGCGGAGACGGCAGGTTTTGAATTTGTATTGATTCCGACAGGGGGAGCCTGTCTGGATGCGTGGGTTGTGGGTTCGGCTGTCATGAGTCACACGAAAACACTGCGTCCACTTGTGGCCATTCGACCGGGTCTGGTCACCCCTGTATTGGCGGCGCGTATGGGAGCGGCACTGGATCAACTGTCTGGCGGTCGTGCCATGATCAATGTGGTGACAGGCAGTTCGGTTCGGGATTTGGAGGAACTGGGAGATCCACTGGCTCATGCCCATGATGAACGTTATGAACGGGCGAGCGAGTACATGGAAGTGATGAAGCGTTCATGGACACAATCGGCCGGGCTCAATCTGACCGAGTTTGCTGGAAGTGGTGCCATATCGAATCAGGAAGCATCCGAAGACAATTCGGAGTTTAACGGTAAGTATTATAATTTCAAAGGTCCGGTAGGCATGCCTGAAACGGTGCAAAATCCGTATCCGCCGTTCTACTTGGGTGGAAGTTCACCGATTGCGAAACGGGTCGCTGTTGAACACGCAGATACATTCCTCATGTGGGGCGAGCCGCATGACTGGATTCAGGAGCAGATCGAAGAAATTGAAGTCATTCGTGGACAGATCAAAGAGGAAACAGGACAAGATCGCCAGTTGCGTTACGGCATGCGGGCACAAGTACTCATCCGGGATACGGAAGAAGAAGCATGGGCGGCGGCTTGGGAGATTATTAGCAAAGTCCCACCAGAGGCCATCGAGAAAGCCAAGGCTATCTTTGCGGAGACGGATGCGACCAACCAACGCAGACAGAATGAGTTGCGGGAGCTGTCCGAGAAGCAGCAGTTTGTCGTAGGTCCCAACCTGTGGACAGGTTTGTCAGTTGTACGTTCCGGCGGAGCAATCCTCATTGTGGGTACAGCAGAACAGGTCGCAGAACGATTGATGGAATATGGAGATCTGGGCGTGACAACATTTATATTATCCGGGTACCCACATTTGGAAGAAGCCGAAATTTTCGGCCGGACTGTGATGCCCATTATTCGTGAGAAGTGGAAAATAAGACAGAAGAAGCATTCAGTTACTACCAACTAAATAAGTGAAACCTTTTTTACACGGTAACGAAGAGGACAGAAAAAATCTGGAGAAGCGTAGCGTTCGCCTTTATCCCCGGATTTCCACCTTTAATTAAGTGATTTTAAAAAAATCTGGGGATAACAGCGATTGGAAGATGGTTCTGACCGCGTAGTGGTTCAGTGTAAAATCATTGTTTAACTTATATAACATCCTTCAGGAGGTCTTCTTTCATGAGAAAAAAACAAAAATATATCCTGCCCCTTGTCAGTATGCTGGTAATGTCCATCCTGCTGTCTGCCTGCGGCGGCGGGGATAACGCGGCATCAGGAGGGGGCGATTCCTCCGGTTCGGGCAAAGTAACAATCAGCTTCATGCACTGGCGTGGAGAGGATGTGGAAGCACTGAACAAGACGATTGATGCGTTTGAAAAGGAAAATCCAAACATCCATGTGGAAATGCAGACTCTTCCTTCAGACCAATATCAATCCACTGTACAATCCAAAATCAGTGACGGTTCAGTTGGGGATGTATTTGCTTCCTTCCCTGGTGCACAGTTCGAAGCCTTCACCAAAGCCGGATTGTTCACTGATCTGACTGGATCGTCGTTTCTGTCTGCATACAATCCTAAGCTAATTGAAGCAGGCCAGCACGATGGCAAGCAAAATGCAATTCCTTATCAACTCGTATATAACGATCCAATCTACAATGTGAAGTTGTTCAAAAAATATGGATTGACCCCGCCAACGGATTGGGAAGGCTTCCTGGCACTATGCCAGACGCTGAAAGACAACGGCATCATTCCGATTGCATTTGCTGGAGCGGATATTGGTCCAGGCCAATTCATGAATACGATGGTGATGAACAATGCACCGAGTGACGACATTTTTACCAAAGTGGAAGCCGGAGAGGCCAAACTGACGGATGAGTTTTGGGTGAAAACCTTAACTCAGATCAAAGAACTGAACGACAAAGGATACTTCCAGCAGGACGCACTGGGAACGAAAGACCCGGCAGCGGGAGCACTCTTTATCCAGGAGAAAGCAGCCATGCTGGCGAGCGGATCGTATCAGTTGGCACAGAACAAGCTTCAAAATCCGAATCTGGAGCAGAAGCTGCTTGCACCGATTACGGTGAGTGCCGATCAGGCGAAGTATGAAGGCGTTCATACGACGACATTTATGCTTGCGGTGAACAGCAAGTCCAAACACCCCGAAGAAGCGAAGAAGTTCATCGAATTCCTGAGCAATCCGGAAGTGGCTGGCGAATATGCCAACCAGACGGGACAGAATGTAACGGTGAATGATGTGAAGTACGATACACCTGAGCTCCAGGTTGCCGGAGATTGGGCGAGCAAAAAAACCGTGTTCCAGCCACGGTTCACTATCCTGAACGGAGATAATCAGAAAGCAGTAACCAACTCCATTCAGGCTGTACTGAGCGGCACTTCTCCTGAAGAAGCAGCGCAGCAGGCACAGGCGATCATTGATCAGCATATCGGGAAATAAACGATGAAGAACCGTATTCAGCTATCCCTGTTTTTGTTACCCGGGTTGCTGCTGTACGTTGCACTGTTCGTATTTCCTACATTGACGGGGCTGTTCTACTCCTTTACGGATTGGGACGGGGTATCCCCGTCGTATGCATTTGTAGGGCTGGATAATTACAAGGACAGTCTCAGCAGCATCGTATTTCGCAAAGCCTTTGGCAACAACGTCGAGTTCATGTTAACGGTTGTCATTGCGCAAACCTTTATTTCACTTGTTCTGGCGCTGCTTTTGGTACGTAACACAAAGACACGCATCGCGCTCCGGGCGCTCTATTTTCTGCCTGCAATTCTGTCCTCCGTATCGGTGGGTCTGATCTGGGCCTTTATGTACGATCCTTCGATCGGGTTGATTAACTATGGATTGAACGAGGCAGGTATGGGGAGCATCGCCCACAACTGGATTGGTGATCCGAAGATCGCAATCTACTCGATAGCCGCGGTACAAGTCTGGGCACATGCCGGGCAGATGATGATCGTGTTTATAGCAGGTCTGCAAGGCATTCCAGCGGAGCTGTATGAAGCAGCACGTATGGATGGCGGCAGCAAATGGCAGGTATTTCGTACCGTGACCTGGCCGCTGCTTGCACCTTCGGCAACAATTGTCGTGGCCTATACCACGATTCAATCCTTCAAGGCCTTTGATCTCATTTTCACGATGACAGACGGAGGACCGAACTACGCTACTGAAATTTTGACGACATACATCTATCATACCGCCTTTGGCAGCTATTCATTTGGCCTCGCTTCTGCGGGTTCGATGATTTTCCTGGTTCTGCTCGCTTTGCTGACGTTATTGCAGTTCAAGGCGCTGCGTGCCGACCGGGTAAGCTATTAACGATTGGACGGATTGATATGTTCGTGAATAGGTGAGTCGTGAGTATTCTAATTGTTAAACGAATTATTGAACGAGTTCCGGATTTCATTACGTTGAAATGACTTTAGGGCAGAAAACTTGAATGAGAACGATGCCTGAGCAGACCTAAAAGACTTAAAGAAGAAGGGAGGGGGTTCCTATGCTTTTAAAATGGTTCAATCGACTGATCCTATTGGTGTACGCCCTGTTAATTCTTGTGCCGCTGTACTTTGTATTTGTGTCATCGTTTAAAACGAGCAGCAACTTCTTCATCAGTCCATTTAGCTGGCCGGACCCGTTTACATGGGACAATCTCACTGGCATGTTCCGCAACCAGCCGATGTGGCAGTATTTCGGGAACAGTCTGGTCGTAACGCTGGGTACCGTTGCGATTGAGTTGTTGCTCAGCAGCATGATTGCTTATGCCATTGTTCGCTGGGGTGGCAGTGTGGGCAAAATTGTGTTTGCTTTGTTCGTTGCAGGTCTGATCGTTCCTTCCCAAGTGAGCATGCTGCCGATCTATTCTCTGACACGTACGCTCGGATGGTCGGACAGTCTGACAGGACTCATAGTAGTATCAGCAGCGATGCTAATGCCGGTCTCCGTATTTATGCTTACGGGCTTCATGCGTATGCTGAATGCGGAAATACTGGAAGCGGGCAGTATGGATGGAGCAAGCGAGTGGAGGCTCTATACACGGATTGCCCTACCACTCGCCGCACCTTCTCTGGCAGCTACAGCCACGTTCCTGCTCGTTATGGTGTGGAATGATCTGCTCATTCCGATGCTGATGCTCAGCAGTAAGTCCAAGCTGACGTTACCACTCGCACTCATGCAGTTCCGCGGGGAATACGTGACGAACTATCCAATGATGCTCACCGGTGTACTGGTTACAGCCATTCCGATGATCGTGCTGTTCATTCTGCTCCAGCGTTATTTTGTAGCAGGTCTGACAGCGGGTTCACTCAAGGGGTAAGGTATAGGAAGAAGATCAACGGATATGCGTATTTTACATTGATTTCTGGATCATTCTGCATAATAATGGTTTAGTGTCAGAATGACTACATAGAGATCAAGGGAGCTATAAGACATGAGCAAACTGGAAGTATTGCGGAATCCCAAGCAGCGCAAGCTGCTGTTCAGTGCCGGCATGAGCTGGCTGTTTGATGCAATGGAAGTCGGCATGATTTCCTTCATCGTGGCTGCACTCGCCAAGGAATGGAGTCTCAGCCCTGGACAAGTCGGGGTGCTTACGAGTATCAACTCCATCGGTATGGCGCTCGGTGCATTGCTTGCGGGGGCACTTGCGGACCGTTTCGGCCGAAAGGCCATTTTGATGTGGACCCTACTGATCTTTACGATCGCGAGCGGTCTGTCAGCCTTGGCCACCGGATTCGCTGTATTGTGTGTACTGCGTCTGATTGCAGGTATCGGCCTCGGCGGAGAGCTGCCCGTGGCATCTACATTGGTATCGGAGTCGATGCCTACGGCAGAACGTGGACGTGCAGTTGTACTGCTGGAGAGTTTCTGGGCAGGTGGCTGGATTGTATCGGCACTCATTGCCAACTTTGTTATCCCGGAATATGGCTGGAGAATTGCTTTTGCCATTGGTGCCGTTCCAGCGTTCTATGCGCTGTATCTGCGCCGTGCCATTCAGGACCCGCCTCGTTACAAGAACAATACCAAGATTAAGAAAATCACGTTCCGCGAAAAGGTAGCGACGGTCTGGTCGGCACCGCATCGCCGTACAACGTTGATGCTCTGGATCTTGTGGTTTACCGTCATTTTCTCCTATTATGGAATGTTCCTGTGGCTGCCGTCGGTTGTTATGGCAAAAGGTTTTACGCTGGTCAAAAGCTTCCAGTACGTGCTGATTATGACGATCGCGCAGCTGCCAGGTTACTTTACGGCGGCGTATTTCATTGAGCGGTTTGGACGCAAATTTGTACTTGTCGTTTATCTTACATTGACAGCAGTAAGTGCGATTGCTTTTGGACTGGCAACAACGGAAGCGACGATTCTGACCGCAGGTATCTGTCTTTCCTTCTTCAATCTGGGAGCTTGGGGCGGTCTGTACGCGTATAGTCCGGAATTATACCCCACTTCCGTTCGTTCAACAGGTGTGGGTCTTGCCACATCGGTAGGCCGGATTGGGGGCGTGCTTGCTCCATTAATGGTTGGTATGTTGGTTCAGCGTGAGGTTGCAATCAGCCTGATTTTCACGATTTTCTTCGTGACCATCCTTATTGGGGCAGCGGCTGTGCTGTTCCTGGGCCGGGAAACCAAGGGTCTGGAACTGGCTGAATAAATGTCAATAAATACAACGCAACTTTTGTGCGGGTCTGCCTGCCTACGCCTATAACGGGCTGGATAAGCGGCAGAAGGTTGATACAAGAAGAGGCATGACTATGGCGTGACCATGGGCTCATGTCTCTTTTTGCTGTGTTTAGAGTGGATTTTCGCCTGCGCCATCGGTCCGATAGACGTCACTTTTTCTATATCCTATAATGACACTCGGGATGTAGGGCCGTGAGGATTCAGGGGGAAGAAGTGGGATCTGGATTCAGAAAAGTGGAGGTTAATGGAATGATGAAGAACAAAATTGAAATGGATCAAACGTGTGAAATGATTGAAAAGAATATGATGAATGAGAAGAATAAAATGAATGAAAAGCATATGATGAGTGGACAGAATGGCGTGTGTGAAGTAGTACGTGTGACTGATAATGTCGGTATGAATGTAATGTACAGCTATAATGGCAACGATAAGATAAGTGAGATAAACGGGAGATATGATGTGATTGATCTTACTCCTGTTAAAGAGATGAAAGAAATGAAACAGATGAAGA
Organism: Paenibacillus sp. MDV22-iso6; assembly: GCF_058408365.1. NCBI lineage: Bacteria > Bacillati > Bacillota > Bacilli > Caryophanales > Paenibacillaceae > Paenibacillus > Paenibacillus sp. MDV22-iso6. The sequence continues at coordinate 331,913 of NZ_JBZVDZ010000007.1, read as the reverse complement.
TGACGAGCTATATCTACAGCCTAGATGAAGAGTTTAGATTAGATAACGGGGATGAGAGGCTTGATCTGCATGATTTGCACACAAGCACTGGCCACATGGAACCTATTACCATCAGCCGGAAAATCACCCATCGCAGAGGGAGAAAGGCTGGCAAAAGAGCAGGACGAGTCAGTGTGCTTCTCGGTGCCTTCGCAATGGCTCTCGGTCTCACGATGGCAGCTCCGCCTGCCGGAGCACAGAAGCTGGAACAGGGCGTTCGCGGTGAACATGTACTGCAATTGCAGGAGCAATTAAACGAACTGGGGTATTTTAAAGCTGGATTGACGGGGTATTATGGGTCTCTCACCAAAGGCGCTGTCCGTAAGTTCCAACAGGCTCAGGGGCTGAGTGCGGATGGGATTGCAGGCCCGGCAACACTGAACAGACTGAACAAGAAGGCTGCAGCCCAAGGTAACACGCTGCGCCAGCTCGCGAAGCTGATTCATGGGGAAGCACGCGGAGAGTCCTTTGAAGGACAGGTTGCTGTAGGCGCGGTCGTCTTGAACCGAGTCCATTCGAATGCATTCCCTTCATCAATTCCAAAAGTGATTTTCCAAAAAGGGCAGTTCACGGCCATAGACGATGGACAGTTTAATACAAAGCCAACCCAGACTTCCTATCAGGCAGCTCGTAAAGCTTTGAATGGCACTGATCCAACACACGGAGCACTTTATTATTATAATCCGAAAATTGCGACTTCGTTGTGGAGTAAGAGCAGACCAACATTACTGACGATTGGGCAGCATGATTTTACTAGGTGAGTTTAAGTAGAGATAAATAATGTATTATTTGAAATGATAATGATGAACCTCGGCTCTACGCTGCTGAATGCAGACGTGCTACCGGGGTTTCTTTTATATTTTGATTGTGCAGGCGAGGGGATTGGGGAAATCTTCCGTATTATTATGTCCCTCTTTTCAATTGACAGCAAAGAAGGATATTGGAATGGTGTCTGAATATCCTTGAAACCGAATACGATTTTACAAAGTATATATAAAGGAGGATATAATTAGTTGCTATTTATAAATTTGTACTCGGTTACATCCATAGAGGGGAGGACGAATATGCCATTTATTGGGGGAATCATTTTAATCTTTATCCTAGCATTTATTCTATGGTCATTAATGTTCCCGCTATTCAATAAAATAGGTGGTAGACTGCTGAAGAAATACAATAAATTCAAACAAGAGGAGAATGGTGATGGAAAATTCAAAGACGTTTAAAGTAGGGGCTATTGCGGTTGCAGTAGTTATTATTGTGGGAGTGTTACTGGTGACCTTCTTTTTAACACGAATTCCTAATGGATATGTTGGGGTCGTTTATTCACCAAATGGAGGCGTAAAAGATAGTACACTGAGTCAAGGGTGGAAACTAGTTGGAGCGTTTGATAAAGTAACGAAATATCCGATCCGAATTCAAACGGTTGAATACAGAGATATTCAGATTGCTACTTCTGACGGGAAAAACATCACAATCGATTTTGCTTACAACTACCAAGTAGAACCAAGTAAAGTATCTTCTATATTCAATACATTTGGGCCAATTAGCATTCAAGAAATTGAGGATACATATCTCAAAACACGTTTCCGCGACGCAGCTCGTAAAGGTATTTCTAAGTTTACAGTCATTGATGTTTATGGTGAAAAGTCATCCGAGGCAGGAGTGGATGTCCAACAACGTTTTTCTGATGACGTTAAAGAATTAGGCTTTATTGTATCCAACGTTACTGTAGGTGTTCCTCAACCTGACGCTAAGACTCAGGAAGCAATCGATAAGCGTGTGGAAGCCTCTCAAGAACTGGAACGTAAAACGACTGAACTTGAGATCGCCAAGAAAGAAGCAGAACGTAAGCGCGTGGAAGCGCAAGGTAATGCAGACAAACTATTGATTGAAGCAGAGGGTCAAGCTAAAGCCAATAAAGAGCTCCAACAATCATTATCGAGTCAACTCGTTGAATATGAAACAATTAAGAAATGGGATGGAGCCCTTCCATATGTAAGTGGGTCAAATACGCCAATGATTCAATTACCGACTACTAAAGTAGAGCAAAATAGCGGCGCGGGGAGCGTATCTCCCTAATAGCAGTTTAAAATGCACGCCTTACTTTTTCAACAATTTAATCTGTTGAATTCTAATGAACAAGCCAGTCCAATCGTGGGCTGACTTGTTCATTTTTGAGTCTTTTCAAAGGAAACATGAGGGATTTAGTTAAGCCTAGACATTGGATTCACCTGTCCAATCCTGTACAATGAATAACGACAAAAACAATGGTAGATTAAGGATGGATCAGCACGATGAGAATTATTATATCACCAGCTAAAAAGATGAAGATCGATACCGATCTTATGGCTATTGCGCAGATGCCGCAGTTTATAAAAGAGTCAGAAAAGCTGTTGAGTCTGCTTCAAAAGTTATCCTATGACGAACTCAAAGCGATGTGGAAGTGTAACGATGCAATCGCCGAACAGAACGTGGAGCGGATTCGGAATATGAATATAAAAGCAAATCTTACCCCAGCCATCTATGCCTATGAGGGTATTCAGTATCAGTATATGGCGCCAGGTGTTTTTCAAAATGAGGAACTGGCGTATCTTCAGGAGCATTTACGCATATTATCCGGTTTTTATGGCATGTTACGGCCATTGGATGGGGTTACCCCTTATCGGTTGGAGATGCAGGGCAAGTTTCAAGGTCCGGGGTTCAAGTCCCTTTATCAGTTCTGGGGCAGCAAATTGGCAGATCAGCTTCAATCGGAAAGCGACTGTATCCTGAATTTGGCTTCAAAAGAGTATAGCAAAAACATCACGCCTTTTCTGAGCGAGGAAACCCGATTTATCACTTGTGTATTTGGACAAATGGTGGACGGGAAGATTGTTGAAAAGGCAACCCGGGCCAAAATGGCCAGAGGTGAAATGGTACGATATATGGCAGAGCGTAAAATTACAGATGTGAAGGATGTCAGAAGCTTTGATCGGTTGAACTTCGCTTTTTCAGAAGAGTTATCGGATAAGAGTATGTATGTCTTCTTGTATTCAGAGGGTAATAGCCAGTTTTACAACGATGGATTTGATGTACATCTTGCAAGGGAGTTTGTTGTCACGTCTACATTGAACCAACAGGCAATTAGAAAATATTGATCTACACAGCCCTGTCATTGATGGGATGTTCGCGTGAATCAATTTATAAAACACCTGCTAATAAATATTAGTGGGAGTTTTTTTGTTTTAAAGTATAGTTAGCAATCTTAATAATCTTCCATTTGATGATACAATATTAGCTGCCAGGGGTAGATTTGTTTGAGAATCGGACTCTTGCTAAAGCTCCCAGTTCAATCAAAAAGAGGAAAAGATAAATTACAATTGTGTTGAGGTCATTCGTTTCGTGGCTAAGCATCAAAAAAATGGGATAACGAAAACCTATCCTTTACCTACACAGAATTTCAAACAGATGTACTTGCCATAATTCAGTTGTCAGATGAGTAACTCTACGTAACAAAAAATCTGAATAAATTGTTAATTTCGCCCCTGTAGTCACTAAAAGCGATTATAATTAAATTTATGTTCAAGTCGATTACCTATCCTAATTTAATAGGATAATCATACGCAAAAAGGCATAGTGATGATTCCCCTATGCTATAAGGGTTATAGAGTTTTCGAATACACACTTATGTATAAGAGGAGGCGAATGATATAACGATAATGCCTGTTATGGTAATGATCTTTGTATTTGTACCTACCATTGTACTCATGGTAAGCATGCCTTATTTAACAAGAGAGACGATTAGTTTTGGGGTCACCGTCAGCGCTGCACAATTCCACAGTGAGCCTCTGCGCCAGATGCGGAAGTCATATGCTAGGATTAGTGCTACCTTACATACCATCCTATTCATTGTTTGCATCATCTGCCTAATATACGTTGAACATTCCAAGCAACAAAGTTGGATCATTGTCACTTATTCACTCGCCATGGTCGTAATCTCCCTAGTCATAAACATTAGCTATCATTTCAAAATGAAAAGTTTACTACCTATGCTGCCTATTGCTCCGGAACCGTCGATCATGGCAGTGGACACTGAATTTCGGGAAAGAAACATTGGCTTGTCTAGTAATTGGTTCCTCATTCATTTTTTAATTATTGGTGTTAGTATTCTAACTGTGCTACGCAACTACGATCTTATTCCTGATCAGATTCCGATCCATTTCAACAGCAGTTGGAACGTAGACCGCTATGCAGCTAAATCTTATAGTTCTGTGTTTATGCCTACGCTCATGCAAGTGTTCATAACACTTTTGTTCATATTTGAGAATTGGAGTATTCGCAGAGTGAAGCATCAAGTTCAACCCACTGATCCTAACCGTTCCATCAGACAAGACGTAACATTCCGCCGTACTTGGTCATATTTTATGATTACAGCAAGCTTCTTAATAGTTATCCTGTTTTCCGTTGTGCAACTAAACATGATATCTCTGCTTAACATCAATTTCGCTATCCCCATTATCCTAATTATAATAGCTTTTATCATCCTATACGCCTTCGCCTTATCGTTCTGGGCTGGTCAGGGCGGAAGCCGCTTGGAGCGGTCTGACGATTCCTCCAATGTCAGACCTGTCCATGATGATGATAAATGGCTATTAGGTATGATTTATTTCAATCGCAAAGATCCAAACCTAATGGTCGAGAAAAGGTTCGGAGTCGGCTGGGGATTAAATTTCGGTCACCCAGTAAGCTGGCTGACTTGTCTCGGAATTATTGTACTGTTAGTTGTGGTGCGGTAACAAGGCTTGGAGGTTAATACTCAGCGGAGTATTCTAGCTTTCAACAAATAAATATTATCGCTTCAAAATTAGACGCCATTCACATTAGACAAGAGCAGTTGAGAGGTGGGAAAACGAAAATCCACTTCCTTGATTAACAATTAAAAGGAGAATCGGCATTAGATAACATAATATTCAAGCAGCGGTTCCTTAGGGAAAATGGTCTGCTGGATGGATTTCGAAGATGATATTTCGGCAGACACATCCGACTAGATAGAGGATAATCCACTTTATTAATATAGCGGTTGGGATGTCCCACTTGTCACGTTCGCAGTTATACTAGCGGATTTCCCGCTAAATTATCATCTCACCTCATCCCCTGAGTTACAATATCCCTGAGGTGACCGTACCATGAAGGATAACATGTCAAACTTGATCGAGGATTTGTTTCACGGAAACCTGCGGTTGGACGAGTCGATTCATCCTGAGCATCCCGAGTATCAGGAGATCAATCGCCGCATATCGGACCTGATGCAGAACTATAAGACACAGCATACGGAGAACGAATATGATGCATTGGAAGAATTGGTAGACTTAATCGGGCAATCGACGTCCATGTACGTGGAAGCAGCATTTGAGCAAGGTTTCCGCACAGGCGGTAGGCTGATGATCGAGGTTTTGTGCAGAGCATGAGCGCAAACGATTAACCCAACCTATACGCGCGCAGGGCAGATGTAACCTTTCAAAACCAGCCCTAAAATATTGAAAAACATAAGCAACTAGCATTAACTGTTGGTTGCCCGATCATTCAAACCCCAAAATCCCCTTCTCCATTACCACCGATCAGGCTGGCATGGAAAGGGGGTTTTGTGTTTAATCCCGCACTTATTACCTACACCTGTCTAACTACAACCTACCGCGCACCAATATTCGTACCTGAAGGCGTACCCGACCCAATCAGATCACTGCCAGTGGCAAGCTTCAGGAAGTCGCCCAGGACAGGCGTTCCATCCGCGCTGCGTGTCACCGAAGGTACGAGGGAGACAAAGTCGGCTGCGCTGGCGAGCAGGCCTTTGTCGTTCACGCTCTTCTTGTTTTTCCACCAGACGTTGGTGCTGCTGACGTCGGTTCCGCTGGTTTTGTCGCTGGCGCCGCCTTCGAAGGACAGGTTGTTGGTGAAGATATGTGAGCCTACATCAAAGGCAAAGTTACTTTGACCATTTTGCCAGGAAGTATTGTTTTTCATCTGAATGGAACCAGGATTGCTGTTATAGGTGAAGCCGTGCTTTTTATTTTGAAAAGCAATGCTGTTCTCGACAATATGATTCACCGCGATTTTCTCGCCGCCCAGCTTGAAGCCGTTACCGTCACTATTGGAGGTGGATGTACCATCCGAAGTCTGCCCATTGTGATGGGAGATGCTGTTGCGGATCGTAACAACGCCAATGGCGCCTGTATCTGTTTTGCTGTACAGATCCCAGCCATCGTCTACATTATAGGCAGCGATACAACCGTCGAACAGGTTACCTGGGCCTACCGTCAATTTGGCGGCAAAACCGTCTGCATCTTCTCCGTCATCCGGATCATAGTTATCATGGGAATAGGAGCGAATAATCTCGTTATAGGCAGGCCATTCGCTGTTTGCCGCAGTAGAGGCATAACGTCCGAGCTGGATGCCAGTATCCCGGTTATGATGAGCTTCAATCTGTTCCAGACGGTTGTAACTGCCCCCGATAAAGATACCGTTGTCGCCCGCACCTTTCACTTCAAGCCCTTTGACGAGCCAGTAGTCTCCGAACATTTGCAGCCCGCGATTGGTGGAAGCGAAGGCTTGGGCGGAGAAATCAAAGACAGGCTTTTCCGATCCGTACGCCACCAGATTTTTGCGTTGTCCCGATGTACCACTATTGCCTCTTTCAATCGTAACCGTTTCCGAGAAGCTGTATGTGCCACCGCGCAGATATATCGTTTTGCCCGGTGCGATTTGTGTCAGCGCGTTAGCCAGTGACGTAGGACTTGCGAGGGTTCCGGGATTGCTAGCCGAGCCGCCAGGAGCGACATATAGATCACCTGCAGCGAGTGCGATACTGGAGACAGCCACAGAATCAGAGGGATTTTGCAGTCCGCTATCGATCAATTCCGCCGCACCAGCCGATCCACCGCCGAGCAATAATAGAGGGAACGCGGCACTTAGGCAGATGTGAGTCAATTTTGATTTCAGCGAACGTTGGGAAGATGCATGAACTGAAGTAATAGGGAATAATTTCATTAAGCAAACCTCCTTAGTAATTGGGAAATGAAGTCCTAGAGGACACAGGTTCATGGTAAATGTTGTAAACGTTATCATCAATAATCATTTGATCAGATGGACTCAACCTGCTGACAAGCCTCGTATAACTGGTCGAAAATGGAAATTTATGTTAGTAGCGCATAATCCTGCGCTCAGTTCATGTCCCTCATTTAACAGGGGATCATCTGAAATTAACGTAGAAAAAGCCCCTTTTCCTAGCAAATATCATGATCCATACCTCCGATCCGCCGAAATCAACTTTATAAATATTTAAAATAGAAGGCCCTCACGTGATCAGCTCACAGGCTGCTCAGGTTGAAACGCCAAATACCCCCGATAGCAGCTGCGCAAGCAGTCTTTGCTACCGAGGGTTAATTAACGAACCTATACGTTTCTATATAACATGTCCTTTACCTTAAAATACGCCTTAACTAAACCAGCCAGTGCTTAATATGGATCTGCTTCATGACTGCGCTTGGCGGCCTGTTCCACTGTGGGCTCATGCTTGGGCTGAACCGTGGAACTGTCATCCGTTGAGACGGCGGATAATCCTTCCGCTACCCGGCGTCCATAATCAGCATCCGCTTGTGTGAAATGGGAGATCATGCGCTCGCGGATATCCGGTTTGCATGTGGCTAAAGCATCGACCAGATTGCTGATCAGCTCGTCTCGCTCCCAATCTTCAAACGAACGGTAGGTATCCCCGGCTTGTCCGAAGTCATTGGTACGCTCAATTTTTTCACGAACAAGACGACCCTCAATAAGAGGTTCATGTTCCTTGCCGCGTGGAGTTGCTTCCTTTAAGCCACCCAACGAGGAAGGTTCATAGTTGACATGTGGATTCTGCCCCGGTGCACGATCGACTTGATACTGCATCTGACCGCCGCTTTGATTCGTTGCAACCCGGTTCTTTGGTGCATTCACAGGCAATTGCAGATAGTTCGCACCCACCCGGTGACGCTGGGTATCCGAGTAGGAGAAGGTGCGCCCTTGCAGCAGTTTGTCATCCGAGAAATCCAGTCCGTCCACCAGCACACCTGTGCCAAACGCTGCTTGTTCCACTTCATTGAAGTAGTCTTCGGGATTGCGGTTTAGCGTCATTTTCCCAACAGGCAAAAATGGAAACTGCTCTGGCGGCCACAGTTTGGTCGGGTCCAGCGGATCAAAATCCAGTTCGGGATGCTCGCCGTCCTCCATAACCTGAACGCACAATTCCCATTCCGGATAATCTCCTTGTTCAATGGCGTGATAGAGGTCGAGCGTGGCATGGTTAAAGTTCTGCCCCTGAATATCGCTGGCGTCCTTCTGGAGAAGGTTGCGTATCCCTTGATTGAGCGGTTCCCAGTGATATTTAATGAGCACACCTGTGCCTTCCTGATTCACCCATTTGTATGTATTGACGCCCGACCCCTGCATCTGTCGATAGTTGGCCGGAATTCCCCAAGGGGAGAAGAGAAACGTAATCATATGGGTGGCTTCGGGACTAAGGGAAACGAAATCGAAAAACCGTTCCATATCCTGTGCATTGGTCAACGGGTCCGGCTTGAAGGCATGTACCATGTCCGGGAACTTGAGTGGGTCACGAATGAAAAAGATTTTCAGATTGTTGCCCACCAGATCCCAGTTGCCGTCCTCGGTATAGAATTTCACAGCAAATCCGCGCGGGTCCCGAAGCGTCTCCGGTGAATGCCCACCATGAATAACCGTAGAGAAGCGAACGAATACGGGCGTTTCTTTGCCTTTTTCCTGAAACAGACGTGCACGTGTGTATTTCGATACCGGTTCGTCCCCGGCCGTTCCATAAGCCTGGAATACGCCATGAGCGCCAGCGCCGCGGGCATGGACAACCCTTTCCGGTGTACGTTCACGGTCAAAATGAGTGATCTTTTCGAGAAAATGATAATTCTCCAGCGTAGTCGGTCCCCGACTGCCGACGGTTCGAACATTCTGATTGTCCGTGATGGGATGGCCTTGCCGATCCGTTAATGTCTCGGGTGCCTTGTCTGAGGAATGCTCAGGTTGTGAAGACTGATGATTCATGGAGCACCGCCTTTCCTTATGATGGATTCAAATATATATTTTCCCTGCAAAGCGGTTCTATACATCGTTTCCATTAAAAAAAGCTTGTCACCCACCTCATGGCGTGGGATAATTAACTTTTGCCCTATGGACGGTTTTTAGATAAAAATGCACCACTTATAGAAGAATGGAGGCTGACTTAGGATTGTCTACACAACGTTATCCTTTTGCATATGATCCGGCTGAACCTTTTGTATCCCGTCTCGGGGAATGGGTTGCCGATGTTTTTTACGATATTTTGCCTGAGTCTGGCTTCGAGGTACGGGATGAACAGATTTTTATGGCGTACCAGCTCGAACGGGCCTATGGAGATAAAAAGACCATTATGGCTGAGGCTGGTGTGGGGACAGGCAAGACACTAGTCTATCTGCTCTACGCGGTCTGTTATGCACGTTATACGGGTAAACCGGCGGTGATTGCCTGTGCTGATGAGTCCTTGATTGAACAGCTTGTGAAGCCCGGCGGAGATATTGCGAAGCTGGCTGCACATCTGGACTTGGAAGTGGATGCACGTCTGGGAAAATCACCTGACCAATACGTCTGTCTGAATAAATTAAGTGCGATGAGATTTGCGGACGAGGATGCGCAGGTGATCGAAGAGGTGCATGAGAGCCTTCCGGATTTTGTGAATACGCCGGGTACGCTTCAGGCCTTCCATCCGTATGGTGACCGTAAACAGTATCCACATCTGAATGATCGCCAGTGGAATAAAATTAACTGGGACCCGTTCCAGGATTGCTTCGTTTGTCCCAAACGTCAACGCTGTGGTCTGACGTTATCACGTGACCACTACCGCCGTTCCAAGGACATCATCATCTGTTCCCATGATTACTATATGGAGCATGTGTGGACCTATGAAGCGCGCAAACGCGAGGGACAATTGCCATTGCTGCCTGATCACAGCTCGGTTGTATTTGATGAAGGACATTTGCTGGAAGAAGCGGCCCTGAACGCACTGAGCTACAAATTGAAACACCGCATCTTCGAGGAACTCGTCACTCGCCTGCTTGAAGGTGAGATTCGTGAATCCCTCGCCGAGCGTGTGGATGAAGCGATAGAGAGCAGTGAGCGACTGTTCGCGTTGCTGGATACGTATACGGTAGCCATTCCCGGATCGGAACGGAAAGAAGTGCGGGTAGAACCGCCGTTGCTGCGGGAGATTGAACGACTGACCAGCGTATTGGATGCGATCGGCGAAGAATTGGTATTTGAGAGCGGATTGTTCTCGCTGGACGGCTATCAGATGCGTGTAGTGGAAGAACATCTGGACATGATTCAGTCTGCCCTTGCGTTGTTCCGTAAGGAAGATGGGTACATCTGCTGGGCTGAACAGAGCGATGACGAGACAACCTTATCGATCATGCCGCGTACCGTGAAGGAAATTCTGAACGAGCGTGTGTTCAACACAGGCATTCCGATTGTCTTCTCATCCGCAACGTTATCTGTGGATAATTCATTCCGTTATGTGGCAGACAGTCTGGGGATTGATGATTTTGTATCGTTCTCCGTGGCTTCTCCATATGACTATGCGGACAAAATGCAGATGAAGATTACAGATGAAACCGTACCTGGTCACCCGGAAAATGAAAATCGGTTGCGTGACGCCGTAACGTTGCTTCAGGAGAGTGGGGGTCGTGCCCTTATTCTGTTCCGTACGATGGAAGAGCTGCGTGCATTCAAGCAGGACATTGTTCATGTCCCTGAGGCTCAAGGGTTACGCTTTATGTATGAGGGAGATCGGGAGATTAGTGACCTGATTGCCGCTTTCCAGGAGGATGAGGAGAGTGTACTGTGCTCCGTCAATCTGTGGGAAGGTCTGGACGTTCCAGGACCGTCATTATCCAATGTCATGATCTGGTCGCTCCCGTATCCACCACAGGACCCTGTATTTAATGCAAAACGCACAGCGTCTGCTGCACCTTATGAAGAGATCGATCTTCCATACATGTTGCTGCGCGTGAAGCAAGGTCTGGGACGTTTGATTCGGACCAGCAGTGATTCAGGTACCGCCGCGATTCTCGATGAATCGTTATACAGCAAAAAGGAAGCCAAAGACCGCATTGCGGCTCTGCTTCCCGAAGGTGTAGAATGGACAACCCTGACACACTAGTTCTATATTTAGAATATTTAACTTAACTGGCTCCTTTCCAGAATAAGTACTTGTACGCTACGGATTCAACGTCCAGCTGTGATCAAGCGCTCATTTTGGAGGGGAGTCTTTAACTTGTGTAAGAGTTTTTCTTTGTTAAAAAATACCCATGCTCAAATACCGTTCCCCGGTATCGGGCGCAATGCAGAGCACTCGGTGACCCGGCCCCAGTTCCCGCGCGATGCGCAGGGAGGCCCACACCGAAGCGCCAGAGGAAGGGCCGAGTAGCAGCCCTTCCCGGGCAGCAAGCTGCCGCATCGTATCCAGTGCATCCTCATCGGACACCTGGATAATGGCATCCCACACGTCGGTATTCAGAATGTCCGGAATGAACCCCGGACTTGTACCGACGAGCTTGTGGGGTCCGGGCTCGCCGCCGGACAGCACAGGAGAACCTTTCGGCTCTACCGCATAGATACGAATGTCCGGCAGCTGCTTACGCAGTTCTTCTCCCGTTCCGGTGATCGTACCGCCTGTTCCCGCCGTGGCGATAAAGGCGTCCAGCTTGCCTTCCATCTGCTGCATAATTTCGGGAGCCGTGGTGATCCGGTGGATGTCCGGGTTCGCTTGATTCTCGAATTGCTGGGGAATGAAACTTCCCGGAATGTCGGCCTGAAGTTCTTTGGCCTTGCGAATCGCGCCAGGCATCCGTTCCGCAGCAGGGGTAAGTACGACATCTGCACCATAGGCTTTCAGGATGTTGATGCGTTCCTTGGACATGTTGTCCGGCATGATCAGAATGGCCTTATATCCCTTGGCAGCAGCATTCATCGCAAGACCGATGCCGGTATTGCCGCTGGTCGGTTCGATAATGGTTGCGCCGGGAAGCAGCACTCCTGCCCGTTCAGCCTGAACGATCAGGTTATAGGCGGCACGGTCTTTGACGCTGCCGCTGGGGTTGAAATATTCCAGCTTAACGTATACGTCAGCGGAATCGCTGCCTGTAAGTCGGTTCAGTCTGACGGCAGGTGTCTGGCCGATCAGTTCGGTAACATCTGCGGCAATGCCTGTATGTGCGGGTTTTTGATTTTTAATTAAATGCGAATTCAAGTCCATGAAGTACAACTCCTTGATTGATAAGACGTTGAAAGCAATTCCAATGAACAAGTCTGTCCGCCGTTAATGGCAGGCAGGCTTGTTGCTTATAGGAATCCATTTTCATTGCAAGTCTGAACGGAATGTACAGACATGTCTATTCCATCTTAATGAACGCAGCCTCCTGGGGTCAACCTGTTTCGATTAGGCAGAAGGGTGAGGATTCTGAGGAGTAAGCGAACTAAGTGGACTAAGAGTTGTGAATTCAAACGATGACGGGTACATTAAGCAGATGAATCAGCTATAACGGCTGGGTCAAGTCCATATCCAGATGCCGACTAAGCTCTTTTTTGACTTCATTCCGTGCGAACGTCCACAGCATATAGAACCGCTGTAAATATCCTCTGCACAGATACTGGGTTTCGATTCCATCAACTTGCCGTTTCTCCTCCAGAACCTTGACGCCACGAGTTCTCATCTGTTTGCGAAGCGTCAGCATTTCCTTAAGTACATCATTTTGAATGCGGGTTAGAGACAGAATGTACACCTCTGGCATTTTGAGCTGCAACGTATCCAGTGTGCGAATATCCCGTTCAAGCACATCCAGCAGCAGAGTGCGTACAACCATGCTTTTAATCAATCGGTGGTCTTCATCCGCAGGGGATGGGGCGGAAGGGGATGATGACATACTTTCACTTCCTTAACCTTGAATTCGGACATGTTCTTATTTACAGAACGTATGTTCTTATATTATAATCAATATATGCAATGCTGATACACAATACAACCGAGAAATATTGGAAGTAGCCCATATTCGGTTTATGCTGAGATTTAAGGTGTTGAAATAGGGACAAGCCTTCTCCAAAATAAGGTATAATTTTTGGGTTTTGCAGGAAACCTAAGGGCATAAAGAAAACGACTTAATTGTATCAGCGGAATGGATGAAGAGCTTTTAGTCCGTTGGTACTAGCGAAGGTTATGAAGGGTTGCCAAAGTTTTGCAACAAAAAAGCCCCTGCCTTGGGCGGCGGGGCCAGATGATCTGCCGAACCAGACGGCAGAGTTGTATATGAGCATAAAGCGGTTAAGCCAGATACTGAGGCTTCTCGTAAAGAGCCTCTTTTTCCAGAATCACTTTGTAAGGTCTTTCCTTACCCTTCAGGGAAGGGCCAATCGTAGTTAGCGGTACGGCCGGTTTGTGGAAACGATCTTCTTCCTTGGGTTCCGGAACCGGTCGTGATGATTCGGGCGCAGAACTGAGGCGTACCTTTTTGTCGCTGCCCCAGCGCTTGCTTATTTTTTTCGTTTCCGGTTTCATTCCGGTTCGCCTCCTAACAAATCGTTGATGGCGTTGAACAGATGACGGTTCTCCAAATCCATCTGCTGAAAAATCGCCTCATCCGCTTCAATATGTCCAATAATATGGACTGTGATTACATACCTCTTGGCTACAGGATAGCATAGCAGATACTCTTTCTCAAGGTAGTCGTCGTAGAGATTGATCTTGATCTTGTTCTCCCGGTAAGAATCAATAACCAGAATTCGCTTCGGATCATCAGGTTGTTTGTCGTCGTTGGCGGACAAGTTATATTTTCTCCCCGGTTCCCCAACGTTACCACATAATTGTTCAATATGACCACTGTCATCTGTACGGTATATGGCAGTCCCACGCACGGCAAATGGAGGAAGGGATACAAATGCACTTCGAAGTGCATCGCTCATTCGCTCCAACATAACCGAATCTGCTTTGCGGGTACGCAGTAACTCCCTGAAGAATCGCAGCAGCTTGAGCAACTGTAATCGGGCTTCACCCTCAGACCTTTTGTGCTTCTCGATAATTTTTTCCACTTCGGGATCGCTCCATCGCCCCTGTTCTTCGATGCTGTCGGCGATTTTGGAACAGGCCACCGAGACGGCTGGCGCCCATTTCCCGTCTGAACGAATTTCATAAACCAGTGGATTTAATCCCAGCAGGTCTGTAGGCATGCGTAAACCTTCGATCTTGGAAGCGTCTTTGATGTCAGTAATATCCTCTGGAACAATGAAAAAAATACGCTTTCGCCCCAGACGACCCATAAACAAACCCATTTCCAGCATTGTATTATCACGGACAGATGCATAGTACTTCCCACGAATTTTCGATATATCATCCGGATGAAAAATAAAAATGGCAAAGTCTGTTGTACGCACTTCTGCTTCCAAATCGTCCATGGTATAGCTGCTTGGATTAAAAACTCCGGAGTACCAAGGGGTAACTTCGGCCGAGAAACGCAAGTTTTCGTGTACTGCGGCTGCAATCGGCTTCGCTTCCAGCGAGCAGCCAATAAAGACTCTTGGCTTTAACGTTTTCATAATCCGCCTCGCTTAAACGGTAGTGGGGATTCAATTGTTATATTATACCATAAACAGCAGAGTAAGTCTGGAAACGTTTAACTGGACCCAAGATAAGCCGATTACATTTGCTATAGTGTATGTGCAAGAGGGAAATGATTCCTTTAAAATCCGCGGAAAAATAAAAAATGGACCCAAATTGTCACAGTTGGGTGACTGGACAGTTATATTTGGAAGCTTCAGTCATAGAATGAAGGAGCAGGTAGCACCATTAGGTAGAGAAGCTTGTCCTGGTGTGGCTGTTTGGCGGCTCAAGCAGGCAAGAGTGTGCTTTTTGCTCATATTTGAAGGGTCTGCTGTTTCGACCCAATCACATCGGTGTTATATAATAGAAGAACAAGCAAGTTAGCTTAGATTTTTAAACTGAATTGAACGTTACATGTGTCTATAGAAGGCGAACTAAATTTTTACACGAGAACGTAGAGTGCAGAACCCGTCTGAAGAAACGAAGTGTTCGCCTTTATCACAGGATTTTTCCCTTAGGAAAAGGGAATCAAAAAATCCGGGGATAACAGCGATCGAAAGAGGGTACTGCAATCGAAGTGGGTTAAGTGTAAAGTTTATATGGTCTTATGCATGGTGTAATATTCATCAGTTTAATTGGCACAGCTAACCACCAACAGACAGAAAGGATCAGGATACCATGAGTTCCCGAAGGATAATTTCCCCAAGGACGATCTGGAAACGTTACGATCTCTCTTATACTTAGCGCCCCTTGTAGAGTACACCACCGTAAAGAAAAAAACGGCTGACTCTGCGAAAGAGGGGATTGGAATGAATAATATTCGAAGGACAAATACGATGATTTCTTCCAGGCTTGCCTTTTGCAGGGTACGGTCGGTGCAAACCAACCTTTACAAACTGCGAGGGAACCTGAATGAAGAGAACATCGTTAACCTTACAACAAGTTAAGACAGAGGCGGTAAAGTTCGCCATTATGCTGCTCGGAACATTTATTTTGGCATTTGCCTACTATCACATTAATTTTCAGAATCATTTATCGGAGGGCGGATTTGTCGGTCTGGCCCTGCTTGGAAAGTACGCGACAGGCTTATCACCTGCTATTGGCATGCTGCTGCTGGATATTCCAGTCATGATTTTGGCCTGGTTCCTCAAGGGCTGGAAGTTCATGATTCAGGCGCTGCTGGGTGTGGCCGCATTCTCATTGTTCTATGACGGGTTTGAGCGGTACTCCACCCTGGTTATTCCGTTTCACGGTAATTTGTGGATTCCGGCAGTCTTGTCCGGTGTTATCACCGGCGTGGGTGCTGGTATGGTGCTTCGATTCGGAGGAGCAACAGGTGGAGACGACATTCTGGCGGTGCTCATTAGCCGTTGGAAGGGCTGGAAGCTGGGAACGGTTTTCTTTGTCAGCGATGCGTTTGTACTCGGATTGTCGCTTTTCTTTCTACCGGTAAAAGAAACTTTATATACCATTCTGGCCGTATGGATTGCCAGTAAAGTGATTACGTATATGGTCAGTTTCCCGGCTCGCCGGACGGTTACAACCTCAGCTGTGAAGCTGCCCGTGTCGACTGCTGCCAAAGTAGTCAGCGGTGCTTCACAACGAGCTCCTGTGGCTAGAGGGGTTTCGCATTAAACGTAACGGCCACCCTATTCGAAATGAATGTTGTTCAAGTAAGGTGGGCTTGCCTCATACCAAACACAAAGCCCTTTTGCATGCTTGATGGGAATCATTCCATTAGCGGCGAAAGGGCTTTTTTGCTTGCCTTCAGTAAAAAAAATTAAAAGTAATACATTCACGATATTTCTATTTTAGAACAGATTCACTCAAGGCTTGATGGAAGAGGCAATTTGCCCATCTTCATTATGGATAATAGCCCGAATGTTTTGTTTTTCACTCTTTTCTTTGGCAGCATCCACAGCTTCGGCTTTGGTTCGGAACGTAGCCAGAGATTTGGATTGACCTTCTTCCTTGATGGCCCAGCCAGAGTCGGTAGGAACGACATGAATATTATCATGGCTTTTGGAAGAAGAGACAGGTTCGGAATGACGGCGTGGAGATGAAGATTTTCCATGCTCCGATTTGCTGTCTGATGAAGTATGTTTTGTAGCCTGCTTCGAATGCTTCGATGTGGGATGATTCTCATCCCATTCTTCCGCTTTGGCAGTCGCGATTGCAATGGAGCGTCCTTCCTCATAACCGTCATCCAGCAATGCATTGGCAATCTCAATGGCCTTATGTCTGACACGAGGCTCCAGATTTTTCATGGAAACGGGATAATCCTGTTTGTTCCACGGCATATTGATTCCCTCCTGTACAATATAAGTTATTTGTATATTACCCTGCACCCGGATGAATAAACGATTATTGTGGAGAACTTCGAAGCGTGTGCTGTATTTTTGTGCATTCTACTGTTCAACTTCTTAGTGCTTTTCTATACTTTTATGTGGATGAGGAGTATAATGCTTCCATACTTGAAATTACAATAGAAGCACATTAGGAAAAAGATAAGGAGATTTACATATGTTTAATTTGAGCCTAGCCATTCCTATGTTATTTACCATGCTTATTCATGCGGCTGACAGCCTGTCCTATGCACTGCGCCTTGGGGGATTACGCACTCGCCGAATAGCGCTGGCCTTGTCCCTGTCCGGAATTTTGTTGCTGGTGTCGCGTACCTCCAATATGGCCCAAGGGCCGATGGTAGGCAATCTGGTGGATACTGCGGCGCATGGAGGGAACCCACACTTTGCAGCGCAACTGCACTGGCTGATGGGTGCGGCTACGATAGGAACGGCCTTGGCTATTCTAAGTTTTCCAACGATGGTCAAGCTCGCTTCCCGAATGGTCGTTCATTTTGAGGCGGCAGGATCGATTCCTTCCATGGTTCGAGGACTGATGAAACGCAGCAAGCTCAAAAACGCGATGTATTATATTACCCCGCCATCATGGAAAATGGCAAAACTATTGGTACAAAACGGAATGCCCAGACGTCTAATGACGTTGAACATAGCGGTGACAGCAATCTATACGACTGGGGTCCTGTCCAGTCTGTACGCTGCGTATCTTTATCCGGGTCAGGCTGTAGCTGCTTCGCAATCCACCGGACTCATTAATGGAGTAGCGACCATTTTGTTAACCATCCTGATTGATCCTCGTATTTCGTTACTCAGCGACAAATCTCTGCGTGGTGAAATTCGGCTGGATCGAATGAATCAGATCTATGGCTGTATGCTTGTATCCCGTTTATTTGGTACATTGTTGGCGCAGTTGTTATTGATTCCATTTGCTTACTGGATCGGCTGGATTGTGAGTATGATGTAAGCCAATTTCAATCTATATACAAAAAAAGCAAACTAAAAAAGGGGGCTTCCCATATGTCATAAAGATGACGGGAAGCCCCTTTTAATGTCTAACGAACTGAGCACAAGTTAATACTCCAATTCCCTCAAGTCTGTGGATTAACGAATCGTAGAGGCATTATTTCTTCGCTTTACATGTGCTGCCACAGGCTTTTCCGTAGATTTCAACCGAATAACGTGACTGAAGTTCGTTAAAATTAGTGTTCCACGTTAATTGTCCTCTTAAGGTGTGGTCGATTCGCTAGCGCTTCATTAAATTCCGTACTCCAATGAACCATTACTTAATTAAACAGTACAGCGTATTCGGCATATCCTTCTTTTTCCAGATCTTCTTTAGATACAAAACGAAGGGCTGCGGAATTGATGCAATAACGCATCCCACCAGCTTCGGCAGGGCCATCATTGAACAGGTGACCCAGATGGGAATCCCCTTCACGACTTCTCACTTCGGTACGAATCATGAAATGGCTGAGATCCGTTTTTTCCTTCACATTGTAGTCCCGCAGTGGACGGGTGAAACTTGGCCAGCCGCAGCCGGAATCGTATTTGTCGGTGGAACTGAACAGTGGCTCACCGGATACGATGTCCACGTAAATTCCGTCACCATGGTGGTCCCAGAACTCGTTATGAAATGCTGGTTCGGTTGCGTTGTTCTGGGTAACTTCAAACTGCAGCGGCGTCAGACGCTCTTTCAGGCCGTCTTTATCCACTTTGCCGGACCAGTTGCTTTCGATAAAGTCTTCACGTCCAGAACCTTTACGGTACCGTTTGTAGTGCGCAGGATTTTTGTGATGGTACCCTTGGTGATGCTCCTCTGCTTCATAGAACGTTTTCGCTGGCAAAATCGGTGTGAAAATTGGTTTGTCAAAACGTCCGCTTTGTGCCAAAGCTGCTTTGGAAGCTTCTGCGATCTGGCGTTGTTCTTCACTGTGATAGAAGATGGCCGTCTGATAAGATGATCCACGGTCATGGAATTGTCCACCCGTATCCGTTGGGTCGATCTGTTGCCAGAACAATTCAACGAGCTTCTCATATGGGAAGATGGCCGGGTCGAATGTAATTTGAACGGCCTCTACGTGACCAGTCGTTTCCGAGCAGACCTCCTCATATGTGGGGTTCTCCGTATGTCCTCCTGTATAACCCGATACAATCTTATGAATGCCGGGTAGTTCCTCGAAGGGGGATACCATACACCAGAAGCACCCGCCTGCAAAAGTTGCTTTTTCACTAGTATGTTGTTCCATGCTATAGTCACTCCATTTCTGATGAAGAATGATATTTTGGCTTACTCTTCTATTATATCCCGAATTGGCAAGCCAACCAAGCAGGATCGTAAAGAGGATGAATCTGAAATGTTTCTGACTGTTCCCACTTAGGCTTTTTTACGAGAGCGTAAGCGAAACAAGAGCAATATTATCGTCATGAACACCAGATAACCGGCAAGGATTAGCAGGCTCACCCAGATTGATGTTTCTGCTTGTGCACCTGCATAGGCAAAAACAAAAATCGCAGGCAGTTTGCCAATTGCCGTCGCAACCATGAAGACCCAGAATGGGGTATAGGTAATGCCCGCGTAGATATTAACCGCCATTTGGGGCACGATGGGCAGCAGTCGCATAGACACGATACCCATGAAGGGATGAGCCTCCATCCATGTTGTAAATCGATTCAAACCCCGAATGCGTTCGAGATAGGATCTGGCCTGATTTCGGAATATCGTCCTCGCTCCGGTATATACAAGCAGTGCAGCGAGCGTAGTCCCAAGCCAGCATATCCAGGCTGCTGTTGCAGTACCGTAACTATAGCCAAAGGCAATAATGACGATCTTGTACGGAATTACGGGTACAAGAGCAAACAATGTCGCCATGGCTAGTAAAAGTGGAATGGACTGATGCAGATCGGTCCAGGCAAGTAGTTCATATCTGTAAATAAACGTGACTCCGGCAAGTAAAACATATAAGAGGAGCCATAACCATTTTCGCAAAATCCCAAACGCTCCTTTCAGACCAGGAAGGTCTTACTGTATCCCAATCCGTATTGCTTTCTCTCTAAAGTTTACCACGTTCAACCAAAGGATGGACAATTCATGGCGGTTCTAGCTGCAATCACTGGCATGTTGCTGTCTGAAGGGTTACACTATAGGACGTAGAAATATAGAACTCATCTGAAGGTGGAATGATCATAATGGAAACAACCAAGCGAACCCGTGCTGCGATCATCGGACTCGGGGACATTGCACGTAAAGTATATTTGCCGCTGTTGACTGCCCACTCGGACGTGGAAATTGCGGGGATTATGAACCGTTCTCCCGAGCCGGTGAAGGAAATACAGCATACCTATAGATTGAACAATGGAACAACGGATATGAAAGAATTGTTGTCCTGGGATCTGGATGCGGTGTTTGTACATACAGCGACAGAAGCTCATTTTGACATCGTTATGCAATGTTTGGAACGGGGGCTAGCAGTATATGTGGACAAACCGCTGTCCTATACGTTACGGGAGTCGGAAGAAATGACCGCATTTGCGGAAGCACAGGGTCTTCTTTTGGCGGTAGGTTTTAACCGGAGATTTGCACCTTTGTATCAAAACGCGAAGGAATGGATGCAGGCTGGACAAGGCTTTGAATCGCTGACAGTTACTAAACATCGGACAGGCATTCAGGATCGTCCCGCTGCGGAAACCATCTATGATGATCTGATTCATATCCTTGACCTGATGTTATGGTATTCAGATCACAATGTGCAGCTGCTCCATCAGTGGATACGTAAAAATGACTTGGACCGCCTGCTGCACGCCGCAGGATCAGCCAAGTTGGGTAGAACGGCATATGGCAGATTCGATATGATACGCCAAGCAGGAGCGGATCTGGAGAAGCTTGAGCTGTATGGCGGGGGAAGATCGGTAGAAGTGCTGAACATGGAAATAGCGAAGTATGAGGAACGCGGTGCACAGGAACGCAAGGAAACCTTTGGCAGCTGGGAAAGTATTTTGACCCGAAGAGGATTTACGGGAGCCATTGACCAATTTTTGGAAAATCTTGAAACCCCGGATGACTGTGCCATCAGTGCGAGTCACGTCATGGACAGTCATGACCTGGCTGAACAGCTTATCCGCGGTTAATCTTGCAGAAGGTTGTGCGGGAGTATAAATGAAGCCTTCCGCACTAATGATTCATTAAACGATAATGGAGGAAGAATAACACCATGGATGAATATGAAAAAGAACGCAACAAACAGATTGAGGAAGCTGTAATTGAGACGTATAAACAGGAAGAGGAAATGATGATTCTGGTATTTGCCCAGTGGTGTGTCAATCAGGGACTGGATCCGGAAGAGATGTACCGGCAAGCCTACCCGGAACAACGGAGCAACGAGCGTTTGCAGCAGGTGCTGAAGCTAGTTGTATCCAAGGAGGAAGCCGGTGACATTCCGGACGACACCGTATTGGGCGTGCTATCCATGTTTGGCAATGAAGATCTGGCTATGGTTGTATCCGAGGCGATTGCCGCGCGCAAATAGTTTCGGTTACGGATAATACGTATACGTATTAATGAAGCGATTACATCTGTTCCCGGTGAATGACGCGGAATTCTTTGGGCGACATGCCAAACCGGGAGCGGAATACCCGGTGGAAATACGTATAATTGTTAAAGCCGGAAGATTCGGCTACATGTTCGAGTGTCATTGGACTAAAAATGATCCGTTCCCTGGCCATGTTCAGTCGTACATCCAGTGTATATTGCATAATACTTTTACCAAACGCTTCTTTGAAGAGATGAACTCCCCTTGAAACACTGATTCCAATATGGGTAGCTATATCTTCAAGCTTGAATAGAGAAGAAGCGTTCTCCTCGATGTAACTTTTAATCTCATATGCCACATAGTTGGTGTTGGTAATCGTCGGATGCTCCGAGAGCATACGATCCACTTCAAGACAAAGAATTCGCATATAATAACTGGCGATTTCAGGGTACGGATTGGAAATACGGCGCTGCTCCAGTACGAGCTGTCGAAACAGGGTAAGCAGGCTTTCGGTCAGCTGCACCTTGATCCGGTTCGGCCGCTTGTGATGTTTCCACCACTCATCCACCCAGTCCCCATTGAAGAAAATATGGTAATCACCACTCTCCACAAGTCGTTCACCCATCGGATTTTGTTCTTTGTCTATTCTCAGTTCATACGGCTCATCTGGACTAAACAGAAGCAGATCACCCGCATCAACAAGCGACATGGTGCCGTCTACACGTGCTCGGCAACGTCCGTCCGTCTGGAGTCTCAACAAGTAATTCTTTACTCCCTCAGGATGCAAGCCTATATAAGGTTTGCGATGAAACGAGAAGCCTGCTGTAAGAACCTGGCAGGAATAATCAGTCGGCATTGGCATACTCCTTGCAATTTGAAAATTATGACCAGATAGTTCATGTTTCGATCATATTATTCATTTTAATTGAAGCCGAAACGGAATACCATAGTATTAAATTCAAGTGCAACACTTAAGCGTAAAACCTTCAATTCCAAATATGCAAATTTACAGGTTCTCACCATTCATAAGGAGATGAACATCACTGTGGAGAAAATGAAAGCGGGTATTATTGGTTGCGGTAACATTAGCGCCATTTATCTTGAAAATTTTAAAGATAATCCTCTCATTGAAGTGGTTGCTGTTGCGGATTTGATCCGTGAACGGGCACAAGAACGAGCTGATGAATTCAATATCGCAAACGTTTACAATGTAGATGAGTTGCTGCAAGATAATGAAATTGAGCTTGTGCTAAACCTCACGGTTCCTGGCAGTCATGCCATGACTGATCTGGCTGTGCTTGAAGCAGGCAAACATGTGTATGCCGAGAAACCACTGGCAATCTCTCTTGAGGATGGTCGCAAGGTAATCGAACTGGCTGAGGAAAAAGGATTGTATGTTGGTTCAGCACCGGATACGTTCCTTGGATCAGGTATTCAGACTGCCCGCAAGGCTATTGAAGAAGGACTGATCGGTAAACCGATTGCGGCAACATCATTCTTCATGGGTGGAGGGCCGGAGGCTTGGCATCCGAATCCGGAGTTCTTTTATGTCGCTGGTGGCGGACCGATGTTCGATATGGGGCCTTACTATTTGACCGCTCTGATTACTCTCCTTGGACCGATTCGCAGAATCAGTTCATCGGCAGGTGTACAGATCACGGACCGCGTTATTGGTTCCGGTCCGAAGGAAGGTACATCTCTTGAGGTACAGACGCCAACACACTTGGCAGGAACGATTGATTTTGAGGAAGGTGCCATTGCAACAATGATCACCAGCTTCGATATCCGGGGTGCTTCGGATTTGCCACGGATTGAAATCTACGGTACCGAAGGTACGATGAGCATACCGGATCCTAACTTTTTTAACGGGGAAGTGAAGCTCCGCAGATTCGGTCAGGACACATGGGAGACTGTGACGCCTGCTTTTGAGAGCAGACAGAACGAGCGTGGAATCGGCGTTACCGAAATGGTTGAATCCATTCGAGCCGGACGCGAACACAAGGCCAGTGGTGAGCTTGCCTATCATGTTCTTGAAGCTATGCATGCGTTCCAACGCTCCTCGCTTGAGGGCAAACACATCCAGCTGGAAAGCACTTATCAAGCAGGAGCAGAAAACAATACAGATGAAAATCAGTCAGAGGCTGTACAGTCACACTAATTGATCTCGGATGAGGTGAACCGGTAAATGTTGAAGGTTGGATTACAGCTTTATACGGTACGCGATGAACTGGAACGCGATTTCAAAGGTACACTCGCCAAGGTTGCAGAGCTTGGATATCAAGGCGTAGAGTTTCACAACTTTTACGGGCATAGCCCGGAAGAAGTAAGGGCCATTCTGGATGAATTCGGTCTGGAGATCGTGGGTACCCATGTTCAGTACAATAGTCTGATTGAGGATCTTGATGGCGTGATCGCTTATCACAAAGCCATCGGAAACAAAAACCTGATTGTCCCTTATCTGTCGGAAGAACAACGGCAATGGGATAACGTATTTGCTTCCCTGAATGAGATTGGTGAGAAATGTGCAGCGCAGGACATGGTGTTAATGTATCACAATCATGATTTTGAATTTACAGAGCAGGTTGAGGGTCAGCCGGCGTTATACGCGATGTATGATACCGTAACCGCTTCCCACCTGCAAGTGGAGCTGGATTCGTGTTGGGCTCACGCCGCAGGATACCCGCCAACGGAAGTCATCGCGAAGTATGCGGGACGTCTGCCACTTGTCCACTGGAAAGACATGCGCCGTTCAGAAGGCCAAGTCCTGACAGTGGAATTCGGCCAAGGTGAGGTAGATCTGGGAGCTGTAGCTACAGCGTCAGATCAGGCGGGAGCCGAGTGGCTTGTTGTGGAACAGGATGTATGTCAGAATCCTCCACTGCAAAGCATCGAGAGCAGTATGAACTGGATTAGAAAATATGCCGCTAATGGAGGACTTGTTCATGTCTAAAGTACTTAATATCGCCATCGTAGGTTGTGGCGGAATCGCCAAAGGTAAACATATGCCCAGCCTGTCCAAACAATCTCAGGGCCGTATGGTCGCTTTCTGTGACATTGTGAAAGAACGTGCGGAGGAGGCAGCAGCCGAATTCGGTGCTGAGGGAGCTAAAGTATATACGGATTATCACGAGATGCTGAAGGATGAGAGTATTGATGTGGTACATGTGTGTACACCAAACGACTCCCACTCCGTTATCACGGTCGCTTCCCTTGAGGCGGGCAAACATGTAATGTGTGAGAAGCCAATGGCGAAAACGTCTGCACAAGCGCAGGCTATGCTGGAAGCCGCACAACGTACAGGCAAAAAGTTGTCCATTGCGTATCAGAACCGATTCCGCAATGACAGCCAATATCTGAAACAAATGTGTGAAGAAGGCGAGCTGGGCGATATTTATTTCGGTAAGGCGATTGCACTTCGCCGCCGTGCTGTACCTACCTGGGGTGTGTTCCTTGATGAGGAAAAGCAGGGTGGAGGACCGCTAATTGATATCGGTACGCATGCATTGGACCTGACTCTTTGGCTGATGGATAATTACAAGCCGAAGAGTGTTATGGGCTCAACTTTCCACAAGCTGGGTCAACGTGAGAATGCGGCCAATGCTTTTGGTCCGTGGGACCCGGAACAATTTAAGGTAGAGGATTCTGCATTCGGCTTTGTGACGATGGAGAATGGGGCTACAATTATCGTCGAGTCCAGCTGGGCGCTGAACGTAGCTGAGTTCGGCGAAGCGAAATCACTGCTTTGCGGAACAGAAGGTGGCGCGGATATGAAAGATGGTCTGCGTATCAATGGCGAGAAACGCAGCCGTCTGTTTGAAACTAAGGTAGATCTGGATGCAGGCGGGGTTGCTTTTTATTCCGGTAGTGCAGAAAATGAAGCGGATCGTGAAGCTAGAATGTGGCTTGAAGCGATCATAGAAGACAAAGATCCAGTTGTAAAACCTGAACAAGCCATCGTGGTTACTCAGATTCTTGAAGCGATCTACGAGTCTGCTCAGACAGGCAAAGCGGTTTATTTCGACTAAACCGACCGGATGTCATTTCCAATGAAATAACCAGTATTCTTACGTTTATTTTCAGGATAGAAAAGCTCTTGATTTTCCACAATAACGATACAATCATGTGATCTGAACGGTATATTTATGCAGTTCATGGTTCATAAAACCAGCAATTAATATGATATTTAATCTAGGGAGGAATCGCACTTGAAACTCGGCGTATTTTTGGTACTATTCGGAGGACGTAAATTGGAGGATGCACTCGACTATGTTGCATCCAAAGGCTTGAAAGCAGTAGAAATCGGAACTGGTGGACATCCAGGGAATGCTCATTGTAAACCGGATGAGCTTCTGAGCAACCCGACAGCATTGAAAAACTTCAAAAATGCAGTAGAATCTCGCGGTCTGACCATCAGCGCACTGAGCTGTCATGGTAACCCGCTTCATCCACAAAAGGATATTGCGAAAGGATTCCACGATGATTTCGTTAAGACGGTAGAACTGGCTGAGAAACTGGAAGTGCCTGTTGTAAACACATTCTCCGGTTGTCCGGGAGACCATGAGGATGCCAAATATCCGAACTGGCCTGTTGCACCATGGCCGAATGACTTCCAGGAAGTTCTTAAATGGCAATGGGACAACAAAGTTATCCCTTACTGGACAGAGTGGGGCAAATTCGCTGCAGATCACAATGTGAAAGTGGGACTGGAACTGCACGGTGGATTCTCTGTGCATACACCAGCTACCTTGCTGAGATTGCGTGAAGCAGCAGGCGAAGTGATTGGCGCTAACTTGGACCCGAGCCACATGTGGTGGCAAGGTATTGATCCGGTGCAAGCGATCCACATTCTGGGACGTGAAGGCGCGATTCATCACTTCCATGCGAAAGATACAACTATTGATCCAATTAACGTGAACAAATATGGTGTAACGGATATGCAGGATTATACAAACATGCTTGATCGTGCTTGGCAATTCCGCTCGGTCGGTTATGGTCACGATAACAAGACTTGGGCTGATATTATTAGTGCTCTGCGTCTGGTTGGATATGATTATGTCGTAAGTATTGAACACGAAGATGGTCTGATGTCGGTAGAAGAAGGATTCTCTAAAGCTGTGCAAAATCTCCAACAAGTATTGATTGAAGAGCCGCTGGGAGATATGTGGTGGGTTTAGAGTTACACTAGGGGGAAATTGAATATGATTAACGTCACCATTTGGAATGAATTTGTCCATGAGAAAATTCATGATGAAGTAAAAGAAGTCTACCCTGACGGTTTGCACATTGCGTTGGCAAACGGGCTGGGAGGCGAAGGCTTTGCCATTCGCACTGCAACACTGGATCAGCCTGAGCATGGATTAAGTGATGAGGTGCTGAATTCGACAGATGTGCTTATATGGTGGGGACATATGGCGCATGAGCGTGTGAGCGACGAGATTACACAGAAGGTTGCACAGCGAGTCCTGGATGGTATGGGGTTGATTGTGCTGCACTCTGGTCACTTCTCCAAGCCATTCAAAGCGCTGATGGGCACAAGTTGTGATCTGAAATGGCGTGAAGCTAATGAGCAGGAGATTATCTGGTGTGTGAATCCGTCCCATCCGATTGCCGAGGGAATCAATAGCAAGATCATTCTGGAAAAAGAAGAAATGTACGGAGAATTCTTCGATATTCCAGTACCGGATGAACTGGTGTTTGTAAGTAATTTCCAAGGCGGAGAGGTATTCCGAAGCGGATGCACGTTCCTCCGCGGTTCAGGAAAAATCTTCTATTTCCGTCCAGGTCATGAAACATACCCGACCTTCTACAATCCGGAAATTTTAAAAGTGATCAGCAATGGAGTGAAGTGGGCATATCCTACGCGCAACGTTAAGCCGGAATTTGGCTTCAGCGAGCCTGTAAGATCACTTGGTAACGTGCTGGTTTAAGCTGCAAATTGGCTGTATGAACGGATAAAATAAACGATATACCAAAGAACCCTTCTCCAAGTCAAGTATGACTGTGGCAGCTGGGTTCTTTTTGGGTAAGATAGCTACATGGGAGTTAGACGATATTTTCCCATGGTTCCGTTGTCCCATGTGATGTATACTGAGTTGTATCATCGAAGTTGAGTTATGCCCCTAAAATTTTAACTTTTTAGCGGCAGACGTTTTCTTTGAGACTTAAATATGTTATTATGAAATATACTAACTAAACGTAAGTTGAGTGATCTCTAAAGAGGTGATTAATGTGGAAGGCCAAGATCTGCGGATGTGTCCGCGCTTTGAGACGGCGTTTTCTTTCTTGGGTAAGCGCTGGAACGGTTTGATTATTCAAACGTTGATGAGTGGTTCGAAGCGGTTCAAGGATATCTCCAACCTGATTCCATCGATGAGTGATAAGATGTTGTCAGAACGGATGAAAGATCTGGAAAGCGAAGGAATTCTGATCCGTCATGTCTATCCGGAGACGCCAGTTCGTATTGAATATGAACTGACAGAGAAAGGCAAGGCGCTACAGCCCGTTATGAATCAAATTCAAGACTGGGCAGAGCAGTGGGTTGAGTAGTAACAGCTTCCCCGGCTCAAACTAAGTGAACTGATGGGATAAAGGCTCTTGATTTCCAGTGGAAATCAGGAGTTTTTGTCTTAAGGGTCCTGCACATGTTGTCGCGAGTTGTAGTATAATTGTAAATAAAATGGCCGCAGGCGGCCGGAGCGAGGAGGCCACTTGTCATGAGAGAAGAAAGCTTATCCCGTGAAGTACGCTACGGCAAGCAAGATATTGCAGAACTTGAGAGCGCATCCATCCAGGTACATTTAATCTACAAAAAAGCTGCGGAGCTATTTAAACGAACCTCATATTCCCCGTCAGTTAAGGATGATGTTGCAGGTGAGAAGACTCATTCCACGAATAGCAATGGTCAGGTAATGGCTCCGGCGGTACTGCAAAAATGGATTCAGACAGCAAGAGGCTGGAAATGTATTGGATGTGAACTGAGACAACCCGATTCCATCGGGGTTCAGGCCGAAGCCAACGTTCATGAAGAACGTGTGTATCTGGATGTGGGCGAAGGGCGTTTTGTTAAAGCGGAGATGCTGATTCAGGCGATTGTATGGTCACAATATGAGAAGATCCGCATGCTTGCGCCTTGGCTGGGTGATGACACCTTCTACACTGTACAAGAGCTGGATGTGATTGCCCGTTATATTGTACCTACCTATTTCTCTGAACGGCCGCTGCACGAGCAAGGCAAGGTATCCAAGGTACACCAATCATCGGGTCAGATTCCGCTCTACCAGGAATATGTGGATGCACCTTCGTTCTGTGTACAGGTGGATGGTGGATTACTTGAAGGGCGTTTGCTGACAGGCGTCTATGTGTCGGAGGAACAGTTCTTTGGGCTCAACCCGTATCTGAAGGATGGAGACGGAGGCCGTACCTACATGCAGGCTTGTGTTCAGTAAACATGCTACTTAATAGACCTTAATAATAATTAGGAGCCAAAGGGCCTGCTTGCAGGCTCTTTGTGTTGTACAAACCAGTTATGGACGCTGCTGGATGAAAAGTAACGGCATTGACACTTTTTTTGCATGAATTTTGTGCCATAATAGAGGTTATGGACAACAGGGTGAATGATTTTACGCAGGGTGGTGTTACCTACATGAAGAAGAGAATCCCCGGTTACATAGGTATATGTCTGCTTATTCTGGTTATATTATCCGGCTGTAGCGAGACACAGCCTTCCGAACAGCCAATCGTCAAAGAGACCGAATCGCAGAATACTATTACTGTGGCAGTGGATGGCAGTACTTTTTTGCCTGACGCAACGAAGTCCATTAAGAGAGATTTTAGTGAAGGTCTGACGCTCAAGAAAGCACTATTGAACAGTGGACTTGTCGATTTTACAGCAGATGGCAAGCGGATCCAATCCGTGGGGGAAGTTTCTCTGGACTCCTCACTTAGCTGGGCGGTCAAACTGAATGGCAAGGATATTGACCCGGAAAATTGGGACATGGAGCTTCATGTCAAAGATGAAGTGATCATATATGTAAAAGCCGCTGACAGTGGGGGAGACGATGTTGTTTACCAAACAACATTACTCAAGGTGAGCGGTGGAAATATTATACCAAATCTCAATCGTCAATATGCCGGGGTGTATGTTCAGGAATGTACTGTGCGTGATGTATTGAAGTCCAGTGGGATTGTAAGAATGTCGGAGAACAACAAATTCGTTGTTTCCGTTGAAAATGTAATTCCCCGGATGAACCAACGCTGGATGATCATGGTGAATGATAAGGAACTGATGGAAAACGGTTTGGACATGAAATTGAATCCACGTGATGCAGTAAAGCTCGAGTTGACTACTGTATCTTAAGCATAACAAAAGCCCAATCTTCGTTATAGAAGATGGGCTTTTTTCATTTGCGTATCAAAAGTTTTACAAGATGGGAAAAGCGTCAGATTCGGCAAATCTCGTTAGGACATAATTCACAGTGACAGATGCCCTGGAGCATGTGCAGATCCTTGATGACAATCATGCCGTTATCGTATTCAATGGCGTCTTTTTTACGCAAATCGCTTAACATGCGGTTGACACTTTCACGGGTCGCTCCAATCATATTGGACAGATCCGTGTGTGTTATTTTTTTATGAATCATGACATGCTCTCCATGGGGCTCGCCGTAGGAATTGGACAATCGAATCAGCGTGGAGCAGAGTGCGCCCGGTTTGCCATATAACATCAGATCACGGAATTTGGTTTGGGTTAACCGGTGATGGATACCCATCCATTTCATAAAGTCGATCGCAAAGTCACAGTGTTGGCAGATCAGCATTTCCAGGTCTTTATGCTCCAGTACGCCGATCTCACTATCCTCCAGCACTTCCGCCGAAAAGCTGTGTTTCGATCCGAAGAACGGATCAGCCTGCCCAATCATATCACCGGCTTGATACATGTACATAATCAATTCCTTGCCTTCATCCGTGGATTTGGTGATCTGAGCACGGCCTCGTTTCATATAATAAAGTTTGTCAGAGACATCTCCCTCCCAATACAGATGGGTTCCTTCCGGATAGGTTCTGTCCTTCATCGTTACGAGCAGATGGTTGAAATTCGCTTCCGAGAAACAGTTGGTATTTCCGCGTTTTTCCAGTACACTCAGTTGTTCTCTCATAAGTCTATCTCCCCTTTGTGTCCATCGGACGGCCTTCTGCAGCTTGGACTGGCCCCCGTGGTTCGCCGCAAACCGTTGCCGTCCTGATCAGGGTCATCTCTCGGCCGGGAAGGACGGTACAAATTGCGGTGGTTCAATTTTTAAGTTCAGTATATACCTTATCTTGCCGTTTGAGGGGCGTGGAAAGGGGGCAAAAATGGCGAAATTTCAAACATTGTGATTAAATTCACTTTCAAAAGGAGAGGATGAATCTGACAGCCCTATAGTTTAAATAGGAAGTGTAAATGGCTAAGTGAGAGACACTAAAAAACTTAAATTAAATTTGTTATACTTTGTGAAAAAAATCACATAATTAACTCTTTCCCCATGATACGATGTGAATGTAAAGAAGAGAGACAAACCAATACGAACCTTTAGGAGGATGAGGGAGATGGCTGTAAAGAACGAAGTCGCCCCAGTAAAAGAACCGACAGCAGGTCAGTATATTCAAACGTTAATTGACAAAGCGAATAAAGCACATGCAGCATTCATGTCCATGGATCAGAAACAGATTGACCGAATCGTGCAAGCGATGGCGCTGGCAGGTCTGGACAAACATATGATGCTCGCCAAAATGGCCGTGGAAGAAACAGGTCGGGGTGTGTATGAGGATAAAATCACCAAAAATATATTTGCAACAGAATATGTGTATCATAGCATAAAATATGACAAAACAGTAGGGGTTATCGAAGATAACGAGTACGAAAGCTTCCAGAAAATTGCGGAGCCTGTCGGCATCATCATGGGGATTACCCCGGTAACGAATCCGACATCCACCACGATGTTCAAAGCACTGATTTCCATCAAAACGCGTAACCCAATCATCTTCGGTTTCCACCCATCTGCACAGAACTGTAGCCGGGAAGCCGCCAAAATCCTGCTTGATGCTGCAGTGAAGCATGGTGCTCCAGCGGATTGTATCCAGTGGATTGATGATCCTTCCATGGATCGCACAAACGCACTGATGAATCATAACGATGTGGCGCTCATTCTGGCAACAGGCGGATCAGGTATGGTACGGGCTGCATACAGCTGTGGTAAACCAGCACTGGGCGTAGGGCCAGGGAACGTACCTTGCTTTATTGAGAAAAGCGCAGATATCAATCAAGCAGTAACGGATCTGATTTTGTCCAAATCGTTCGATAACGGTATGATTTGTGCTTCCGAGCAAGCAGTCATCATCGAAGAACCGATCTTCGATCAGGTGAAAAAGAAAATGATCGCGAACGGCTGTTACTTCGTCAACAAGGATGAGGCAGCGAAACTGACCGCAGGTGCGATTAATGCTGAGAAATGTGCGGTGAACCCGGCGATTGTTGGTCAATCTGCAGTCAGCATTGCGCAAATGTGCGGTATCGAGGTCCCTGCTAACACCAAAATTCTCGTAGCCGAGATTGAAGGGGTAGGTACAAAATTCCCGTTGTCGGCTGAAAAACTAAGCCCGGTACTGGCTTGTTACAAAG
This sequence comes from Paenibacillus sp. MDV22-iso6, assembly GCF_058408365.1. Classification (NCBI taxonomy): domain Bacteria; kingdom Bacillati; phylum Bacillota; class Bacilli; order Caryophanales; family Paenibacillaceae; genus Paenibacillus; species Paenibacillus sp. MDV22-iso6. The sequence goes on along the minus strand of NZ_JBZVDZ010000007.1, from coordinate 299,669 downwards.
TGAAAACGGCAGCTGAAGGGATTGAGCGTGCAGCAGAAGTGGTTGCTTTTGGCGGCATGGGTCACTCCTCTGTTATTCATTCGACAAACGAAGAAGTCATTAGCAAATTCGCAGATCGCCTGCAAACCGGACGGATTATCGTGAATTCGCCATCCACACACGGCGCCATCGGTGACATCTATAACACCAACATGCCGTCACTGACATTGGGCTGCGGATCGTATGGACGTAACTCGACTTCTTCCAACGTAACCGCTGTAAACTTAATCAACGTGAAAAGGGTGGCTCGCCGTACCGTGAATATGCAGTGGTTCAAAGTGCCGAACAAAGTCTACTTCGAAAAAGGTGCAACACAGTATCTTGCCAAAATGCCGGACATCACACGCGTAGCCATTATTACGGATGCCATGATGGTCAAACTCGGTTATGTGGAAAAAGTAGAGCACTATCTGCGTCAGCGTCAAATGCCAGTAGCCATTGAAGTGTTCTCTGATGTCGAACCTGATCCATCCACAACAACGGTAGACCGCGGTACGGAAATGATGCGCCGCTTCCAGCCAGACTGCATTATCGCTCTCGGCGGGGGATCACCGATGGATGCTGCCAAAGCGATGTGGCTGTTCTATGAATATCCTGACACGGATTTCAATGATTTGAAGCAAAAATTCATGGATATCCGCAAACGGATCTACAAATATCCACGTCTTGGCGTGAAAGCGAAATTCGTAGCGATCCCGACAACTTCGGGCACAGGTTCGGAAGTAACATCGTTCGCAGTTATTACAGATAAAAATCAAGGCAATACGAAATATCCACTGGCAGACTACGAGTTAACACCAGATGTAGCCATTGTAGACCCGGAATTCGTATACTCTCTGCCTAAAACCGCTGTTGCGGATACAGGTATGGACGTATTGACTCACGCCATTGAAGCATATGTATCCGTCATGGCGAATGATTTCACGGATGGACTCGCGATCAAAGCGATTCAACTGGTATTCCAATACCTCGAGCAATCTGCGCTGCAAGGTGACAAATTGGCTCGTGAGAAAATGCATAACGCTTCGACGATTGCCGGTATGGCTTTTGCCAACGCATTCCTGGGCATTAACCACAGCTTGGCACACAAATGGGGCGGTCAGTACCACACCGCACATGGACGTACCAATGCGATCCTGATGCCGCACGTCATTCGTTACAATGCGAAAAAACCGACGAAGTTTGCATCGTTCCCGAAATATTCGCACTTTGTTGCAGATGAGCGTTATGCCGAAATTGCCCGTATTCTGGGATTGCCTGCACGTACAACAGAAGAAGGGGTTACCAGCCTCATCAATGCGATTCGCAAACTCAACAAAACATTGGGTATTGAAGAATCGTTCCAGGAAATTGGATTCGACGCCAAAGACTTTGAAGCACATGTGGATTATCTGGCAGACCGCGCATTCGAGGACCAATGTACCACAGCTAATCCAAAACTGCCGTTAGTGACTGAACTGGCTGATGTATATCGCAACGCATTCTACGGCAAGTTTGAGTAATAACTAAAGCAACAGCAGGATTCAGGCAGATAGTCAGGGTTCCCCGAAAGGGGAGCCCCGATTGCCGTCTTTCCAGTAAAAAAAGGTAAAACGTAATCTTTGCAGTTGTCTTTTTTAAAAGAGGTTACACGGAATCCGTGATGTTACTTTTTGAACCAGGTATTCATACCATAACGGAGAGGGAAGAAAAAAACTGAAGAAGCGAAGCGTTCTCTTTCAAGCACGATTTCAACCTTCTATGCTATATAGTTTGAATCATAAATGTACACGATAACGGAGAGGAGAGAAAAAACCTGAAGAAGCGATAGCGCTCGCCTTTATCCCCGGAATTTCCCTTTTTAAAAGGGAATCAAAAAAATCTGGGGGTAACAGCGATCGGAAGGTTGTTCTATCCTCTGAGTGGTCAGTGTACATATCCTTTCGTTCAAATTATATTGTTCAATCGGGGAAATCGGGTTTGAACATTGATCGGAAGTTGTTCTGCCCGCGCAGTGGCTAAGTGTGAATTTGCAGGGTTCACCATGACACAGCACAGGTGGAGTGAGGATGGTCACAAACTTTGTGATAAAAATCACAGATGGTGAAAGAACAAAGACGTATACTGAAAATGTAAGAAAAACATTCATCCGCGGTTCCGGTTCCCAAGTAGAGAGAACATGTTCCGGCTTACATGTGAAATTTATCACATTAATCGCGGCTCTGGGCACAGATGAGACGAGTGAAGCATCCTGTCATGTGTCCGGAAATCCAAATTTGTGGAGGGATTACTATGTCGGTGATCGAAAAAGATGTCAAACAACTAACAGGCTGGAGAAACTTTACCAAAGGAACATGGACGAAATCCGTAGATGTGAATGATTTTCTGGCACGCAACTTATCACCTTACTATGGCGACGAAGCATTTCTTGCAGGTGCAACTCAGAATACGAAAGAGTTATGGGATATCGTATCCGATTTGACCAAAAAAGAGCGCGATAACGGCGGGGTACTTGATGTTGACGTAAACACGCCAGCAACGATTGTTTCTCACCAACCAGGTTATCTGGATAAATCCAAAGAACAGATTGTTGGTGTTCAAACAGATGCTCCATTCAAACGTTCCATTCAGCCATTCGGTGGAATTCGCATGATGATTGATGCTTGTGAAGCTTATGGTTTTGAAATGCCTCAAGGCGTCATAGATATATTTACGAACATCCGTAAAACACATAACCAGGGTGTATTTGATGCTTATACATCTGAAATGCGTGCAGCACGTAAAGCAGGGATTATTACCGGTCTGCCTGATGCTTACGGCCGTGGCCGGATCATCGGTGACTATCGCAGGGTAGCTCTGTACGGCGTGGACTTCCTGATTCGAAATAAAAAAAGTGAGCTGAATGCACTTGAAGTCGATGTGATTGATGAAGATGTCATTCGCCTCCGCGAAGAACTGTCCGAACAGATTCGTGCATTGCAAGAGTTAAAACAACTGGGTGAAATGCATGGTTTCGATATTTCTTTGCCAGCCACAACCGCAAAAGAAGCGTTCCAATGGCTCTACTTCGGTTACCTGGCTGCGATTAAAGAGCAAAATGGTGCGGCGATGTCGCTCGGACGTGTTTCTTCGTTCCTTGATATTTACATTGAACGTGACTTGCAAGAAGGCTTGCTAACTGAAGAACAGGCTCAAGAACTGGTTGACCATTTTGTTATGAAACTGCGGATCGTCAAATTCCTGCGTACGCCGGATTATAATGAATTGTTCAGTGGAGACCCAACATGGGTAACTGAATCCATCGGTGGCATGTCCGTAAATGGAGAAACCCGTGTTACGAAAAGCAGCTTCCGTTTCCTGCACACTTTGAACAACCTTGGTCCTGCACCTGAGCCGAATCTTACTGTACTTTGGTCCACCAAGCTTCCGGAAGCGTTCAAACAATACTGTACGAAAGTATCCATCGAAACGAGCTCCATCCAGTATGAAAATGATGATCTGATGCGTCCGATCTATGGAGACGATTATGGTATTGCTTGCTGTGTATCTGCGATGAAGATCGGGAAACAAATGCAGTTCTTCGGCGCTCGTGCCAACCTGGCAAAAGCATTGCTGTATGCAATCAACGGCGGTCGTGATGAGAAATCGGGAGCACAAGTTGGACCTGAATATCCGGCGATCACAAGCGAAGTGCTGGAGTACAATGAAGTTATGAAACGTTTCAAACCGATGATGGAATGGCTTGCCAAACTGTATATGAACTCACTCAACGTCATTCACTACATGCATGACAAATACAGCTATGAGCGTATTGAAATGGCCCTGCATGACCGCGACATCGTACGTACGATGGCTTGTGGTATTGCTGGCCTCTCGGTTGCAGCAGACTCTCTGAGTGCCATCAAGTATGCGAAAGTCAAACCGATCCGCAACGAACAAGGCATCGCAATTGATTTTGAAATTGAAGGCGACTTCCCTTGTTACGGTAACAATGAAGACAGTGTCGATAGCATCGCAGTTGAACTGGTGGAAAGCTTCATGGGCATGATTCGCAAACACAAAGCGTATCGTAATGCGATCCCAACACAGTCTGTACTGACGATCACATCGAACGTAGTGTACGGCAAGAAAACAGGTACAACACCAGATGGCCGTAAAGCAGGCGAACCGTTTGCACCAGGAGCGAATCCAATGCATGGTCGGGACAAAAAAGGTGCACTGGCATCCCTTGGCTCAGTAGCCAAATTGCCGTACGAACACAGCCTTGACGGGATCTCTAACACATTCTCCATCGTGCCTAAAGCACTCGGAAAAGAGTCAGACACACGTAAATCCAATCTGGTTGCCATGATGGACGGTTATTTTGGTCAAGGGGCACACCATCTGAACGTGAACGTATTTGATCGCCAGCAGTTGATTGACGCGATGGATCACCCGGAAAACTATCCGCAGCTGACAGTACGGGTATCCGGTTACGCGGTTAACTTCATCAAACTGACACGTGAGCAACAACTCGATGTCATTAACCGGACCTTCCACGGTTCGATGTAACTTGGGCTTAACTCAACGGTTCAAAGGAGTAGAGCCTCTATATTAAACGCACAGCGGATGCGATAAAGAAAGGAAGAGGCAGCATGGTTAATGGACATATTCATTCACTCGAAACTTTCGGGACGGTTGACGGCCCAGGCATCCGCTTCGTGCTTTTTATGCAGGGATGTCTGCTCAAATGCCAGTATTGTCACAATCCGGATACATGGGCACTGGATGGTGGCAGGGAAATGAGCGTGGAGGAGGTACTGGCTGAAATCGAGCCATACCTGTCCTACTATCGTAGTTCCGGCGGAGGACTTACGGTATCCGGCGGAGAGCCAACATTACAGGCTCATTTTGTAGCCGAAGTTTTCAAAGAAGCAAAACGCCGCTGGGGATTGCATACTACGCTGGACAGCAACGGTTTCAATGAACCGGATCGAATTCATGATTTGTTAGATAACACGGACCTGGTTTTGTTGGATCTGAAGCACATCAATGATGAGAAACATATCAAGCTGACAGGCAAATCCAACGAGAGAACATTGCGCACCGCACAATGGTTATCGGACAATGGACGAAAAATGTGGATTCGCCACGTGTATGTGCCAGGGATTCACAATGAGGAAGAGGACTTGCTCAATCTGGGGCGGTTTATTGGAACGCTAAATGGAGTCGAGAAGTTCGAAATTCTGCCTTATCATCAGATGGGTATTTACAAATGGCAGGCATTGGGGAAAGCCTATCCGCTCGATGGAGTTCCTTCTCCAAGTGATGAGGAAGTAGAGCGGGCGTATCGTTTGATTGAACAAGGTCGTACGGAAACAGCGGGCATGACTTGCTCCATTAAGTAAACATTTATATACAGATCTTCCAACCAAGCAGTCTTTGCGAACATGTTTCGCAGGGGCTGTTTTTTTGCTGTTATCAATTGTAAATGCAAGATTATTTGTCCAGTGAAGGATTTTATCCCTCCATTGATGAATTGTCATCCTTACGATGTAAGCTACAACTTTTTATAATCAGAGTGTAAAGCCAAATGCTCAATATCTTGAGGGGGGTCATACGAATGAAAAAAGGAATGACATTACTGCTTTCATTATTGCTTATCACATCATGGACATTGGCAGGTTGTTCGAGCTCAACTAACGAACCACAACAGGGAGCAGGCAATACGCCTGCGGAGCCAAGCAAGGAACCGGTTGAGATGCTTCTCCGTCACACTCAGGTGGGTGCCGACAAACAAAAAAGGCTGGCCATTCTGCAGGACGTTGTGGCCAAAGTGGAGAGCGAAGTACCCAACCTGACCTTTACACTGGACGGAGTTGAATCCGATGTAAACCGTAAGGAGAAACTTCGTGGTGAGATGGCAGCAGGCAATCCGCCGGATATCTTCGAATTGTTCGGTAGTCCAGACTCCAAAGTATATGCTAAAGAAGGCATGTTGTTGGATCTCACGCCGATCTTGCAAGAGCTGGGCATTCAGGACCAATTTTCATCGCTTGAACCATTCACCTATGAAGGCAAAGTGTACGGACTGCCTATTGGGGGATCGGGTGAAGGATTCTTCTACAATAAAGAGTATTTTACGCAAAAAGGTTGGAAAGCGCCTTCAACAATGGCTGAGCTGGATAATATGCTCGCTGAGATCAAGGCTGATGGCAAGGTGCCACTTGCTTCTGCTTCCAAAGCAGGCTGGGTTCCACTCATGTTAACGAACCATCTGTGGTCCCGTTACGCTGGACCTGATATTACGGCGAAGTTTGCTACAGGCGAAGCCAAGTGGACTGATCCAGGCGTTGTCGCAGGATTCGCGAAGCATAAGGAATGGGTGGATAAAGGTTACTTCAAAAAAGGCGAGCTTGGTTATGAATATGCTGAATATACAACTCAATTTACGAGCGGTGAAGCGATTCTGATGTATGACGGAACGTGGAAATCGTCTGTATTCAAGGAAGGACAGAGCGGGGAGTCGCTCATTGGCAAAGTTGGTTTCTTCAATATGCCTCCGGTAGAGAACGGTGTAGGAGATCAGACAGCCCTGATGCGTGACGTCAATAATGGATACGGTTTCTCTGCAGCGGCTGCGGATGACCCGCAGAAGTTGGCGGCTGTTAAAGCCTTTATCAAAAACTTCTACAACGAAGATATGCAAGTACGTGGGCTCGTAGAAGACGGTGTGTTACCAGCGATGAAACTGGATGAAAAAGTGCTGACTGACAGCATCACCGACGATTTGATGAAAGAAATCGTAGCTGTTCTGAATGCATCGCAGACTTCTTTCCCGGCGTTTGATGCACTCGTTCAAGCTGATGTTACGACAGAGATCGGCAACCTGCAAATTCAGAAGCTGGTTGGTGGACAGACGACACCAGAAAAAATGGCCGAAGAATTGCAAAAGGTTCAGGAAGAGGCTAATGCTTCAGTAGAATAACGATCTTTCGAGCAAAGAAGAGTACCTGCTAACACCATGCTGGTTTACCCCGGTTGGAACAATGCCGGGGTAAAACCCTTGGTCCTATCTAAAGAATTACACTGCTGAGGAATCTGCTCTATATATGAGCATAAGAAGTTGAAGTCACTGAAGGAGGTAGATCATGAATACTTCACTCCGCAGCCCGCTGATCTATACGTTGTTTGTGTTGCCGGCACTGATCTTGTTTATCATGTTTTTCCTGTATCCTATCGGCAGTTCACTCTATTACAGTCTGACCAGTTGGAACGGTGTATCCGCAGAGCCGCGTTTTGTGGGACTGTCCAACTATGCAAAAGCATTGACAGATGAACGTTTTTGGATTTCAACTCGCAATAACGGTTTCTTTATCGCATTTTCTGTTTTGATCCAGGTGCCTCTCATTGTGCTGTTTTCCCTGCTCATTGCGAATGTAAAGAAATTGAAGGGATTGTACAAAACAGCCGTCTTTTTGCCGTCTATTATGTCTACGGCCGTCATCGGTATTCTGTGGGGATTCATCTATGAGCCTAACATCGGCCTGTTGAATCAGTTACTTGAAACCGTAGGTATTTCCCCGGTTTATTGGCTTTCCGATAATCGGTTCGCAATGATATCCATTCTCGTAACCAATGCTTGGCAGTGGACGGGATTCTATATTGTCATGGTTTTGGCGGCCATTCTGGCTATTCCCAAGGATCTGGATGAAGCGGCAGCCATCGATGGAGCAACAGCCGTACAAAGAGCATTCAAAATTACATTGCCACTTATCAGACCTATCATTTCCGTCGTCATCATGTTATCCATTGCCGGGGCGATGAAAGCAGCTGATATTGTTCTGGTTATGACCAAAGGTGGACCTGCAGGCTCTACCGAAGTACTTGCCACGTATATGATCAAATACGCGATTACCAATTTTAAATACGGTTATGGCAATACGATTGCGGTTCTGATCTTTGCTCTGACGCTTGTGCTCACCGCGGTATATCAGTTGCTGGTGGCGAGACGCAACGAAAGGGTGGAATATTGATGGTAAAGAACATAAAAGGCAGTATACCTCATGTTTTGTTAATGTTGTATCTACTTGCGATTCTGTTTCCCTTTTTATTCGTAATCTTTTCTTCATTCAAGCAGGATAACAACGAAATTGCATTGAATCCGTTCGGTCTGCCCTCCACTTGGGTGTTTAATAACTACGTGGAGGCTTGGGTAAATGCCAAGATTGGTACGTATTTCTGGAACAGTATGTACATTTCGGTCTTGTCCTCAGTCGGAACGATTGTGCTTGGTGCCATGTTTGCTTTTGCTATAACGCGGATGAGACACCGCAAATGGAGCATGTTACTGTACAGCCTCATTCTGGCGGGCATGCTGATTCCAAACAATGCGCTCATGCTGCCGATTTATTTGCTTGTCCGCAAGCTCGGCATTTTGGATACTCATTTGGCGCTGATCATTCCTTATGTTGCGAATGCAATTCCGTTCACGATTATTATTTTGGCTGCTTTTATGCGGTCGCTCCCTGGAGAAATTGAGGAAGCCGCGGTTATGGATGGGTTGAGGGCTCCGGGTATCTTTGCTAGAATAGTGATACCCCTTACAGTTCCAGCCATTGTTACGGTGTTTATCGTGAATTTCCTCGGCAACTGGAACGAATTTTTACTCGCCAACTATTTCTTATCCACCGATAAACTGCGTACACTGCCTGTCGGCATGGTCCAGTTTCGTGATCAGTATCAAATGAACTATGCCCAGATGTCAGCAGGCATTGTATACAGTGTTGTACCGGTTGTTGTAATCTACGCCATATTGCAGGAGAAAATCATTGAAGGCGTAACGGCAGGTAGTGTTAAAGGTTAATTAACGATGCGTTATATAGGGAGAACGGGAAATGAACTTGCGGATGAAGCTGGCCATGGCCTTTCTGTTGCTCATCATTGTACCGATGTGCACGCTTGGAATCGGCATGTTCTTGGTCACATCACATACGATTGAGAAAAAATACAATCAGCAGTCTGAATATGCACTCCAGGCGATTAGCTATAATATCGAGAATGTTTTTCAGCAGATCAACAATGTCACGGACAATGGCATTGCCACTTCGGTATTCCAGATGGCTTTGAACGCCAAAGATCCGAGCAAACAGGATCTTGGAATCGGTAATCAATTGTCGCTGAATGCCAGCCAGCGTAATTTCCGTTCCCTTTTATACAACTACCCGTTCATTAGTTATGCCTTCTTGTATGATTTGCGTCCGCGTTCGTCTCAGGATAACCAGATAGTTTCTATATTTACGAAAGAAAATTTTCAAGCTCTTCCTTTTCAACAATTTAAAGTTCATCCAATGTTCAAAGAAATCCAGGAACTCAACGGCGTGCCCAAATGGCTGGCCCCTCTGGAATATCCTGAACTGACGGGCGTAGAGCCTGTCTTTACTCAGATTCGGTTAGTCAAGGAACTCAGTTATTTTCAGAATATTGGGGTCCTTGTCGTTCAGATTAAAAAAGGGGAGATGGACCGCATCTTCCGCCATTTGCAAGTAAGTGATCCTGCACAGGAAACTTCGTTCCTACTGATCAACGAAGAGGGTCTGATCGTATACGATCCTTCCGGACGTTACAGCGGAGAGAAGATGGAAAATCTGGGTGTGCGATCTGGAATTTACGGACCGGGGTTCAGCAGCACCAGAGCAGTGTTCGATGGCAGTGAAAGCATCATTTCACAATATCATCTGAAAAACTATAACTGGAGCCTGGTCAGTGTCGCTTCATGGGAAGCATTATCGGCAGAGACGAATGTGTTCGCAGGCTGGTCGATTATTATCATTCTGCTGTGTCTGCTTGCTGCGATGGTTTTCAATGTGTTCTTCATGAACCGGATTACCGGCAATATTGCGGTACTCGTGCGATTCATGAGGCGTGTAGATGACGGGGATTTTAATGCCCGAGTCGAAGGAAGTGGCTTTGACGAGATGCAATTACTCGCCCAAGGGTTCAATGAATTGCTGGATCGGATCGGAGGTCTGTTCCGACGTGTGCGTGCTGAGCAGGAACAGAAGGCCAAGGCAGAACTGCGTGTGCTTCAAGCCCAGATCAAACCTCATTTTCTATTTAATACGCTGGAATCCATTAACGGACTAGCCATGAGGGGAGAAGGGCGTAAAGTAAGTGAAATGGTGACACGTCTTGGCAATATGCTGCGCATCAGTATTCAGGATCAGGAGGAGATTTCGCTCAGTGAGGAGTTAAGGCACTTGCAGAGTTATCTTGAGATCCAGCATTACAGGTTCAGTGATTTGTTCCGGTATGAAATCGATATTCCATCTCATCTATACACTTCATCTGTGCTCAAACTTACCCTCCAACCTCTTGTGGAAAATAGTATTCAGCACGGGTTCGAGGGAATTGAATATCAGGGTGTACTTCGGATCAGTGCATTTGTGGAACGAAATAACCTGGTGCTGCGAGTTGAGGATAATGGGATCGGTATTCCCCAGGAAATGTTGGCCCGATTCGAATACATGGCAGAAGACCCACCTGAATACATCATGGCTGAGGGAACGAAGCCACTGTCTTCAATGGCAGAGCGTCGAGGGCTGGGTTTAAGAAGTGTTGCAGATCGGATAAGGATTCAATATGGGGCCGGATACGGGGTGTTTATATGTTCATCTCCGGGACATGGTACCATCATTCAATGTATTATTCCACAATATGAGCAGGGGGAAGATGAATGAATCTAACCGCGTTGCTGGTTGACGATGAGCTGCCGATTTTGGAGAATTTGAGTTTTATTTTGCCATGGGAAGACATGGGCATTGAAATTGTGGGTACGGCTAGAAGCGGGTCAGAAGCACTGGACAAAGTTGCAGAATGCCACCCTGACATCATGTTATGTGATATTCGTATGCCCTCCATGGATGGTCTGGAACTGATTCGAATATTGAGGGAACAAGGTGAAACTTGTGAGATTATTTTGCTGACAGGATATCAGCAGTTCGAGTATGCCCGTACGGCCATCCGTTACAATGTCCATGAATACATATGCAAGCCAATCGATTACCTGGATCTGGAACATAAATTGCGTGAGCTTGCTAGTCAGATTCAGAAGAAACGGTTGGAAGTGGAGGCTGAACGTCACCGCAAATCTGAGATGGAAGTATGGGTAAAGCACAAACATATCATTGACCTGATGCGAAAAGAGGAAGATTCGTTATTTTCTTTTCCTCCTTCTTCCCCGGAACAACATGCATCCTCGTTACGGTATATCCTGCTGCTTATCGATGTTTCGGGGTATTTTAAGCATTCGATCGGATGGTCTGGGACCCGGCACCAAAGCTGGCATGGAATGTTCCGTTCTAGGCTTAGGGAAATTACAGACCGGATCTGTGAAGGAACTCTGCTGATTTCGGCCCGTAAGGGAGAATGGTGCATGTTGGTGGAGGCATCAGATGAATGGAGACTGCGGGCAGATGCATTGGCTCAACAGGTTCAGATGGAATTAGATGCGACATTTGAGCCCGGTTCAGGTATGAAGACAAGGGTCATTCAGGATGTTATGCCTGTGAAACTGGATGATCAGATGGCTGAGCGATACCGGCACTGTCAGCGTTTGCTGATCATGAATGATTCTAATCAGCGCAGCGATGAGTTGGGAAAAGATTCTGCTGAGCATTCCATCATGTCAACCAAAGAACCTTCCAGAAGGGCAACGATGTGGATTACAAAAGAGGATTTGGACTTGATCACTCGCTGGATCAGACAGGGAAATAAACAGGGATTGATTGACCTGCTCGTTATGCTGAAACATCGGATGAGCGAGCATAAGAGTGCGCTGGAGGGCGTAGCCGAAAACAGCCTGCGTTTTCTGCTTGTACATATGCTTCGTGAATTGCGCGAAGTACATGTCATGGCTGAACAAGACGAAATGCATTTCTGGAGTGCATTGCATTCAGCAACCTCCATCAAGGAATTAATCGAATTGGCGGAGGCACTTGCTTATGTTTGTCATGATAAGAAAAGCGTACCTCGCCCTTCTGTTTCTGAGCTGATCAGTTCTGCGTGCGAGTATATGAACGCCAGACTGGAATGTGATCTGGGTATTGATGAGGTAGCTGATTGGCTGGGCATCAGTCCGGGTTACTTTTGTCAGCTTTTCAAAAACCAGATGGGCGTAACCTTTGTTGAATATATGACCCATAAGCGGATGGAGAGCGCAGCCTTATTATTAAGTACAACGGAATGGAGTATTACAGCCATTGGAGAAGCAACGGGGTATAAGGAGCGGCGATATTTCTCCAAAGTGTTCCATAAACATTTTCACATGAAACCATCAGAATTCAGGTCAAACCAAAGAGCAGGTTCATAATGGGGAGGAAAGCATGCGTATGAATTCGATCGATCAGCTTTCGTTGGAACAGCGGGTAGGACAGATGTTTATGTGTGGATTCCATGGACAGCATGCGGATGAACAGGTCAATCGACTGATCCGTGATTATCATGTCGGAGGCGTCATTTATTTCAGACGGAATGTTGAAAGTGTAGACCAAATCAATCGACTGTCTGCCGACTTGCAAGCAATTGCCGCTGAAGCCGGGGATTTACCTCTGATGATCTCCGTGGATCAGGAGGGCGGGATGGTGGCCCGGATTGATAAAGAGGGAGTGACCCAGGTACCTGGAAACATGGCGCTTGGAGCAACGGGTAATCCGGACTATACCCTTGAATGCGCACAGATTCTAGGTCAAGAGTTAAAAAGCATCGGTATCGATATGAACCTCGCCCCAGTATTGGATGTGAATAATAACGTTCTTAACCCGGTCATCGGTGTGCGCTCCTATGGCGAGAATGCGGAGAGCGTAGCTTCTCACGGTGCAGCAGCCATCAAAGGATATCAATCCCGAGGCGTTGCTGCAACAGCCAAACATTTTCCCGGACATGGAGATACAGCGGTGGATTCACATCTCGGTATGGTCACTGTACCTCATGAACGTAACAGGCTGGATCAGGTGGAACTTCTGCCGTTTCATCGCGCTATTGAGGCCGGAGTGGATGCCATCATGACTGCTCACGTCATCTTCCCGGCGATTGAACCGGAGCCGATTCCAGCTACATTGTCCCGTAAAGTGTTGACGGGGCTGTTACGCGAGGAAATGGGCTTTGACGGCATTATTATTACAGACTGTCTGGAAATGCATGCGATATCCAAGCCATATGGTGTGGCCGAAGCAGCCATTCGTGCTGTGGAGGCAGGTGCTGATCTAATTCTGGTCAGTCACACACTGCAAGATCAAATCTCTGCTGTGGAAGCTGTTGTGGAAGCCGTTCGTACTGGACGAGTGGATGAAGCCACCATTAACCAGGCATTGGAACGTATTATTTCATGGAAGGCAGCGCGTTGTGGTCAGTGGGAGCATACGTTTGTCTCCATGGAAAAGGATGATGCTGTATCGGATGGATCTGATGAGGATGGGATCATGTTCTCAACAAAAGAGAAAGATGAATCATCAAGATCGTTGGCCTCCATCGAATCCACGTTGGATGAGATTGCCTCCAATAGCATTACTGTGGTTCAGAATGATGGGTTGCTTCCCTTAGACCCTGAGAAGAATGTCTATGTCATCTGGCCTGAAGTTGTGCAACGGACAGAAGTGGATGAACCATGGTCTCACACAGATTCACTTGGCGTGGCGTTATCGCAGCTTAGAGCCGGAGTTCGGGAGCACAAAATAACGACACAGCCGTCTTATGATGAAGCGGACGAGATACTGAAGAATGTGACGGAGGAAGATCAAATCATCGTATGTACTTACACTTCCGCAGGCCATCTTCCGAAAGGGCAACATCATTTGGTTCAAAAACTTAGTGAAAAGTACTCCCTGATTGTAGTTGCTCTGCGTAATCCATATGATCTATTGGAGATTCCGACGCCGGGAAGTTATATATGTACGTACGAGAACACTCCTGCAGTGGTTCGTGCTTTGTCTCTCGTCTTAACAGGTGAATTGCAGCCAACAGGACGCTTGCCTGTCAGTTTGCGTTAGCAAATTCTAAATCTCTAAATCTCTCTGTGGCATGGTGCTTATTCAACCATGTCTTGGAGGGATTTTTTTATTGTGATTTGCGGCAGATTTTAATACAGATTGCACTCCAAGTCGAACGTGTAATAGATAACTATTTTCATAGTATTTTCGCTCTATTAAATGTTTACAATTCTTATCAAATATTTTTAGCAACTTTTCCCGGTAGTAAGCGTCTAATAGTATGACTTTTTGAGGGGGATATTTATAAAATGGGAGCAGAAGGAGCCAAAGACAAAGAATGAATTTGAAGAAGAAATTATCCATACTTACCGCTTTAGCTGTATTCCAAGCGTTTGCAGCGATTCCAGCGAATGCACTAGCAGCCGATCAAAGTGATACAACAACAACAAATACAGCCAATGTTAAATCCGTGGAGGTTGTGAAGAAAGAACAAACGATCGCGGAATCGGATGTAAAGTCCGGGTCAGATTCAAAACAGTCTGATAATAATGCAGTCGAAGGAACAAACCCGGTAACAGATGAACCTACAGGTACAGATGTTACTCCGGTTGACCCTAATACAGACCCTGCTGATGAAGAGGATGCAGGCGAGGAAACAACAGTTCCAACGGCTCCAGTTGAAGTTGAGCAACCATCTACAAGCGGTCAATCTATAGCCGGAAGTAAGGGCGGAGATCTGACACTTTATATGAACAGCAACAAAATGGTGCAAGACGGCAAAACATATCTTGCCGGACAGCCGATGGCTGTTAAAAATGGAGTATCTTATGTAGCGATCCGCGCACTGGTTGATCGGGTTGGTTATGAAGTGAAATATGACAATACAACCAAAGAAACCATTATTATTAGCGGCGAAGATGAACTTCGCTTCAAAACGAATAGTAGCGTTTACACCGTTAACGGTGAATCGAGAACGATGAAAGGCCCTGCCTATCAACAAAAAAATACGTTCATGGTGCCACTGACGTCGATTACTCAGGCACTTAACATTACTTATAAAGTTAATCAGTCTGCCAAGACTGTTATACTGAACCTGAATTCCAAACCGGTAGCCAGCTTCACGGTACAAAAAGAGATTTTTGTAGGAGACACGGTAACATACAACACTAAATCGAGCTCTCCCAAGGGACTGGACATCGTGGATGAGCGTTGGACTGGCCGTCAGGATTCGTTTGACCAACCAGGTACATATACGGTAACGTATGCTGTCCAGGATTCGAGCGGACAATGGAGTGCCCCGTACGCTGTAACGATTCAGGTACAAAAACTAAATCTTCCTCCTGTAGCGATGTTTACGACAGACAAGGAAGAGTACAAAATGGGTGAAAAGATCACGTACATTGATCAAAGCACCGATGATGAAAATGCCATTGTGAAAACTGAATGGGAAAACAATGCTCTGGCATTCTTTGTTCCGGGACCTAAGAGTGTAACAATTACCGTTACGGACAAACATGGTGCTAGTAACAGCTATACCAAGACGGTTAACATCACAGGTGAAACGCTGTACACCATGTCTGATTTTAATCAGTTGTTTACACCAGTAGGTGAGAAGTTCAGCTTCGATGGTAGTGGGGTACCATCGATGGAGAAAATACCTTTCACTTATTACGACGAGCCAAGTTTGCTGATTCGTAGTAACAGCCCGGAAACCGTTAATACAGAAGGTATTGTTTATAAGGAATCTTCCTTTGGACAAACACGTTTCATGATTCACCATGTAAACAACACAGGTAAAAGCGTGAAAATGTATGTTGTTGCGACAAACAACAATGCGTATACAGCATCCATTGAACAGCAAAACATGGGTTTTGCAGGTCCATCACCAATAGCAACTGCGGCAGGTAAACTGTCCATTGATCGCTGGTTCAAGTCCATACAGAACGGTACTGGACAAAAGAAAGTGTACATCCAGCCTGGAGAGAGCAAGCTAATTCTGACCGATTTGAGTGTTCTTCCTATGAAACAGGGTCAAGTCATCTCCTTGTACTCGGATGTCTTCAGCGATTATGAACTGGATTACAACGTTATCATGATTGAAGAAAGCAAAGATCCGATGGCTGTATGGTCCACACTGCCTGTTCTGGATCGTGACGGTGTGCATAACCGGGGAACATACCCGAATGCAACCCGTATCATTACGTATGACCAAGAAGTAGGTTCGAAGCCTGCTCGTTTGCCGCTGGGGGATAATGCAAGTGACCCGAATTTGGTCGGGACAGATCCAATGGCGTACACAGATGCTTCCAACGCGGGTAACTTTGGCGTGCTGTACAAAATCACACTGAACAATGTGGCTCCACGCACATTGATCTCGTTCAACCCACGTGGTGGTAAATACTCGGGTGTAGCGCTCGTTAATGGAGAACTTGTTCAGATTTCGAACGGCAAATCCGTAAGCGCACCAAATGAACAAAGTGTACTCTATCGTACAGGTTCCTATGGTCAAAGTGTAACGATTCTGTTCTCCGCAGCACCGGGAAGTAATTTGCCGGTTAACCTGCTGTTCACACCTCTTCCGACAGAGAAGTAATTGTTTCACCTTTCACCAGGAACGGACGGTTTGGAGTGAAAGCTTATATGCTATAAATCCTGTCACCCCAAAAGTCGCCCGAAGGATTAAACATCTGAACCGTCAGAAAAGGACTCCATGTTCATGGGGTCCTTTTTAATTGTGACTGAAGCAGCGGCGGGCTCAGGTTCGTTCGTTGACTATGAACTTCATTTAAGGCATTATTAGTAGTATATAAATCAAGCATAAGTATCAGCATTTGCATAATTTGATTCCACAGGCTCACGGGTACAATACCTAGACGAATCAAACCATTTCGAACTAAGTATTGCTGAAAGGAATTCGCTCTTTGGATTTATGCAGAATGCTCGAATGACAGGAGGTGCATTAGATCATGCTGTCGACAGAACAGATTATTACTACCATGTCCTCGCAGGGGCTCCGCATTACGGATCAGCGGAAGACACTGGCCCGGTTATTTGCTGAATCCCCTGGGTATTTGACACCCAAGGACGTCTATGAATATATGGGTAAGACTTACAGCGGACTGAGTTTTGACACGGTGTACCGGAATTTGCGTGTCATGCAAGAATTGGGTGTGCTGGAGCAGGTCATCTTTGAAGATGGGGTGAAGTTCAGAGCACATTGTAGCGAGGATCACCATCACCATCATATGATTTGTCTGAAATGCCAGAAGACATATCCAATCGTTTTTTGCCCAATGCAGCTTGCAGATGCGCCTGAGCAATTCCAAGTTGTCGATCATAAATTTGAAGTTTTCGGGTACTGTAAGGACTGTGCCGAACATATGCCAGCCAAAGTGTCATCAGGACATCAGCACACTCACGGGAAGCACTGACGATGAAGTTATCTCGCAGACTGGTTCAGGCTCCCATTCGGGTGTATCGCAGCTATATCTCTCCATTGAAGCCGCCAACGTGTCGTTTCTATCCTACATGCTCGGCTTACGCGATGGAGGCGATTGAGGTGCATGGTGCGTTCAAAGGATCGCTGCTTGCGGCAAAACGTATTGCGAAATGCCATCCGTTTCATCCAGGCGGAGTGGATCTGGTACCACCGAAGGCTGAAAAGTCTGTCATGGTATCCGATTAACGATCTAATGGTCGTTTTTTGCCGGTTTGAGTTGATTTAAGATTGCTGTCCACTTGACAAAGGAGGCAGTATTTCAGTATATTTTTGGTATAATGATTTCCAGTGAAGGGATAAGTACAGACACACCGCCAGTGCAGAGAGCCGGATGAGCTGAGAACCGGTCTGGGAGGAGGATGGAATATGGTCCCGGAGGAACCTCTTTCGAGCGTGCAGACGTTGATTAGAACGGCTGTCGTAAGGCTGAGGCGTGATCCAGCGTTAATGGGCGGTCGAAGGACCGGCAGAGCCTGTGGTTTGTGAAAAGCACGGGGAATTTGGGTGGTAACACGTGAGAGCAACTCTCGTCCCATACAGGGACGGGAGTTTTTTGTGTTCTTTTTTAGACAAATGCAATGAAAAAGCACGACTATATGAAGGAGGAGAAGTCATCTATGGCTGATCAAAAAACATTTTATCTGACAACACCGATTTATTATCCGAGTGACAAACTGCATATCGGGCACGCGTACACGACTGTCGCGGGTGATGCCATGGTTCGATACAAACGTCTGCGTGGTTATGCTGCTCACTATCTGACAGGAACCGATGAACATGGGCAGAAGATTGAACGCAAGGCACAAGAGAAAGGGCAGTCACCGCAGGCTTTTATAGACGACATCGTTGTTGGCATCAAGGATCTGTGGAACAAACTGGACATTTCCAATGACGACTTCATTCGTACGACGGAAGAGCGCCACAAAACAGTGGTTCAGGATATCTTTGACCGTTTGTTGAAACAAGGGGATATCTACAAGGGTGAGTACGAAGGCTGGTACAGTATCCCGGATGAGACCTATTACACGGAAACCCAGCTGGTTGATGTGGAGAAGAATGACAAAGGCGAGATTATCTCGGCTAAAAGTCCGGATAGCGGGCATCCGGTGGAGCTGGTAAAAGAAGAATCCTACTTCTTCCGGATGAGTAAGTATGCTGATCGTTTGCTGAAATATTACGAAGAGAATCCGGGTTTTATTCAGCCGGAGTCCCGCAAAAATGAAATGATCAACAACTTCATCAAGCCAGGTCTGGAAGACTTGGCCGTATCTCGGACTACTTTCGAATGGGGCGTCAAAGTTAAAGGCGATCCGAAACACGTTGTATACGTATGGATTGATGCGTTGTCTAACTATATTACAGCTCTGGGCTATGGATCATCCGACGAATCGCTTTACAACAAATTCTGGCCTGCGGACGTGCATCTGGTAGGGAAAGAAATTGTTCGATTCCATACGATTTACTGGCCGATTATGCTGATGGCGTTGGACCTACCTTTACCGAAGAAAGTATTCGCTCACGGTTGGCTGTTGATGAAAGACGGCAAAATGTCCAAATCAAAGGGTAATGTCGTTGACCCGGTAACCTTGATTGACCGTTATGGTCTGGATGCACTGCGTTATTACCTGCTCCGTGAAGTTCCATTTGGTTCAGATGGTACATTTACTCCAGAAAGCTTTGTAGAACGTGTGAACTCCGACCTGGCAAATGACCTTGGAAACCTGTTGAACCGTACGGTAGCCATGGTGGACAAATATTTCGAAGGCAAAGCGCCTGAGTTTACTTCTGGTGTGACCGAATTTGATGCATCTCTTGAAGAAGCGGGTCTTGCTGCTGTGGAGAAAGTGGAGCAGGCAATGGAAAATCTGCAATTTTCCGTAGCGTTGACAGCGATCAGTCAGTTTGTTAGCCGCAGTAACAAATATATTGACGAGACTCAGCCTTGGGCTCTGGCTCGTGATGAAGCGAAACGCAACGAACTGGCATCGGTAATGTCGCATCTGATTGAAAGCTTGCGGATTGCTTCCATCCTCTTGCAACCGTTCCTAACACGTGCTCCGCGCAAAATCTGGGAACAACTCGGCATTCAGGAAGGTGAACTGACGGCTTGGGATTCAGCGAAGCAATGGGGCGTTATTCCGGCTGGTAACGCTTTGCAAAAGGGTGATCCGATCTTCCCACGTCTGGACTCTGAACAGGAGATTGCTTATATTGCTGAAGCGATGACTGGAGGCAAAAAAGCTGAAGCGCAGCCTGAGGCAGCTCAAGCTGATGCTGGAGGCTCTTCTGAAGCCGCTCAACCCGTCTCAGCACCAGAAGGCAAAGAAGAGATCGGTATTGATGATTTCGCCAAAGTGGAATTGCGTGTCGCTCAAGTTATTGCCTGTGAACCGGTCAAGAAAGCCGATAAATTGCTGAAGTTGCAGCTGGATCTGGGCTATGAGCAACGTCAGGTTGTATCGGGAATCGCGAAGTTTTATTCACCTGAAGATATGGTTGGACGCAAAGTCATCTGTGTTACGAACCTCAAGCCTGTGAAATTGCGCGGTGAACTGTCCCAGGGCATGATCCTGGCAGCATCCCATGGCGACCAGCTTACACTAGCAACGGTACCGGATAATATGCCTAATGGCGCACAAGTGAAATAGGACTTTGACCGTGTAACCAAGGATTTGATTTATATAGTTGTAATAGAAGGTGGCTCGATGAGAATCGGGTCACTTTTTATTTTGGGATGAAATCGGATCTGATGCGAAGAAAACAAGCATATACTGTTATGAACTCCGTGCTCAAGGAAAGAATGAATAGGACAGAGCGGCTTGACAAGTTCGAGCAAGTTACCTATAATTCTTTCAGTAATGTTTACGATTAAGAGATGCGGAGTGAATACTAGTGAAACTTTATAATGGAAGAAATCTAGACCAGGTAAACCAGACTCTAGCGACAGGTAGAAGAAGGCATATAAAATTGTTGCTAAGCGGTCTGCTTGTTCTTAGTTTACTCATATTGTCGGCATGCGGTCAGAATAATTCGGAGAGTGCCAAGCTGGTGGAAGGCAAAGTGAATGTGATTACGAGCTTCTATCCTGTCTATGCGTTTACTTCGACAATTGGTGGGGAAGATGCAAATGTCATTAATTTGCTGCCAACAGGTGTTGAACCACATGACTGGACGCCGAAGAGTCAAGATATTGTGAATACATCCAAAGCGCAGTTGTTTCTATACAATGGTGCAGGTCTGGAAGGATGGGTACCCAACTTTCTGAAGTCACTGAATAGCGATACCAAGGTGAAGTCAGTTGCAGTAAGTGAAGGGGTTACTCTATTGACTGCTGAAGGTGATGATGGACACGGTCATGGTGAAGAACAGGTGGATGAACATAGCGACGAACATGCAGATGAAGCTAACGCAGAGGACATTGCGAACCATCATGTGGACCCTCATACGTGGGTAAGTCCAAAATCGGCAATGGTAATGGCTGAGAATATTAAAAACAGCCTGGTTGAAGTAGACCCTGCACATAAAGAAGGATATGAACAACGCTACGAAGAGCTGCGGACCAAGCTGGAAACGTTGGATCAGCACTTTACGGATGAATTGTCCAACGTACCCAATAAGGAAATTGTCGTATCACACCAAGCCTTTGGGTATCTTGCACGTGATTATGGGTTGACCCAGCATGCTATTATGGGACTTTCTCCAGATGCGGAACCCACAGGTCAAGATATTGTGAAGTTGGCCAAGTTGGTGAAGGATGAAGGGATTAAATACATTTTCTTCGAAGAGCTGGTATCTGATAAACTGGCGAAAACCCTCGCCAATGAAGCGGGTGTAGAGACAATGGTCCTGAATCCGGTAGAAGGTTTAACCAAAGAACAGGCTACCAACGGGGATGATTATTTCACCCTAATGGAGAAAAATTTGCAAAATCTGCTGATCGCATTAAAATAAGATAGACTGAAGGATTCGTTTGCAATCCTTATATATAATGAAGGGCGGCTTTGCCATGCAGCAAATCATGCCATTGTGTCATGATCCAATTATAGAGATCGATAAATTATCATTTTCCTACGGCGACCAGCGAGTGATCGAAAATCTCGATTTTATGGTCCAGGAAAGGGATTTTGTCGGTATTATCGGTTCAAACGGGGCGGGCAAAACGACATTGCTGCGAATGCTGGTTGGACTCTTGCCTCCAGCTGAGGGAGATATCAAGCTATTCGGACAGTCGATCCGCCGATTCAAGGATTGGGAACGGATTGGTTATGTTCCGCAGAAGAATGCATTTAACCCATTGTTCCCTGCAACGGTACGGGAAGTCGTGATGTCTGGATTGTACAACAACAAGAATATGTTCCGCCGAATGTCCCGTAAATGTCAGCAGCAGTGCACAGATGCTATGCAAGTGATGCGGATTGAGGATTTGGCGAACAAACGGATCGGACAACTGTCCGGTGGACAGCAACAGCGTGTGTTTTTGGCACGGGCGCTTATTAATCACCCTGATCTGCTGATTCTGGATGAACCGACGGTAGGTATCGATGCCGAATCCCAGGCCAGCTTTTTTGAACTCATTACCCATATGCATGAACATCACCGGATGACATTCCTGATGGTTTCACATGATATGGACCGGATGGAGAGTTATCTCGGTTCCAAAGCTGCGGTGACGAACGGAAAAATTCATTTCCATGTCCGTCATTCCCATGAGGTGGAAGATTGTGACGAGACTAATTTGCAGCATACCACCACCCAGGTACGTTAGACGCGAGTGCAACCAGATTAGAGCAAGGCCGAAGGAGTCGTGTGTGTTTTGGAAATTTTAATGAGTGATTTTTTTCAGCGGGCGCTGGCGGGGGGATTGCTGATCGGCATCACCGCTCCGTTGATCGGATTGTTTTTGGTGCTGCGCCGTTTATCCATGATCGGGGATACCCTGTCTCATGTGACTATTGCCGGGGTTGCACTCGGATTCCTGATTGAAGTGTATCCGATTGCTGTGGGGCTTATTTTCGCCGTGCTCGCATCATTTGCAATAGAGAAACTGCGTAAGGCGTACAAGAGTTACGCCGAGTTATCGATCGCGATCATCATGTCCGGTGGAGTAGCGCTGGCTTCGTTGTTCTTCACGCTGGGCAAAGGTTATAATACAGATGTTATGAGTTACCTGTTCGGCAGTATTTATACACTGGACTCCACGGATTTGAAGCTGGTTGGTGTGGTAACGTTGATCGTGGTCGTCGTTGTAGCACTGTTACATAAGGAGTTTTTCCTACTCAGCTTTGAAGAGGATGCCGCAGCGGTTACCGGATTGCCTGTGAAATTGCTTAACATGCTGATTACGGTGATGACAGCCCTTGTCATTAGTACGGCGATCAAAATCGTGGGCGCATTGCTGGTATCGGCATTGCTTACCATTCCGGTAGCTGTAAGCTTGCTGATGGCACGAAGTTTCAAATCGGCGATTATATTATCCGTGGTCATTGGCGAAATTGCCGTGGTCATTGGACTGGTTGTGGCCGGGATCTGGAACCTTGCACCA
This sequence comes from Paenibacillus sp. MDV22-iso6, assembly GCF_058408365.1. Lineage (NCBI taxonomy): Bacteria > Bacillati > Bacillota > Bacilli > Caryophanales > Paenibacillaceae > Paenibacillus > Paenibacillus sp. MDV22-iso6. The sequence continues at coordinate 276,646 of NZ_JBZVDZ010000007.1, read as the reverse complement.
GGAGCAACAATTGTACTTTTGCTTATCATGATGCTGATTCTTACGATGATTGGAAAAAAAGGGTTCCGAGCCTAAGTCTGAACGTGAGCAAGTGAGCCCCCAGGGAAGGGAGATATCCGCTTCATGCCTGATGTTAATGTGTGGCTGGCTTTTGTAGCAGGATTAGCTTCGTTTATATCGCCATGCTGTCTTCCGCTGTATCCATCGTATCTTTCCTATATTACGGGGATGACGGTACAACGGTTGAAGGATGAGCGCAATCAGCGTGAAGTTCGCTTCAAGACATTGACTCATACGCTGGCGTTTATTTTGGGCTTCTCGGCTGTGTTTTATTCGCTCGGACTGGGAGCCGGATTGTTTGGCCAATTTTTCAATGATAACCGTGATCTCATTCGTCAATTATCCGCGATCTTGATTATGTTAATGGGTTTATTCCTGCTTGGTTTGTTCAAACCTCAATTTCTGATGAAAGAGCGTAAGATGGACATGAAATGGAAACCAGCGGGTTACTTGGGCTCCTTTATTTTTGGCATTGGTTTCTCGGCAGGTTGGTCACCTTGTATTGGACCAATTTTGACTGCCATCATCGCGATGGCTGCGAGCGAACCAACAACCTGGTTGGCTTTGATTACGGGATACACAGCTGGATTTGCGTTACCGTTCTTCATTCTGGCTTTTTTCATCGGTTCTACACGATGGATCTTGCGTTATTCCAATATCATGATGAAAGCCGGGGGCGCATTAATGTTGTTCCTCGGGGTGCTGTTATTTACGGATCAGATGACGAAAATTACGATCTGGCTACAGCAAATTACACCAGACTGGATGATTATCTAGCGCAGCAACGAGGGTGTTTGTTTTACTCGAAGGTTATTTTAAATAAGAACAAAGCAGGCTACATGGAAACCAGAACGATTCTGGACTCATGTAACCTGCTTTTTTAATCAATAGCTCTTAATAAAAGTGTCTGGTCAACGCTTAGGTGAAGTAATCAATATTGGCCAGTGGGAAATGCTCAAAAATGCGCTCGGTAATAAACTCGCGCAGGGCATCCTGCTGATCATCCTTATACACATATTTGTACTGGCCCCAGCGGCCCCATTTCATTTTCCGCTTTTCGATATCCATCTCCAGCTTGGTTTTGGGGTATCGCTTCTCAATGGTGGCTTTTGCCGTTTTGGTAAAACGGTGCTGGATCATCTCAAAGGTTAGATCCTTGGTCGCTTCTTCGGGAAGTGTATCGGCAAGCTTTTGTAAAAGCTCGCTATATCCTTCTTCCCATCCGTCGTACCACATAATTGGGGCAATAATGAATCCGAGCGGGTATCCCGCATGAGCTATTTTACCTGCGGCTTCAATTCGCTCTTCAAACCGTGAGGTGGCTGGTTCAAAATTTTTGATTACATAATCGGAATTTACGCTAAATCGGATACGAGTGTGTCCGTTATGCTTGATGTTTAATAAAGGATCAACATGATGGTATTTGGTTACAAAGCGAAGTCGCCCGTGCTCCTCATCCGCCATAAAACGAATTAGGTCACCGAGATTTCCCGTAATATGCTCCAGACCTACGGGATCAGATGTACAGGCTGCTTCAAAACGGGTAAGTTCAGGTGCGCGCTCCTCAATGTATCCCTTGGCGGCCTGAATGATTTCTTCGGTGTTTACATAGACACGGACATAGGGCTTGGCCCCAAGAGTCGTTTGAAGATAACAATAATGACAGTGGCCCATACAGCCTGTTGAGATGGGAATGGCATATTCCGCCGAAGGCTTCGATTGGTCAAACTTGAGTGTTTTACGCACGCCGACGACAAGGGTACGCTTCGCCATTCGGTACTTTTCCTGTTCCGTTTCACCAGGGAGATTGGTAATTCGATTATGGGATGTCGTCATCTGATATGGGATATCCCTAGAGGTAACCCATTCCATAATTCGTTTACCTTTCTCATATTCCAGCGCACCGGGTTCAAAATACACCAAATCGGGAATAAAGGGTTTAGTGCCTTTTGCTTTGCGAACGGGTGGATGCGCTACACTTGTACTCACGAAATCACTCCTTTCAATACGGAACCTTGCTTAGTTTGCCTCGTTTCGGGATAAGTCACCCTTGCCAATACTTGCGTAATGGTGAAGGAAATCGAGCCCTGAGGAGTGTTTTATGGACTGTAAATAGTGAATGAATTGTGCAGGACTTGCCAATGCGTATTGATAACATGTATCATTATAAGATAGTGACCAGGCAAGAATATTGCCGGTCAGAGAGAAGAGAGGGAAGCAGATGCCAACGCCCAGTATGGAAGATTATTTGGAGCGTATATACAAATTAATTGATGAAAAGGGCTATGCTCGTGTGTCTGATATAGCTGAAGGTTTGGAAGTACATCCTTCATCGGTGACGAAGATGATCCAAAAGCTGGACAAAGACGAGTACCTGATCTATGAGAAGTACCGCGGGCTGGTGCTTACGCCAAAAGGCAAAAAGATGGGCAAACGGTTGATGGAGCGCCATCATCTGCTTGAACAATTTTTGACGACGATTGGTGTTCAGGAAGAAAATATTTACCAGGATGTTGAAGGAATTGAACACCATTTGAGTTGGGATTCCATTACCTGCATCGAATCTTTGGTTGAATATTTCCGCCAGGATGAGAATCGACTGCGTGATCTTAAAAGTATTCAGGATGTCATGAGCAATACAGAATCTTAAGGTTTTAAAGCCAGAATCACTTGAAAAATTACAATGAATATCTATTCAAAATCAGAGGATGCACCTGCCGCTAAAACGGTTGGAAGCGTCCTTTTGCTTTTTTTTGACCAAAATTTGGCGTTTATTCGCAACTTAACAATCATTAGGAGCGTCTATTAAACTAGCAGAATTTGCCGCGAATTTATAATTATTTTGGAGGATTGCACTGATGAAGCTTCGTAAAGGATTGATCCTGCTGCTCATTTTTGTTCTGGGTTTTCAAACATCAGGACTGACGGCGCAGGCAGCTAGTCAAAAGGAAATTGTTATTTATTTGGATGGTCAGCGTTTGGAGTCGGATGTATCACCTTACATTTTGCCCAAAGTAAATGTAACGATGGTCCCTCTGCGTGTTATTAGCGAAGGACTGGGTGCATCTGTACTTTGGTCACAGGCTACCCGCACAGTTACAATCAAGAAGTCCGATTCAGTCATTACGATGACAAGTGGACGCCAGCAGGCAACGGTGGATAGTACCGTGGTTGATCTTGATGCATCAGTAGAACTGAAACAAGGCCGCGTCATGGTACCGATTCGATTTGTCAGTGAGAACTTGGGAATCCAGGTCACCTGGAACCAGTCTGAGCAGACGATTAATCTGGCCACAGGCAATGCTCCCAATCCTACTCCAGTGACACCAGCAGAGCCTGGAGGCACGGGAACTACGCCAAATACGGATGAGATGCGAGGAGCCTGGATTTCGACTGTAAATGGAGACTGGCCTTCATCTAGTGCCAAAGGGAATGTAGAAAAACAAAAGTTGGAGTTCATTCAGCAGCTTGATACGTTGAAGGATATGGGGATCAATGCCGTATTTGTTCAAGTGCGAGCCAATGGGGATGCGATCTATCCATCAGGTCTTGTACCGTGGAATAGCGTGCTGACAGGTACACAGGGGAAAGATCCCGGGTATGATCCACTTGCATTTATGATCGAGGAAGCTCACAAGCGTGGTCTTGAGTTCCATGCTTGGTTCAACCCGTTCCGGGCTACTAACTCCGCAACGACAACCGGTCTTGCTGCCAATCATGTATCCAAGCTTCACCCGGACTGGATTGTTAACGCATCAGGCAAACTGTATATTAATCCAGGCATTCCGGAAGCGAGACAGCATATTATTGATTCCATCATGGAAGTGGTTAATCAGTATGATGTTGATGGCGTACATTTGGATGATTACTTCTATCCTTCCAATGTAACGTTTAATGATGATGCGACTTTCAAAGCATACAACACATTGAATACGAGTGACCGTGCAGAATGGCGCCGGGAAAATATCAATCAATTCGTCAAGCAGCTCGGAGAGAGCATCCACAAGGTGAAAGCTGGCGTTGAATATGGCATTAGCCCATTTGGTGTATGGCGTAACAAATCAGTTGATATGACAGGTTCTGATACAAAAGCCGGAGTAACCGCTTATGACAGCATGAATGCAGATGTGCGGACTTGGATCAAGCAGGAGTGGATTGACTATGTTGCACCCCAAGTGTACTGGAGCATGACACTAAGTGCAGCACGATATGACAAGGTGGTTGACTGGTGGGCCAATGAAGTGGCAAATACCGATGTGAAATTGTATATTGGTCACTCTCCTTATAAGCTGGGCACACCGGAAATCGGGTGGCAGACATCCCAGGAGATCATTGATCAGCTTATATATAATGAGAAATATGATACGGTGAAAGGGGATATTTTCTTCAGTTCACAGTACTTGACGAAAAATCCGCTCGGCTTGATCGCCAAATTAAAAGCCTATTATGGACTGTAAAACATTTTAACGTAATATGACCAACCCCTGTTCTCATACAGTGGCAGTAGTAGCATGGACTGCCTGGAGAACGGGGGTTTTATTGTGTTGATTAATGGAGTATTTGAAGGTGGCGGTGTAAAGGGGATTTCGCTTGCCGGCGCCGTAAAGGGTGCAGAAGATCACGGTGTTGAGTTCAATCGCGTAGCGGGCACGTCCTCGGGTTCCATCGTAGCCGCTTTGCTGGCGGCTGGCTATTCGGCGGAAGAGATGAAAGGCATTATCGAGAATACGCCGTTTGCTTCGTTACTGCGACGTTCCCCCATATTTGATACCAAGTGGATCGGACCCGCAGCAAGGCTGTTTTTGAAGAAAGGTCTATATTCTGGGGAAGCGCTGGAATGCTGGATTCGGGATATGCTGAAAAAAAAGGGAGTTCGGACGTTTGCTGATCTGCCTCCAGGTAAGTTGCTAATCATTGCATCCGACATTTCCAACGGCACTATTTTGGTGCTTCCAGACGATATCAAACGATTCGGAATTGAACCTTCGAAACTGGAAGTAGCCAAGGCTGTACGTATGAGCTGCAGTATCCCCTATTTCTTCGACCCGGTTGCCATTCGCAGATCCCCGATCCTGTCCAAAGGATTACGTTTTGCGGACCAGTTTGTTTACATCGTCGATGGAGCATTGCTGAGCAATTTTCCGCTCTGGCTGTTTGATGGAGAGCGTACAGAACGTGGAGGAGATCTCATCCCTGTAGTCGGTTTTAAAATGGTTGGCAAAACCGAAGGAGAGCCAGCTAGAATCAGAGGACCTCTAAGTATGCTTCAGGCATTGGTTGAAACGATGCTAACTGCTCATGATGAGCGATATATCGAACAGGTTAATCGATTCCGTACTGTGAAAATTCCTACCCTTGGGATTAAACCGACAGAATTTCACCTTTCTGTACAGGACAGTACAGCATTATATCAATCTGGGGTCACCGCCGGTACTGAATTTTTCAGTGGATGGAATACCAAGATATATGGTGAGCAGCTGGACAAACAAAGACGAGAACTGAGAAAAAAACAAGCGGAAACACCACCGCTGACTCCTGTATAAAAATGAAAAAGCAATTCTCCGCATGTTTGGAGAATTGCTTTTCTGTGTGTTTCGCCGATATCAGCGCTTTAGTGATACTTAGGTACGTCTTCATCACTTTTACCCTTTTGACCCTGAATCACTTGGAAAGGATAATCCTTGCGTTTTTTGGAAGAACCGCTACTTTTTCGGGCACCAGACTGTGCATTAACTTTAGCCATGGTTTTAGCCGATGGTTTAATCTTCGGTGATGATGTCTTGCGTGCCCAACGGCGGGGCGGATATTTATAGAGCAGGAACACAACTCCGAACACGACGAGGGGGATGACAATTTGGGATAAACCTCCACTTCCCAGCCTAGTCAAGATTCCAATAGCAGCGAGTGCGATGAACGTCCAAAATATGATTGCCTGCTTCTTCATATCATTCACCCTTTCACAGGATCAAGTGTTGCAACAGGAACTTCCGACGTAGCCGATACGTTTGCGAGTTTGGCATCCAATTCACGCATACGGTTAAACGAAGCGATGGATACTTCTACCTGTTCATTCGTTGGCTCTTTAGTTGTCAGCAATTGCAGCCACAGCCCCGGATATCCGAGATAACGAAGTACAGGGATGTCACGTACCGAGTTGGTCATCTTCAACAATTCGAATGAAATACCGAGTACTACTGGCAACAACAGCAACCGCTGACCCATACGTTCCCAAAGGTTATCGTATGTGAAGAGCGAGTACAAAAATATGCCGATAATGACAGTCAACATAATAAAACTGCTTCCGCAACGATAATGCAGACGGCTATACTTCTGCACATTCTCTGGTGTAAGCTCTTCTCCGGCTTCATGAGCACTAATGACTTTATGTTCTGCACCATGGTATTGGAACAGACGTTTAATCATCGGTGTCTGGGAGATCAGCCACAGATAGGCAAGCAACAGAATCAGCTTAATTCCGCCTTCCAGTAAATTATGCAAAAACTGATTGTCGAATGCATTTTTGAACAGAAAATTCTCAATAACAACCGGCAACAATGTAAGCACAATTTTACCAAAAAGGAAAGAAAGGATAGCTACTGCGGTGACGCCGATAATCATGCTAAGGCTCCAACCTGAGCCTTCTTTTTCTTTTTGCTTTGCTTTTTCTTCAGGTTCCAGTTCATCATCAGCGTATGCGTCAGCAGAATAATTGAGATGTTTGCTTCCTTTGACGCTCGAATCTATAATGCTGACAATCCCGCGCAGTAGTGGAATCCGCCGCAATTTCATGACCCAGGACTTGTCTTGCTTGGGAACTTCCAGATACGTAATTTCGCCGTCTTTTCTTCGCACAGCTGTAACGTTGACATGTTTACCGCCGAACATTACGCCCTCAATGACAGCTTGCCCCCCGTAGCTGACAGGCTTGGATTGTTGAGGCAAATTATTCACCTTCCTATTCTGTTCTATACCTTCATGGTCGAAGGCAGCTTAATAACCCTATTGTATCGAATTTTGAGAGCAATTTCTAGTTTACGAGTCGATCTAAGGGCGATGTTGTTAACTTTGTCCTGATTTGTACATACTACCCGGTAGAGTTAGGACGAAAATGGAGATTTATTCGCAGTTTTGCAAACTGAACGTGAAGGAGAATATCGATGACAGAGCATACGAGTGAACGCACATCCCATAAGGAAAATCAGCGTGCTGACAAAGGAGAGCAGAAGGACCGGGGTAGACGTCCTACCCAGCGACAAGACCAGGCACATTATTTTACCAAGCCGTTCCCTTTTGCAGTGGAGCTAGGTTTTTTCGCAGGTTTTATCTGGGGAGGTTTGCATTGGCTGTTCTATCTGCTTCATTTTACGATTGTGCCATTGGGATTTTTGGCTGAACCGTTTTTTAAACATAATTTTATCTATACTGCAGCAGGGCATTTGACCGGCTGGCTGTTTTTTATTGTTTTTTCGGTTCTCGCTTCCCTGATTTACACGTTCACTTTGAAAAAATGGGAAGGCCCGCTTCCAGGCATGGGTTACGGGATTTTTTGGTGGCTCATTATCTTTGTCCTAGTAGGTCCAAAACTGGATATGGTGAAGCCCTTAAACCGTTTAACATGGGATTCAATCATTACAGAAATTTGTTTCTTTTTGCTGTGGGGACTGTTTATTGGCTACACAGTAGCCATGGAGTTCACCGATGAACGGAAACGTGAGCCAGAGCAAGCGGGAGCATAGCCGCAAAAAAGCTTCTCAATCCGGCAATGGCTGTGTTAAAATAGCAGATGGTTATTTGCAGAAAGGGTGGAGCAGCTATGAAACGGATTGTTGTAATCAATGGCCCGAACCTGAACATGCTCGGAGTACGTGAACCCGGCATCTATGGAACGCTTAGTCTGAAGGATATTGAGGATAAAATTCGCAGACAGGCGGAGGAGCTGGGCGTCTCCATCGCTTTTTATCAATCCAATCACGAAGGGGACATCATTGATCGAATTCATGCAGCGATGGGCGATGCAGACGGAATCATGCTGAATGCCGGAGCGCTGACCCATTACAGCTATGCTGTGCGTGATGCCATCAATGCCGTAAAAGTTCCTACAGTAGAAGTACATCTATCCAACATTCATGCACGCGAAGCGTTCAGACATCATTCAGTAATTGCTGCCGAAACAATCGGACAGATTGCCGGATTTGGCGAAGTAAGCTACGAACTGGGGCTGCTGGCTCTTGTGCGTCATCTGAACAAACAAACCTGAGCCGGGGACCCGGGAATGTGAGAGAAAGAAGGGTTACCGATGGAAAACAAACGAGTAAATAAGTTGCGTGAGGCCATGCATGAACATGAACTCACGGCTATGCTGATTACAAATCCGATTAACCGTCGTTACATGACGGGCTTTACAGGTTCAGCAGGATATGTGCTGATTACGGAACAGGAAGCTTATTTGCTTACCGATTTCCGTTACATGACACAGGCGCCGCAACAAGCCAAAGGATTCACCGTTGTGGAACATGGACCTAAACCGTTGGAATCCGTACGTGAATTGCTTGCATCGGCGAATATCAAACATGTTGGCTTTGAGCAGGATCATGTCACTTATGGCACACATACTGCTTATGCTGAAGCACTTCAGTCTATTGAATTGAAAGCTGTATCCGGTATAGTGGAGCAACTTCGCATGTTCAAGGACGAAGATGAGATCGCTGTAATGCAAAGAGCTGCGGATCTGGCAGATGCAACATTCAGTCACGTTTTGCAATTTGCAAAACCGGGTATGACTGAACGTGAAGTGGATTTGGAGATGGAGTTTTTCATGCGCAAACATGGAGCAACTTCCTCTTCGTTCGATACCATTGTGGCATCGGGTGAACGTTCTGCTATGCCTCACGGTGTAGCAAGTGGCAAAGTCATCGGACAAAATGAGTTAATTACATTTGACTTTGGTGCGCTTTTGGATGGATACTGTTCAGATCTGACACGTACCATCGCAACGGGCACACCTGTACCTGAACTGCGTAAAATTTACGATATCGTACTGGAAGCCCAGTTACATACGCTGGCGAACCTGAAACCGGGCATGACCGGACGGGAAGCAGATGCATTGGCACGTGATATCATTGCAGGGCACGGATACGGAGAGCAATTCGGACACAGCACGGGTCACGGTCTGGGTATGGAAGTCCATGAGGCTCCTCGTTTGTCCAAGCTTAGCGACGATGTATTGAAACCGGGCATGGTGGTAACCGTTGAACCGGGTATCTACATTGACGGCCTTGGCGGCGTGCGTATCGAGGATGACGTGGTGATTACCGAGACAGGTATTCACATTTTGACGAATTCGGACAAGAAGTTCACCGTAATTGGCTAAATTACAGCCAACGGTGATATAAGACGATTTTTAATTTATGCTTTTGAATGAAGTAAACATGGAATTACACAATAACGGAGAGGGCAGAAAAAACCTGAAGAAGCGAAGCGCTCGCCTTTATCCCCGGATTTCTCCCTATTAGGATAGGGATTAAAAGAAATCTGGGGATAACAGCGATCGGAAGGTTGTTCTGCCATCGTAGTGGTCTATGTAATATGACAGTTTGACTTGTTCAAACTTAAATTAACCCATCGTCTTATATCACCTACTTTTCAACCATATCAGGAGGGATTTTTTGTGATTTCAGTAAACGATTTTAAAACAGGCTTGACCGTACAAGTGGACAACGACATTTTCACTGTAATTGATTTCCAACATGTTAAACCAGGTAAAGGTGCTGCCTTCGTACGTTCCAAACTGAAAAACCTGCGCAACGGTAACACCGTTGAGAAAACATTCCGTGCAGGTGAAACCATTGGCCGTGCCATCATCGAAAACCGTGGCGTATCCTATCTGTATGCTAGTGGTACAGAGCACACGTTCATGGACAACGAAACATATGATCAGTTCACACTGACAAGTGACCAGTTGGAGTGGGAATTGAACTTCCTCAAAGAAAACATGAATGTAAAAATCGTTAGCTACCAAGGTGAAATCCTCGGAATCGACTTGCCTACAAGCGTTGAGTTGAAAGTTATCGAGACAGAGCCAAGCGTAAAAGGTAACACAGCACAAGGTGCTACTAAAAACGCAAAAGTTGAAACAGGCTTGAATGTACAAGTGCCATTGTTCATCAACGAAGGCGATGTTCTGTTGATCGATACTCGTGAAGGTAAATACTCTTCCCGCGCGTAACGTTCACATGGTGTAAGCTAAATAATGCGTTAATTCAACCCTTTGCCATTTCTATGGCAAAGGGTTTTTTCGAAAAAAGATTAGCCTATCAGACGCTTTCGTAATATACTGGGTTAAAGTCATTTTTCGGAGAGAATAATGACGGTGGACATCAATTATGCATACTGCACAAGGTAGGGAGTGGATTTGCGTTGTCATTGTACGTCATGAAATTTGGGGGCAGCTCGGTCGGAGATACAGAGCGCATGAAGCGTGTAGCCGGACGTGTTGTAGAAAAAGCGGATGAAGGACATCAGTGTGTAGTCGTGGTTTCGGCCATGGGGGATACCACGGATGATCTGATTGATCAGGCGAAACAGCTGAACACTGAACTGCCTGCACGTGAGATGGATATGCTTTTGACTACGGGAGAACAGATCTCGATTTCATTGTTATCCATGGCGATTCAGGCGCTGGGACGCAAAGCCATCTCATTTACAGGCTGGCAAGCGGGATTCCGGACAGAGGCGGTACACGGCAAAGCGCGGATTAACGATATTCATCCGGAACGGGTGAATCAGGCGTTGGCAGAAGGCAACATTGTAATCGTTGCTGGCTTCCAGGGAATGACGGAAGAAGGCGAGATTACGACGCTTGGCCGCGGCGGATCTGATACAACGGCAGTAGCCTTGGCAGCAGCCATCAAGGCTGACGCTTGCGAGATTTACACGGATGTAGACGGGATCTATTCCACCGATCCGCGTATCGTGAAGGTTGCACGCAAGCTTAAGGAAATTTCGTACGACGAGATGCTGGAACTGGCCAATCTGGGAGCAGCGGTATTGCATCCGCGTGCAGTTGAATACGCGAAGCATTCCGGTGTGCCTTTGATTGTAAGATCCAGCTTTAACCATAATGAAGGAACGGTTGTGAAGGAGGAAGCAACAATGGAACAAGGCGTGGTAGTTAGTGGAATTGCCTATGACAAAAATGTGGCTCGCATCAGTATTCTGGGTGTACCAGACGTACCGGGGGTTCTCGCTGAAGTATTTGGTGCCCTTGCATCAGAACAGCTGGATGTTGACATTATCGTTCAGAGCGGTGTGATGGACGGTAAAGCAGACTTCTCGTTCTCTGTTGCGCTGACTGATCGGGAGAACGCACTGCGTGTCATTGAAGCACTTCATAGCCGCCTGCCTTACCGTGAAGTTACTTCCGAAGAAAACCTTGTTAAAGTCTCGATCGTTGGTGCAGGCATGGTTAGCCATCCGGGTGTTGCTGCGAAGATGTTCAAAGTCATCTCGGGCGAAGGCGTTAGCATTAAGATGGTCAGCACTTCCGAAATCAAGGTATCTTGTGTAATTGATGGAGAGAAGCTTCATGACGTAATTAAGGCGCTGCATACAGCATATGATTTGGATACGGCTGAGCAGGCCGTAATTGGCGGACCGCAAGTTCGCAGATAAAAAGCGGAAATTGTTAAGACACACCAAAGGTGTACTGTGTATTCCCATTCGGGATCGCAGTACACCTTTTTAGATTGTTCACAGCAATTTAAACAGCGGTTCCTTACGCGTTCCTCTGAATGGTTGCATCCGGTTCCCTTCACCCATCTCCGGAACGCAGTCCAGCAAGTTCAATTGGGTACAATACGTTACGTCATGCATCCTCCCTAACCTCTCCAGTCTTCGGCCACCAGCGGATACTCTAACCAGATCGGGTAATTTGTCCTCGGCATGAGTGGCAGCCTGATGGAGCGCCAGGCCCAGATCGTTCAGCATAATTGGGAAAGGGGATTGTCGGTATAGCTCCTCGATAATGCTGCCTGCACATAAACCATCTTCCAGCGCGAACTCATCCTGATCCCCGGCGCATAACAATAAGATATCCCGGCGCAGCTCGCACAGAACAGCCGCCACAGCTTTCACATTAAGGAATGAGCCTGCAAACACATGTCTAGCCTTGGATGCCTTAATCAGGGCGCGTGTTCCATCTGTTGTTGTCAGAATAATGGTTTTACCCGCAATATTCGGAGTCATATATTCATAGGGGGAATTGCCCACCTCGAATCCTGTGATTTTTTTATCAAAACGCTCCCCGCCACGAATGGCATCCTTCATGTTCAATTGTTTCGCTTGAGGAACAGTTTCTACAGCAATGACGTCTGCTGCATCGTATGCCAGTGCCGTAACAATCGTACTGGTTGTTCGCAATACATCGATTACAACCACACATCGTCCTGCAATATCCATTCTTCGAACTTCATTCACATTGCCTACCACATCGACTCGCACTCCCTACAACTCCTTTCTATATTTGAGGATAGTTGTTTCTGTCCTTTTTTATCCCGAAATGAATATCACCTGTCTGCAAGCACTATATGCACTTGGATCTAGACGGGTGCCTAGAACTGGAACAGTTGGCTGATCTATGATTTTTAACTCTCATCCCTATTTTGAAGAAAATGATAGATTTCAGCGTCATAAAATCAATGTACACACATAAACTTGAGATATGAACAAGCACCAGGAACGCAACAAAACCGAATTCAAGGTTGGAGGGGCCTATTCATGATGGTGAACTGGAAGGATATCTTTCCGGAACCGATTCGAACCATTCTGGGAAGAATGCCGCCCGCTTTATTAGATAAAGTGGAGGAAGTACGTATCCGTGAAGGAAGACCGCTGGAAATCAATGCAGGAGACACCTATCACTTCCTCACACCCCAGGGCAGTCCGACTTCGAAGCCTGATGAAGCCTATATTCCCTTAAAAGAGGTAACACACAGGCTGCTGGATCTGATCAGCAATCATTCGCTTTATACATTGGAAGAGGAACTGCGTAAAGGGTTCATCACCATTCCTGGCGGGCATCGAATCGGACTGGCTGGCCGGACGGTGTTAAGTGGAGGCCGCGTAGAATACTTGCGCGACATTAATGGATTTAATGTCAGGGTAGCCAGAGAGATTCACGGAGTCGCTGATCGCATTCTGCCTTATCTGCTGGACATGAAAAGTGGACAGGTCATGCACACCTTAATTCTTTCACCTCCGCAGCAAGGCAAGACCACATTACTGAGGGATCTGGCAAGACAGATTAGTAGTGGAACCAAACTTACGGGTGTCAATGAACTTGTTCAGGCCATACGTCCACGTTTAAAGGTTGGCATCGTTGATGAGCGGTCCGAAATCGCTGGAAGTTACAAGGGCGTACCTGGATTTGATGTGGGACCTCGCACCGATGTCATGGACGGTTGTCCAAAGGCTGAGGGAATGATGATGATGCTTCGCTCCATGTCTCCCGATGTCCTGATCGTGGACGAGATAGGCCGACCGGAAGATGCGGAGGCGGTGATGGAAGCACTTCACGCAGGCGTATCTGTCATCGCTACTGCGCATGGTCGTGATCTGGCTGAGCTTTCTTCCAGACCTGCGCTGAGAACCCTGATCGTCGAGCAGATGTTCCAACGCTATGTACAGCTGCAACGGACGAGCCGGGGCATGACCTTTCGATTGGCCGATGGCAAAATGCGTGGAATCCAGCAGACAGAAGTGGGAGGTGAGGCCTTTGGTTAACATGCTCGGTGCAGTCATCATTCTGCTGGCCAGTACCCTAGCCGGATTCTACAAGGCAAGGCAGTATGCCTTGAGGCCAAGACAACTGCGAGAGTTAATCGCGGCTCTCCAGCGGTTGATGACAGAGATTAACTACGGGCTGACCCCGTTACCTGATGCCATGGGAAAAATGGGAGCCCAGACAAAAGAGCCTGTTCGGACGCTGTTTCTCCACGCAGCCAGGCAAATGGAACCACCTCATGGACATACTGCTCGTGAGAGTCTTCAGTCTGGTATAGAAGAGGCGTGGGGAAGATCAGCCATGAAGGCGGACGAGCGGGAAGTCATGCTGCAATTGAGCTTCAGCCTTGGCACAAGCGATCGTCAGGATCAGACCAAGCACATCTCGTTAGCCATTCAGCAACTTATGCATGAGGAATCCCGTGCCCAAGCCGATCAAATGAAATATGAACGAATGTGCCGCAGTCTCGGGATGCTTGTCGGAGCGTTAATCGTCATTCTGATCTTCTGAAATAGCCGGGATAGTGAGGTGCCAAGGTCATGAATTTAGAAGTGAACGCAATCTTTCAAATTGCGGGCATCGGAATCATCATTGCAATGATTCATACGGTGCTGAAACAAATGGGAAAGGAAGATATGGCTCACTGGGTGACCGTGATCGGATTTGTCGTTGTATTGTTCATGGTGGTCCGAATGCTGGACAGCCTGCTGCAAGAGATCAAATCGATATTTCTTTTTCAATGAAAACGGTCATGAAGCCGGGATGGTGGTGACCTGTGGAAATTATCCAAGTTGTAGGTCTGGCGCTCATCGCAACGGTTCTCATTCTAGTTATCAAAGAACAGAAGCCCATGTTCGCTTTTCTGATTGCTGCTGCCACAGGCATCGTGATCTTCATGCTACTGATTGGCAAGATTGGCGCGGTGATCGAAGTGTTGAAACGGCTTGCCGAGAATTCAGGCATGGAGAGCATTTATCTGAAAACTGTACTGAAAATTATAGGCATAGCGTACATTGCTGAATTCGGAGCACAGATTGTCAGGGATGCAGGCCAGGAGAGCATTGCTTCCAAGATTGAACTTGCTGGCAAGGTGCTGATCCTTGTACTCGCGATACCGATCATCAGCATTATTATCGAAACCGTCATGAAGCTGATGCCGGTGTAGAGGGAGGCGTGCGGACTTCATATGAAAATGATGCATCACAAGCCGCAGTGGCGCCTTACCTTCGTGCTGACGCTGTGTTTTCTGTTTGGAATCATGGGACAGGTATTCGCCGGTTCTCCCTCGGGAGAGTGGATGCAGCAGCAGGCTGACCAGCTTCCCAAGGATCAGGTGGAAAAATATTGGGACCAACTCATGCAACAATACGGTGGTTTTTTCCCGGAAGGAAAAACGCCTTCCTTTATGGATATGTTAATGCCTGGCAATGAAGGGTTCAGCCTGAAATCGGTGTTTATAGCGATTGGGACCTTCATGCTGCATGAGATTTTATATAACGGCAAACTTCTGGTCACGATTGTGATGCTGAGTGTGCTGAGTATGATTTTGGAGACGTTACAGACCGCTTTTGAGAAAAACAATATTAGCAAAATCGCGTACTCCATCTGTTACATGGTCATTATTATCATCGCCATAAACAGCTTCAGTGTTGCGATTGGATACGCCAAGGATGCCATAGCGAGCATGATCAACTTTATGATGGCCATGGTGCCCCTGTTGTTTACACTGCTGGCTTCAATGGGAAATGTCATTACCGTTTCTGTGACCCATCCGCTTATCATTTTCATGATTCATCTGGTTGGTACATTGATTCATATGCTGGTGTTCCCATTACTCTTTTTCTCAGCCGTATTACATCTCGTCAGTTCCTTGTCCGACAAGTACAAGCTTACACAGCTGGCAGACCTGTTACGGAACATTAGTGTGGCTCTACTCGGAATACTGCTCACGATGTTCCTGGGCGTAATTTCGGTGCAGGGGGCATCGGGCTCCGTGGCAGATGGTGTCAGTCTGAAAGCAGCGAAGTACATCGCAGGCAACTTTGTCCCCATTGTCGGCAGAACGTTTGCGGATGCAACGGACACAGTTATCACAGCGTCACTGCTGGTGAAAAATGCAATCGGACTAACGGGTGTCATCATCATCTTGTTTTTATGCGCGTTTCCTGCACTTAAAATTCTGACGCTAGCCCTGATCTACAACATAACTGGCGCGATCATGCAACCGCTAGGGGATACGCCGATTGTAGGATGTCTGCAGGCGATAGGTAAAAGCATGATTTACGTATTTGCGGCACTAGCAGCCGTCGGACTGATGTTTTTTCTGGCAATCACAATCTTGCTAACCGCAGGCAATCTGACCGTCATGATGAGATGAGGGGATGCTCGAGAGAAAGGGGCTGGAAGGATGGGGTGGCTGAGCAGCTGGCTCCGGGAATTGATCATGATCGTTCTGCTGGCGACTTTCGTGGATATGCTGTTGCCCAATCGATCCATGGAACGCTATGTCAAGCTTGTGCTGAGCCTTCTTATCCTGCTGACCCTGTTATCGCCCATAACGAAGCTCTTGAAAAGTGATCCGGTTGGCGAGCTTAAGCGAGTGATGACCGCCATGGATTCGCCATCGGATGGAAATGTAACACTTGAACAGATTTTGGCTCAGGGCAAGCGGCTGCAATCCAATGAACAGGAACAATCCCTGCAATGGACAGCCAAAGAACTGGCTAACGTAATGAAAGGGCAAATTGAAGAAACAACCGGGGAGAGAGTGCAGTCTGTCGAGGTAAAGCTCGCCATGGATACAAGCCAGCCGGAGACGGATTTGGCCTCTTCGGTGGAACTTCCAGTGATCCAGTATGTTTTGGTGGAGATGTCGGGTGAGACAGCAGCCGGGAAAGTCAACTCCAATACATCTCAACAGGAAGCGGGGGGAGCTACAAAACCGATATTCGGCTCTGACCCGGAATCCGAAGCCACTGAATCACCTCCAGTAAAGGAGCCAATCGAGATTGGTCAGATTGAGGTCCCGGAAGTACAGATCGAAGTGGAAAGTGGCAGCAATCGTGAAAGTAGCGTGGGCAATGGTAACTCTGACGAGCCGCAAAATGGACAGGAAGCTGACTCCACACCTGTGTCGGGTGAGCTAGCAGAGACAAACTCTCAGCAAGGACAGACGTCCTCCCGATCTGAACGAGCGGTACAAATTATTACGCTGTTGACAGAGAAGTGGGATATTGATGCAAACAAAGTACAGGTGAAAGAAAAGAAAAGTGCTTCGGCGCTGTAAGAAGGAGGGTATCCGATGAGGCAATGGCTCAAAAAGATGGAAAGCTGGTTCGGCGGAGGAGAAGGTGGGCAACGGCGTAGTCAAACCTTTCGCTGGCTGATTATTCTTGGTTTGATCGGAGTCGGAATTATGCTGTTCAACTCTTTCGTCAATGTCAAAAAGATTGATTCCGAAAATATCGGTCGCGAGCCTCCTGATCCGGCTACATCCATGGCATCCATACAGACGGATCCGACGGATCAGAATCCATTTCAGGCGATAGAGATCGCATTTGAGGACAAGATCAAGGGTGTGCTGGAAAATATCGTTGGAGTGGGAACTGTTGATGTGATGGTTACCGTGGATTCTACAGAGGAGCTTGTTGTACAGCGTAATGTGAAGGATTCGCAGCAGCTCACGGAAGAAACGGATGCAAACGGGGGCAAGCGACATATGACGCAATATACCCGGGATGGTGAGATTATTACGTATGAAATATCAGGGGATCAGACACCGATTGTCACGAAAAAGCTCAAACCGCAGATCCGGGGCGTGCTTGTCGTTGCCAGAGGTGCAGAGAACAAGGTTGTGAAGGACCTGATTACAGATGCTGTGGAAAAAGGACTGAATGTTGCGGCCTACCGAATTTCGGTTGTTCCGCGCAAGCAGGATTAGTCCGGAACCATGAATCAAAAGATTTGATTGTCATAAGAATGAAGCCAATTCGAGGAGGAAGTTCTAATGAATAACAAACGTCAAACGGTATGGCTCGTATCCATGCTGAGTCTGATGGTCATTTTGTCCGCCTACTACCTGTTCACTGAAGATTCCGGTCCGGTTAATACGCCTGTAGCTGACAGCACGCAGGTGGATGGTATGAAGCAGGGAGAAGCGAAGGAAACGGCTGGAATCCTTGATCCAACAGAAGGTTTGGTTGTGAATGAAGTGGTGAATGGCGGCGAAGTTACAGGAACTGAAGGAGAGCAAGCGGCAACTGAATCTGTTGATAATCCTGCGGTTGTAGACGGTAAAGAAGCTGGAGACACCGAGAAATCACCAGCTGCGGAATCGGGAGAGAAACAAGGTGAAGCGGGTAAAGGCAGCGAGAAAGGGACAGACAAAGGCGCAGCAACCACTCCTGAGACAAATACCGGAACAGAAGGCAGTGCGACGAAAACAGATGAGGACGTCCTCAAGGAGATGGAGGAGCAGAATACGGCGGCGTCCGCGAGCAGCCAGTTCCAGAACTACCAGTGGCAGCGTGAGGAAAGTAACAATCGCAAGTATGAAGAACTCATGACCGTTGCAGGCGATCTGAGCAAAACTCCAGAAGAAAATGCCAAAGCAACAGAGCAGCTTCGTACGCTGGAAGAAAAAGAAGCCAAAATCAATGGTATTGAAGAAACCCTGTCGCAGCAGTTTGCCAATGCCATCGTTCAAGAGGAATCCGACAAGTATAAAGTCGTTGTTCTCAGTGACAAATTGGATGTAAAACAGGCGGTTTCCATTGTGGATCTGGTTATGAAAGAACTGGCTGTATCCCAAAATAAAATCAGCGTGCAATATGTGACAGAACAGTAATCTAAAATATGGAAAAGTAGCCCCGAGAGCTGGATTAGATCTCGGGCTCTTTCCATTTTTAATGATTATGATATAATACATAAAGCCATATGACCGTCCTAGTGAGACTGGCATGATGCCGAAGGAGTGAATAATGGAAATGTTTAAATTGAGTGAGATCAAAGAGCTGATCAAACTGGTAGATGAAAGTTCCGTTCAAGAGTTGGAAATTGAAAACGAAGGATCACGGTTGTCGATTCGCAAACCGGGTAAAACCGAATATGTTCAGGCAGCTGCTATTCAACCGCAAATGATTGCTGCACCACAGGTGCAACCGGCTGCAGTTGTAGCTGAGGCTGCTCCGCAAGTCGATACTACAAGTCATTTACATAAAATTGTATCTCCGATGGTGGGTACTTTTTACAGAGCTTCCTCGCCGGAAGCAGGTCCTTTTGTAAGCGCTGGTGATAAAGTTGTTGAGAAAACAACGGTATGTATCATTGAGGCGATGAAGCTGATGAACGAGCTTGATGCTGACATCAAGGGAGAAATCGTTGAAGTGCTGGTTGAGAACGGACAGCTGGTTGAGTATGGACAACCCCTGTTCCTGGTGAAACCGGAATAACGGTTATAGCCGCATAACGGCAACTGCATGAGCTTCGAAGGAGGACAATAACGAAATGAAATTTCAAAAAATACTGATTGCGAACCGTGGCGAAATTGCGGTACGTATTATTCGTGCCTGTCGTGAAATCGGCATTTCGACGGTAGCAGTCTATTCGGAAGCGGATAAAGACTCACTGCATGTTCGTCTTGCAGATGAAGCGTATTGTATCGGGCCTACACTTTCGAAAGACAGTTATCTAAACTTCACAAATCTGATGAGTGTAGCTACACTGACGGAATGTGATGCGATCCACCCAGGCTATGGATTCCTGGCAGAGAACGCTGATTTTGCAGAAATCTGTGGTTCCTGCAATATTACGTTCATCGGCCCTTCTCCGGAAGCCATTACCAAAATGGGTGATAAGGCTGTTGCCAAACAAACGATGAAGGATGCAGGTGTACCTGTAATTCCGGGATCCGACGGTTTGGTTGAAAATATGAATGAAGCCATTATGATTGCTAGAGATATTGGATATCCTGTCATTATCAAAGCTACTGCTGGTGGTGGAGGAAAAGGGATTCGTATTGCTGAAGATGAAGAGACGTTGATCAAACAAATTACAGCTGCCCAGCAGGAAGCACAGAAAGCTTTCGGCAATGCCGGAGTATATCTGGAGAAATTCCTGACAGGCATGAAGCACGTGGAGATTCAGATCATTGCAGACAAACATGGAAATGCAGTGCATCTGGGCGAGCGTGATTGTTCCGTTCAGCGTCGACGTCAAAAGCTCGTGGAAGAAGCACCTTGTCCTATCATCTCTGAAGAAGTGCGTACATTGATGGGAGATGCCGCAGTACGGGCAGCGCTTGCCGTGAATTACTCGGGAGCAGGTACACTTGAGTTCTTGCTCAGCCCTAACGGTGAATTCTATTTCATGGAAATGAATACACGTATTCAGGTAGAACACCCTGTAACGGAAATGGTTACAGGAGTGGATCTGATCCGCGAAATGATCTCGGTAGCTGAAGGCAATCCGCTTTCTTTCCGTCAGGAAGATGTTGTGATCAATGGCTGGTCCATTGAGTGCCGTATCAATGCAGAAGATCCAGACCGTAACTTTATGCCGTCACCAGGCAAAATTGGTTTCTACCTTGCACCAGGAGGACCGGGTGTACGTGTAGATAGTGCAGCTTATCCGGGCTACACGATCTCTCCTTATTACGACTCCATGATCGCTAAATTGATCGTATGGGGAGCAAACCGGGAAGAGGCCATCGCGAAGATGAAGCGTGCATTGGCTGAGTTTGCGATTGAAGGCATCTCCACAACGATTCCTTTTCATCAGAAATTGCTGGAGCATCCAACGTTCGTTCGGGGTGACTTTGATATCAAATTTCTTGAGGAAAATGAGATTTAAAAGGTATATTGGGCTTGTTTGTCATAATGTAGCCCAAATGATATAGTATGTAATAATAAGAGCGCATGTCTCCTGCAGAGGATAAGCCGCCGCACATACGCGGATGAAGGGTTGCAGGAGTTCCGGTAAAGCCGGACCGGAAGGGTTCTGAAGGCCAGATTGGCCTGAGCGCCAGCGCCCTGACGGATGGCCGCAAACTTATTTCGCGAAAGGTGTGTTGAACAGTTATGAGTACACTGCCGACAGAATTTGAACGAACGGATATCGGTGAAATCCAGATCGCACCTGAAGTTATTGAAGTGATTGCTGGACTGGCTACAGTTGAAGTCAAAGGTGTTGCAGGCATGAGCGGCGGATTCGCTGGTGGATTTGCTGAATTGCTTGGTCGCAAAAACCTTTCCAAGGGCGTTAAGGTTGAAGTAGGTCAGCGTGAAGCTGCTGTGGATGTTTCCGTTATTATTGAATATGGTTACCGTCTGCCACAGGTGGCTACTGAAATTCAACAGAACGTGAAGCGCTCCATCGAGAACATGACAGGATTGAATGTGAATGAAGTTAATGTGCACATTCATGACGTTCAGTTCAAGAGCACCGAGAAAGTTGAAGAAATTGACCTGAACAGTCAGCGCGTAAAATAAAAGAAGACAGATTCCCCCGGCATCACTGCCGGGGGTTATCCCGTCTTGGACAGGTCTTCATAAAAAGCGGAAGCTTGCACCGGAGGATCATCCTTTTGCCAAAGGGCAGGTTAAGCCATGTTAGTGAGCAAGGGAGGCTGTGCAGTTCGTGGCTAAAATACTGGATCGGCTTCTGTTGTTTATATACAGCATAAGCGTTGGAGCAATATCGGCAGCAGTCATACTTCTTATCAGTGGTGTGCTGCCTTACGAATTGAATTACCAGCAGGAACAAAACGTCATTATTGCGGCGGTTGTTGCCGCAGCGATTTTGTTTATCCTGAGTTTGCGATTTTTCTACATCTCCGTTCGGCGTGATCGTGCTTCATTGCCGTCTGTAGATCAACGTACCGAGTATGGTGATGTGCAGATTTCGATGGAAACGATTGAAAATCTCTGTCTCAAAGCGACTTCCCGTTTCCGGGGAGTACGTGATGTCAAAGCTCGTATTCGTGTGGTTGAATCTGGACTGGAAATTATGATTCGCGCTGTAGTGGATGGCGAGACGCCAATCCCGACGCTGACAGCCGATCTGCAGAAGGCAATACATGATCATGTACATGAGATTACGGGTATCCCGGTTTCTTTTGTCACCGTGTATATTGCCAACGTTACCCAGTCGCCTAACTACAAGAGTCGAGTGGAATGAGGTGAGTTTCACTGATGCTGTGGAGAGAGATTTGGGATAGTCACAGAGGCCGAATTACCGGAATTGTCGGCGGCATCTTTTTTGGATTTCTTTATGTATGGATCGGTTTTTGGGATATGTTGTTCTTTGCACTCTTGGTGTTCATAGGTTATACGTTAGGCAGACGAAGCGACTCGAAGCTGGGCTCGTTCATTCCCTGGAGGGAATGGGGGCAATGGCTCGGCGATCGCTGGCGTCCCTTTAAGTGAGCCACCTGAACCCTGCAATATGTTTCTTCCGAAAATAGAGCTGTAGTTTAGGTTGCCCGTTTTTT
This sequence comes from Paenibacillus sp. MDV22-iso6, assembly GCF_058408365.1. Classification (NCBI taxonomy): domain Bacteria; kingdom Bacillati; phylum Bacillota; class Bacilli; order Caryophanales; family Paenibacillaceae; genus Paenibacillus; species Paenibacillus sp. MDV22-iso6. Next base: position 254,318 of record NZ_JBZVDZ010000007.1, on the reverse strand, counting down.
GGAGGAAACGATTGCAGGTTTTTTTGTGAAAAGGGATAACAATATAATAAGATCTCTGATTCCATCAAAGATTTTATATTTTAAAATAAGCATGATGACGCTCCACAGGGAGCGCTGCAGGAGGCAGGACATGAAAAGACGTTTGGCAAGGGAAATTGCAGTACAAAGTCTGTATCAGATGGAAATGAATGAAGTGGGCGCAGCTGAAGCCGTGAATATGTTGATTAATGAAGCCGCTGAAGACAATGAAACCGAAGTGGTTATTCATGATGCAGATGTAATGCGTACCTACGTGACCGAAATGGTACAGGGCGCATGGAACAATAAAGAAGCGATTGACGGATTACTGGTCGATTATTTGAAAGGCTGGCAGATTAGCCGTCTGTCACGTGTAGACCGCCAGATCCTACGGCTTTCAACGTATGAAATGGTGTTCCGTGATGATATTCCGGCAAAAGTATCCGTCAATGAAGCGATTGAATTGTCCAAGTATTTTGGTACAGATGAATCCGGTAAGTTCGTAAACGGCGTACTTGGGCGCATGATTCAGGAAGTCAGCACCATTAAAGCAAAACTGTCTTAATTTTGTGAGTCACTTAATTATATGTTCACATAAGGGAGAGAGAGTACAATGACAGCATCTATTATTAACGGTAAAGAAGTATCCCAAGAGATCCGCGCAAGCATGACGACAGAAGTAAAACAGCTTAGCGAACAGGGAGTAGTACCTGGTCTGGCTGTTGTGCTCGTCGGGGAAGATCCGGCATCCCAAGTATATGTGCGTAATAAAGAAAAAGCATGTCACGACCTCGGTTTCTATTCCGAAGTTCATCGTCTGGATGCAAGCACCTCCCAAGAGGATCTGCTCGCGCTGGTGGACAAGCTGAACAAACAGGAATCCATTAACGGAATTTTGGTTCAGCTCCCATTGCCGAAGCATATCGAAGAGAAAGCGGTTATCGATGCGATCGCCGTGGACAAAGATGTGGATGGATTCCATCCGGTTAATGTGGGGAACCTCGTCATTGGTGACGATAGTCTGTTGCCATGCACCCCTGCGGGCGTGATCGAGCTGATCAAGCGTACCGGTCTTGAAATGTCAGGCAAACATGCCGTAGTCATCGGACGCAGCAACATTGTCGGCAAACCGGTATCCTTGCTGCTTCAACGTGAGAACGCAACGGTAACGATGTGTCATTCCCGTACAGCGAACATGAAAGAGATTACGCGTCAGGCAGATATTCTTGTGGTTGCTATCGGACGTGCAAACTTTGTGGATGCCGATTTCGTCAAACCGGGTGCCGTTGTGATCGATGTGGGGATGAACCGTCTGGATAACGGAAAACTGGCAGGAGATGTAGATTTCGAGAGCGTGAAGACGGTATCTGGCCCAATTACTCCGGTTCCTGGAGGCGTTGGCCCAATGACAATCACTATGTTAATGCAAAATACACTGATCGCGGCCAAACGCGCTCACGGATTGGCCTAGGTCGAATCTGTGGCAGATCAAAAGATCTATTCCATCAAAGACCTGAACCGATACATCCGGATGAAGCTAGAATCGGATCAGGTACTGTCGGATGTATGGCTGCGCGGAGAGATCTCCAATTTTACACATCACTCCAGCGGTCATATGTATTTTACATTGAAGGATAAGGACAGCCGAATTAAGTCCATTATGTTTGCTTCCCATAATCAACGATTGCCCTTTGTACCGAAGGAGGGTGCAAGGGTTATTGCTCGTGGTAATGTCTCGGTGTATGAGCGGGATGGACAATATCAATTCTACGCTACACACATGCAACCGGACGGTATTGGAAGTCTGTACTTGGCCTATGAGCAGCTGAAAAAAAAGCTGGAGGACGAGGGACTGTTCTCTACATCACGGAAAAGGCAGATTCCCCGTTTTCCACAGACGATTGGTGTGGTAACCTCACCTACAGGTGCAGCGGTAAGGGATATCATGATTACATTGCAACGCAGATATCCTTCTGCCCAAGTGATTTTGTATCCTGTACTCGTTCAAGGTAAAGGTGCGGCTCCTTCCATTGTGAAGGCCATCAACAACCTGAACCGAATGGGTGAAGCCGATGTGCTGATTGTAGGACGAGGCGGCGGATCACTGGAAGAGTTATGGGCTTTTAATGAGGAGATCGTGGCAAGAGCGATTGTGGGTTCGGCCATTCCAGTGATTTCAGCCGTTGGGCATGAAACGGATTTTACGATTGCCGATTTTGCTGCTGATCTACGTGCGGCAACACCTACGGCTGCTGCCGAACTGGCAGTACCCAATCGAGCTGAGCTGCTTGATCAGATCGCTCAGCGCCAGCGTCAGCTTCAGCACAGTTTACGTCAGCGTGCTGTTCATAATCGGGAGCGACTGGCCAGATTGCAACGCTCACCTGTGCTTGTGCATCCCAGACGTACCTTAATGCAGCATACGGAGCGACTGGATATGCTGCAACAACGTCTTCTGCGAACTGTAGATACACGTATGAAATGGACAACCGAGAAACAGGAGCGTTTGCGTGCAGCGCTGCAGCGATTCAATCCTCGTGAACAGGTGAATGCAGCAAGACGGGAGAATGCATCGGCCCGGCGTCAACTGGAGGTTGCAATCCGATCCATTGCGAGAGCGAAGCAGCAGCAGTGGAAATCATCGGTACGTCATTTGGATGCGCTTAGCCCGCTCAAAGTTATGTCACGCGGATATAGCCTTGTCTATGACGAACAGGAGCAACGATTGATCAAATCGATGAAGGATGTACAGCCTGGAGATTCGATAAAGATTAAATTAACAGACGGACAGTTGGACTGTCAGGTTTGGGGAATGAAGGAGGACGACAATACCCATGGCGAATGAACCGGAATTGAATTTTGAAGAGGCAATGGCGGCATTGGAAGACATCGTAGGTCACCTTGAGCATGGTGATGTTCCACTGGAACAGGCCATCGATTTGTTTCAGCGCGGAATGAAACTTTCTCAACTTTGTGGTTTGAAGTTGGAACAAGTGGAACGTAAGATCGAGATGATCGTAGAAGAGGATGGGGAACTTCGCAAGAAACCGTTCGGCGCTGCCGTCGACGAAAGTGGTGAAGTCAATGAGTAATCGTCCTTCGTTTGAAACGTATCTTGAGGAAGTCACAGCTGAGGTGACGGGAGAGTTGAAGCAGACTCTTCCTGTTCACTGGGATGTGCCTCAGTCACTGGCTGACGCGATGCAGTATTCACTTATGGCCGGGGGCAAACGCCTTCGTCCACTTCTGGTCGTTGCTGCGGCGGAAGCCTTCGGTGCACAGCGTACAGCTGCATTACCGGTAGCCTGCGCCGTGGAGATGGTTCATACGTATTCGTTGATCCACGATGACCTGCCTGCCATGGATAATGACGACTATCGCAGGGGAAAATTAACGAATCACAAAGTATTTGGTGAAGCGACAGCTATATTGGCTGGCGATGCACTTTTAACGCATGCTTTTTATAGTATTGTTCAGGCAGGTCGTCGCAGCGGCGTGTCAGCAGACGCATTGTTGTCCATTGTGGAGGAATTGTCTGAACTGGCTGGGGCAAGAGGCATGGTTGGCGGACAAGTGGCTGATATGGAAGGCGAGCAGGGCATGACAGATCTTGCCCAATTGCAATATATTCATCTGCACAAGACCGGAGATTTAATTGTGTTTTCTCTCATTGCGGGCGCACGTATTGGTGGTGCGACAGACGGACAGTTGGAGGCGCTGCGCGTATTTGGCAGAGACCTGGGGCTGGCTTTCCAGATTCAGGACGATATTCTAGATCTGACGGGTGACGAGCAGAAAATGGGCAAGAAGACGCAAAGTGATGTGAATCAGCAAAAGGTCACATACCCTTATTTTATTGGTATGGATGCCTCTCTTCAAGAGGTGAAGTCCCTCACGCAATCTGCGAAAGATGCACTTGGCAGAGCGGAGTTACCTGACCCTTCCAGACTGATGGAGATCGCAGATTATCTGATGAGTCGAGATCATTAGTTTCAGTTGAGCGTCACTGTTTCAAATCACCCAGAATCGTGTAATCAATTTAATGTGCTTTTTCTGGGCTTCATGAAGAAAGTCTGTTCCAAGTGGGTTTGGGAATACATATTGAGGAGGATCATACGAACCTTGCTGGCGAAAATGCTCGTTATCAGGAGTATAGTGCCGTAAATTATGATTCTTGTTCTTTTATGTTATAATGTTTTAATGTCATTTAATAAACTGTGTATATATGGATTACACCAAATCAAACAATCTAGGAAAGCGGGGAGATTCTCGTGCTGCTTCCACAAATTAAACAACCCAGTGATCTAAAGTCGATGTCTCAGGATGATCTCGTTCTTTTGTCGGCAGAGATCCGGCAGTTTCTGATTGAGAAGCTGTCCGTTACAGGGGGCCATCTCGCACCCAACTTAGGAGTGGTTGAGCTCACGGTAGCCCTGCATTACTGCTATAACAGTCCAGTGGACAAAATGATTTTCGATGTAGGGCATCAAGCTTATGTGCACAAAGTTCTAACGGGACGGATGGATCGCTTCGATACACTTCGTCAGCATAATGGCTTGTGTGGATTTGTTAAACGTAACGAGAGTGAACATGATGTATGGGAAGCGGGCCACAGCAGCACATCGTTATCTGCTGCGATGGGCATGGCGCTTGCCCGTGATCTTAAGGGTGAAGACAATCAGGTTATCGCGATGATCGGGGATGGAGCGCTTACAGGTGGTATGGCCTTTGAAGCTCTCAATCACATTGGTCATGAGCAGAAAAAGCTGATGGTTATCCTCAATGATAATGAAATGTCCATTGCTCCGAATGTCGGGGCTATGCATAAATATTTGAGCAAAATTCGTTCGGATCGCCATTATCTGAAAGCCAAGGATGATGTGGAGGGAATGCTCAAAAAAATTCCTGCCATAGGGGATCGTTTGGCCAAATCGGCGAGCTGGATTAAAGATAGTGTCAAATACATGATGGTTCCAGGAGTTCTGTTCGAAGAGCTGGGCTTCACCTATTTGGGACCCATTGATGGACACGACATTCCGAAGTTGATTGAAACGTTCAAACAGGCGGATAACGTCGATGGTCCTGTAATGGTTCATGTACTGACAACTAAAGGTAAAGGCTATCAGCCAGCTGAGGCCGATTCACACAAATGGCACGGAATTTCTCCGTACAAAATTGAATCAGGTCAAGTGCTTAAGGCTGTAGGCAAACCGATGTATACGGAAGTGTTTGGTAAAACGTTGATTGATCTTGCCAAGCAGGATAAACGAATTGTAGCGGTAACACCAGCCATGCCAACAGGTTCAGGCCTCATCCCTTTCAGTAAGGAATTCCCTGATCGCATGATTGACGTGGGTATTGCCGAACAGCATGCAGCAACTATGTGTGCAGCACTGGCAATGGAAGGATTGAAGCCGGTATTTGCCGTCTATTCGACGTTTATGCAACGTGCGTATGATCAGATTGTACATGATATTTGTCGTCATAATGCCAATGTCATGTTCGCCATTGACCGTGCTGGATTTGTCGGTCCAGATGGTGAAACGCATCAAGGTGTGTACGATGTGGCGTTTATGCGTCATATTCCGAATATCGTCCTGATGATGCCTAAGGATGAGAATGAACTGCGCCATATGATGAAGACGGCGCTTGAATATAATGAAGGCCCGATTGCTTATCGTTATCCACGAAACAATGTTGTAGGCGTGCCTCTTGATGATGAACTCATTCCGATTCCAATCGGTACATGGGAACAGCTTCGTCCATCTGAAGGTTATGCTATCATCGCTTCGGGGTCAATGGTACAGCTTGCTGAAGAAGCTGCAGAGACGGTTAAAAGAGAAGGTATTACGGTTGGCGTAATAAACGCCCGCTTCCTTAAGCCGCTTGATGAGCAGATGCTGCGTGATCTAGCAGTTCGAGGCACGAAGTTAATTGTGCTTGAAGAAGCATCACAAGCAGGCAGTATGGGCAGTGCAGTTCTGGAGTTTTACGCAGAACAAGGGCTGCATGATGTTCATGTACAGCTGATGGGCATTCCGGATCGATTCATTGAACATGGCAGTATTGAGGATCAAAGAGCTGAAGTGGGACTCACGGTCGAGAATGTGAGTTCGGAGCTGCGCAGTATGGCAGCCCAATCTTCATATGGTATGTCCAGAACTCGGTTCCCTTCATAACTGGAACAATCAGAGAAACTAAACTAAACACATTATTGATTAATTAGGATTACTACATGATAGGAGAAAGACATGTCACTCCCGAAAGAACGAATTGATGTTCTGCTGGTTGAGCAGGGATACTACGAAAGTCGTGAGAAGGCAAAAGCTGCAATCATGGCTGGACTGGTATATGCCAACAATGAGCGGATTGAAAAAGCGGGCATGAAGATTCCACGGGAAGCCGAACTTAAAGTAAAGGGTTCAGTACATCCCTATGTCGGTAGAGGCGGATTAAAGCTTGAAAAAGCGATCCGTCACTTCGATCTCGATATGAATGGACTTGTAATGCTCGATATCGGTTCATCCACTGGTGGATTTACCGATTGTGCCCTGCAACATGGTGCATCTCATGTATATGCCATCGATGTTGGTTATAACCAGCTGGATTGGTCACTCCGTAATGATGAACGGGTTACTGTAATGGAAAGAACCAATTTCCGTTATGTGACTCCCGCAGATTTACATGGACCTGTGCCGAATTTTGCTAGTATTGATGTATCCTTTATTTCGCTGAGAATTATTTTGCCGCCGTTGCTGGCACTTTTAAAGCAACCGGCAGACATTGTGGCGTTAATTAAACCTCAGTTCGAAGCAGGCCGTGAGAAAGTCGGCAAGTCAGGCGTTGTTCGTGATACTAAGGTTCACAAGGACGTTTTGCAGACGATGCTTCGTTTCGCAAATGAGCTTGGATTAAAGCTAAAAGGTTTAACATTCTCGCCGATTACAGGCGGAGAAGGAAATATTGAATTTCTCGCTCACTGGCGTCTGGAAGAACCAGAGGCAACACAACAAGAGAACGTTCAGGCTTCACTTGATGCACTTGCAGATCAAGTTGCAAGGGAAGCTGCCCATACTTTTACAGGAAACTCATCATAGGATGGGTTTCTTTTCGCTGGGAAGGTGACATTCTAAAAGGAAATCGGTTGTCGAATCTCGAATATGTCTTCGAGGTGAGCGATGATGGATGGGCAATATGACACAATTGTTATTGGTGTACTTGCTGTCTGCTTAATTTTATGGCTGTTCTCTGGCTTTCGGAATTGGGTTAATCGTCCGATTCCAGTAAACTTGTCGGGGATGCAACTGAATTTAGAAATTCAGGATTCACCCGCAGTGGATCTGCTTGAAGCGGAAGGATATGAAGTCATCGGAGGTAAAATGAAAATTCCTTTAGCCTTTGAAGCGGATGAATCCGTTTATTTCAGCAGGCTGTTCATTGATTATGTAGCAGAGCGTGATGATGAGAGATATCTGGTGAAGACGTCCCGTCGCAGGCAACCTCTTGAACTTACTGGGCCATCCCTGCGAGACCGCTTCCTGTATTATTTATTGTTATATCCCGGCTGTGAAGGGTTGTTGTATGTGGACTTGGAGGAATCGGATATCAAGGTAATCAGGCTCATGGACTATCAGGAAGACGTGTATGATGGAGATGATCTGGACTAAGGGTAGTTATGAAACCTGAGAGTTGTTTATATAACGAATGAACGAATTGCAGGATGGCAAACGTTATGGAAATTAGAATTTTCCGTTTTATTGCAATACATTGAACTTTTAACTGGAGGCATGTATGAAAGGACAACGACACATTAAGATACGTGAAATCATTAGTCAAAACGAAATTGAAACCCAGGATGATCTGGTTGAAGCTTTGCGTAAATCCGGATTCCAGGTGACTCAAGCCACTGTATCACGGGATATTAAGGAGCTTCTTTTAATCAAGATTCCCATGGACGATGGACGATATAAGTATTCGCTACCTACAGACCAACGATATAATCCGATTCAGAAACTGAAACGTGCCCTTGTGGACAACTTCTTACACATCGATCATACAAACAATCTGGTCGTAATGAAGTGTTTGCCTGGCACAGCTAACTCCATTGCTGCCTTGCTCGATAATATTGAATGGACGGAAGTGATGGGCACCATCTGTGGAGATGATACCATACTCATTATCTGCCGGACGGAAAGTAACAGCGTGACCGTAATCGAGCGGATTATGGGTTATATTTCCTAGAATATAATGGTTCAAAAACATAATTTCTGAGTGAGTCATCCGGAGGTGTTTTTGCAGATGTTAGTTACATTATCGATTCGTAATCTGGCTGTTGTAGAAGAAGTTGATGTTGTTTTCCACCCGGGATTCCATGTCTTGTCTGGTGAAACAGGAGCGGGTAAATCGATCATTATTGATGCCTTGGGTCTGATTGCAGGTGGACGAAGCTCTGCCGATCTGATCCGTTATGGATGTGAGAAGGCCGAGATGGAGGCTCTGTTTGAAATGGAGCCTAGCCATCCGGTATGGGTAACGTTAGAGAAGCTTGGCATCCATTGTGAACCGGAGGAGCATCTGGTGATCCGCCGGGAACTGAATACCCAAGGCAAAAGTACATCTCGTATTAACGGCCAATTGGTCAATTTAACGATGCTCCGTGAAGTCGGAGAAAAATTAATCAATATTCACGGACAGCATGAACATCAAAGTTTGTTGCGCGCAGAAAGTCATCTGGGGCTTCTGGATACATACGGGGCAGCAATCATCGGTCCAGTCAAGACGGAATATCAGGAACGATACAGTAAATTTATTACGGCCGAAAAAGAACTGCGTGCACTTCAGGAATCCAGTCAACGTGCCTATCAATTACTGGACATGTACCGTTTTCAACTTGAAGAGATTGCAGCTGCTTCTCTAACGCAGGGTGAAGATGAATTACTCGGAGAAGAACGGGTCAAACTATCCCATAGTGAGAAAATGATGGACAGTGTTGCTGGTGCATATGATCTGCTTAGCGGTCAACGTGGGTTAGAAGCTGTAAGTATCGCATTGTCACGAATTGAAGATATATCAGGATATGACAGTAAAGGGCTACAGCCTATCGTTGAACAGCTCCAGTCAGCATTTTATCAGTTGGAAGACGCGACGTTTCAGTTGCGTGATTATCGGGAGAAGATCGAATTTAACCCGGGTAGATTGGAAGAAGTGGAACAGCGACTGAATCTGATTTCTGGCCTCAGACGGAAATACGGCGACAGTGTGGAACTTATTTTGAATTATTATGAACAAATTAGCCATGAAACCGACCAGTTGGAGAACAAGGATGAACGTTTGGAGAAGCTGCGTAATGAACGTGACAAATTGCTAAAATTAGTCATGGAGTCTGCGGAGGAACTCAGCCGGGTACGTAAACAATGTGCAGAGGAACTTGCAGCGCAGGTGGAAAGTGAACTGAAGGATTTGCAGATGGAGAGAACGACGTTACGAGTTCAGATTACTCCTTTTGAAGATGCAAAAGGGATCGAATGGAATGGGCGTCGCATTCGCCTTACGCGTCAGGGTGCAGATAATGCGGAATTCCTGATCTCTCCGAATCCAGGTGAGCCTTTACGTCCGCTCGGCAAGATTGCTTCCGGTGGTGAGTTGTCCCGAATGATGCTGGCAATGAAGAGTATTTTCGCACGTCATGACCGGATTCCGGTGTTGATCTTTGACGAGGTGGATACAGGTGTGAGCGGAAGAGCAGCACAATCCATTGCGGAGAAATTATACCGTCTGTCCTCCACTTGCCAAGTTTTCTCTATTACTCACTTGCCACAGGTCGCTTGTATGGCGGATCATCAGTATCTCATCGAAAAGCATGTGTATGACGGACGCACGATGACACAAGTGGAATCGCTGTCAGACGAAGGCAGAGTGAAGGAATTGGCACGTATGCTCGGCGGTGTGGAAATTACAGAAAAAACGCTGCATCATGCACAGGAAATGCTGAATTTGGCGGAAGCCAAAAAAGGGTGAAACGAGCGGCTGGCGTAATGATTGACAGTAATAAAAGCCTGGGGGCGAGGTTATCTTATAGGTACGCAATTGGCGACCACCTTTCGTCAAGCGAAAGAAGCAAAGGGAGTGTGACAGCCATTGAATTCCCCCCTCAGGAAGAAATTGCTAGGTCTTTTATTTGCCTTCTTTCTATGTGTGATCAGCCAGGCCATTCAGCCTGTACAAAGTTATGCTTCATTGCCTGATGAACTTCAGGTATTTGCAGGCAGGCAGGCTGACGTTCATCTCGCTGTACCGGCTGCTTCAAGTGCTGTTGTGGATCGTCCTGATATCGTCGGTTTTGATGGAAAGGAAACTGCGGTCCATGTAACGAAGCAACAACCTTTGCATCTTCATCCCCAACAAACGGGACATGCCAAATTAACGTTGAAGTTGTGGGGAAAAATTCCGGTAAAAACGGTTAACGTAAATGTGATTCCGGATTTGCGTGTAGTACCCGGGGGACAAACCATTGGCGTCAAAGTAAAATCTGCAGGTATTCTGGTTGTAGGGCACCATCTGGTCCGTTCTGGACAAGATGAACGTGTATCCCCTGGAGAATCAGCAGGCATCAAGCTTGGAGATCTGATTACCCATATGGACGGTAAACGCCTTGATGGTGTATCGGGTGTAGCTGAAGCCGTTGAGCTTGCAGGCAAGAGCAAAAAAGGCATTGATGTCGTTTTAAAACGCGGTAAAGAAACGGTTAAAACCCGTTTGACACCGGCTTATGACGCGGAAGACAAAGCCTGGAGGCTTGGCTTGTACATTCGTGACTCCGCCGCAGGTGTAGGAACATTAACCTTCTATGCTCCGGATCAAGGCGTATATGGCGCTCTAGGACATGTCATCACGGATATGAACACGCAGACCTCCATCGTTGTCGGTAGTGGTCAAATTGTTCAGTCCAATGTAACGTCAATCTCTAAGAGTGAATCCGGTGATCCGGGTGAAAAACGAGCTCATTTCCTGAAAGAAAGCAAAATTTTGGGCAATATTGAACGCAATACGGCTTTTGGTATCTTTGGTAAAATGTCCGGAAATCCTGAACATAGTTTGTATTCAAAAGGAATTCCTGTTGCTTTCTCCCATGAAGTAAAAGAAGGTCCTGCAGAAATTCTCACAGTTGTTGAGGGTCAGCAGGTGGAGCGTTTCTCGATTGATATTGTTCACGTAGCAGACCAATCCGAACCGGCCACCAAAGGTCTGGTGCTTCGAATCACAGATCCGAAGCTGCTAGATAAGACCGGAGGCATTGTACAAGGCATGAGTGGTAGCCCCATTGTGCAAAACGGAAAACTGATTGGTGCCGTGACCCATGTGTTTGTTAATGATCCGAAATCAGGTTATGGCTGCTTCATTGAGTGGATGTTACAAGATGCAGGAGTCATGATGAAAAAGGATAATGCAAAAAACCTTAAGGCGGGTTAACCTCCTTAAGGTTTTTTTGTCGAATGGAAACATATAATATCGGATAATGAAATAAATTATTTATTATATAGCAATGAGAAAAAAAAATAAAGAAAAATAATTTTCGACAGAAGGAATTTCCTCCTCTGTGTCGAAAATTTAACCTGTAAGGAAATGTACGAAACGATGTTTAAATTAAAGGAGGATACCGTTTTGCAAAAAATTGAGGTATTGCTGGCCGATGATAATCGTGAATTTACGAATTTGCTTGCCGAATATATATCCGAACAGGAAGATATGGAAGTAACCGGAATTGCTTACAATGGAGAAGAAGTGCTGCAGTTGCTGGAGCAGACTCGCGATGTACCGGATGTACTTATTCTGGATATTATTATGCCTCACCTGGATGGACTGGGTGTACTGGAGCGTCTGCGTAACCTGAATCTGTCTCCACAGCCCAAAGTCATTATGCTTACGGCTTTCGGACAAGAGAATATCACGCAGCGTGCCGTGCAACTCGGAGCTTCTTATTACATCCTGAAACCATTTGACATGGAAGTACTCGCGAATCGTGTACGTCAACTGGTTGGCACGCAAACCACGATCTCCACAGGCGGTGGTGGCGGTTCATCGATGTTTATGAACAAGTCCAACGTGGTGCCGATGGGTAAACACAAAAATTTGGATGCAAGCATTACGTCCATCATACATGAAATCGGCGTTCCTGCGCATATTAAAGGATATCAGTATTTACGCGAAGCCATCACTATGGTGTATAACAATATCGAAATTTTGGGTGCTATCACGAAAACCTTGTACCCAGCGATTGCCGAAAAGTTCAAAACAACGCCGTCTCGCGTCGAACGAGCCATTCGTCATGCTATCGAAGTGGCTTGGACACGTGGTAACATCGACAGCATCAGCCACCTGTTTGGTTATACCATCAATATCAGCAAGTCGAAACCGACGAACTCCGAGTTCATCGCGATGGTCGCTGACAAGCTTAGAATTGAGAATAAGGTGTCCTGAAAGGATCAGGAATGATATATAATAATTCTTGATTACTTATGTATGAGCAGATTGAAATTTATGATTTAACATAAATAATGAAACCTAAAAAACCGTTACAATCGGGCTTAAATAGCCTTTTTGTAACGGTTTTTTATACATGTAGGAGGCGTTTACCCCTCTACTCTTGTTATAATGAAATAAATTTTAATGCTTTAAAAGAAGTGCAAAGGAGATGAATCTACTGAATAAAACTGAAATTTCACAACTAATCTTTTCTAAGTATCTCGAAGCAGGTAATTTGATGAGTTATTTTGGTCAAGAAATAGTTCATATTGATAATTTAAAAAAATATTCAGATGAGCAATGGTTAAGTAAGAGTGAAGAAGTACTAACTTTTGATTTTGATGGCTGGTCAGCCAATGTCACTTTTACTAAAAACGGTTCTTATCATAGTGACAGCTTAGATTTCTTCTTTTCTACAAATGATGCTAATAAGTATACTATTGGACTTTATGAAGATCTGCAGCGCTTCATTCTTAGCAGTGGAATAAATGTGAACCAGTTTGTTTCCGACAATGAGCTCGTATTTTTGTTCAAGAACGCAGCCAGTGCTCATTATTTGTTGCAGAATGATCGTTATGTGCTTCGAAAGCTGTCGGGAGCTTTTTTAGATTATGCTCAGACATATGCCTACTATAAAAAAATATATGGTGAATCAACATCCATTTTTTAATATGGTCTGAAACTACATATCACCTCTGTCACCTCTTCAAACCCGAATGTCGAGCGATGTAAAGGAAGGGGCAGGGGATTCATTTGATTGAGTCTCTTGAATTTTTCCTGGGTCTTTATCATTCTGCGTACCATTGGAATTCTTCGATTTGCTTTCAGCCTTATTTCCCTCAACGACTTCCTGATTTTCCTTTTCCACAGAGGATGAAGGTGTAGGAGACGAAACGGATTCTTTTGGTTCAGGCTGACGTATCTCTTTCATCAAATCTCCAATCTTCTGACCTACTTTGCTCATTTGGGAGCTGATGTCCTGCACGATTTCTCTTTTTTTCTGGAATACCGTACGTTCAGCATTTTCAAGCATCATCGATTTGCCAGCATCATTGCCAGCATTAATCTCCAGAACCAGTCGGTCAAACTTGGTTTCACCTTCAATGGTTTGTATGGAGCTGTTCATGCGATCTCGCAAACCGACCAGTTTACCTAACTGATCGTAAGTCTGACTGTGCTTAATTAGATGGTCCATGGATGGGAGGTGAGCTTCGTCATTGCGCTGAGGCTGTTGTTCTTTGGTCTTCTCAGGCTGTTTTAATTTGTTCTTTTCCTCCATTTCCTCTGCTTTGATCTGGGCGATCTGCGTGTCGATTTGCGTAATGGAACTCGTTAATGATTTGATTCGTGCTGCTTTGGTTTTAGTGTCCAGTTCATCATTGGATTTTACAGCTTGTACTTCTTCATTAAGCCTAACCTTCTGCTGCATAAGTCCCTGAATTTCCTTATCTCTGCTGGAGACTTGGCTCCCGGGGGTGAAGCTGCTTTTGGAGGCAGGTGAAATTGAATTCATGGTCTTTTCCCCTTCTTCGTTATATCGTAGATCTACTTACATATATCGGATGTTACGAGAAGTAAATGAAGATACGCTGGCTAATAAGTTCACTTTCATTTGTGTGTTGCTTACTTGCTAATAATGATTGATAATGGTTATCAATGAGTGAAGGACTGTTTAGTCAATCTTTTTAGACGGAGTTGGGTTAATGAAATGTGGAATAATTATTACATACTCTGGAACTATGCTGCAGTAAGTATTGCGGATATACGTTATATGGAGTTAGGGCCAACCGAGGAGCTAACATATAAATTTCCTGCGAGCACGTTTGTATTCACCATCCAGGGTAAAGCCTATGTGACCATAAACGACCAGAAGCATGAAGTGAGTCGTTTTTATGTTCTTCATGGTGGAAAAGGGAGCGTGCTGCATATTGAAGCTGGACAATCTGGATTAAACCTGTTTTACCTTATGTACAAATCAAGCTTGCCAAGTGGAGGAAGAACCGATTTGGGAAATATGATGGAGCACATGAATCCATTTCAGCTAACCTATGGTTTTGCCCCCAATTCACCTGTTGTGCTGTATGAGCAAGTAAAACAGATACACACTTTATGGAATCAAAAGAACCCCATACATCATTTTCAGGCAAAAAGTCTTTTTTATCCTTTTGTAGAGCAAGTATCAGCACAAATTCCTCATGCTGCAACTCGCTATTCCATTACGAATCAAGTCAGCGACGTTATCGAAATTGTGGAATCCTCTTATGCTGAGCCCCTAACGTTGCATGTTTTGGCGGAGAAGGTCGGCAGCAGTCCCAGAAGTCTGTCCCGCAAGTTCAAACAGGCCACGGGTTATAGTCCAATCGACTATTTGATTCAGTTCCGTTTGTTCAAGGCCAAGGAGATGTTGCTGCATACCGACGCTACATTAGATGAGATTGCAGCAGGCATCGGTTATCCGGACGGATATTATCTGGGACGTATGTTCAAAAAACATACAGGTGTTTCTCCGCTTCAGTTCAAGGAGAAAACATCTGTACCCCTAAAATGGCCTGATCTGACATCGGCCCTGGCGCGAAATGACATTTCCAGTGGAAGAGCTGGAAGGTATGTTTATAACGATGATGATAATCATTATCAATATAAACACGGAGGGTCATTGTACATGAATAGACAGACAAGAACGGGAATGCTGCTTAGTATTTTATTAAGTCTCACTTTACTGCTGAGTGCCTGCTCGACAGGGGCAACTAGTAATTCTGGGGGAGAAACAGCCGGAAGCAAAGGGACTTCGAGTGTTACCAGCACAGTAACGGCTGATAGCCAATCGAACAATTCCGAGCCTCGGATCATCTCGACGGTTAAGGGAGATATCACGGTCCCGGCTGAACCCAAGCGAATTGTGGTGGATTTATATTTAGGAAGCCTGATTGCTTTGGGAATCAAGCCAGTCGGTACACCGGAAATGAACTTGAAAAACCCCTATTTTATCAAATCACTTGAGGGAGTAGAGAATATTGGTGAATACGAAACCATTTCTCTTGAAAAGGTGTTGGAACTTCAACCAGATCTGATTGTCACAGGTGATCCTGATTTGTTTGATTCTTTTAGCAAAATTGCGCCTACGCTTGTTGTTCCTTATGGAGAGTTGAAAAATACCCATGAAGAGATCGCTTATTTCGGTAAAGCGTTGAACAAAGAAAAAGAGGCTGAGTCATGGTTGGCCGATTACGACGGACGAATTGCGGATGCCAAGAAGCGTGTAAGTGAAGCAATCGATGCAGATGCAGAAGTATCCGTTATGCAATTTTACGATAAAGGACCGTTAGCCTTTGGTGATAATTTTGGGCGTGGAGGTCAAGCTGTGTACAGTGCTCTCGGATTGAATCCTCCGGCAGACAAAAAAGAGATATTAATGAAAGATCAGCTTGTTGAAGTCTCGTCCGAATCCATACCCGAATTTGCTGGTGATTACATTATTCTTACGGCAGACAACCTGACTGTAGAGGAATTGAAATCCAAGCCAGTATGGAGTTCGCTTGATGCCGTTAAGAATGATCGTGTGTTTATCTGGAGTCCGGATCGTTCATGGTACTTTGACCCTATTGCAACGTTGGATCAGACCGAGGAATTGGCAGCTTGGTTCACGAAGACAGCTGTTCAAAAGTAAATCTTTCGGATCATTGATTGGTGAAATTGAATCCTGGTCAAAATTCAGTTGATAATGAAAATTATTATCATCTATAATGAAGGAATAATAGTGAACCACTATAACGCTTCGGTTAAGGATGGTTTGCAGAATAATGACCTGTACAAGGTCTTTGTTCCTGGTGAGACTGGGATTGGAGAGTAATCGATGCAATTAAACGAACAGATGCAAAGCTGGAATCACGCGGCTGTTAAAATTCTGGATATACGCCGGATCGTCATGGAGGCAGGGGAGATACAGGAGTCCTATTTGCTTCCGGCAAACGCTTTTATATACAGCATTCGGGGTGCAGCTCAACTTAAATTGGATGGGAAAACACACGAAGCACAGCGATTCTGTATTCTGCATGGTGGTAAAGGATCATCACTGGATATTCGGGTGAGCGAAAAGTTTGAATATTACTTGCTGTTCTACAGGGCATTCCTTGCGTTCCCAACTCATCGTAAAACATGGCGGTTGTCACAACCTCCTCAGATTGCTCCGTTCTCTTTGCAATATGGATTTACGCCGAGCAATCCTCTTGCTATATTGCGCTATTTTGGAGAACTGGAGAAAGCGTGGGATCAGGCGAGCAGACTGGACTTGCTACAAGTAAAAAGTTTGTTCTACCAATTTATTCATGAGCTGTTGTTTCAATTGGCAGAGCAGGAAGTCAGAACAGTGCTTCCAGATCCTATTGAGCAAACACTTCGCTACATCCAGGAGCATTATAGGGAACAGGTGACTCTGGATTTTCTGGCTGAACAATTCAACTACAGCTCCCGTCATTTATCTATGCAATTTAAAAGGAAGACAGGACACAGTCCGATTGATTATCTCATTCAAACGAGACTGACCAAGGCCCGGAATCTGCTTGTGCAATCCGATGCCACCCTTCGCGAAATCGCGGCAGAAGTGGGATACACGGATGTGTATTATTTCAGCCGTATTTTCAAAAAACATGTGGGCCTGTCCCCCACACTCTATCAGCGTAAAATAAGGAACCAGACCCTGGCAGAGGATCGTCCATTACAATTCTCCGAATCGTCCATTGGCTGGAGATGGAAGCGAGGATATATTGATTATGAGAATCATTATCAATATATAGACGGAGGGTCTACATCAATGAAAAGAAGAAAAACAAGCTCCAGCATGATTTTGGTTGCACTTTTAAGCATCACAATGCTTTTATCGGCATGCTCCGCTGGCTCTACAACAACAACAGTTACGGGGGAAGGCACGAATACGAACTCATCTACGAGCACAGCCGCATCTTCATCATCAGATTCAGGTAGTCAAACGAACAATGAAAATGGAACACGCACGGTCTCCACGGTTAAAGGTGATGTTGTTGTCCCGGCAAATCCTAAACGGGTGGTTGTACTTTATCTTCAAGGAGATGTTGTAGCGCTTGGAATTAAGCCTATTGCGACGTCTGACGTATTTGATGGGGCTGCATATAAGAATGAGCTTGAAGGGGTAAATTCACTAGGCACCTGGTTCGAACCAAACCCTGAGGCTGTCATTGATCTGGACCCGGATTTGATCATTGTTCCTTCAGAAGAGACTTACACGCTATTAAAAGATATTGCACCAACTGTGTATGTCCCATATGAGAAATTGACAACGGAAGAAAGACTTCATAGTATCGCTAGCATTTTCGGCAAAGAACAGGAAGCAGACGTTTTAATCGACAATCTTAACAGTAAAGTTGAAGAGAGCAAGAAAAAACTTGCTGATGCAGGCATACTGGACAAAACGGCCTCCATCGTCGAGGGTGGGCTGAAAGAGATGGTCATTGTAGAAAGTAAGCAATACGGCCGAGGATCTCAGGCTATATACGAGTACTTGGAAATGAAAGCACCTGAAGCGGTCCAGAAAAAAATTGACGTCGTTTCCGACGCGGCAGGTTCGACCTTGTCCATGGAAGTTCTTCCTGAGTATATGGGAGACTACGTGTTTCGTTCGGTATATGAAGGGGCAGATAACCTTAACGATAATCCAATTTGGAATAGCATACCCGCTATCAAAGAAGGCCGTTTAATCGAGATTGATTTTGATTTCTTCTATTACTCGGATATCTATTCCATCAACAAGCAAATCGATTTCGTTGTCGAGCATCTACTCGCAGCTCCCAAAGTTAAGTAATCAACAAATAAATAACCGACGGTAGTTTTGTATAAGAAATGTTTGAATTTTAGCCATTGTAATTTGATAAGTTTCCCATTAGACTAGGAAAAGAGTGATAATGAGAATCGATATCAAATAGTCGAGCGCTTTGGATCGAACTGATGGAGGTAACTACATGGATCAGCATTTGGAATTATATGATGTAACAATTATCGGCGGGGGACCTGCCGGCATGTATTCTGCATTTTACAGCGGGATGCGTGATATGAAGACCAAGTTGATTGAGGCGCGGGATAAACTGGGTGGTCGCATGCTCTTTTATCCAGAAAAAATGATCTGGGACGTTGGCGGCGTCACCCCGATTCTGTGTGAAAATTTGATTAAACAGCTGGAAGAACAGGCTAGAACATTTGAGCCAACGATTGTGTTTGAACAGCAAATTGAAGGATTTGAGCGTCAGCCTGATGGCACGATTCTGCTGACATCGAATACAGGAGAACAACACTGGACACGTACCGTCATATTGGCGATCGGGTATGGTATATATAAAATGGCCAAGCTGGAGCTTGAAGGTGCTGACCGTTATGAGGTTACGAACCTTCACTACACAGTACAGGAGCTGGAACCTTTCCGTGGTAAACGGGTACTGATCTCTGGTGGGGGTGACTCCGCGGTGGATTGGGCCAATGAGCTTGAAGCACTGGCAGAGCAAGTGACGGTTGTGCATCGTCGTGACCGCTTTGGCGGATTGGAGCGCAATGTACTGCGGATGAGAGAATCATCAGTGGATATTCGTACACCATACGCCGTTGATACCCTACATAGTCAAAGTGGGGAGATCATCGAACAAGTGACGATATCCCATGTTGAGACAGGTGAGAGTGAAGTCCTTGATGTGGATGCGATTATCGTCAACCACGGCATGAAGAGTGATTTTGGCCCGCTCCGGGATTGGGGACTTGATCTTGGTGAATGGCATGTCAAAACAACAGAGAAGCTGCAAACGAATATTCCAGGGGTCTTCGCTGCAGGAGACTTTGTAGATTACGGAAGTAAACTGTATCTGATTGCCGGTACATTTACGGATGCGGCCCTCGCGGTAAACAGTGCAAAACTGTATATGGACCCTGAAGCAGAGAAAGTTGCTTATGTATCTTCCCATAACAGCCGTTTTAAGGAGAAAAATAAAGAACTTGGTGTTGTGGAAGAATAGAATCAAACGAAGTAGTTCTGGTTAATGCCAGAACTGCTTTTTTTAGTTTTCATTTCGGTATGAACCTCCTCGAATTGCACAACATAGAACAGGCACCGGAATTGAACATGCATCATCAACTGTCTATAATGAGCCTTAGAAGTGAGGAAAAACAGCAAGAAACGTCAAACAGATTAGAGTGGAGTGCAGAATATGAAAAAAGAAATTCAACGTATATCCACATTTATTCATCGGTGGTTCAAAGGCCCTGAGAAAAAACGCATCAAATGGTCGGAAGTCTATCTCGCTGTTGCTGGGAAAATGCATCGACTACTGGTGGAAGGCCGGCGCGCACGTTCAGCGTCCAGAAGGCTGCATCAGGATTTGCCTATTACCGCTTTGGGCCAAATGAAGCTGGAGCCAGGAGATATTTTATATACGCCAAGTTCGGAATCGACTTATTACGCCGGGCATATGGGGATTATTGGACTCGACGGTAAAGTGTATCACGTACACCCTTATGGGCCCGTGTTTGCCGATTCCTTGGATTGGTACATCACTCGCTTTTATGAGGGGGATCGTTTCATTGTATTTCGTTCCCGTCTGAATCAGGCTGGTGTGAAGGCAGCGCAGTGGGTACAGGATCATTACAAGCAGGTAAAATTCTATCGATTGCAGACGAATCTGCGCAGCATTGAACGGAACTATTGTTCCAAATTTATATATCAGGCGTACCAATTTACAACTGGACTTGATCTGTGGAGTCGCAAGTTTGTGAAGCTGAATCAGGGATACATCTATCCGTTTCGAATTGAGCGCTCACCTGCGCTTGAGGTTCTTGGAACGTTTTATAAATAAGGCAAGTTAACCGACGGAAGTTCCTTTCTCATACAAGAGGATGGGGCAGGTTCTGTCGGTTTTTTTTGTATGCGTAGAGATCAAAAACAGGAAAAAGGCTCAAAACGTCGAATAGATTATGAGATAGGCATGCACAACTTGGAATCGTATACATAACCAATGCAGGATCAATTTTTGCCCAAGCATAAGCAATTCACCCCTTAGAAGGCAAACAAGGAAGAGAGAGAAAGAGATGAAATGGCTGAACTTTGTGCGCAGGTTCAAATCAAACTCAAACGTAGTAAACCTATCCGATTACACTCCCAGGAAGGAAAGGAGGCAATATTGTTCCATCTGTAGTAAAAAAGTGAAGTCCATCGTGTATTATGCGACTTCCCAGGGAAATGTTGCAGGTGTATGCAGTTCTTGTAAATCGGTGGCGGAACATCGAGGAATGTTACCCATTTAATAAGGAAGAGATACGCTCAGGAAATAACATTGCTTTGATTTATGAGCGTTTTTGTAGTACATTAGCAAATGTATTCGAAGGAGGATTCTAATGTACTCAGGTAGACAAGACGATACTTTATACATCATGACCTACACCTTAAACAGCGGTATCAAGGGTACGGTTCCACTGTCAAATAAGCAGATTATTGAGTGGCTGGATTGCTACAGAAATGAGAAGCGCTTCGTGACCGAAATCGGCAAGGAGTTTTTTGGATTGAATGCAGGATTGGTAGCAGATTTTAAAGTTCAGAATCATTTATCGGATTATCAGCAGACAATTATGCCTACACAGCAGCAGGATAACATGGAACGTTTGTCCAGCGCATATAAATCAACCGAGTTATTAATGAAGATTGATTGTAAATGTGGCACGGCATATGTTACGGAGTCTCCATATAAGCGCACCAAATGGTATTGCACCAAGTGCAAAGAGATTGTATTTTTGGATGCCAAAAAAGGAATGGTAGAAACGTCGCGTGGCGACGCTTACTACATGACCAACAAATATTTTGTTTCCCGGGACTAGCGGGAGATGACGAATGGGAAGCATCGCTGTGAGGCGGTGCTTTTTTGTGTGCAAAGAAAGAGCAAATGACCGAGTTAAGCAGAGGTATATTAAGGGTATGCTGGTAAAAAGGAGTTATAATAAAAAAAGCCCTCGGGGGCTTTTTTTGAAATCTCAGGAAACCTGTAGCAGTAGATACCGCCGATCAGAACCTATAGATTAATCATGGAAAAGCTGATTCAGCTCAGCATTCAACTTTGTGAGGAGGAATGAAGCAGCAGCGACAGCGCGGCTCGTAAGCTTCTGAATCGCCAATCATGACGACAGGACCAAGCGTTACAGGCTCTCCATTAACGATACGCTGGGTGAAAGCCGCATCCGGGCTTCCGCATACGGCACAGAATGCCGACAGTTTCTCAATATCATCCGCCATAGCGAGCAAACCGCCTACATATCCAAATTCCTTGCCACGGTAATCCATATTCAGTCCATCCACAATGACGTGTTTGCCACAGTAGGCTAGCTCGGAGACCAGTTCCATGATGGCACTGCTGAAGAATTGTACTTCATCAAATGCAACAACATCAGCATCTTTGGTCTGCGTAAGGATCATCTCTACGGATTCCGGGGTCAATTGCCGGGGAATGGAATGGGCAGGCAGACGATAGCCGATACGGCTAACGATCTCGTCTTGAGCAAACCGATCATCTTCGGCAGGTTTGTAAGCAACGACCTTTTTACGGCCAAATTGAATTAATTTCTGACAACGGCGAATGAGTTCACCGGATTTTTCACTAAACATAGGTCCTGTAATTACGGTAATTCGTCCTGTTTGCACAGTTCTGCTACTCCTCTCACATACGGGATTCAACAAAAAAAGCGACCATTACAGAGTACCACAAAATCTTTAGTAAGAGCCAGAACTAATCTGAGCAGCTTTGTGTTACTATATGGATTGTTAAGCTGTTGGTTACGGCAGTGTAATGCATAAGCCAGGAGCGATTGAAAAGAGGTGTTAACGATGAGTGAAGCATTATCCGAATTACAAGAGCGATATGAACATTTGAAAGGACAGTCAGTCCTTGACGAAGCTGCGCAGGCGTTGTTTGCAGACTTGTTCGCTGAAGCGGAGCGGCTGCAAGCCAGTAATCTGACGTTGCGCAGAACGATTCTGAAGTCCTCTTCCAAAGAGTCGCGTATGTCTACCAAGCTGCGTGATGCATTATACGAATAACCCGGAGTCTACTCCGGGTTCTCTTCTGTCTGCAATTTGCGGGGAAATAGAATACCTGCTGTAATTCTGGCAATCATGGCGAAGGTGAGGCCGATACCTGCGAACATATAGATGACTGTAAAAGCCTTGCCGAAACCGGTCGATGGTACAAAATCCGGATGTCCCACCGTCGTTAGAGTTACTGCGCAGAAATAGAGGGCATCAATCCAGTGCAGACCTTCAACGCGAGTATAGAATAACGTGCCCGAGAGAAGTGTCGCCGCAGTTAATACAAACAAAGCTAGGAACTTCTGGTCCTTGAAGGCATGAAAAATGCCTTTAAGCAATCTTTTTAGCGTAACGATAAACGAGACCATGTTGAACCATCCTGTCTATGGAAGAGTGGGCATTGTGCATATTCAAGATGCTAGCT
The DNA here is from genome assembly GCF_058408365.1 of Paenibacillus sp. MDV22-iso6. Taxonomy (NCBI): domain Bacteria; kingdom Bacillati; phylum Bacillota; class Bacilli; order Caryophanales; family Paenibacillaceae; genus Paenibacillus; species Paenibacillus sp. MDV22-iso6. The sequence continues at coordinate 231,273 of NZ_JBZVDZ010000007.1, read as the reverse complement.
CTGAATTTATGCAAAATACGTGTTTGAATAAATAAGCATTATACCTGATCGAGTACCGTATATAAAGGCAGATGTAAAGTTCGGATGTTGAAATGTTGCGGAGCCAGAAAAAATGACAAAAAGCCCGGACTCAGGAAGTCGTACCGGGCGTCTCTGCTTTGTCGGCTGAGGGTGCGCTTTTTGAACGAAAACGGGGTCCTACATAATTACGCTTGCGGTCACGGAACAGAATCCAACCTCCCAGAAAACTCATGCCTGCGGCGAACAGGACAAGTCCTCCACCAAAGGAGAGCCATTGAAATCCTGGTGAGATCTGCTCGTTCCCATGCTCGGCATAATACAGGAAAAGGGCGTCCTTCATCATTAGAAAACCCTTCATTGCCATTAACCCGGGAATGACCAGAACAATAATCGCCACAAATCGTGCAAAGACCAGTCTAGTATTCATCACCATTAAACTCCTTCTGCCTGAGGTTGACGTAAAATAAAGGTTGCGCTTACAGGTCATACCTGATTCCATCATAGCTTGGTTTTCAGAAGCTGTCCATGCGTTTCAGGGTCAAATTTTGAGTTGACTGCTCAAGGGGAGTACAATGGAATATAGATAACGTCTATGAAAAAGAGAATCATTCGAATCATCATCTTACAAATATATTGAAATTGTATTGAAATTATATGGATAGAGGAGAACATTTAAGATGCCAATTACATGTGATGTTGCCATTCTTGGAGGAGGAACGGGAGGGTACGTTGCTGCCATCCGTGCCGCACAGTTAGGAAAACAGGTTGTTATTATCGAGAAGGATAAGCTGGGGGGCACTTGTCTGCATCGTGGCTGTATTCCGAGCAAGGCATTGCTGCGAAGTGCGGAAGTGTACGCAGAGATACAAGAGAGCGAAATGTATGGGATTGAAACAGCTGGAGCAACACTTGTATTTCCGAAGGTTCAGGCGCGCAAGGATGCAATTGTGGAGCAGCTTCATCAAGGTGTGCAGTATTTAATGAAAAAAAATAAAATTCAGGTCGTACACGCCAAAGGGCGCGTGATCGGACCTTCCATTTTCTCCCCTCAGAGCGGTGCAGTGGCTGTCGAGTTTGAAGATGGCGAGATGGATACAGTTGTGCCAACCAACCTCATTATTGCTACCGGATCTCGCCCACGGGTGCTGCCAGGTCTTGAGCCAGATGGCCGGTACATCATGAGCAGTGATGAGGCTTTGCGAATGGACGAATTACCAGCATCCCTGATCATTGTTGGTGGTGGGGTGATTGGCCTCGAATGGGCCTCGATGCTGAATGATTTTGGCGTTGAAATTACAGTTGTTGAAGCCGCTGCTCATGTATTGCCAGCAGAGGATGAAGATGTAGCCAAGGAAATGCAGAGATTGCTTGGGAAACGTGGTGTTCGCTTCCTAACAGGCGCTAGCGTTCTGACAGAGACATATAGCATACAGGAAGACGGTATTCAGATTGATGTCAAGCTGGGGGATGAGAAGCAAGAGACTCTGAAAGCGGACAAGATGCTGGTGTCGGTTGGTCGTCAGGCCAATGTCGAAAATATCGGACTCGAAAATACGGATATCAAACTCGAACGCGGATTTATTGCTGTGAATCAACATCTGCAAACGGGTGAGGGACATATTTATGCAATCGGCGATGTCATCGGCGGATTGCAGCTGGCGCATGCAGCGAGTCATGAAGGCATTTTGGCAGTGAATCATCTGGCGGGTGAAACGGTACATGCCGTCGAATCACATCGAATCCCGCGCTGTGTCTATACTCGTCCGGAAGCAGCGAGTATCGGATTTACGGAGCGCGAGGCCAAAGAGCGTGGTTATGAAGTGAAGACAGGCAAGTTTCCGTTCCAGGCGATTGGAAAATCTTTGGTTCATGGAAGTCGGGATGGATTCGTGAAGGTAATCGCGGATGCCAAGACGAATGATATATTGGGAGTACATATGATCGGTACCCATGTGACGGAACTGATCGCAGAGGCCTCTTTGGCTCAGATGCTGGATGCGACACCTTGGGAAGTGGGACAGACGATCCATCCTCACCCAACATTATCGGAAATCATGGGTGAAGCCATGTTGGCAGTAGACGGAAAATCGATTGGAATGTAAGCCGGACAGGCTTATGAGAAAGGTCCTTTCCTTTTTTGGGCAAATGGGATTATAATAAGGTTAAGTCAAGTCTTAGTACCAGGTTATAAGATCGGGTAGTAAGACGGGCAAAGGCTCTGATTAAAAGGAGGTACCTCATATGAGTTCAAAAGGTACTGCAGACGCGGTCCATCGGCATGAACAGCTGGGACTTAGCGATGGTGAAGTATTGGATATGTACAAATACATGCTGCTCGCACGCAAGTTTGACGAGCGTTGCTTGCTCTTACAGCGGGCCGGCAAAATTAACTTTCACGTATCCGGTGTAGGACAGGAAGCTGCGCAAGTAGGCGCTGCATTCGGTCTGGACCGGGATCACGATTATTATTTACCGTATTACCGCGATTATGGTTTTGTACTGGCAGTTGGCATGACTCCACGTGAGCTGATGCTGTCTGCTTTTGCGAAGGCGGAAGATCCGAATAGTGGCGGACGGCAAATGCCGGGTCACTTCGGTCACAAAAAGCTGCGCATTGTAACGGGCTCCAGTCCGGTTACCACACAGGTTCCGCACGCTGTAGGGTTTGCACTGGCTGCCAAAATGAAGAAGCAAGAATTCGTTTCTTTTGTAACTTTTGGTGAAGGGTCAAGCAACCAGGGAGATTTCCACGAAGGTGCCAATTTCGCAGGTGTTCATAAACTTCCTGTGATCATTATGTGTGAGAACAATCAGTATGCCATCTCGGTGCCAATTCACAAGCAGCTGAGTGGTAAAATATCGGATCGTGCACTTGGGTACGGGTTCCCTGGACTACGTGTAGATGGAAACGATGCGCTGGAAGTATACGGTGCAGTCAAAGAAGCTCGTCGCCGCGCAATCGCTGGTGAAGGACCAACACTTATTGAAGCAATGATGTATCGTTTATCTCCACACTCCACTTCGGACAATGATCTGGCATACCGGACCAAGGAAGAGGTTGAAGAGAACTGGAAGAAGGACGGCGTGCTTCGCATGAAGAACTATCTGATCGATTGCGGCATCTGGGATGAAGCCCGGGATGCGGATCTGGCTTCCCAGCTTGCGCTGGAAATGAAAGAAGCGACTGAATACGCAGACAACGCGCCATATCCGAAACCTGAGGACACTCTGACGCACGTTTATGCGGACAGCGAAGAAGGGGGACGGTAAGTATGGCGGTTATGGAATATATTGATGCAATCCGTCTCGCGATGAAAGAAGAGATGGAGCGGGATGAAAATGTCTTTATCCTTGGTGAAGATGTCGGGGTTAAAGGCGGTGTGTTCACTACAACCAAAGGGTTGCAGGATCAGTTCGGCGAAATGCGTGTCATGGACACACCTTTGTCCGAATCAGCGATTGCAGGTGTAGCTATTGGCGCTGCGATGTACGGTATGAAACCTATTGCCGAGATGCAATATTCGGATTTTATGTTGCCTGCAACAAATCAGATTATTAGTGAAGCGGCCAAAATTCGCTATCGCTCCAACAATGACTGGAGTTGCCCGATTGTTATTCGTGCGCCGATTGGCGGCGGTATTTTTGGTGGGCTGTATCACTCCCAATGTCCGGAATCGATCTTTTTTGGCACACCAGGGCTGAAAATTATAGCTCCTTACTCGGCATACGATGCGAAGGGACTGCTCAAAGCAGCCATTCGCGACCCGGACCCGGTTCTCTTTTTTGAAAATAAAAAATGCTACAAGCTGATCAAGGAAGATGTGCCGGAAGATGATTACATCGTTCCAATTGGTAAAGCCAACGTGCTTCGCGAAGGAGCAGATATTACAGTTATCGGGTATAGCCAGCCACTTCATTTTGTCATGCAGGCTGCCGAAGAGCTGGAGCGTGAGGAAGGCATTACTGCCCATGTACTGGATCTGCGCACATTGCAGCCACTTGATCGCGAAGCCATCATTGCATCCGCTCGTCTGACAGGCAAAGTGCTGATTGTGCATGAAGATAATAAAACCGGTGGTGTAGGAGCCGAAGTGGCGGCTATCATCAGTGAAGAATGCCTGTTCGAACTGGATGCGCCGATTCAGCGTCTCTGCGGACCGGATGTACCGGCAATGCCGATTAGCCCAACATTGGAGAAATTCTATATGCTGAGCAAGGATAAAGCCAAGGAAGCGATGCGTACGCTCGCCGAGTATTAATTCGTGTAGTGAGATAGTTTAAAAGCAAAGTTTGGAGTGATATAACCAATGAGTATGAAATGGATCGAGGTCATTATGCCGCAGCTGGCGGAATCGCTGGTCTCGGCTACCATTGCCAAATGGTTGAAAAAACCGGGTGACCGGATTGAACAATACGAACCGATCTGTGAAGTGATTACGGATAAAGTCAACGCAGAGATTCCATCAACCGTTGATGGAATTATGGGTGATCTGTTGGTCGAAGAAGGTACGACCATTGCGGTTGGCGAAGCCATCTGCCGCATGCAGGTAGCTTCTTCTGATGAAGAAGCAGCAGAGCAAGTAACGCATGCTTCGCAGCAACAGAATGGTGATCATGTTCATGCACAACAAAGTGCGAACTACGTACCTGCTGCTGGTGCAGCGAGTACAACAGGGCACGATCCCAATCAGCCGATGCGTAACCGCTATTCTCCTGCGGTTCAATCCCTTGCAGCTGAACATGGTCTCAACTTGCAGAGCATTCAGGGCACAGGAGCAGGTGGTCGGATTACACGTAAGGATGTACTGGCAGTGATTGCACAGGGTGGAAACGCGGGCGCAGCGTCTGCACAGTCTTCTACTGTAGCAGGACAGCAGGTCTCTTCGGGAGTACCTTCAGGTTCTCCTTTCAGCGGATTGAATCGGGGGAATGCAGACTTGGGCGCATCTGCGGGAGAAACCGTTCCAGCAGCCGACGCAGGCGTTCCTGTAAGACATTCCGGCATACATCTGACCGAAAGTCCGAAAATTCCCCAAATCGAAGTAGAGGGTGGCGGACAGGGAAGATCCGAATACTTTATCGACGTTACTCCAGTTCGTAATGCCATTGCTCGTAATATGCGTCAAAGCGTATCGGAAATCCCTCACGCGTGGACGATGATTGAAGTGGACGTGACGAATCTGGTGATGCTGCGCAACAAACTCAAGGATGAGTTCAAGCGCAAAGAAGGCATCAACCTGACGTACTTGTCCTTCATGATGAAGGGGGTCGTTAATGCGATTAAAGACTACCCGATCATGAACTCGGTATGGGCTGTTGACAAAATTATTGTCAAACGGGATATCAACCTGTCGATGGCAGTGGGTACAGAAGACTCTGTACTGACACCGGTAATTAAACATGCGGATCAGCGCAACATCGCTGGCCTGGCTCGTGAAATTGATGAGCTAGCACGTAAAACACGTGAAGGCACTCTAAAGCTGGACCATATGCAGGGCGGTACGTTCACGGTTAACAATACGGGGTCATTTGGTTCGATTCTGTCGCAACCTATTATTAACTACCCACAGGCGGCGATTCTTACATTTGAGTCGATCGTTAAGAAACCTGTGGTCATCAATGACATGATTGCTGTCCGTTCCATGGCGAACCTCTGTCTTTCCCTGGATCATCGTATTCTGGATGGGGTCATCAGCGGACGTTTCCTGCAACGTGTAAAAGAGAATCTTGAAGGATACACCATGGAATCGAAAGTGTATTAAGAGAGAGCAAGTGCATCATTTCAATGAGTTACTAATGATGCCAAGCGCTGAATAGATGGATAATGGGAAAGTGTATGTGCCAATGGCCGTGCACTTTTCCCGTTTTCTTCAATAGAATGCTCATCATTATACAATGAACATTGAAACAGAAGGGTGTGGGGGAATCATGAGCAAGCCGCTGGATGCTATGTACATACCGATGCTTGATTATGAAGAGGCTTGGAACCGCCAGAAAGCGATTGTGCAGCAACTGGATGAGGGAGAAGGCGCGGAGCAGATGCTGTTGCTCCAGCATCCGCCGACGTATACGATCGGTTCACAGAATCACCCGGAGCACCTGCTTCTCAGTGAAGACGAACTGCGGGAGCAAGGCATCTCCTTGTTTCAAATTGACCGCGGCGGTGATATTACTTATCATGGCCCTGGCCAGTTGGTAGGTTACCCGTTACTTGTTCTTGGACGGGATGAAGCCTTGGATTTACATGGCTATTTACGTCGCCTAGAGCAGATGATTATTGATTATCTGGCTGATCAGGGTATTGAAGCGGGACGCAAAGAGGCTTACACAGGTGTATGGATCGGAGATTTGAAAATTGCCGCCATCGGCGTAAAGTTCAATCGTTGTAAACACCGGCGCGGCTTCGTGACGAGTCACGGATTTGCTTTTAATATCACCTCCGGCATTCAGCACGCAGGCTTTCAGGGGATTGTTCCTTGCGGGATTGAGCAGTATGGTGTGACCTCGTTGGAGGATATTACAGGGAAGACCTACAATGTGGAGAACGTTGCGCAGGATATCGTTCCATACTTTAACCGGATTTTCCCGTATGAGATTACCTGGATTACAGAAAAAGAAGCCCTTCCCCGTCTGTAAATCAGACAGTCAAAAGGCTTCGGGTTTCTATCCAAACAATAAAGGTTCGAGCGCAATGAAAAGGGTGGACCCAATCATGGCGAGCAGCATGAGATAGATAATGATGCGGAACCATTTCTTTTTTTGCATGATGAGAGAACTCCTTTCAACAAATGAATAAACAGACCATAGTAATTGTATTGTACCGTATCGACGAAAGGTAGGAAAGTCCTATGATAAAACAGCAGCGTGTTATTGATCAATTTATGGAATTGGTGCAGATTGATAGTGAAACAACTCATGAACAGAATATCTCAAAAGTGTTAAAAGAAGAGTTTACTCAGCTGGGCCTCAGCGTGTATGAGGACGACACCACGGAGAAAACCGGACATGGCGCTGGTAATCTCGTGATTACCTGGGAAGCAGATGGTGCGGAAGAAGCAGCGCCAATCTTTTTCACATGTCATATGGATACCGTAACGCCTGGACAAGGAATTAAACCTGAGCTGGGTGAAGACGGTTGGATTCGCAGTGATGGCACGACAATTCTAGGTGCAGATGACAAGGCGGGGATCGCCGCTTTGTTTGAAGCGATTCGAGCTATTCAAGAGAACAATATACCTCATGGGAAAATTCAATTCGTGATTACCGTAGGTGAAGAGTCGGGTCTGGTTGGAGCACGTGCCATGAATCCGAACGATATTGAAGCCGAGTTCGGTTATGCCCTGGATTCCAACGGAGCTGTGGGTACAATCTGTGTGGCTGCTCCGGCCAGAGCGGAAATTCAGATGAAGATCTATGGGAAATCCGCACATGCGGGCGTGAATCCGGAAGACGGCATCAGTGCCATCCAAGTGGCGGCCAAAGCCATTGCAGCGATGAAGCTGGGACGAATTGATGATGAGACTACGGCGAACATCGGCAAATTCCAGGGCGGTTCAGCACTGAACGTCGTCTGCGATTTTGTGCAGATTGAGGCTGAGGCCCGCAGTATTGTGCAGGAGAAGGTAGAACTTCAAGTGGCCCAGATGCGTGAAGCACTGGAAACGACATGCCGCAAATATGGTGCAACCGCTGAGTTCCGCAGTGAGATCCTGTATCCTGCTTTTGGCTTCCATGATGAACACGAGGTTGTTCAGCTTGCACAGCGTGCCATTCGGAGCCTGGGGCTGGAGACTAGCACGTTTGCATCTGGTGGCGGCAGTGATGCCAATATCTTCAATGGGTTCAACATACCCACGGTCAACCTGGCTGTAGGCTATGAGGACATCCATACGACGAAAGAACGCATCCGTGCCGAGGATATTGTGAAACTATCTGAAGTGGTTGTGGCTATTATTCAGGAAACGGCTGCAAATAAAAAGTAATCCAAAGAGACTGAGGGTGAAACTCCCCGTGCTTCAACTGAAAAGTCCGAATCCGGTACAAACCGAGTTCGGACTTTTTGGCAAAACCATGTTATATTTCATGGGTATTGCAGACCAAGAACAGTATCATTTACGTCCAGCGAGCATATCGATTAATTTGGCATCTGGACCCCACTCACGCACCCATTGTTTGAGTATGAGCTGGACTTGTCTGGCTTGTCCGACCACGTGTACGGATTGCGGTGTTAAATAACTGTTCATTGGTTGTCCCCCTGATTTGCTATATTTGTTTGAAATCGCTATAAGCTCACCATATGCCAAAAAACAGAGGTTTATACGTATAAAGAGAACCAAAATTCGAAGAAGTGGAGTTGAAGAACAGATGAACCCAACCAATCATAAGCATTCTGCCAATCCAAAACTTGACGAAGAGACGATATCGACAAAGCCCATCTTCGAGGGCAAAGTCATTTCTCTTCAGGTCGACACGGTCAAGCTGCCTAACGGTCAGACTGCTACACGTGAGATCATCCGTCACCCTGGAGCAGTAGCTGTCCTCGCTCTGAATGGCGAACGTATGCTGGTCGTTGATCAGTATCGTCAGGCCATGGGACGTACGGAAGTCGAGATTCCAGCAGGCAAACTGGACCCGGGAGAAGAACCTGAAGTGGCAGCAGCGCGTGAATTGCGCGAAGAGACTGGTTATGTAGCTAAATCATTGCGGCATCTGCGTTCGTTTTATACTTCGCCAGGATTCGCGGATGAGATCATCCATCTGTACATCGCCGAGGAACTCGAAGCAGGAGACATGGCTTTGGACGAAGATGAATTTCTTGAAGTGTCCGAGATTACAATTGAAGAGGCTTATCAGTTGATGGATCAGAATCGCATCAGTGATGCCAAAACGATGATGGCTGTGTATGCATGGGATCTTTACAGAACAACAGGACGGTTTTAATGATGAATGAGCAACAGGCAGCGTCTGCAGGGAGGGAGCCTTGTTATGCAGACCTCCATATTCACATTGGACGAACTTCGCGCGGTGAAGCTGTTAAAATCAGTGGCAGCCGTGATCTGACATTCGAGAACATTGCTAGAGAAGCCTCGGATCGCAAAGGAATCCATCTACTCGGCGTCATTGATTGCCACTCTCCGGTTGTACAGATAGACATCGAACAGCTGCTTGAGAACGGCACGATGTCCGAGCTTGAGGGAGGGGGTATTGCGTATCAGGACACAACCATCCTGCTGGGGACGGAATTGGAGCTGCGTGAGCCAGGAATGCGAGAGTTTCATATGCTGGCCTACTTCCGTGATCTGAAAACCATGAAGTCCTTCACGGACTGGATGAAACGTTATATGAAAAATGTAAACCTGAGTTCACAGCGGGTATATGTACCCTCGCTTGAGATGCAGGCCGAGATAAAGGCGCGTGGAGGGCTCATTGTGCCAGCGCATGCGTTTACCCCGCATAAAGGCATATATGGCAGCACAGCCTCTCGTATGGCTGATGTGCTGGATACTAGCCTGATCGATGCGGTTGAGCTTGGGCTAAGCTCCGATTCATCCATGGCCAGTTATATTCGGGAATTGGATCATGTTCCCTTTCTGACCAACTCGGATGCTCATTCTCTGGGCAAGATTGGACGAGAGTACAACGAGTTGCAACTCGCGAAGCCTTCCTTTGACGAATTCAGCATGGCACTTAAAGGACAGGAAGGCAGAAGCATTATAGCCAACTACGGTTTGGATCCGAGACTTGGCAAATACCACCGTACCTATTGTGCATCCTGTGGGAGCATTATGGACGAGCATGCGATGTCGGCAGAACGCTGTCCACACTGTGGCAGTGTGAAGCTTGTGCAGGGTGTACTGGATCGTATACTGGCAATCGCTGACCGAGAGAGTCCGCATGTTCCAGCAAACCGACCTGCTTATCACTATCAGGTACCGTTGGAATTCATCCCGGGTTTGGGGAAAGCCAAACTGCGCCAGCTGCTGGACCGCTTTGGTACGGAAATGAACGTATTACATCGTACAAGCGAGGATGAACTTTCAGAGGTTGTTGGACCGGTTCTAGCAGGTCTTATCGTTGCAGCGCGGGATGGTCAACTCGAATTGTCATCTGGTGGTGGGGGCACTTACGGAAAGGTGTCCAGCAAGGAAAGATCAGAGTAGATCAGTTTGCGGTATGCGAATAAAGTGATTTAGTATCATTTGGTGCGGGAATGGCATTTTGTCATGGAGAAGAAATCTGATTCTGGACAAGAAGTCATACGTGTGCATTCCGGTTCATAAGAATGACTATGAGGATTTCACTCGACATCCTTGCAGCATGATAACCGGAAAGGGGACTCGTACCTGTATGCGTTCTGCCTACTTCACATTCAAAGGCCAAACCTCTTTATATGTATTCGTGGCTGTCTTGTTTCTGGTGGGTGTCATTTTTGGCGCCCTGATGGTTAATGCCCTATCCCTTGAACAGCGCCAGGATCTGGAGGGATACCTCGGTAACTTCTTCATGACGGTACAGCACAGCGGACAGGTGACTGAGACCGGAACCTATTGGGACATTGCTATGCTTCATCTAAAGTGGGTTGGCCTGATCTTCATTCTGGGTTTATCGGTCATCGGCTTGCCGGGCATATTGGTTCTGGATTTTCTGAAAGGGGTGCTCATTGGTTTTACAGTGGGTTACCTTGTCGGACAGTATTCATGGAAAGGGCTGTTATTTGCCCTGGTTTCCGTTGCGCCTCATAATTTATTCGTGATTCCGGTACTGCTCATTTGCAGTGTGTCAGCCATGACCTTTTCCTTATATATTATTCGGAACCGTGTTCTGATGCAGCGGACGCCAGGCCGTCAGAGGCCTTTTGCTTCATATATGGTGTTAACTCTCGTTATGGCAGCACTGCTGTTAGGGGTTGCGTCATTTGAAACATGGGTTACACCTGCGATGATGCGCTGGGTCACACCGATGCTACTACCCGCTTAGCTTTGCGCGTGATAGTGTAAAATGTTGACTTTAATTATGTACTCCCCCTATAATGAAAGAAGTGGGTTAAGTTGCAGTGTGCAGTGATTTCCTAGGGGGAGGGAGAAAATGGAAGCACGGATCGATAAAATTAAGCAGCAACTACAGTCCCAAGGATATAAATTAACGCCCCAGCGGGAAGCCACCTTAAGAGTACTTCTTGAGAATGAAGAAGATCATCTGAGCGCAGAAGACGTATTCATGCTCGTGAAAGAAAAGGCTCCCGAAATCGGTCTCGCAACCGTGTACCGTACCCTCGAACTGCTGAGTGAGCTGCATGTTGTAGAGAAAATCAACTTCGGCGACGGTGTAGCGCGTTATGATCTACGCGGAGATACATCCAAGCATCACCATCATCACTTAATCTGTGTTCAATGCGGAAGTATGGATGAAATACGTGAAGACTGGCTTGGACCGCTTGAAGAGCGACTGGAGCGGGAATTTAACTTTTCGGTAGTAGATCACCGACTGGATTTCCATGGGATTTGTTACCGTTGCAAAGCTAAAAATGACCAGAAGCCCAAAGATGAAGAATAACATAGCATATCTTCAAGCTCTCACCGGCGGTTTTGACGGGAGAGCTTTTTTGGTCCAGCGTGTGATGTGAGGTTTACCCTGAATGTCATATTCCTGTGTTCGTTAACATACCCTGATTCTAGACGAGTCGGATTCGAACCAGAAAGGGGTACAACCCATGATTATATCGCTGCGGAGAGGGCTCCGTTTTATTCGATTTATCGTATTTTTTGCTGCATTAGTTTATCTGTTCTATCATGTCCTGGATTTGTTCAACGGATGGATCTCACCTGTGGACCAATATCAGATGCCAACAGGAAATGCGGTTAAAGTATTTCAGGAAACGGTTTGGCCAAGTAACGGGGAAGGACGTCCTACAATGGCAGAGCGTCTCCGTTTATTCTATTGGTACGGAGAGTAGCTGGACAGCCAGGGATGCAAATACGGAAGCAGGTTGCCCGTGTGGCAGTCCTGTCAGATGAGGAGCGTTGTGCATGAAGCAGACGATACACGCCTATGCCTTATACTTGGAAGAGGATAAAGGGATGTCGAGCAGCACGCTGGAATCGTATCTTCGGGACGTGGACAAGTTCATCGAATTTGCGGATAAAGAATACGGTATCCGGGAAGCGGAGCAGGTGCGCCGGACGCATGTTATCCTGTTTGTAGGTCAGCAGAAACAGGCAGGACGTGCGAATGCAACCATTGCCCGCAGCGTTGTATCCCTGCGCTCCTATTTTCATTTTTTGATGCGGCGTGGTGACATATTACAGGACCCTACGTTTGATGTGGAGGCTCCAAAAGCAGACAAGACACCACCGCAGGTGTTAACCATCCAAGAGATCGAATTGCTGCTCGCGTCCCCCGATACCCGTTCACCGCAAGGAGTGCGTGACCGGGCCATGCTGGAGTTATTATATGCGACAGGCATTCGTGTATCCGAACTGATTGCACTGGATGTGCGGGACGTACAGCCAGGCATGCGCTTTATCCGCTGTGGAGGTGCCGGTAAAGAACGAATTTTGCCAATCGGTGCGCCTGCAGCAGAGTGGGCAAGTGTTTATGTGAACGAGTACCGTAACCTGCTAATCAAAAATGAGACGGACGAGCAGGCTCTCTTTGTCAACGTATCCGGTAGACGATTAACCCGGCAAGGCTTCTGGAAGCTGCTCAAAAAAGCAGCGATGGATGCAGGAATCTCGGGTGAAATCACACCACATACGCTGCGTCATTCCTTTGCTGCTCACCTGATTGCCAGTGGGGCAGATACCCGTGCGGTACAGGACATGCTCGGACATGTGGAGCAGCCTGGGCAACAGTATGGGCATCATGGTCGCAAAACGATGAAAGAGATATATGAATCTCATCATCCGCGGGCAAAATAGTTTGTACTTGGATACAAATTTGCAAAAAAAATGCGGAACAATAGTCCGATTTAGGATAAAATAAATTGAACACATTTAAACGCCGTTATACATAAGCGAATGCATCATTTCAGCGTTTAGTTTCCATTGATGTCATTTGCGGATACAGACGGATCGTTTCAACTCAAGGGGGAACATCTTATGACAGCATTAAACCAACAGATGATTTTGGAAGCGGCATCTTACATCCAAAGCAAAAGTTCCATTAAACCGGAAGTCGGTTTGATTTTAGGTTCAGGACTTGGCATTTTGGCAGAATTGATTGAAGATGGCGTAAGCATCGCCTATCAGGATATTCCGCATTTTCCGGTGTCCACAGTAGAGGGACATGAGGGCGAATTGCTGGTGGGAACCATCAAAGGCCGTCCGGTCGTTATGATGAAAGGTCGTTTCCACATGTACGAAGGATATGGTCCGGAACTGACTGCCTTCCCGGTACGTGTTATGAAAGAACTGGGCGTAACTTCGCTGCTCGTAACGAACGCTGCAGGTGGCGTGAATACCTCTTATGAGGCGGGTGACCTGATGCTGATCTCGGATCATCTGAATCTCACAGGCAAGAATCCATTAATCGGACCGAATGACTCCGCACTGGGTGTGCGCTTCCCGGATCTGTCCGAAGCGTACAGCCGCCGTCTGCGTGCGCTGGCGAAGGATACAGCCGCGTCACAAGGTTTTGATGTACGTGAAGGTGTATACGCAGGTATGCTTGGTCCAAACTATGAGACACCAGCTGAGATCGTGATGCTGCGTACGCTGGGTGCGGATGCTGTCGGCATGTCTACCGTTTCTGAAGTCATCGTGGCACGCCACGCCGGCATAGAAGTACTCGGTATCTCCTGTATCAGCAACATGGCTGCCGGCATTCTGGACCAGCCGTTGTCGCATGATGAGGTTATGGAGACGACAGAACGTGTTCGTGAATCGTTCCTGGCCCTTGTGCTGGCTGTTATTCCACAAATGTAACTGATCAATAAGAAGACGATCTACCCTAATGTGATTCATTGGGGCAGATTGTCTTTTTTTTATTTCCTTAACGGGCAGCTTTCTCATCCAATGAGTGTCAGGCTCGTTTTTTGTGTTTCACACGGATTACATAAAAAGTTCGGGAAATCATTCTTTACATGGAATAATTTACTTCAATCGGGCCGACAATGATTAGCAGTACATGCATGGAACATGCAGTAAGCAAGTCATTTGAGGAGGTAACCCTAGTGAAGAAACGAATAATGGCATCGTTCATGACCCTTTGTATCCTGCTGCCCCTGATGGCATCAACCGCGCTGGCTGAAGAAACTCCCAAAGCAGCGGGGGGAACCGATTTGGCCCCGTCGGCACGCTCTGCCATTTTGATGGATGCTGATACGGGCACGGTCATTTTTGAAAAAAACAGTCATGATCAGCTGCCACCGGCGAGCATTACGAAGATTATGACCATGCTGCTCACCATTGAAGCGGTCGACTCTGGCAAGCTGAAGCTGACGGATAAAGTGAGAACGAGTGAATATGCCGCATCCATGGGTGGATCACAGATTTTTCTGGAACCTGGGGAAGAGATGACGGTCGACGATATGTTAAAAGGTATTGCTATGGCTTCCGGTAATGATGCCTCTGTAGCGATGGCTGAGAAAATTGCCGGTTCGGAGGAAGCCTTTGTACAACTGATGAATGAGCGGGCGAAGGAACTCGGAATGAAGGATACTCATTTTTCCAACTGTAACGGCCTGCCGGTCGATAACCATTATTCTTCGGCCCATGACATTGCGGTCATGAGCCGTGAACTGCTGAAGCATCCGGGGATTACGAAATATACCGGTGCATACCAGGACTACCTTCGTAAAGATAGCGAGAAGCCATTCTGGCTGGTGAATACGAACAAGTTGGTTCGTTTCTACTCCGGTGCCGATGGGTTGAAAACAGGATACACTTCCGAAGCCAAGTTTTGTCTCTCGGCTACAGCGATGAAGGATGGGCTTCGTACGGTCGCGGTAGTACTCGGAGAACCCAATACCAAAACACGGAACAGTGAAGTTTCCTCGATGTTTGACTATGCTTTTGGGCAATACACGATGAAAGCCCTGTACAAGTCAGGGGACCTGCTGGGTAGTCTGAAAATTGAAAAAGGTGAAGTTGCCGAATTGCCGCTGAATGCAACACAAAATTATAGTGTGTTGATGCGCAAAGGTGCGAAATCGGATGAGATCCGTCATGAATTGCTGATGGCAAAAGAAGTGAAAGCTCCGGTCAAAGCAGGTCAGAGTGTAGGTAAACTAGTCGTCTACCAGGGCAATGAAGTCATCAAGGAGTTCGACATTCAGGCTCCGCAGGGTGTGGACAAGGCTGGCTGGTGGAAGCTGTTCAAACGCACAACCTCCAAACTGTTCGATTAAACGGCGATTTATGCAGGATGCGTGCATCCTTTGAACGTATTTTGTAGTTAATTAGGGGTTTTCTTCTAGTTTTGTCGGGGGGCAGGAAAAGCCTTCGGGAACGTAGAAATCCTTGTTCAAGACAGGGAGGAGAGTGAGCAAACGTGAACTTGCATGTGGAAATGGAACATCACCGCGGGATTCTGATTGTGCGATTATCCGGGGAGCTGGATCACCATACAGCTGACATGGTACGGATGCAGATGGATGAAGCTATCCAGCGCAGACAATGCGAGCATTTGGTACTTAGCCTGAAAGATCTGCAATTCATGGATAGTTCGGGTCTGGGTGTCATTTTGGGTAGATACAAGCTCATTAAGAATAAAGGCGGGAAGATGGTTGTCTGTGATGTCAATCCGCCAGTGTATCGTTTGCTGGAAATGTCAGGTTTGTTCAAGATTATGCCGATTTACGAAAATGAGGGAACTGCTCTCTCGGGTCTGGAGGTCGTCTCATGAATGAAGGAACGGGGACAAATTTCATGAATCTGCAATTCGCGGCCAAGTCGGAGAACGAATCGTTCGCACGGGTGACGGTTGCTGCCTTCATCTCCCAGCTTGATCCTACGATGGACGAGCTTAGCGATCTGAAGACGGTCATTTCGGAAGCCGTAACGAACAGCATCATCCACGGATACAACAACAATGCGGAAGGTGTCGTGTCCATTCAAGCCGAGATTCGGGATGACATGATTACCATCATTGTGGAAGACCGTGGTGAAGGCATCGAAGATCTTGAACTTGCCAAACAGCCGCTGTATACGTCCAAACCCGAACTTGAGCGCTCGGGCATGGGCTTCACCATTATGGAAAACTTCATGGATGAATTCGAAGTCAGCAGTGAGCCCGGCAGAGGCACCTCCATCAAGATGAAGAAAAGGATTGAATCCAAGAAAGCATTGTATAATTAGGGGTTGGTAGTCTTATGGATGCTGAAGTGAAACAGTCTTCACAGACCTATTTGGACGATGCCGAGGTCAAACGGCTGATTGCGCTCAGTCAGTCGGGTGACCATGTCGCACGGGATACGCTGGTGAACTGCAACATCAGACTCGTCTGGTCCGTCGTACAACGTTTTATGAACAGGGGATATGAGCCGGAAGATCTGTTCCAGATTGGTTGTATCGGGCTGCTCAAATCGGTGGATAAATTCGATCTCAGTTATGATGTGAAATTCTCCACCTATGCTGTCCCAATGATTATCGGAGAAATTCAGCGCTTCCTGCGGGATGACGGCACGCTTAAGGTCAGTCGTTCGCTCAAGGAAATGGCGAATAAAGTCCGCAAAAAAAGGGATGAACTCTCCAAACACCTCGACCGTCTTCCAACGATTAAGGAAGTAGCCGCGGAGTTGGGGGTAACCCCAGAGGAAGTTGTATTTGCTCAGGAAGCCAACAAACCGCCGACCTCCATACATGAGACGGTGTTTGAGAATGACGGCGATCCGATTACACTAATGGACCAGATTGCCGATGAGTCTCAGGAACGGTGGTTTGACAAACTTGCGCTAAACGAAGCGATTGGCGGTCTCAGCGAAAGGGAACGGCTGATTGTATACCTCCGGTATTACCGGGATCAGACCCAGTCCGAGGTCGCTAGCAGGCTGGGTATATCCCAGGTGCAGGTGTCACGACTGGAGAAAAAAATACTTCAATCCATCCGCGACCAGATCGCACAGTGATTTTGGATTGCTGACAACAATATGGGTGTTAAACCACCAATATACGACAACTAACAACCTTCTATCGCGCATTAATATGCGAAGAAGGTTATTTGTCGTTGACCTGAATGGGTTTGGGGCGATTCGACTGCAACAATAATATCAATCCAATGATACATGCGGTCCCCAGCCATTGAAATATCCCGAAGGGTTCATGCAACCAGATAACAGTGGTGCCAACGGCAGCAAGCGGCTCCGCGCTTCCTATAAGACTTGTTTCTTTGGCTGACAGGCTTTTTAAACTTTCGATATAGAACCAGAATGCAATCATTGTCCCTAAAATAATGGTAAAGGCCAAATATCCGTAGGTTTCCAAACGCAAGCTAGCAAAGTCCATTTTCCACGGTGGGTGGATGAGACTCAGCGCAGCGCCTCCGATAATCATTGCCCAGCCTACCACAACAAGTGAATCAAACTTTTCAATCAGTTTCACGGCGTAGAGGGTATAGAAGGCAGCGGCAACTCCGGATAACAACCCCCACAATACTGCGGGTAAAGGCACAGACAATTGGGAGAGAGAACCATTGGTCAGCAGGAGAAAACACCCGCTCAGAGCCAGAATCGCTGATGCAACATCCTTTCTGGTTAGAGCAGCCTGTTTTCGCCAGATCATATAGACCATGATCATGACTGGTGACAGATATTGAAGTAGTGTCGCCACAGCGGAGTTGCCATGTTGAATAGACGCCATGTACGTATATTGAACAGCGAGCATCCCGAATAATCCGAAAATGATTAGCTGCAAGGCTGTTTTTTTCTGCTTCCACATATCGAAAATTTGCGAGCGCCTTGTTGTAAAGGACCGAACCGTCAGAAGCAGTATACCCGCAATCAGCAGTCGAACCGTTACAAACCAGTTGACTTCAATTCCGTATTGTTGAAACAGTTTTTGTGAAACTGTTCCGCCAATGCCCCAGCATATCGCACCTGTAAGAACGAAGAATAGGCCTGATTTTCTAGATCTTTGAATAGATATTTTCATGAATAGCACCCTCACCTTAAATATAAGAATAGTGCTATATTAAAACGAAATAGGCTATAATAATATCAATATCGCACAGATAAATATCATTATATTGAGATGAGAGAATATGCTTAAGATAGAATTTGAAATTGATAAAAACGGGAGGGAACTGACGGAGCATCGTACAGTTATATTGCCTGTGGCGTGTTATGAAACCACAATTGTACGCAATGTTCACGGGCATATTCCTTTGCATTGGCATGATGAATTGCAGTTTGTCTTGGTTGTCCAGGGCGAAGCTCTTTTTTATGTGAATGATCAAAAGGTCATTGTGCCGCAAGGCGACGGGCTGTTTATCAACAGTGGTTGCATGCACATGGCAGAGGAACGGTGTAAGAAGGATAATTGTATTTATCTTTGTCTAAATGTCTCTCCGCATTTTGTTGTGCCATCCGAGTTATATTTGAAGTATGTTCATCCTTATATCTCAGCAACCAATTTACCTTATCTTCATATCAAAAGGGAAATTTCATGGGGAGCTCAAGTCCTCGACGCCATCCGGTATGTTAAAAAGGATTTGGATGAGCAGCCTCCATTTTACGAAATGAATGTGGCTTCAAGCCTTTTGACGATATGGAAACATCTGATTACAAGTGGATACGCGCTGGAATATGATCCATCCGAAATCATCAGAAGCAGGCGAATGAAGGATATGGTCGAATGGATTCACCTGCACTTCGCCGAACCAATCCAATTGGAGGACATTGCAAGGTCCGGTCAGTTAAGCCGCTCGGAAACATGCCGTTATTTCAAACAAATGTTGAAGACAACACCCGTGCAGTATGTTATCGATTATCGCATCCAAAAGAGTGTGGAGCTGTTGCAACTCCAAGAACGCAGCATTACCGAGATTGCTTATGAAGTTGGTTTTAATAGCACGAGCTATTTTATCAATCAGTTTCGTAAAACCATGCAAATCACCCCGTTAAAGTTCAGAAGAGAAGTGGAGTTGAGAATTAAGGAGGGTATTGAACATTGAACAAAAAAATGAAAGTATTGTTATCCGCGCTGCTGATAATCACGGCTTTTGTTTTTGTTTATATGCGTTATTTCCATCCGTTCCCCAAAGATACTGAAGTAATCCAAATCACTCCTTCTTCAGATATAACCTCTTCACAGGAAGTCCTGACAACGATGCGTAAGGCTTTCCCAAAGATACCTGATCAGACAATCCATAAGGTTTTCTCTTCTCAATAAGTCGCTATATTAGCGGCTTTTTTTTGTTTTTGTGCATTAGTCATAAAAGAAATGTAATAGAGAAAAGGCTGTAATTAAGCCAGCTATTAAATCTCCTACTACCGCCTCCCTGCACATTTATTGCAACCCTTTGGAAAAAAGGGACCCGTGCAGCGGAGGGATGGAATCGGACAAAGGAGCGAAGCGTGAGGGCTCGTCTAAGGATACACACAAGCAACGTAGGCGGCAGATTGACCTGAAGAAGCGAAGCGTTCGCCTAAAAGCTTTCTGAAAGAAAGCTACTTCGAAAGCATACACTGTCTCCAAATTTCTAACATTTAGAAATAAATCAAAAGAATTTGGAGACAACAGCGATCGGAAGGTTGGTCTGCAGCTGGAGTGCCTGCGTGTAGTTCCCTTACTAACCTGAGAGCAACAGCGACCGATGGCCGATCCATCCCGAAGCGCCCGCAGGGTCCACACAACCTTTTTCCAACCAAAATGTAATAAATTTGCACATTCTTCAAATACTAACCTAAATTACGCAGTAAAGGAGTGTTCCGGATGTCCCTGACACCCACTCCAACGGTCTATGTTCGTTTGCGCAGCCGTATTCGCATCCAAAGAGGTCGAAGTGTCAAGCTTGGAGATGTAGCTCACTTGCTCACCTCTCCCGAAGAACAGGAAGGAAGGCTGCTTGAGCTTGAATTGCTGCGCCCCGGACCGGAGGACGGCAATCTGATCCTCATTGATATATTGCAGATCATCCCCGAGATCCGTCGAACCTTGCCAGATGTCACCGTTGAATTAATCGGATCGGGTCATACGCTTGTTGAGGTGGTTGTAGGAAGTGGCAAGCCTTCCAAATCTCTGTTCATCCTGGTGTGGCTGCTGCTTTTCTTTGGATCAGCATTGACCATTATGAATTTTCATGCGGACGTAAACATGCAGGAAGTCCAAATTCGAATTGTAGAGATGATTACGGGCCGCCGGGATGAGCATCCGTATCTGTTTCAGGTGGCGTATTCTCTCGGGATCGGGTTTGGTATGGCTGTGTTCTTCAATCATTTATTCAAGAAAAAGTGGAATGAAGAACCTACCCCTTTGGAAGTGGAAATGTTCCTATATCAGCAAAATGTAGACAAGTATGTAGTGATTGAAGAAACCGAACGTATGCATGAAGAGGAACGCAGGGAGATGAATGCGGATGAGCGTTCTTAACGGAGCAATCAGCATTGTGCTGGGCATTGCGGGGGGAATCGCTGTAGGAAGCGGTGTGATTGCGCTTATTCTCGTGCTTGATATGATCCCAAGACTAGCTCAACTTACGCGAACCTATGACAAAACCCATTGGTATGAAGGGGCCTTGATCGGAGGTTCGCTGCTCGGTACTGTTGCGGATTTTTGGCACTGGAAGGTACACGGAGCGCTGTTGCTGAGCCCGATCATCGGACTGTTTTGTGGTGTGTTCATCGGTCTGCTTGCTGCGGCACTGACTGAGGTGCTGAATGTACTGCCAGTGCTGGCAAAACGACTGGGCATGAAATCGTATTTGTTTGGATTGTTGCTTGCTATGATTTTGGGGAAGATGACAGGCTCCCTGTTTGACTTTTTTGTTTACCAGCGTTAAAACGTTAGGCCTAAGGAGGATGGGAAATGGACGTAAGATTGGACAACGACGGGCATGAATCCAGCGAAGCAACATCCGAAGAGAAGATGCATAAATCTCCTTATGAGATTCAGGAGGAAGAAGAAAAGAAGGCTTACGAAAAGAAGAAGCAAAATGAAATGTCTGACAGTATCGAGGAATCGGTAGAATATTGGCAGGAAAACGACGATATATCCCCTCGCATGAGTGATAACAAATATACGCTTCAGCAAGTGTTGGGACTTGGAGAGTCCTTTGATGTGAATATGAGGGAAATGGTCTTGGGTGGCAAACATGTTGGATTGTTGCTACTGACTGGGTTTGCAAAGGATGAGATTCTGCTTGAAGTGCTAAAAAGGCTAACCTATCTTACACCGGAGCAAGTGTCCGGACATGCGCTGAAGTCGTATTTCGAATGTTACATTCCTCATATTCAAGTTGAGCGAGTGGAGAAAATGAGCGCCGTCATCAACAAGGTCCTCACTGGCATGAGTGCCATGTTTGTCGAAGGGGATCGTTCCGTTATTATTATGGATACCCGCAGCTATCCGGTACGTTCCCCAGAGGAACCTTCGCTGGAGAGAGTGGTGCGGGGTTCAAGAGACGGATTCACGGAGACACTTCTGACCAACGTGGCGTTAGTGCGCCGAAGAATACGGGACCCAGGATTAAAATTTGAAATTATGCAGGTTGGACGCAGATCGCAAACGGATGTCTGTGTTGTATATATTGACGATATCGTGGACAAGGTTCAGGTGGATTCCGTTCGTGAAAAAATCAAACGAGTAAATATCGACGGCATCCCTGCTGCCGATAAACAGCTTGAAGAAGCGATTATTAACAAGGGTTGGCACCCGTATCCGTTGGTTCGTTATTCGGAACGACCGGATGTGACAGCATCTCATTTGATGGACGGAAGGGTGGTTGTTTTTGTAGATACTTCACCCAGTGTGATGATTCTGCCCACGACCTTTTTTGACCTGTGTGAGCATGCGGAAGAGAACAGACAGACCGCCTTTATGGGAACCTATCTGCGCTGGGTACGATTTGGGGGTATTCTGATTTCGCTTTTCCTGTTGCCGCTATGGCTGTTGATGGTTATTGACCCTGCCATTAAGCCAGCAGGAATGGAGTTCATCGGTCCTCATGAAAATGCCCAGCTCCCGCTGATTCTGCAGTTCCTGCTTATTGAATTCGGAGTGGATTTATTACGGATGGCAGCAGTCCATACCCCGACGCCACTCGCTTCGGCCATGGGTTTGATTGCGGCAATTTTAGTCGGGGATATCGCCGTAAAAACAGGATATTTTGTCAATGAAGTGGTACTTTACATGGCGATTGCCGCGATTGGTATGTTTGCAACACCCAGTTATGAGCTTGGTTTGGCTAATCGATTGGTCAGATTGTTTTTGCTCGTTGCTGTGGCGATATTCAAGGTTCCCGGATTCGTTGTCGGGACGACGTTCATTATCGTGGCGCTCACTTTGCATCGCTCCTACAACTCTTCTTATCTCTGGCCGTTCATACCGTTTAATGCAAAGGCTTTGGGTAACTTTTTGTTCCGTTTGCCGCTGTTGGAAAATAAAAAACGTCCTTCGATCAACAAAACGCGTGACAATACCAAAATGGACAGTGATCCAGACGGGGAACTGCAAAAAAGTAAAAAACACAAATGATCTGCCGAAAAATCCATTCTTCTCATTTTCTAATTTGATATACTGGTGTAAAATCATTGGAATAACAGCTGTTCCAGTATATAAAAAAGTGAGGAATGCAGATTATGTATTTACATGGTACAAGTAAAATAAATGCACAGGGACATCTGGAAATTGGTGGAGTCGATACAACCGACTTGAAAGAACAATTTGGAACTCCCCTGTATGTTGTGGACGAGCAATTGGTTCGTGAGCGCTGCAGAGAGTATATGGAAGCGTTCCGTGCTTCAGGCCTGGGTTTCCAGGTTGCTTATGCAAGTAAAGCATTCTGCGTAATGGCGATGTGTGCCCTTGCTGCGGAAGAAGGACTTTCCTTGGATGTTGTATCCGACGGTGAATTGTTCACGGCACTTCAAGCCGGTTTCCCGGCAGAACGCATTCATTTCCACGGTAACAACAAAACGCTGGAAGAGATCGAAATGGCGCTTGATGCAGAGATTGGCTGCTTCGTTGTGGATAACTTCAATGAACTGCACTTGCTGCAAGCTGTAGCCGCAGACAAAAATCGCAAAGTTAACATTTTGCTTCGTGTGACGCCTGGTGTTGAAGCGCATACGCATGAATATATCTCGACAGGACAAACGGATTCCAAATTTGGATTCGATATCGGGAACGGAACGGCATTTGAAGCCATTGACTTGGCTTCCAAGCAGTCAAATCTGGTATTGCTCGGTGTGCATTCACACATCGGATCCCAAATTTTCGAAGTTGAAGGCTTCCAAATGGCAGTTCAACGCGTTGCTGAGTTTGCAGCAGATGTGTATGAGCGTCTTAACGTGGCATTCAAAGTGGTTAATCTGGGCGGTGGCTTCGGTATCCGCTATATCGATGGAGATACACCGCTTGAAGTTTCACAATACGTGAAAGCCATCACGGATGCGGTGAAAAATCATTTTGCTCAAATCGGCTATGCCGTGCCTGAGATCTGGGTTGAACCAGGCCGCAGCATCGTAGGGGAAGCGGGAACTACGCTCTACACTGTTGGAACAAGCAAAGATATTCCAGGAGTTCGTAAATACGTAGCTGTTGATGGTGGAATGACAGATAATCCACGTCCAGCGCTGTATGAGTCCAAATATGAGGCTGTATTGGCAAACCGTGCAAATGAGGCTGCTCAGGAAACGGTATCTGTTGCTGGTAAATGCTGTGAGAGCGGCGATATGCTGATCTGGGATCTGGACCTGCCTAAAGTGCAAAGCGGCGATCTACTCGCAGTAGCTTGCACAGGCGCATACAACTACTCGATGGCAAGCAATTACAACCGGATTCGTCGTCCGGCAGTTGTGTTTGTCAAAGACGGTCAAGGGGATGTAGTGGTACGCCGTGAGACGTATCAGGACATCATCCAGAATGATCTCGTACCTGAGCGTATTGCAAAACAGCCAGTTACCCGTTAATTAAAGAACAAATAGCTGAGCACTATATGAAGAAGACAATAAAGGACACTCCTTTTTTGTCTTCTTTTGCATGTTTAGGGCTGGATTTTGAAAAAAACTTGCTTATTATTTTGCGATCAATCCATTTTCAGTGTACACTAAGAAAAGTGCTATAAAGCTTGGCCCAGGGTCATGCGTTCTGGCACCATTAACGATGGTCAATACGAAAGGAGTCATTTACATATGGCGAAACAAGCGAAAATCAAAATGGCAAACGGCGGAGAAGTTGTAATCGATTTGTTCGATCAAGAAGCTCCAAACACAGTAGCAAACTTTGAGAAACTGGCTAACTCCGGTTTCTACAACGGTCTTGTATTCCACCGTGTTATTCCGGGCTTTGTAGCTCAAGGCGGATGCCCTAACGGTTCCGGTGCAGGCGGCCCAGGTTACACAATTAACTGTGAAATCAACCCGAACAAACATGAGCGTGGAACTTTGGCTATGGCTCATGCAGGCCGTAACACAGGCGGAAGCCAGTTCTACATCTGCTACCAACCGCAACCACATTTGGATGGACAACATACTGTATTTGGTAAAGTAACCAAAGGTATGGAATTCGTGGACGCTTTCGAAGGTCGGGACAAAATGGAAACAGTTGAAGTAGTAGAAGCTTAATCAATAAACGTATGTAAACCGTTTCGCAATTAGCGAAGCGGTTTTTGTTTACACTTAAGCTTATTAAAAGTTAGTATGTGACAAAAAGGAACAAAAAACAATTGATTTTTTGACGTTAAAGTGCTAACATCCAATTAATAACGCAACGAATCCTTCAGGGCAGGGTGTAATTCCCTACCGGCGGTGATGCAGTATGTGAGGATATCTATCCAGCATTGATGCAAAGTCCGTGACCCGTCTGCCTGTGGCAGATGGCTGATCTGGTGTAATTCCAGAACCGACAGTATAGTCTGGATGGGAGAAGGAGAGGGTGCAGTCCTTAGGGGCCGCATTCCGCAGGAGTGTTGCTGTACAGTTTTTGGCTAATTCATTTCCTGTGCAGGGAGAAATCCGGTTACTTCCGGAAATCTTCATACATATGCCACATCATAGAAGCTCTTTACCTGTAATTGAAGTTCATTAAGGTATGTGTCTGCTTTCACTTGCCTGAAATGAAGTTTTGGGCGATGTGTTGTTGGCAATGTATCAATAGTACTGCTGGTGACACATGTCTCTCATCATCCCCATCGAACGGTTTGTTCGACGGGGATTTTTTATTGGATATGGAACATGCCTCTCTGTTGGAAGGGAGGTCTATAACTTAAGATTTTAACCGTGGGGTGAACGGACTTGGAAATGATTAATGATGAATTTTATATGGCGCTAGCACTGGATATGGCAGAACGGGCACAAGGACAGACCGGAATCAATCCGGTAGTCGGTTGTGTCGTGGTAAAAGAAGGACGTATCGTGGGCCTCGGAAGTCATCTCAAACGGGGAACGGGTCATGCAGAGGTTCATGCACTGAACATGGCGGGTAGTGATGCTGAAGGCAGTACAGTGTACGTTACGCTTGAACCCTGTAGCCATTATGGCAAGACTCCACCATGCAGTGAACGTCTCATTCATGAGAAAGTGAAACGTGTCGTTGTATGCTGCGAAGATCCGAATCCGCAAGTCTCCGGCAGAGGTATCAGCATGCTGCGTCAACAAGGGGTCGAAGTTGAAGTTGGAGTGCTGCGTGAGCGCGGAAGACGGATGAACGAGAAATTCATCAAATACATTACAACAGGTCTCCCCTTTGTAACTTTGAAGACGGCCTCTACACTGGATGGCAAAATTGCTACGCGTAGCGGTGACAGCAAATGGATCTCTAACGAGTCTGCTCGCGAGATTGTACACGCGCTTCGCCATCGCCATCAAGGAATTATGGTTGGTGTGGAAACGGTCATTGCAGACAATCCCGAACTGACGACTCGCTTGCAAGTGGAAGGGATCAGCCCGGTACGAATCGTGGTCGATTCCAAGCTACGCCTGCCTGTAGGCGCCAAAATGGTCAAGGATGGCCTTGCACCTACCTGGGTACTTACAACAGATGAGGCGAGCCCTGAAGCGGCTGAGCGGCTGGAAGCCTATGGGGTGGAGATTATACGTTGTGGTCCAGGACCACGTGTTGATCTGCTGAGTGCACTCAGCAAGCTCGGTGAGCGTGAGATTGGTTCGATTCTGCTTGAAGGCGGGGGCACACTGAATGGGTCCATGCTGGAAGCACGGTTGGTAGATCGACTGCTCATGTTCATTGCTCCGAAAATTGTCGGAGGATACGAAACACCAGGCAGTTTCCGCTTTGAGGGTGTAGAGCGCATGAGTCAGGCGATTCAATTACATCAGCTGGAAATTGAGCAAGTTGGAGATAATATCAGCATTGGCGGAATTCCGGTTTGGCCTGAATAAATGAATTAACGATAACGAAATAAATAAAGGAGGCGGTAGCATGTTTACCGGTTTGGTGGAAGAAGTCGGTCAGATCCGGCGGATAGGTCGGAAAGGCGAAGCGATGGTCCTGAATATCGGAGCTTCCGCCATCATGAACGACTTGAAGATTGGCGATAGTGTAGCTGTAAACGGGGTATGCTTAACTGCGACAACCCTGGAGGGTGGCGGATTTACTGCCGATGTGATGCCCGAGACATATCGACATACCAACCTTAGTCAATTGCAATCCGGTAGCAAAGTTAATCTGGAGCGAGCCATGCTGTCAGGTGGACGTTTTGGTGGGCATATCGTTCAGGGCCATGTCGATGGCACTGGGGTCATTGGCAGCATTACACGTGACCAGAATGCAATTGTTTTCGAGATCAAACCTGATGATACGCAGCTGTTCAAATATCTGATACCCAAAGGGTCTGTAACCCTGGACGGAATTAGTCTGACCGTTGTGCATACTTCACAGACCGCATTCACTGTATCCATTATTCCACATACCATTGGTGAGACTGTATTAAATGTGAAAAAGACGGGAGATACCATCAATATTGAGTGTGATATTTTGGGCAAATATGTGGATCATCTGCTGCACTATGGTAAGGGACATCAGGAGACCGGTGCGGGCAAGCCGCGAAGTATCAGTGAGGATTTCCTCGCTAATCACGGCTTTGCTTAACAAATCGTAATTGATTAACTACAAATATAAATTGAAATGGAAACTGGAGGGGGACCTATGTTAGAGAAATCCATTCTGAATTCTATTGAGGAAGCCATCTACGATCTCATGCAGGGTAAACCGGTTATTGTGGTGGATGATGAGGATCGGGAGAATGAAGGCGACTTTATCGCTTTGGCGGAAAAGGCTACACCTGAAGTGATCAATTTCATGATTACCGAAGGCAGAGGTCTGGTGTGTGTTCCCATTACGCAGCAACGTGCCGATGAACTCAACCTAAAGCCTATGGTTCAGCAAAATACGGACTTTCATGGGACGGCTTTCACCGTCTCTGTAGATCATAAAGATACCACAACGGGCATCTCGGCTCATGAACGCTCCATTACAGTCAAGGGTCTAATTGATCCCGAAGCGAAAAGCGGAGATTTCCGCAAGCCGGGCCATATGTTCCCACTCATCGCCAAAGACGGCGGTGTGCTAAGACGCGCGGGACATACGGAAGCAGCTGTAGACCTCGCCATTATGTGCGGTTCTTATCCGGCAGGTGTAATCTGTGAAGTGATCAAGGAAGATGGCACGATGGCCAGACTTCCAGATCTGCAGGAGATTGCCCGCAAGCATGATCTGAAGCTGATCAGCATTCAGGATATGATTCGGTACCGGAATGAGAAGGAACAGTTGGTTAAACGCGAAGTAGCTGTACGTATGCCAACAGACTTTGGTGAATTCCAGGCGGTGGCATACACAAATGCAGTGGACAACAAGGAGCATGTCGCTTTGGTTAAAGGCGAAATTGACGGATCGAAGCCTGTATTGGTCCGCGTACACTCCGAATGTCTCACAGGGGATGTATTCCATTCTCATCGATGCGACTGTGGTCCACAATTCGATGCAGCATTGAAACAGATCCATGACGAAGGCAACGGCGTCCTGCTCTATATGAGACAGGAAGGACGAGGCATTGGACTGATCAACAAGCTCAAAGCCTACAAACTGCAAGAGGAAGGTCTGGACACCGTGGATGCCAATCTGAAGCTTGGGTTTGCTGCCGATCTTCGAGATTACGGCATTGGTGCCCAAATTCTCAAAGATCTAGGGGTTCGTCAAATTCGGTTGTTAACCAACAATCCACGCAAAATTAAAGGGCTTGAAGGGTACGGACTTGAAGTGGTGGAACGTGTAGCCATTCAGATGGAAGAGAACGAGGACAATACGGTCTACTTGCACACGAAGCAGGCGAAGCTCGGCCATATGCTAAAGTTCGACGATATCGAGCAGAATGAAGAAAAAAACTGAGTAGCTTTTCTGAGGTTAAACAGGGTGAACTAGTTTCCAAAGATCAGCTGCGTACATTATACAATACAATTAGGGAGATGACTTGAATGCCACACTTTTTTGAAGGACATTTGGTATCAGAAGGATTAAAATATGGAGTGGTTGTAGGACGTTTTAACGAGTTCATTACAAGCAAATTGCTCAGTGGAGCACTGGATGCGTTCAAACGTCATGGTGTACAAGATGATGAAGTGGATGTAGCGTGGGTTCCAGGAGCGTTTGAAATCCCGTTGATTGCCCAAAAAATGGCTGAAAGTGGAAAATATGATGCTGTCATTACGCTGGGGACGGTTATCCGTGGTTCAACAACACATTATGATTATGTGTGCAATGAGATGGCTAAGGGTGTAGCCGCAATTAACCTGAAAACAGGCGTACCTACAATCTTCGGCTTGGTTACAACAGAGAATATTGAACAGGCCATTGAGCGTGCTGGAACAAAGGCAGGAAACAAAGGCTGGGATTCAGCTACTGCCGCTATTGAAATGGCGAACTTGACGAAACAGCTAAAATAGTGCTTATTTAATATAGTGCCCTGCTCAGCGCAGACGAAAACGGGAGACCGGATTCGGCGGCTTAGCGGGGGTTTTTATTTTTCTGGCGGGAGGATTCGTCTAGTGACGGTAGTTACATACAAACTGGAGACTTTTGAAGGGCCTTTGGATCTGCTGCTTCATCTGATCGATAAGGCAGAGATTCATATCCAGGATATTCCCATCAGCGATATTACCGATCAATATATGGCGTATCTGCATTCGATGCAGGAGCTGGAGCTGGATATTACGAGTGAATTTCTGGTAATGGCGGCAACACTTCTGTCGATCAAGAGCAAGTTATTACTGCCCAAACCACCGGTAATCGAGGACTTTGAGGATTATGCATATATGGAAGATGAAGATTATGATCCACGTGCAGAACTGATTGCGCGTCTGATTGAATATCGCAAATACAAGGGAATTGCGCGTCACTTGCACGAAAGGGAGTGGGAACGCAGCCTTATTTTCTCCAAAGAGCCCGAGGATTTGCGGCCGTATATGCCTGTAGAAGCACAATCGAATCCGGTCGAGGGTTTGCATACCTCGGATCTGATTGCGGCTTTCCAGAAGGCGCTGCGCAAGGCGGAGAAGCGGACAACCGTAACTCGGATCCATCGGGATGAAATCTCGGTTAAGGATCGTATTCGCGATGTCATCGGTGCGTTGGAAAGTATGGGACCGGGAGGCAGGCTGTTATTCTCCAAGTTGCTGGATAACCAAATTTATCGGCACGAGATTGTCGTAACTTTTCTGGCAGTGCTGGAACTGATGAAGATGAAGCAGATCGTCTGTTATCAGGAGCGGATGTTTGAGGATATCGTTATGGAGTGGAGAGGGGAAACAAAGAATCATGGATTTTCCGAAATTGAAATCGATTATTGAAGGCCTGCTGTTTTTGTCCGGAGAAGAAGGTCTGAGCATCAAACAAATCGCCGAAATCGTGGATCAGCGAACCGAACTGGTGTCGGATGCGATTGAAGAAATGATCGCTGAATTTGCCAAGCAGGGACGAGGCGTACAAATTCTTAAAATTGCAGGGGTAGTCCAACTGGGTACCTTGCCGGAACATGCGGCCTATTTTGAGAAATTGGCTTATTCACCTGCACGTACCTCTTTATCCCAGGCGGCGTTGGAGACGCTCGCTATTGTGGCGTACCGTCAGCCTATCACACGGGTAGAGATTGAGGAGATACGTGGGGTGAAATCCGAACGTGCCATTCATACACTTGTGAACAAGGATCTCATTCAGGAAGTGGGACGGGCTGAGGCCATTGGACGCCCAATTCTATATGGCACAACCAAGTCTTTCCTGGATTACTTTGGTTTGGCTTCGCTCAAAGATCTGCCGGAGCCAGGGTTGTTTGAAGATTCCGAGAACCTGGAGGAAGAAACACAGCTGCTTTTTGAAAAATTGGATGTGCAGCATGTGGACCTGGACCTGGATAGTGCAAATCTCGAAGATGATGCAAATGCAAACGATATTAATAACGAAGATGATCCTTCGCACTCATAACTTTGCAGTCTGGATCGATCCAAAACCGGTTGCCCTTTCGGGGTGCCGGTTTTTTTGGCGTGGTATGTGGAATGGAGTGTAAGGTAGTCGTTCAAAGATTAAATGGAATTTTTAGGTCAGACGTGAATTTTTTCCTATATAGAGTGTCATACTAGACGAGAAAAGAATTGAGGGCTTGGAGGTAAGGTCTGTGTGGATTTGGCTTGGAGGAATCGGCTTGTTGATCGCACTGCTTCTTGTCGCAGTCCTCATCTCGTATGTTCATGTGCATTTTACATTCAGGAAACACAATCATGATGATTATGCCAAGATTACGGTTCGTCTGTTATATGGCATTGTGCGTATTAACTATGAAATTCCTAGTATTGTCTTTCGTAATATGAAGGAAGGTTTTCTGGTGAAGACGGAGCAGCGAATGAATCATTCGAGGGGGGAAGCCCAGAGCAGCGAGCGTGTTAACAAACGTAAAGTCAAAAAATGGGCTAAGGATGTAAAAATCATGCTCAGGGCAACGGAAGCATTAAAGCTCTGGATCAAGCAAACACTCACTCGTGTACATATGACTCATTTGTCCTGGTCCACTCGCATTGGCGTCGGCGATGCAGCATATACGGCTGTTCTCATAGGTTGGGTGTGGAGTATCAAGTCGATCATCATTGGATACCTCTCTTATCAAATCCGTTTTGAACAAACGCCAAAGTTACAAGTTGTGCCGGTGTGGGAAGACGAGATGGAGTTCCAAACCGAGCTGGATTGGAAACTAAAGATCCGAATTTCAGCAGTCATGATCGCAGGACTTACGCTCTTAACCCGAGTGCTTCAAGTAGAGGGAGGATGGCGGATGTGGTTCAAACTCTTACAAGAACAACGGCGCAGACGCAAGCTGAAGCTGAAGAAACAACACAGTAAATCGCAAATTTAAGTGTATGTACTGTCCCTGTGTTATACGCCTTTCATTTAAAATGATTGCGGGGTGGCGGGGGTGGAACTATGCGTCTTGGCTGGGTCTACTCGGTAGTTAAGAAGAAACCGAGTATGAGAAAATTTTCTATAGTTTGCTTGCAACTGCCGGATTTTATTTTGCCCAGTCAGCGGTTTGTAGTATTGAGGTTTAGTTAAATGGCTGGCTTACATAAGTCCCTTCAAGTTTGGGGATGATATGATTAGATCAAACCTAGCTTAAATTGAAACTGGAGGGAATTTAAATGTCAGATCATCCAATTCAAGGCTTAATGGAAACCGCAATGGAAAATATCAAGGCCATGGTGGATGTCAATACAATCGTGGGCGATGCGGTCGAAACACCTGATGGTACCGTAATTTTGCCGATCAGTAAAGTGGGATTTGGATTCGCTGCGGGTGGCAGTGATTTTCATGTAAATGATGGAAACAGCAAAGGTGGAAGCGGCGGGAGCAGCGGAAGTAGTACCACTGAACATGCCAGCTCCGCATCGGTTGCCTCACCATTTGGAGGCGGAAGCGGGGGTGGCGTATCCATTCGTCCTATCGCGTTCCTGGTAGTTGGCAAACAGGGCGTGCACATCGTGCCGCTTGACAACTCAACACATCTGTTTGAGAAATTGATCGATTCCACACCGTATGTGATGGATAGAATCCAGGACATGTTCCGCAATCGTAATACAGCACAACCGGCAGAGTCCGGCATTCCTGTCACACCTGATCCTTCTACGTACAGCTAAATGATTCGGTTAAGATCCCTTCCGCAGCGCATGCGAAAGGGATTTTTGCTGTTTTCTAACACTGGGACATACTTCGGGTTGTCCAGACATAAGCTAGTACAAGATTCCAAGTGACCCGGAGGAATGAATCGATGCGAAAATTAATGAAATTTATGGCATGTATGCTTGTACCTTTGTTTCTGTTTCCCTCATTTGGGCTTGCTGAAGCCCAGGGAACCATCCCCGGCCCCTCAAACCATGCGCAAAGCGCTGCTCTCATTGATGTAACATCGGGCCGAATATTGTACAGCAAAGATGGGGATAAGGAACTGAGAATTGCCAGCTTGACCAAAATCATGACGGCAATTGTTGCGATTGAACACGGTAAACTGGATGACAAAGTAAAGGTAACTTCTTCGGCTTTTGCCAAAGAAGGGTCGTCCATCTATCTCAAGCTGGGTGAAGAAATGACACTTGAAAACATGCTATATGGGCTGATGCTGCGATCAGGCAACGATGCGGCCTCGGCGATTGCTGAACATGTCGGTGGATCTGAAGAAGGCTTTGTTCTGTTAATGAACAAAAAGGCAGAGCAAATTGGTCTGACCCATTCCCATTTTATGAATCCCCATGGACTTGACGCAGACGGTCATTACTCCACCGCCAATGATCTTGCACGCTTAACTGCGTATGCGCTCAAGAATCAGGTGTTCAAACGTATTGTAGCTACGGAGAACAAGTCGGCTCCAAATCCGAATGAGAGCTGGGAGTACTCCTGGCAAAACAAAAATAAAATGCTGCGGTTGTACGAGGGGGCCGATGGCGTAAAGACCGGATATACCAAAAAGGCGTTCCGTTGTCTGGTTAGCTCTGCTACACGCAATGGGCAACAGCTTGCTGCGGTAACCCTTAACGATGGCGACGATTGGAATGACCATGCACGTATGCTGGATTTCGGTTTTGAAAACTTCCCTTTGGTGGAAATTGCAAAAAAAGAACAGCCTGTACAAAACACGGATGTGGTCACAGGTCGCGGGTTCACCTATCCTCTAGCGAAGAGTGAGACGTCCTCATTGACGAAAAAGCTGATTTTACTCGATAACCGGGCACAGGAGAGTACAGAGGGAGATGCAAAAACGACAGATCCTACTTTTGGACTGGCCGGCCGAATTGATATGCAGCTTGACGGGAAACTTGTGGGTTCAATTCCTGTGTATCGCAAAGGAAGTTATATTCCGCCAGAGCCGAAGACAGAGGATGCAACTCTGGGAGGGATCGGTGAAATTTCTACCTGGGCTTCCGCATGGCGCGCGGTATTAAGCCATTTGTTATCTCCATAATGAGGGGAGGGTTATCCTTTGATCAATTTAATCTGGCTTCTCATGATCGTAACCGGATTTGCTTTTGCAGCAGCACAAGGCAAAATTGAAGTTGTTACGCAGGCGGCTTTTGATGGAGCAGCAACCGGAGTAACGGTATGTTTTGGGCTGATCAGTGTGCTCGTGTTTTGGATGGGTATGATGAAAATGGCTGAGGATGCAGGGCTACTGGGACGAATCGCGAAGCTGCTAGGTCCGGTTGTTGGCTTTTTGTTCCCGGATGTTCCGCGGAATCATCCAGCCATGGGCTATATTTTATCCAACATGAGTGCCAATCTGCTAGGCCTAGGCAATGCGGCAACCCCAATGGGGATCAAAGCCATGCAGCAACTGCAAGAGCTGAATCCGGATAAACAAACGGCTTCCCCTGCCATGTGTACTTTGCTGGCTCTGAATACAGCGAGTATCACCATTATTCCGACAACCCTGATAGCCATTCGACTTAATTATCATTCCGCGAATGCCACGGAAATTGTAGGTACCACGCTAATGGCAACCATTATTGCGACATTTGCAGCCATTGTAGCCGATCGCTGGTACCGAAATAGGGCACTTCACAGGCCGCCGCGTGTACATAAAAGTGACAATCCCGGTATGAAAGGATGAGCAACGTTGTTAACCTTCATCAACTGGATTTCCGTCTGGGCCATTCCGGTTATCATCGCGTTTGTTCCATTATATGCGTTTACCAAAAAGGTCCCGGTCTACGAATCTTTTGTTGATGGGGCCAAAGATGGCTTCTCTACGGCGATCAGCATTATTCCCCATCTGGTAGGCATGATGGTTGCGATCAGTGTATTCCGTGCTTCCGGTGCATTGGATTATGTAATCAGCCTATTCGCACCACTTGTGTCCTGGATGGGGGTTCCGGGAGAAGTATTGCCGCTCGGTATTTTGCGTCCTTTGACCGGGACAGGCTCGCTTGCCTTTACGACTGACCTGATCAAAACCTATGGACCTGACTCTATGATTGGTCGCATGGCTTCCACGATTCAAGGCAGTACGGATACAACCCTATATGTATTGACTGTTTATTTTGGAGCGGTAGGTATACGCAATGGTCGCTATGCGCTCAAAGTTGGGTTGTTTTCCGATCTGGTTGGATTCATTGCTGCCTTGGTTATTTGTTTAATTGTATTTGGTTAAAAATATGCCCTCTCCTTCCGATATACGAATTATGCTAGAATGATAGCGGAGGAGAGTGAGAACCATGCAAAAGAGTTGGAAACGAATGCTCCGCTTTGGGATGTCAGGTATGCTTACCATTGCGTTGCTTGCAGGACAGACGGGACTGGCTGCGGCTCAAGCCGTTAATACGATTCATTTTACGGGTTACTTCGATAAACAACTACGTGCTCAGTTGGCCGTTACAGCGGATTCTTTTCCAGTTGTGAACGTACGTCTGGTCAAACAGGATGAACCCGATTCAGTATATTATGATGTAGGTACATCCATACTGATCTCCAAGGATGAGGTGCTAACCAACTATCATGTCGTTCAGGATTATGCT
This sequence comes from Paenibacillus sp. MDV22-iso6, assembly GCF_058408365.1. Classification (NCBI taxonomy): domain Bacteria; kingdom Bacillati; phylum Bacillota; class Bacilli; order Caryophanales; family Paenibacillaceae; genus Paenibacillus; species Paenibacillus sp. MDV22-iso6. Next base: position 196,100 of record NZ_JBZVDZ010000007.1, on the reverse strand, counting down.
GAACTGTCTGATGGGGATGAAGGCACACTTACTGTAGCAAGCCCAGGTCATCTGGACAAGCCGGTTAAAGCCAAAATCATCAAAACAGATCCGGTGACAGATATGGCATTGCTGAAGCTGGACAAAGAAATCGACGCACAACCGGTGACGTTTGCAAATGCGAAAGATAATCAAATCGTCTATACCATCGGATTTCCTAAAAATTCCGCCGGGGAACTTGTGCTGTTGGACGAAGATTTCCCTTCAACTTACAATACAATCGCCAAGAGCCGAGTATTTAATTCACAAGATTCAGATGTTCCAGGCAAGAAGGGCATTGGCAGTATCGTAAAATCAGTGGCACAAGGCAATTCAGGTGGCCCTGTTCTGGACCAGAACAATCGGGTTATTGGCATGATGACCTTTGTATACGGCGGACGTACTTATTATATTACTTCCAAAACATTGCAATCCTTCATTAAAGAAAGTGCAACCCCTGCGAAAAAACAGGTCGTTGTTGCTGGTAAAGTAGCCAATTAAACTTATTCATGTTGTAGTGGTTACATATGGTTGAAATTGAACGGCTCACCTTAACGCTCCTGTCGCATACCGGCAGTGAGAGGGTGAGCTTTTTTTGGCCTAAATACATAGCTAAATGCAGCTTAAAAGGTGTTTACAACCCCTGCGTTAACAAAATCGATGGATTATCCTTGTGATTTCCGGCCTTGATGGGTATCATTAGTGTGAGGTGACATGACAAACATGGAAAGATTACAAAAAATTATCGCACAGGCAGGCATTGCATCCCGCCGCAAGAGCGAGGAACTGATCCTGTCCGGCAAAGTAGAAGTTAACGGGGAGGTCGTAACCGAACTGGGTACGAAAGCGAACCCCGAAGAGGATATGATTACAGTTAATGGTAAACCGATCCGCAGTGAAAAGAAAGTGTACATGATGTTGAATAAACCGAAGGGTGTTATCACAAGTGCTTCAGACCCGGAAGGTCGGAAAATTGTATCCGACTATCTTAAAGGTGTCAAGGAACGGGTATACCCAGTGGGTCGTCTGGATTATGACACAGAAGGATTGCTCATTCTAACCAACGATGGCGAGTTTGCGCATTTGTTGACGCATCCGAAGCATCACGTACCCAAAACGTATCATGCAACCGTTAAAGGTGTTCCACATGGTTCGGCTCTGGAGAAATTAAAGACAGGCATTATGCTGGACGACGGTATGACAGCTCCGGCAGAGATTGAGTACAAAGATGTGGATACCGCAGCAAATGAATCTGTTATCTCTATTACGATTTACGAAGGGCGTAACCGTCAGGTTAGACGTATGTTCGAAGCGATTAACCATCCGGTAACACGTCTGAAACGGATTTCGTTTGGAGGTATTTTGCTTCAAAACCTGAAACGGGGACTCACACGCAATCTAACCAAAGAAGAAGTCAACAACCTGATTACGCTCGCAAAATCAGAACCCGCCAAAAAAATGAAAAAAAGGTAATGTGAGGACACATAATTTTCATAAAAGCGCCGCAGTTTTGTGACGAAATTCGCTATAATTGTTCATAGGATGTTCACAGTTGTCCAAGACCGTTATATGCGAATGCTAGTCACTCAAGCTTTTTGCATAAATCCCCGGAGCGACTTTCAATCAGCAAGATTTAGATCGAAATGGTGTTATTCGTCTAATTCTTGTACCCGGGAGCGTTTAAATTCAAATTATGCAAAAAGCTGACTTAAAAGGGGAGCAGCACATGGGGAAATCAAGAAGAGCGGTGCAAATCGTCATTTTGTTATTGATCCTGGTGTTGGGCGGATATGCGATTACTACATCGGTATCCGGCTCGAATGGCAAGCCAAAAGAAGGAGACAAAGCTCCTTCTTTTGAACTGCTGGGCCTGGATGGACAAGTTCATACGTCTGAGGAATACAAAGGCAAAGCCATGGTAATCAACTTCTGGGGAACATGGTGTGAGCCTTGTGTCAAAGAGATGCCTGCGCTACAAGCGCAAGCGGACAAATGGAAGGACCAGGGTGTGCAATTTGTTGGTATCAATGTTGGGGAAGACCAGATGACCGTGGAAAATTTTGTTCGACAGGTGGGCGTTACGTTTCCGATTATGCTCGACCGTGACAAAAACTCGATCCGGGATTTTGGCATTTCGCCGATGCCAACGACATTTTTTGTCTCCGACACGGGCAAAATCTCCACCATTCATATCGGTCAACTTGATTTGGACACACTTGACGCTCAAATTTCACAACTGGCGAAACAGCCCTGACAGGAGGTCTAGTCGTGTTCCAAAATACGAAATGTGAGTGCGGACACCAGAATCCGGTGGGCACTGTGCTGTGTGAAGCCTGTGGCAAGCCGCTGCTGGAGGCCGAGGTCAAATCGGATGAAGTATTGGAAATGCGTTATGATGGCATGGCGCGTCGTTCGCAGCGTACCAATCCCAAAATCATTGACCGCATATGGAACTTTTTCTCATCGGTCAAAATTGCTGTTTACATGATTGTGTTTACACTTGTAGGTTCCATGCTGGGCACAATCTATCCACAAGAAAGTACATTTCTGAATATTGATCCATCCGTATATTACAAGGACACATACGGTCAGTTGGGTCATATCTATTATCTGCTGGGTCTGTCCCATACATACGAATCCTGGTGGTTTATTTTGTTACTGGTACTGATTGGCGCTTCATTGGTCATATGCAGTCTAGACCGGGTACTTCCACTATATAAAGCGCTGAATAAACAGAAAATACGCAAACACATGCAGTTTCTTACACGCCAGCGACTGGTGTATCAAGGTTCCATAGATGAGGCATCAGAAGACTGGATTAAGAAAGCGGTTACGCCGCTTAAAAAGAAAGGTTATCGCGTGCATACCGAGGGTACTGCATTGCTGGCCGAGAAACATCGATTCAGTCGCTGGGGGCCATATGTTATCCATATCGGATTGATTATCTTCCTGCTCGCAGTACTTGCTCGAGGACTTCCCGGGCTGAATCTGGATGAGCATGTTGCTTTTCCCCAAGGGGAAATCAAAAAAATACCGAATACCTCCATGTATTTGAAGAATGAACAGTTTAATGTTGAATTTTACAATGAAGATGAGGTTCCAGAACAGTTCCGTAATTTGAACAAAACCGTTCCAAAACTATTTGAAACCAAAGTGGTATTGTACGAATGTACGGCAGATTGCTCGGATCCTTCGAAAAAACCTCAATTGACCGAGGTGGACCGACATGATGTTCGAGTGAACCATCCACTGAATTACCACGGATTAAAAGCATATCAATTTGATTATGATCTGACACCAACGATTCGTTCGGTAACGCCTGATTTGGTCAATGCCCAGACGGGTGAGAAGTATGGAGCAATCCAAATTGCTATGGTGGATACGCAGCGAACGTTTGAAGCTGGACCCTATAGTCTGAGTGTTAAAGAAAAATATATGGATTTTGGGCTGGATGAAAATGGAGAACCCAAATCAAAATCCCCTTCACCGAATGCGCCTGCCTTTCTATTTAACATCAAGGGTCCCAATTTACCTGAAGCGGGCATGCAGTATTTGTATTTTGCGAAGCAGATAGATAAACAACGTTTTCAACAGGACGCAATTAACAAACAGTTGAATGGAGGAGAAATTCCTTTGCAGCTAGAGGTTGATAGCATGGATAAGGTGGACATCATTCAATCCGTGAGTTACCTCAATATCCGTATTGATAAGGCCATGCCTTTCGTATGGGTTGGGGCAGGCATCGTTATGTTGGGTCTGGTTATGGGCTTTTACTGGCATCACCGACGTATTTGGATTCGGATTGATGATGGACAACTCACCCTAGGTGGCCATACGAACAAAAACTGGTTTGGATTTAGGCGCGAGGTTGCAGCTGTGTTAAAACATATGAATGTGGAAGTGGATGAGAAGTCGTTGGATAACGGGGGGAACCAAACATGAGTTTATTGGATTTCAGCAGCGACGCATTTATCGTATCTTTTTTTCTATATTGTGCTGCATTTATGTTATATGGCGTTGCCGTCATGGGAAAGAAATGGAGTAATCGTGACCCGCAAGCTCATGTAGAACGATGGGGGAAACGAGCCTTTATTGCATCAACTGTTGCACTAGCTGCACATCTCATCTTCTTTGGTACACGCTGGGCTGGAGCAGGCCATATACCAGTAAGTAATATGTATGAGTTTATGAGTTTTCTTTCCATGATGATTATGGTGGCATTTATTGTAGTTTACGCCATCTATCGCAAATCGTTGCTGGGACTGTTTGCATTGCCACTAACCATCATTATTATGGCATATGCAGCCGTATTTCCTCAGGAAGTACAGCCGCTGATCCCTGCTTTACAATCGATATGGCTCAAGATCCACGTGACGTTGGCAGCTCTTGGCGAGGCATTCTTTGCCGTAGGCTTTGCGGCGGGATTCATGTACTTGTTACGCACAGTCGATTTCAGTGGCAAGGATAAGTCATCCAGACGCCAGCGCGGGTGGGTTGAGTTTACATTAATCACTATCGTCGTTGTCGTTGGGTTTATCGGGTCGGTATTTGCTTTCCGTGCATCCGGATATGAGGCGGTTTTTGTTCGGAAAATCGCTAGCATTGACACAGAGGTACAGGAAAATAGTACAATAGAGAAAGTGATTTATCGCATGCCTCCTATTTTTGCGCCTTATAATAGCGAAGTGGAGAGCATAAAACCGTTTCTTGGCATGAAGGAACCATTGCTTGAGACACCTTCCTGGATGAACGGAGTTAATGCTGGACGTAAACTGAATACGGTAGTCTGGTCTTTGATTGTAGGGTTGATCTTATATGGACTTATTCGTTTAATTGTAAGAAGACCGCTTGGACAAGCTCTGCAACCGATGCTGGATGGCATTGATGCCGATGATCTCGATGAGATTAGTTATCGGGCAATTGCTATCGGATTTCCTATATTTACATTGGGAGCATTAATTTTCGCTATGATCTGGGCCCAGATTGCCTGGAGCCGCTTCTGGGGATGGGACCCCAAAGAGGTGTGGGCTTTGATAACATGGTTATATTATAGTGTGTACCTGCATTTGCGTTTGTCCAGAGGCTGGCAGGGCCGCAAGTCTGCATGGCTTGCAGTACTTGGGTTTTTGGTCGTTATGTTTACGCTCGTTGGTGTGAATTTGATCATTGCCGGGTTGCATTCTTATGCAGGAGCAGACTAGGATAGGTAGTTTCGTAAAGTTCCCGAGAGAAATCCATGAAACACATACGTGAGCCCCTACGTCCAATGGGGCATTCAAATATTGTTCGCCAGATCGAACATAATAGAAGTGATGAGGAGTTATTGCAAAGGGGCTGGAGTGGAATGGCTGAACATGAGAACCGTATACTCGTCGTGGATGACGAGGAAAGAATCCGACGGCTTTTGAAAATGTATCTCGAAAAAGAAGGTTATGAAATCGATGAAGCAGAGGATGGGGAAACTGCGTTGCGAAAAGCAACTGCAGGTGACTATGGTCTGATTTTGCTTGATGTGATGTTGCCGGGCATGGACGGCGTTGAAGTATGTACCCGTTTGCGTCAGGTAAAATCAACTCCGGTTTTGATGCTTACTGCAAAAGGCGAAGAAATTAACCGCGTTCAGGGCTTTGAAGTTGGAGCAGATGACTATGTCGTTAAACCGTTCAGTCCACGTGAAGTGATTTACCGAGTCAAAGCGATTCTGCGTCGTTCTTCTGCGACAGCGTATCTGTCCAAGGAGAGTAATTCAAGCAACAATATCGTATTTCCTCATTTGGTCATCGAACATGATGCTCACCGCGTAACCGCGGGTGGGGAAGAGATCAGTCTAACACCGAAAGAATATGAACTGTTGCATTATCTCGCGACATCTCCAGATAAAGTTTTCTCCAGAGAAGAGCTGCTGAAGGATGTATGGAACTATGAATTCTTTGGTGATCTTCGTACTGTGGATACGCATGTGAAGCGTCTTCGCGAGAAGTTAAACAAGGTTTCGCCAGAATCAGCGGCGATGATTACGACGGTGTGGGGTGTGGGTTATAAACTGGAAGTACCGAAGTAGTTTTAGTTTCTGGAGATCGCTGGTCGGGAAGTTATGGATTACGATTATTTGCCTTGTGGGCTGTGTACTCATAGCATTGGGTCTTTTTTTGCTGCCGTATATTGATACGAATTTTGCGGAGTCTGAGTCGAGAGATATCAAACGTTTGTTCACGTATGTTTGTATTATCGGTTTCAGCTTGACGACCTTTTTTGCGCTGTTTCTTTTCACGAAAATTACGCAGCCGATGCAGCAGTTAATTCAGGCAGCCAATGCGATTCGGAAAGGAAATTACGGTACACGTCTCTCCCTTGTAACTAGTGATGAGATTGGGGAATTAGGTAATACATTTAACCATATGGCTGCACAGCTGGAAGATAACATTCGCAACCTTAACCATGAAAAAGAACATCTGGCGAGCGTGCTCCGAAGCATGACCGATGCTGTAGTGACATTCGATGGTGAGGGGAAAGTTATTTTAACAAACCCACCTGGAGAGAAAATCATGCAGGCTTGGTGTGATTTGGACTGGGCACAAATGGGCGAGGGACAGGATTCGGAGAATGCTGTGAGTTCTTCACGAGAGGTGCCGGAACCACTCGTTCCTTTGTTCAAAATGGTGATGGAACAAGGTGGCGATCAGAACTCTAACGTTCATGTGCAGCAGGGTGTCTGGTCTGTTCAGATGGCGCCTTTGTATGCAGATAGTGTCGTACGGGGGGCTGTTGCTGTGCTTCGTGACGTAACGGAGGAAGTACGACTTGAGAAGATGCGCCGTGATTTTGTCGCCAACGTATCTCATGAAATACGTACTCCGCTATCCATGATGCAAGGGTATAGTGAAGCTCTTTTGGATGGAATGGCGGCTTCTCCAGAAGAAAGTGAAGAATTAATTCAAGTGATTCATGATGAGTCTTTGCGTATGGGCAGGTTGGTTAAAGATCTGCTTGATCTTGCGCGAATGGAAGCGGGTCATACGGATATGGCTGTGAAGGAAGTGGATCTGGTTGAACTATTGGAGCGTGTATATAGAAAGTTCTCGGTACGTTCCAAAGAACAGGATATCCATCTTCGGTTTGAATGCAAACAGACTTCGATTGAACTTCACCAGGCTGACGAGGATCGGCTTGAACAGGTATTTACAAATTTGCTGGATAATGCGTTTCGGCATACTCCCTCAGGCAAAAATGTTGTCATATCGGCAGAGCTGTTAACCGATATCCGGACACCTGTAGCTAAAGTGACTGTAAAAGATGAAGGTGTAGGCATTCCGTCTTCCGATCTGCCATTCATCTTTGAACGATTCTACAAAGCAGATAAGGCTCGTGTTCGAGGTGAAAGTGTCGGTACAGGACTGGGGCTCGCAATTGTAAAAAATATTGTGGATGCCCATCACGGTACCATTATCGTTAATAGTGTACTTGGCGAAGGAACAGAGTTTATTTTACAATTTCCCGTGGATTCTTCGAAATAGCCCGATTTCATACAAAAAGTGCGAAAGCACCCTCATGCTGAGGGTGCTTTTTTGTTGAACAGTACCGTTTAATCTTGTTCAACGTGGAACAGTATGTTCACTTTTTTTGCATCAAAAAATGTGTCCAAGATAATTTTGCCTCTTATGATACATAAGCTTGAAAAGCGAAGAAGTTAAAGGAGGAGTGGATTAGGCATGTCTGATGAAAGAAAAAGGGTGAATATTAAAGCTTTCATAGAAGGAAGATCGTTTCGAGCGGGATCACCGTTTATTCCAATAACATCGAGTGAAGTGGAGCAGTTTGAGTCCATTTTGAAAGCATTGGCAGTGACTATTCCTGCAGCTGTTAGTCAGCCTACAGCGTCTAATATTCTCGCATTGCAAAACAGTTTACGGAGTTTGCTCACCTTTGTTAATACCTCTGGTTTTCGAGCTGGGGTGAAAGCTGAGTTACAATCCGTTCTGGAATTAACCATAGCAGGTTCTGAAGTTGTACCTGTAGCCGTTATCAATCTGGCTGGCAACTTGCAAAACTTGCTTGATGATTTATTAAGTGTAACGTTGCTTCTGGAAGTTCCGCCTGCGGAAAAAGATAAATTGGTCGGTTTGATTCGATCCATATCCGTATCATTGACTCGTGCTACCAGTTCATTTGGAACATCGGGAACTCCAGGTCCTCCAGGTCCCCCGGGAGTTCCAGGGGTTCCGGGTGTTCCCGGAGTGCCAGGTCCAGCCGGGCCAGGAGGCTCAGTAGGACCAGTAGGTCCGGTAGGTCCTCTAGGACCCCAAGGCGTACCAGGTCCGCAGGGGGCTCCTGGAGTTGGATTGAATGATATTTCCGTTTTTGATCCCGCTGAGGCACCTGGCTATGTGCAAGGTCAAGTTGTTTCGTATAACGGCAGTCTTTATGTTGTTAACGTGAATGGTCCTACCGGAGTACCGGGAAGTTCTCCAGACTACACGTTGTTTTTGTCAGGCGGAACGACTGGAGCAACAGGGGCAGGCTTAACAGGCTCTATTCCATTCGATCCGGCGCTCGCACCAGGTTATCCGGCAGGACAAATTGTAACGTTTGGCGGTAGTACCTATATTACTAATGTGGCATCGCCAACGGGAACACCGGGTAGTTCACCGGATTATACTTTGCTGGCATCGGCCGGAGCTACTGGGGCTACTGGGACAACAGGAGTGGGACTCGGTGGTTCTGTTCCGTTTGATCCCGCAGTAGCACCTACGTATCCAGCGGGTCAGGTCGTAACATTTGACGGCAGCACTTATATTACAAATGTGGCATCGCCAACGGGAACTCCCGGTACTTCACCGGACTATACACTCTTGGCAGGTGCAGGACCTACTGGGGTTACGGGAGCCACAGGAGTAGGTTTAAGTGGAATATTACCGTTTGATCCAGCGGTAGCACCAACCTATCCAGCGGGTCAAATAGTTACATTTGACGGTAGTACCTATATTACTAATGTAGCTTCACCAACTGGAACCCCAGGTACATCACCAGACTACACATTGCTTGCTGGCGCAGGAGCCACCGGTGCAACCGGAGCAACAGGCGTGGGCTTGAATGGAGCAGTTCCGTTTGACCCAGCAGTGGCACCAACATACCCGGCCGGTCAAGTTGTAACTTTTGAAGGCAGCACCTATATTACAAATGTGGCATCACCAACGGGAACGCCAGGTACATCCCCTGACTATACATTGATTGCAGGCGCAGGCCCTACAGGGCCAACGGGTGTAACGGGAGCAACTGGAGTAGGTTTGAGTGGGATTGTACCGTTCGATCCGGCGGTAGCACCAACGTATCCAGCGGGTCAAGTGGTGACGTTTGACGGCAGTACGTACATTGCTAATGTCGCGTCGCCAACGGGAACGCCGGGAACTTCACCAGACTACACCTTGCTTGCAGGTGCAGGTGCTACAGGTGCAACCGGAGCAACAGGAGTGGGCTTGAATGGAGCAGTTCCGTTTGACCCAGCAGTAGCACCAACGTATCCGGCGGGTCAAGTCGTGACATTTAACGGAAGTACTTACATTACAAATGTGGCATCGCCAACGGGAACGCCAGGTACATCCCCTGACTATACATTGATTGCAGGCGCAGGCCCTACAGGGCCAACGGGTGTAACGGGAGCAACTGGAGTAGGTTTGAGTGGGATTGTACCGTTCGATCCGGCGGTAGCACCAACGTATCCAGCGGGTCAAGTCGTTACGTTTGATGGCAGCACGTATATTGCAAATGTGGCATCACCAACAGGTACTCCAGGAACATCCCCGGATTACACGTTGTTGGCTGGTGCAGGAGCCACGGGTGCAACAGGGGCAACCGGAGTTGGTCTAACCGGCGCAACAGGAGATACCGGTACAACGGGAGCCACGGGTGCAGGTTTGACTGGCGTTGTTCCATTCGACCCAGCAGTAGCGCCAACGTATCCAGCGGGTCAAGTGGTGACGTTTGATGGCAGCACGTATATTGCAAATGTGGCATCACCAACAGGCACTCCAGGAACGTCCCCGGATTACACATTGTTGGCTGGCGCGGGAGCCACTGGTGCGACAGGGGCAACCGGAGTTGGTGTAACGGGCGCAGCGGGAGATACCGGTGCAACGGGAGCCACAGGCGCAGGCTTGACGGGCGTTGTTCCATTCGATCCAGCAGTAGCGCCAACGTATCCAGCCGGTCAGGTGGTGACGTTTGACGGCAGTACGTATATTGCAAATGTGGCATCGCCAACAGGAACACCAGGAACGTCCCCGGATTATACGTTGTTGGCTGGCGCGGGGGCCACGGGTGCGACAGGGGCAACCGGAGTTGGTGTAACTGGAAGTAACGGAGCCACCGGAGACACAGGAGTTACCGGCGTCACTGGAGATACAGGAGTTACCGGTGCCACGGGTGTCAGTATAACGGGAAGTACAGGAGCAACGGGGGATACGGGTATAACCGGAGCCACCGGCGTTACCGGCGATACAGGAGCAGCGGGTGTAACTGGAGCCACGGGTGTCAGTGTAACGGGAAGTAAAGGAGCCACGGGGGATACGGGTGTAACCGGAGCTACCGGCGTTACCGGCGATATAGGAGCAGCGGGTGTAACTGGAGCCACGGGTGTCAGTATAACGGGAAGTACGGGAGCAACGGGGGATACGGGTGTAACGGGTGTCACTGGGGTTACCGGCGATACAG